>NZ_KZ819070.1 GCF_003115845.1 Brenneria roseae subsp. roseae | reverse complement strand
GGTTCGGCCTCTACCTGCTGGTACATCCCAACGGTTCAAAATATTGGCAGTTAGGCTATCGCTTTGAAGGGAAACAGAAGGTGTTTTCGATTGGTGTCTACCCTGCTGTTTCGCTGGCTGATGCAAGACAATGCCGGGATGAAGCAAAAAAACTGTTGGCCGCTAGAATTGACCCCAGCGCTAAAAAACAGGCTGACAACAAAACCATTCAAGAGAAGCGTAACAATACCCGCGCTTTCAAAACCGTTGCCAAAAGCTGGTTTGCCACCAAAACCACATGGTCGGAAGATTATCAGCGTTC
>NZ_KZ819069.1 GCF_003115845.1 Brenneria roseae subsp. roseae | reverse complement strand
GCGCAGGAACCAGCGGTAGGCGACGTTGACCTGGATTTCTTTCACCAGACGGCGCTCGGAAGGGATACCGAAGAGGTAGCCGAGCAGCATCATTTTAATCAGGCGCACCGGGTCGATGGCGGGACGTCCGTTATTGGGGCAATAGAGGTGGGCGACAGTATCGCGGATAAATTCGAAATCGATGGCGGCATCAATTTTGCGCACCAGATGGTCTTCAGGCACCAGTTCTTCGAGGGTAACCATTTCAAACTGGTATTGCTGTGGGGCGGGTTCTCTGAGCATGGCGGTCAGTCCGTTTTTTACACTGACCTTATTAGATCAAAGTCCTGGCCGGCAGGCCAGGACTTTGTCATCAATCTG
>NZ_KZ819068.1 GCF_003115845.1 Brenneria roseae subsp. roseae | reverse complement strand
CAAGTCACGTTCGCGCTGCGATTCTTTGAGAGACTCTGATACAGCAACATCATCAGTAAAGATAATCGTCGCCGCATCGTTTCAAATTTCAGCTTGTTCCAGATTGTTAAAGAGCAATATCTTAAACCCTGACTATCGCTAATCAGTTTTAAGATATGAGGTAAGCATGATGACTTACTGAAGACCCCCGCTTTCACCGGAATGGTCGGATGCGCTGGCGTCCCCTAGGGGATTCGAACCCCTGTTACCGCCGTGAAAGGGCGGTGTCCTGGGCCTCTAGACGAAGGGGACACGACACCGTACTTTGTTGACGCTTTTGCTCATTATTTTTCATCAGACAATCTGTGTGAGCACTTCACTCGATTTCGTA
>NZ_KZ819067.1 GCF_003115845.1 Brenneria roseae subsp. roseae | reverse complement strand
GTGGTCATGACTGCTTCCCTGAAACCCCGATCGTGGAAGGCAGTCCTGACGTTATCATCAACGGTCAGCCCGCCGCCCGTAAAGGTGATACGGTTCTGCTTCATGGTTGTCCCTGTCCCAATGCACCGCATGGTGTGCATTCCCGAAAAATAGCAGCAGGCTCATCGACGGTTCTCATTAATGGTAAACCCGCTGCCCGTATTGGCGATGGTATCAATTGCGGTGGTGTCATTATCTCCGGCAGCGGCAACGTCATTATTGGTGACACGCCTTATAAATCTCCGGTTCAGGAATGTGCTAAACAGGCGGCGTCGAACCGTTCCCCTTTGCTGGCGCTGACACCGATGCTTGCAATGGAGCCTGTGTTTGCCAAATCCTGTTTACGTAGCGCGG
>NZ_KZ819066.1 GCF_003115845.1 Brenneria roseae subsp. roseae | reverse complement strand
GCATCGTTTCAAATTTCAGCTTGTTCCAGATTGTTAAAGAGCATAATACTTCACAGCATACTGTTACCAATACGCTCTGAAGTCTTTATATGGTGGAGCTATGCGGGATCGAACCGCAGACCTCCTGCGTGCAAAGCAGGCGCTCTCCCAGCTGAGCTATAGCCCCAAATTCAGTCATACCCTTTAACCCACCGCTCGATGAGTTAGCCAATTCGTTTCCAGGCAAGGCGGAGTCTCACGACGTTTACATCAGTAAACGAGTGGGGCGACAACACAGCATGGGAAAGAATTGGTAGGCCTGAGTGGACTTGAACCACCGACCTCACCCTTATCAGGGGTGCGCTCTAACCACCTGAGCTACAAGCCTATTAAGGTATTTCTGCTCGTCATTTTCATCAGACAATCTGTGTGAGCACTTCACTCGATTTCGTA
>NZ_KZ819065.1 GCF_003115845.1 Brenneria roseae subsp. roseae | reverse complement strand
TTGATCCCTTCAATGGCTTCACGCTGTTCAGGGATAACCCATAAGGCACTTTTGAAATCGATCTCTGACCATCGGGCAAAGCGGAGTTCACTGGAACGCACAAAAATCAGCAGATTGAGTTTTATCGCAAGTAGAGTAAGTCTGCTACGGCCTTGATAGCTTTCAATACGTTCCAGCAGGGCTGGTATCTCTTCAAGCTCGATAGCGGGACGGTGTTCCGTCTGTGGCTTCTGAACAGCGCCTTCCAAATCGTAGGCAGGATTGAAACGGATCATCTTTTGCTGGACGGCATAACGCATGATGGCGGTCGCGTACTGTTTCACCCGCATGGCAATTTCCAGATAACCCAGCTTCTCTATTTTTTTGATGGGAACCAACAGATCGCCCGTGTCCAGTTCTGCTATGTCTCTGTTGCCAATATCGGGAAACAGGTAGGT
>NZ_KZ819064.1 GCF_003115845.1 Brenneria roseae subsp. roseae | reverse complement strand
AGTATTCTCTACCTGACCACCTGTGTCGGTTTGGGGTACGATTGACTGTTACCTAGAGCTTAGAGGCTTTTCCTGGAAGCGTAGCATCGGTTACTTCGCCACCGTGGTGGCTCGTCATCACGCCTCAGTGTTATGGTGTTCCGGATTTGCCAAAAACACCCACCTTCACGCTTAAACCGGGACTACCGTCGCCCGGCCAACCTAGCTTTCTCCGTCCCCCCTTCGCAGTAACAGCCAGTACAGGAATATTAACCTGTTTCCCATCGACTACGCTTTTCAGCCTCGCCTTAGGGGTCGACTCACCCTGCCCCGATTAACGTTGGACAGGAACCCTTGGTCTTCCGGCGAGCGGGTTTTTCACCCGCTTTATCGTTACTTATGTCAGCATTCGCACTTCTGATACCTCCAGCAGCCCTCACAGGCCACCTTCGACGGCTTACAGAACGCTCCCCTACCCAAC
>NZ_KZ819063.1 GCF_003115845.1 Brenneria roseae subsp. roseae | reverse complement strand
TTTTCATCAGACAATCTGTGTGAGCACTTCACTCGATTTCGTATCATCAGGTAAGGAGGTGATCCAACCGCAGGTTCCCCTACGGTTACCTTGTTACGACTTCACCCCAGTCATGAATCACAAAGTGGTAAGCGCCCTCCCTAAGGTTAAGCTACCTACTTCTTTTGCAACCCACTCCCATGGTGTGACGGGCGGTGTGTACAAGGCCCGGGAACGTATTCACCGTAGCATTCTGATCTACGATTACTAGCGATTCCGACTTCATGGAGTCGAGTTGCAGACTCCAATCCGGACTACGACGCACTTTATGAGGTCCGCTTGCCCTCGCGAGCTCGCTTCTCTTTGTATGCGCCATTGTAGCACGTGTGTAGCCCTACTCGTAAGGGCCATGATGACTTGACGTCATCCCCACCTTCCTCCGGTTTATCACCGGCAGTCTCCTTTGAGTTCCCACCCGAAGTGCTGGCAACAAAGGATAAGGGTTGCGCTCGTTGCGGGACTTAACCCAACATTTCACAACACGAGCTGACGACAGCCATGCAGCACCTGTCTCA
>NZ_KZ819062.1 GCF_003115845.1 Brenneria roseae subsp. roseae | reverse complement strand
GTGACGTCAGTGCGACGGTCACCACCCGTGATGACGCCGGTAATGAAACCACGGCCGATGCCACCCGTTCTTACACGGTGGATACCAGTGCGCCGGAGGCGTCGATTAGTATCGATACCATTGCCGGTGACGATATCATCAACGCCGATGAAGCTGGACAGACCATCAGCGTGACCGGTCAGGTGGGCGATGACGTGAAGGCCGGCGATACGGTGATCGTCAAGGTTGGCTCAGAGATCTACCAGACCATCGTCAATGCGGATGGCAAGACCTGGAGCGTCAACGTGCCCGGCAGCGTGCTGGCGGCAAATACCGATATCAGCGCCACGGTCACCACCCGCGATGATGCGGGCAATGAGACCACCGCCGACGCCACCCGTTCTTATACGGTCGATACCACGGCCCCGGACGCCGCTATCACCATCGATACCATTGCCGGCGACGATATCATCAACGCCGAGGAAGCCGGACAGACCATCAATGTCACTGGTCAGGTCGGTGATGACGTCAAAGCCGGCGATGCGGTCACGGTCACGGTGGGTAACGAGATTTACCAGACCACGGTGAATGCCGACGGCAAGACCTGGAGCGTCAATGTACCGGGCAGCGTGCTGGCGGCGAATACCGATATCAGCGCCACGGTGA
>NZ_KZ819061.1 GCF_003115845.1 Brenneria roseae subsp. roseae | reverse complement strand
TCACGTTTGGTACCGCGCAGCAGAACGCCCACGTTCTCACCCGCACGACCTTCGTCCAGCAGTTTGCGGAACATTTCCACGCCGGTACAGGTGGTTTTCGTGGTGTCTTTGATACCCACGATTTCAACTTCTTCACCCACTTTAACGATGCCGCGCTCTACACGACCGGTCACTACCGTACCACGACCGGAGATGGAGAATACGTCTTCGATTGGCAGCAGGAACGGCTTGTCGATGGCACGTTCTGGTTCCGGGATATAAGTATCCAGCGCTTCCGCCAGTTCGATGATTTTCGCTTCCCACTCGGCTTCGCCTTCCAGCGCTTTCAGCGCAGAACCGCGGATTACCGGCGTGTCATCGCCCGGGAAATCGTACTGAGACAGCAGTTCACGCACTTCCATCTCTACCAGTTCCAGCAGCTCTTCGTCATCAACCATGTCGCATTTGTTCAGGAACACGATGATGTAAGGAACGCCTACCTGACGACCCAGCAGGATGTGCTCACGAGTCTGCGGCATCGGGCCGTCGGTCGCAGCAACAACCAGGATCGCGCCGTCCATCTGCGCAGCACCGGTGATCATGTTTTTCACGTAGTCGGCGTGCCCTGGGCAGTCAACGTGCGCGTAGTGACGAGTCGGGGTATCGTATTCAACGTGAGACGTGTTGATGGTGATACCACGTGCTTTTTCTTCCGGTGCGTTATCGATCTGGTCGAATGCACGCGCGCTACCACCGTAGGTTTTAGCCAGAACGGTAGTAATAGCAGCGGTCAGCGTTGTTTTACCATGGTCAACGTGGCCGATAGTACCGACGTTAACGTG
>NZ_KZ819060.1 GCF_003115845.1 Brenneria roseae subsp. roseae | reverse complement strand
GCGATGCGGTCACGGTGACGGTGGGTAACGAGACGTATCAGACTACGGTGAATGCCGACGGCAAGACCTGGAGCGTCAATGTCCCCGGCAGCGTGCTGGCGGCAAACAGCGACGTCAGTGCGACCGTCACCACCCTCGATGATGCTGTGAATTAAACGACTTCCTATACCACGCTGTCGTATACCTTCTATACCACCGCGCCTGACGCTTCTATCTCGATTGATACCATCGCCGGCGACGATATCGTCAATGCCGATGAAGCCGGACCGACCATCAGCGTGACTGGTCAGGTGGGTGACGACGTCAAAGCCGGTGATGCGGTCACGGTGACGGTAGGTTCGGAAACCTACCAGACCATCGTCAATACAGACGGTAAAACCTGGAGCGTCAATGTCCCCGGCAGCGTGCTGGCAGCGAACAGCGATATCAGCGCTACGGTCACCACCCGCGATGATGCGGGTAACGAAACCACGGCAGATGCCACCCGTTCTTACACGGTGGATACCAGTGCGCCGGAGGCGTCGATTAGTATCGATACCATTGCCGGTGACGATATCATCAACGCCGATGAAGCTGGACAGACCATCAATGTCACCGGTCAGGTCGGTGATGATGTCAAAGCTGGCGATGCGGTGACGGTGACGGTAGGTTCGGAAACCTACCAGACCGTCGTCAATACTGACGGCAAGACCTGGAGTGTCAACGTTCCCGGCAGCGTGCTGGCGGCGAATACCGATATCAGCGCCACGGTCATCACCCGCGATGATGCGGGGAATGAGACCACGGCAGATGCCACCCGTTCTTACACGGTGGATACCTCCGCCCCTGAAGCCTCTATCACTATCGATACCATTG
>NZ_KZ819058.1 GCF_003115845.1 Brenneria roseae subsp. roseae | reverse complement strand
CCGTATAAGAACGGGTGGTATCCGCGGTGGTCTCATTCCCCGCGTCGTCACGAGTCGTCACCGTGGCGCTGACGTCGGTATTTGCCGCCAGCACGCTGCCGGGCACGTTGACGCTCCAGGTTTTGCCATCGACATTCACCGTAGTCTGGTAAATCTCGTTACCCACCGTTACCGTGACCGCATCACCGGCTTTGACATCATCGCCCACCTGACCGGTGACGCTGATAGTCTGGCCGGCTTCATCCGCATTGACGATATCGTCGCCGGCGATGGTATCGATACTAATCGACGCCGCCGGCGCGCTGGTATCGACAATATAGGAACGCGAAGTATCGGCCGTGGTCTCATTACCGGCGTCATCACGAGTCGTCACCGTGGCGCTGATATCAGTATTTGCCGCCAGCACGCTGCCCGGCACATTGACGCTCCAGGCCTCGCCATCGGCATTGACCGTGGTCTGATACGTCTCGTTACCCACCGTTACCGTGACCGCATCACCGGCTTTGACGTCGTCACCCACCTGACCGGTCACGCTGATGGTCTGTCCGGCTTCATCCGCGTTAACGATATCGTCGCCGGCAATCACATCAATCAAGATAGAGGCTTCAGGAGCCGTGGTATCTACGGTATACGACCGGGTGGCGTCGGCGGAGGTCTCATTGCCCGCATCATCGCGGATAGTGACCGTGGCGCTGATATCGGTATTCGCCGCCAGCACGCTGCCGGGCACATTGACGCTCCAGGTCTCGCCGTCGGCATTGACGATGGTCTGGTAGGTTTCTGAGCCAACTTTAACGGTAACCGCATCGCCGGCCTTCACATCGTCACCCACCTGACCGGTGACGCTGATGGTCTGACCGGCTTCATCGGCATTGACGATATCGTCGCCGGCGATGATATCGATGCTAATCGACGCCGCCGGCGCGGTAGTATCGACAATATAGGAACGCGAAGTATCTGCTGTGGTCTCATTCCCGGCGTCATCGCGGATAGTGACCGTGGCACTGATATCGGTATTTGCCGCCAGCACGCTGCCGGGCACGTTGA
>NZ_KZ819057.1 GCF_003115845.1 Brenneria roseae subsp. roseae | reverse complement strand
TGAGCGAAGATCGGACATTGCAGTTGAGGTATTTTTCTGAATTGGTTTTAATTGAAAAATACATATCCATTTGATACTTTGCATTACACCCTTGAATTTAAATCATACTCTTTCTGCACTTTTAAATTATAATAAATCAAATGCATAATATGAATAAACATTTTACTCTATAATGTTTGTTCATTTTTACTTACTCTTTTCTTATAATCTTGTTCTGCTGCATTCAAAACTCTTTCAATAACTGAAACATGCCATACCCTTCCAAGATCTGACTCATTATTGACCCTTCCACTGTAGATTCCTAAAAATTCCCATTTTGGAGTGGCAGACATTACTGACGATATTTTGCCATCCTGATATTTTCTATATCCACCAGATCGATAAGCTACAACAGGAGAACCAGATTGGCCTTGTCTCGCTCTGCAATCAATTAAAAAAATTGGATTGTCATCTGTCATTAATAGTAGCTCCTGAGCCAGGGAACCGGTAGCCCAAACTGGAAATTTGCCAAAACTACTAACACCAAATGGAAAACCTATCACGCTGACAGTATCTCCCGGCCCTACATACAAATTATCTCGATCTAAATTGGTCTTTATATAAAATGGAACTCTAAATACATCGCTTCCCCAGTTTAAATTTAAAGCAATAACATCAGCTTTCGCACCTAGCACCGGGTCTTCGATCCAGTATGGAGTTTGATCCTCACGGTATAGAGGAAGCTTTACTTTAAGCCATTCGCCAATGTATTGATTCTTATGGAAATATATGACTATGTTATTGGGTGTACCACACGTCTTGCTAAGACATTCGTTTGTTTCTTGATTTCTTCCGGTAACATTATGCCGATTAGTGATCAGCGCGCAATGAGACTCCCTATCATTTGCAGCAAGAAAAGCTGTTCCTGAACTAAGCTTTTGTTCATCAAAATACATCTCGACAAATAATGATTTAAATGTCAGTATTTCAAGTGCACCTGTTATAGAATTATTGTTGATAAGTCCCTTCTTAAAATTATCGAGTTCTGAAATGTCCATGTATTTCACCTAAGGTTATTGATGGGGCTTTCTATTATTTATTCGGTACAAGAAATAATATAAATTTAGGCGGGTATAGATAAAAGCACACCCTAAATTAGGTATATATGGCTTTAACTCCAATGAAAATAAAATTTTCATTCAATAGCGAACTCTAACTTACTCTAAGTGATATCTGAAATCAACGATATCACTGAAGTAATGACTTCCGCTTCTGGCACATAGCCG
>NZ_KZ819056.1 GCF_003115845.1 Brenneria roseae subsp. roseae | reverse complement strand
TCGCTGCCGCAGCTTCGGTGCATGGTTTAGCCCCGTTACATCTTCCGCGCAGGCCGACTCGACCAGTGAGCTATTACGCTTTCTTTAAATGATGGCTGCTTCTAAGCCAACATCCTGGCTGTCTGGGCCTTCCCACATCGTTTCCCACTTAACCATGACTTTGGGACCTTAGCTGGCGGTCTGGGTTGTTTCCCTCTTCACGACGGACGTTAGCACCCGCCGTGTGTCTCCCGTGATAACATTCTACGGTATTCGCAGTTTGCATCGAGTTGGTAAGTCGGGATGACCCCCTAGTCGAAACAGTGCTCTACCCCCGAAGATGAGTTCACGAGGCGCTACCTAAATAGCTTTCGGGGAGAACCAGCTATCTCCCGGTTTGATTGGCCTTTCACCCCCAGCCACAAGTCATCCGCTAATTTTTCAACATTAGTCGGTTCGGTCCTCCAGTTAGTGTTACCCAACCTTCAACCTGCCCATGGCTAGATCACCGGGTTTCGGGTCTATACCCTGCAACTTAACGCCCAGTTAAGACTCGGTTTCCCTGCGGCTCCCCTATTCGGTTAACCTTGCTACAGAATATAAGTCGCTGACCCATTATACAAAAGGTACGCAGTCACCCCACCCCAAAACGCTCCACTGCTTGATTTTGATGTTGAACGTCGCTTCGCGCCGTTAACCGTCAATCGCGCTGTCGTTACGCATTTTGCGCACCACGCAAAGCGAAACGCNNNAATATAAGTCGCTGACCCATTATACAAAAGGTACGCAGTCACCCTGATTAATCAAGGCTCCCACTGCTTGTACGTACACGGTTTCAGGTTCTGTTTCACTCCCCTCGCCGGGGTTCTTTTCGCCTTTCCCTCACGGTACTGGTTCACTATCGGTCAGTCAGGAGTATTTAGCCTTGGAGGATGGTCCCCCCATCTTCAGACAGGATATCTCGTGTCCCGCCCTACCCATCGAGCTCACAACCTGTGCATCTTCGTGTACGGGACTATCACACTCTGTCGTGCGACTTTCCAGACGCTTCCACTGACACACAAGCTGATGCAGACTCTGGGCTCCTCCCCGTTCGCTCGCCGCTACTGGGGGAATCTCGGTTGATTTCTTTTCCTCGGGGTACTGAGATGTTTCAGTTCCCCCGGTTCGCCTCATCACACTATGGATTCATGTGATGATAGTGTGTCGAAACACACTGGGTTTCCCCATTCGGGTATCGTCGG
>NZ_KZ819055.1 GCF_003115845.1 Brenneria roseae subsp. roseae | reverse complement strand
ATCAGCGTTCTGTATGGACACGACTGGAAACCTACCTGTTTCCTGACATAGGTAACATTTGGAAATTGCTGCGCTGGCCTGTCTTCATCAAAGAGTGTAAGTGTCACACAAAATAGTTTTCTCGATGACCGATGAAAAGCCAAGTAGATACATTCTTTGACCATATCTAAATCCAATACAGGATCACCGGAATCCCCTTTAGGCTTGGTTTTATAAGGGATCAATCCTTCATCAAAGATCTCTTGGTAGGTTTTACCTATACAATTCAATAGTGCTTCAACATTCATAGTCATTCGTAGTCATTCGTAAAATCTTTGTTCATGATAAAAAATATATTTCACGCATCTAATTTACCAATTAACTCCTTTATTTTACCTCTTAAAAAATTTTTGTCCCAATGCACACTCTCCTCATATAGCGGGCTATCCCAATTTCCATTTTTTATGACTCCGATTTTAAAACTCCCGTTTTCCTCAAATGCAGGATACCAGCCTATGTCTAGAATGTTTCCATTCGAGCATGATAACATCAATAAATCCTCATCTAATTTATTAATTTCTTCTGAAACTGTTTTATTGAAATCAATACCAGATAATTCATCAAAAACACTATCCAGATTATTAACTATGTATACATCACCCAAAATAACTATCTCTCTTTTCATTTCATTAACCTTCTTGCTTCTTGTTCACCAATAGGGTGAGAATGAATCGTTCCTTGTGACTCCTTTGTCACAACCCATGCAGTTTCTTTTCCTTTATACGCCCCTTTTACTTCGTCAAATTTCATAATCTTCCAGTTTTTTTCATTTGAAGTCGATATACCATTTTCCCAAACCTCATAGTCTATAGAGGTAATATCTACATTAGGTTTAAATTTAGCAGGCCCACTTTTTGTGGTTTTAACCACTTCCCCCCAAGATAATCCCTTAGGCGGATAATGTTTGTATCCATGAGCATAAGATATCTTATTTTCTGATAAATAAACATAAATCGGCGGAAACACATTCTCCGGGAACACCAGAATGTAATCACGGAAATCTTTCTCGTCCGGTATCGGTGTCGCGAGGATACTGACATCATCCATCTCTGGAATTTCAAAACCCGGTATCGCTGACGAGATANTGTGCCGTATCAGTAGGCAATTCCACACCCGGATTATCCGGTGTCCATAAAATGGTTGGTCCTGTTGCGCCCTCTTCCCAGAACTCGTAGCGGTTATTGGGAAAATCATGCTTCAACAGCCTGACCTGAACTTGATCGCGCCCGCTTTCCATACTGGTGTGATAACCGACTGCCTTCAGCCTGCCTGTATCCTCATCCTCTACCCACTGATAACGAACACGACTCGGCACTGTTCCCTGTTGTTGTGCAACCTTCAGCAATTTTTCCGGTGTCAATAAATCTTCTTTTTCACCTTTCAGATGCTGCTGAATCAGTGCCCCCATCAGCAAAAAACTTTGTGCCATTT
>NZ_KZ819054.1 GCF_003115845.1 Brenneria roseae subsp. roseae | reverse complement strand
GTCGTCACCGTCCCCACCGACCCTCAGTCCGGTCAGCCTTCCGGTCAGCGCGTCCACAAGCCGTTCAAATTCACCGTGGCGCTGAACAAGGCCGTCCCGCTGATGTACAACGCCCTGGCCTCCGGCGAGATGCTGCCGACCGTCACCCTGAAATGGTATCGCACCTCGGTGGAAGGCAAACAGGAGCACTTCTTCTCCACCGTGCTGACCGACGCCACCATCGTGGACATCGATTGCCAGATGCCGCACTGCCAGGACCCGTCGAAACTGGATTACACCCAGATGATTGAAGTATCGCTGGCGTACCGCAAAATCGACTGGGAGCACACGGTAGCCGGCACCTCCGGCTCCGACGACTGGCGCGCGCCGGTCGAAGCGTAACACCATTTTCTTGCCCGGACGCGTTCCGGGCTTTTTCACTTATAGCGCCGGCGTTGTGGTGTGAAGGTCTCAGACCAGAGCGCGGGGACAAGATACCGCAGTGAATGATGCGTCAGCGCACCGGGGAGCTTTCGGGGCGTGCGGTAGCCGTGGAAGCGAGGGAAAAGGAGAAGACGATGGCCAACAGTACAGGATTGCAGTTCACCGTCAAGGTCGGCGCGTTGCCGGAATCGACCTTTGCGGTGGTGGATTTTCAGCTCAGCGAAGCGCTTAATCAGCCGTTTGCCCTGTCGCTGAATCTGGCAAGTCCCTTGCCGGGTATCGATTTTGGCGCGGTGCTGGACCAGCCGTGTGAGCTGATGGTGTGGTACGAGGGCGAACTGCAACGCCGGGTGAGCGGGATGGTCAGCGCCTTCGCCCAGGGCGATACCGGCTTTCGCCGCACGCGCTATCAGGCGGAGGTGCGCCCGGCGCTGTGGCGGCTGGGGCTGCGTACCAACGCCCGTATCTTTCAGGCGCAGAAGCCGGAGGAGATTATCGGCACGCTGCTGGAAGAGTCCGGCATCACCGATTACGCCTTTGCGCTGCGTCACGAACATGCGGCGCGGGAATACTGCGTGCAGTACCGGGAAAGCGATTTGGCGTTTATCACCCGGCTGGCGGCGGAAGAAGGATTGTACTTCTTCCACGAATTTGAGGAAGGCATGCACCGGCTGGTGTTTGCCGACGACGCGGGGGCGCTGGCCAAAGGGCCGGAGCTGTTCTTCAACCTTGCCACACAGGGGTTGAGCGAGGGCGCGTATGTGCGGCGCTTCCGCTATGCCGAAGCGGTGCGCACCGCCGAGGTGGAACTGAAAGACTACAGTTTTAAAACCCCGGCCTACGGGCTGTCGCACACCAAACCCGGCAGCGACCTCTCGCATCAGCGCGAAAGCTACCAGCACTACGACTATCCCGGTCGCTTTAAACAGGACCCGAGCGGCAAGGCGTTTACCGGCTACCGGCTGGATGCGTTGCGGGCAGGCGCCATGACCGGCGGCGGCGAATCCAATGCGGCAATGCTGCTGCCGGGCAGCAGCTTCACGCTCACCGGGCACCCGAATCCCCAGCTCAATATCGCCTGGCAACTGGTTGCCATCACGCACAGCGGGCAGCAGCCCCAGGCGCTGGAAGAAGAAAGCGGCGGCGAGCCGACCACCTACAGCAACAGTTTCGAGGTGATAAAGGCCAGCATGACGTGGCGTACCGGTATGCCGTACAAGCCGATGGTGGACGGTCCGCAGATAGCGACGGTGGTGGGACCGGCGGGCGAGGAAATCTACTGCGACGAATACGGCAGGATTAAGCTGCAATTCCCGTGGGACCGCTACGGGGCAAGCGATGACCAGAGTTCGTGCTGGGTGCGGGTGAGTCAGGGCTGGGCGGGCGGCCAGTACGGTCTGATTGCGATACCGCGTATCGGCCATGAAGTTATCGTCAGTTTCCTGGAAGGCGACCCGGACCAGCCTAT
>NZ_KZ819053.1 GCF_003115845.1 Brenneria roseae subsp. roseae | reverse complement strand
GTTGGGTAGGGGAGCGTTCTGTAAGCCGTCGAAGGTGGCCTGTGAGGGCTGCTGGAGGTATCAGAAGTGCGAATGCTGACATAAGTAACGATAAAGCGGGTGAAAAACCCGCTCGCCGGAAGACCAAGGGTTCCTGTCCAACGTTAATCGGGGCAGGGTGAGTCGACCCCTAAGGCGAGGCTGAAAAGCGTAGTCGATGGGAAACAGGTTAATATTCCTGTACTGGCTGTTACTGCGAAGGGGGGACGGAGAAAGCTAGGTTGGCCGGGCGACGGTAGTCCCGGTTTAAGCGTGAAGGTGGGTGTTTTTGGCAAATCCGGAACACCATAACACTGAGGCGTGATGACGAGCCACCACGGTGGCGAAGTAACCGATGCTACGCTTCCAGGAAAAGCCTCTAAGCACCAGGTAACAGTGAATCGTACCCCAAACCGACACAGGTGGTCAGGTAGAGAATACTCAGGCGCTTGAGAGAACTCGGGTGAAGGAACTAGGCAAAATGGTGCCGTAACTTCGGGAGAAGGCACGCTGGATTTGGTGAAGTCCCTTGCGGACGGAGCTGAGACCAGTCGCAGATACCAGCTGGCTGCAACTGTTTAATAAAAACACAGCACTGTGCAAACACGAAAGTGGACGTATACGGNAATCGTACCCCAAACCGACACAGGTGGTCAGGTAGAGAATACTCAGGCGCTTGAGAGAACTCGGGTGAAGGAACTAGGCAAAATGGTGCCGTAACTTCGGGAGAAGGCACGCTGGATTGGGTGAAGTCCCTTGCGGATGGAGCCGAGACCAGTCGCAGATACCAGCTGGCTGCAACTGTTTAATAAAAACACAGCACTGTGCAAACACGAAAGTGGACGTATACGGTGTGACGCCTGCCCGGTGCCGGAAGGTTAATTGATGGGGTCAGCTTTCGGGCGAAGCTCTTGATCGAAGCCCCGGTAAACGGCGGCCGTAACTATAACGGTCCTAAGGTAGCGAAATTCCTTGTCGGGTAAGTTCCGACCTGCACGAATGGCGTAATGATGGCCAGGCTGTCTCCACCCGAGACTCAGTGAAATTGAACTCGCTGTGAAGATGCAGTGTACCCGCGGCAAGACGGAAAGACCCCGTGAACCTTTACTATAGCTTGACACTGAACCTTGAGCCTTGATGTGTAGGATAGGTGGGAGGCTTTGAAGCGTGGACGCCAGTCTGCGTGGAGCCGACCTTGAAATACCACCCTTTGATGTTTGATGTTCTAACGTGGGCCCGTAATCCGGGTTGCGGACAGTGTCTGGTGGGTAGTTTGACTGGGGCGGTCTCCTCCCAAAGCGTAACGGAGGAGCACGAAGGTTAGCTAATCCTGGTCGGACATCAGGAGGTTAGTGCAAAGGCATAAGCTAGCTTGACTGCGAGAGTGACGGCTCGAGCAGGTGCGAAAGCAGGTCTTAGTGATCCGGTGGTTCTGGATGGAAGGGCCATCGCTCAACGGATAAAAGGTACTCCGGGGATAACAGGCTGATACCGCCCAAGAGTTCATATCGACGGCGGTGTTTGGCACCTCGATGTCGGCTCATCACATCCTGGGGCTGAAGTAGGTCCCAAGGGTATGGCTGTTCGCCATTTAAAGTGGTACGCGAGCTGGGTTTAGAACGTCGTGAGACAGTTCGGTCCCTATCTGCCGTGGGCGTTGGAAGATTGAGAGGGGTTGCTCCTAGTACGAGAGGACCGGAGTGAACGCACCACTGGTGTACGGGTTGTGATGCCAATTGCATTGCCCGGTAGCTACGTGCGGAAGAGATAACCGCTGAAAGCATCTAAGCGGGAAACTTGCCTCGAGATGAGTCTTCCCTGGGACTTCGAGTCCCCTGAAGGGCCGTTGAAGACGACGACGTGGATAGGCTGGGTGTGTAAGCGCAGCGATGCGTTGAGCTGACCAGTACTAATGACCCGGGAGGCTTAACCTTACAACACCGAAGGTGTTTTAGAGAGACGAAGAATTTTAGCTTGTTCAAAGATTG
>NZ_KZ819052.1 GCF_003115845.1 Brenneria roseae subsp. roseae | reverse complement strand
CGCTGATGGTCTGACCGGCTTCATCGGCGTTGATGATATCGTCGCCGGCAATCACATCGATGCTAATCGACGCCGCCGGCGCGGTGATATCCATCACCGCCTGGCTATTGTCGTGCGCCTGATTACCCGCCGGATCGGTAGCCGTCGCCTCGACGGTGATCTTCCCTTCGGTCAATGCACTGAGATCGACAGCGGTCTGCCATTTTCCATCGACTACGGCTACCGCCGTCAGCGTAATGGATGTGCCGTCAGCATCGGTAAAGACCAGATCAACCGTTTTCTCACTGCTGGTCCCGCCAATAACGGTATTAATCAGTTCGTGCTGACTGATATAACCGTCGTTTCCGGCAAAGTCAGTAATATTAATTTCCGGCGCAGTGGTATCGACAAGGTAGGAACGTGCGGTATCCGCGGTGGTCTCATTGCCCGCATCATCACGAGTCGTCACCGTCGCACTGACGTCGCTGTTTGCCGCCAGCACGCTGCCCGGCACACTGACGCTCCAGGTCTTGCCGTCGGCATTCACCGTAGTCTGGTAAGTCTCGTTACCCACCGTCACCGTGACCGCATCGCCGGCCTTCACATCATCACCCACCTGACCGGTGACATTGATGGTCTGTCCGGCTTCATCGGCATTAACGATATCGTCGCCGGCAATGGTATCAATCGAGATAGAGGCCTCCGGCGCGGTAGTATCGACGGTATACAACCGGGTGGCGTCGGCCGTGGTCTCGTTACCGGCGTCATCACGAGTCGTCACCGTGGCGCTGATATCGGTATTTGCCGCCAGCACGCTACCCGGAACATTGACGCTCCAGGTCTCGCCGTCGGCATTCACCGTAGTCTGGTAAATCTCGTTACCCACCGTCACCGTGATCGCATCACCGGCCTTCACGTCATCACCCACCTGACCGGTGACGATGATGGTCTGTCCCGCCTCATCGGCGTTAACGATATCGTCGCCGGCAATGGTATCAATCGAGATAGAGGCCTCTGGCGCATCGGTATCGACGGTATACGACCGGGTGGTATCCGCGGTAGTCTCGTTACCGGCGTCATCACGGGTGGTGACCGTGGCGCTGATATCGGTATTCGCCGCCAGTACGCTGCCCGGCACGTTGACGCTCCAGGTCTTGCCGTCGGCATTCACCGTAGTCTGGTAAGTCTCGTTACCCACCGTCACCGTGACCGCATCGCCGGCCTTCACATCATCACCCACCTGACCGGTGACATTGATGGTCTGTCCGGCTTCATCGGCATTAACGATATCGTCGCCGGCAATGGTATCAATCGAGATAGAGGCCTCCGGCGCGGTAGTATCGACGGTATACAACCGGGTGGCGTCGGCCGTGGTCTCGTTACCGGCGTCATCACGAGTCGTCACCGTGGCGCTGATATCGGTATTTGCCGCCAGCACGCTACCCGGAACATTGACGCTCCAGGTCTCGCCGTCGGCATTCACCGTAGTCTGGTAAATCTCGTTACCCACCGTCACCGTGATCGCATCACCGGCCTTCACGTCATCACCCACCTGACCGGTGACGATGATGGTCTGTCCCGCCTCATCGGCGTTAACGATATCGTCGCCGGCAATGGTATCAATCGAGATAGAGGCCTCTGGCGCATCGGTATCGACGGTATACGACCGGGTGGTATCCGCGGTAGTCTCGTTACCGGCGTCATCACGGGTGGTGACCGTGGCGCTGATATCGGTATTCGCCGCCAGTACGCTGCCCGGCACGTTGACGCTCCAGGTCTTGCCGTCGGCATTCACCGTAGTCTGGTAAATCTCGTTACCCACCGTTACCGTGATCGCATCGCCGGCTTTGACGTCATCACCGACCTGACCAGTGACATTGATGGTCTGTCCGGCTTCATCGGCGTTGATGATATCGTCACCGGCAATGGTATCGATACTAATCGACGCCGCCGGCGCACTGGTATCCACCGTGTAAGAACGAGTGGCATCTGCGCTGGTTTCGTTACCCGCATCATCGCGGATAGTGACCGTGGCGCTGATACCGGTATTTGCCGCCAGTACGCTGCCCGGCACATTGACGCTCCAGGTCTTGCCATCCGCAT
>NZ_KZ819051.1 GCF_003115845.1 Brenneria roseae subsp. roseae | reverse complement strand
AAACCACCGTCAACCACGCCGAAGTAGTACACAAATTAGTACACGAAAATCGGGTGCTTTGCCCGCCGCGTCCGGCCCTAAAAGACGTAATACCAGCATAAACCTAAGTCGTACCGACCGTCTGAGGTCCGCTTTGGGATGGCTCCACCATCAAGTTCTAAAATTTTCACGAAACCGATCAATCAGATGCATCCGCTCGTGCAGAATCGTCACGATACCGATGTCGCCGTTTGATAATCTGCGCCAGTAGACGACATGCCGCTCGTAGCGAAAGAAGAATCCCTCCACTCCAAACTCGGCGGGTACCGGTCTTGATACGACCTCATGGGTTTCTATTCTGGAAAATGCCTCAAACAAGCCAGTAATGTAACGATCGGCCTGTGGCATTCCCCATTGCTCACGAGTGTAACGATAGATCTCGTCAAGGCGATAAGAAGCGGCCTCCTGTATGCGTACATTAGCCATACGGTCAGGCCTTGTTGCGTGCAATGATATCTGCGGCAGTCAAGGACAAGTATGAAGATTCTGGCGCTGCGAAGGCATTAGTCAGTTCCGCTTTGAGCCGTTCGAATGCTTCTGACTCCACCCGTTCCTTGTCCCGGCGAATCAGGTCTCGGATATACTCGCTGACGTTGTCGTAAGAACCATGTTCACCTACGTTGGCGGCCACGAAGTCACTCAACGGCCCTTTGAGGCGAACGGTCATTGTCGTGGTTCGGGACATGATGAGTTCCTCATTTGCGGATCACGTATTGAATATAATCAAAAAATAATACAGAAACAACGTCAGGCCATACGCCATAACGTATAGTTTGGGTGAAGCAATTGCATATTTTCATGTGGGTTACACAAGATTAGCACCCGAAAATCGGGTACCTTGCCGCCGCGCTCGGTACCAAGAGGCACAACGCCAGCACAAACCTAAGCCGTACCCGGGTCGTGCCCCCGAACCGGAACCCAGAAGCACGATAAGAAAATTTATGTCGCTTTCTGGGGGCCCACGGCCCGCAAAAGGAATGCCCCGATGACGCCGGAAACAATGGAGCCGAGCAGCACGCCGAGTTTCAATTCATTTTGCAATAGAGGCACATCAGGGAACGCAAGCAGGCCGATAAATAGGCTCATGGTAAAGCCGATCCCGCAAAGTATCGCGACGCCATAGAGCTGCTTCCAGTTTGCTCCCGTTGGCAACTGCGCCCAGCCAAGCCGGATGATCGCGAAAGATGTGAGGAAGACGCCGAATTGCTTGCCCAGGAAAAGGCCGAAAGCCACGCCAAGCGGGACAGGCTGAGCAAGATCGGAGAGGGACATATCGGCGAAGGACACGCCGGCATTCGCGAAACCGAAGAGCGGCACGATTAGGAACGTCACCCATGGCTGTAAACCATGCTCGACCTGGAGCAATGGCGAGATCGTGTCGTCAGACCGTGCGGTTTTGGGGCGCAGTGGGATAACCAACGCCAGAATCACGCCCGCCAGTGTTGCGTGAACCCCGGATTTGAGAATGAAGAACCAAAGCATCGCGCCAAGAATAAAGTACGGAAACAGACGCACGACACCGAAGCGGTTGAGGGCGACGAGAGCAATGATCACAAGCGCGGCGGCCCCAAGCGCAGCCATGCTGAGAGAACTGGTGTAGAAGAGTGCGATGATGACGACCGCGCCCAGATCGTCGATGATGGCCAGTGCCGTCAGGAAGACGCGCAGCGATATCGGAACGCGAGGACCGAGCAGGGACAGGACTCCCAGCGCGAAGGCGATATCCGTCGCGGACGGGATGGCCCACCCATTAGGATGACCGCCTTCCCCAACGTTGAAGGCCAGGAAGATCAGGGCTGGACCGATCATGCCGCCGATCGCGGCGCTTCCGGGCAGAATGCGTCGTGACCAGGTAGATAGCTGACCGTCCAGGACTTCGCGTTTGATTTCGAGACCGACCATCAGGAAGAATAGAACCATCAGACCATCGTTGATCCAATGCAGGACTGACAGACCACCGACGTAGGTATGCAAGATAGCATCGTAGGAGCGTCCTAAAGGCGTATTGGCGATGATGATCGCGACGGCTGCCGCTATCATCAGAACAATACCGCCGGAAGAGTTGTTGTCGAGAAATGCACGGAGAAGGGAGGCAGGCCGTTTAGCCTTGACGTCGGATGTAGACATAGTTGTTCTCATTCATCAATAAAAGGTTGAATTTAGTTCTCCGTATTTATGGGGGCCCAAAGCGCACGCAGCACACGCCTAATACACCTGATATTCATTACTCATCGGAAGTTTACCGTGGGCCTGTTTTAAATGCACTTTTTTGTCGTGATACAGCTATCAGCGACCGCCAAAGTCAGCGCATAAAATTATTAGCAGGTGGGGTAACGCAAGTCAGAGGCGCCAGGAATCTGTGAAACACATCCTCAAGTACCTGACCCCCTTGCTGTAGATGCCCATTAAGTATGTATCTTGCCTTGGAATTTAAGTGCGAAGTCTCATGCTATAATATTTTTCGCTTATTCTGATGCGTTGATCCCGCTACCATGCTTTTTCTGCTCCATTTTTTCCCGGTTTTGTTCAAGGAACCTGCTTATGACTTCTGTGCTTCTGTTGGATGCCCGTGCTGATGAAATTGTTCCCGTGTTACGCCATGAAGCCCCAGAACTGGAACTGGTGTTATCCAATGGAACGGCGGAGCAGGCTCGTAGTTATCCTGTCTGGCTTGGCGAACCTGATGTTGTCGCCGGCTTGTTGGCTCAGGGAGCAAGGCCGAAGTGGCTACAATCGACCTGGGCCGGATTTAAGCCATTGCTGGCGAGGGGATTGCCGCGCGATTATCGTCTGAGCCGCGCGGTAGGTGTATTTGGTCAACCGATTGCCGAATACGTGCTTGCCCATATGCTCAAGCATGAGCTACAGCTTGATGAACGCCTGCTCAGTCAACGGCAGTGCGAGTGGAACCACCGTCTGCCAGGTTCTCTGGCTGGCAGACGCGTACTCATTGTCGGCGCAGGAGAAATTGGGTGTGAAGTGGCCGGTTTTCTACAGCCTTTCGGGGTTGCATTATTCGGGATTGTGAACACGCCCCGGGTCTTGCCGTACTTTCAGCGTGTAGTAGGGATCGCCGAACTCAAAACGGCGGTGCAGGATGTGGATTACGTGATTAATATTCTGCCCGATACGACAGCAACGACCGACATCTATCATGCAGGCGTGTTTGCCGCAATGAAACCCTCCGCCTTGTTTATCAACGTAGGCCGTGGTACGGCGGTGGTGGATGGGGACCTGCTGGCGGCGTTGAGCACAAGACAAATCGCCGGCGCGGTCTTGGATGTATTTCGTCAGGAGCCTTTACCTGCTGCGCACCCGTTCTGGCAAGAACCGAAACTGACGCTTACCGGCCATATTGCAGGCCCGATGGTGCCGACCCTGATGGGGCGACTATTCCTTCATAATCTGGTGCGTTTTCGTGAAGGCGGTACGTTACGGGGAGAAGTGGACTTCTCCCGCGAATACTAAAAAGCGGCGCATATGGCCATATGGTGTTATCGGTTGGTCATCGATGGCGGGTATTAGGTTACTTGCCAGCGATATTTTTCCATGGAAAGGGCTTGCTAGCGTTATCTGATTAGTACATAATGCTGGCCGTTGAATTGCTTACGCATGAAATAGTTATAAAATTCATGATGTTATAGCTAATTCATCAAGAAAAGGATTAGTTATCGTGAAAAGTTGCTTTTCACCAGAAGTGAAGGATAATTAATCCGGTTTATGCGGGAATAGCTCAGTTGGTAGAGCACGACCTTGCCAAGG
>NZ_KZ819050.1 GCF_003115845.1 Brenneria roseae subsp. roseae | reverse complement strand
AAGGTCGGGGTCGCGAGTTCGAGTCTCGTTTCCCGCTCCAATTCTTGTGCTATAGACAGCCACCAAAGTCTGTAGCTCTCTGATTCAACAGGGTAATCGCTCTGTTGAGCATCCAGCGAAATCCACTGAAAACCACCGTCAACCACGCCGAAGTAGTACATAAATTAGTACATGAAAATCGGGTGCGTTATGGGTGCGGATTGTTTGCTGAGTCGCTTCCCTGTGCGCGGTACACCTCTCTTCAGCACTGAAGGAGGCATACCCTATGGCGTTAACCGATGCCGTTGCCCGGCAGGCCCGCACCACCGGCAAAGCCTACACTCTCAACGATAGCGATGGGCTATCACTGTTCGTGACCGGTAAAGGCGCGAAGAAATGGCACTTCCGCTTTTCGTTGCAGGGTAAACAGCAGTGAATCTCGCTTGGTTCTTATCCCGCCTTCTCCCTGAAACAGGCGCGCCAGCAGCGCGACGAATTGCGTGCGCAGTTGGCTGCGGGTAACGATCCGCGTAGCTACCGCCAGCAGTGCAACGCTGCGGCGCAAAATACCTTTGACGCGGTGTTCCGCCAGTGGCGCGACTTCAAGGCGCTGAGTCTGGAGCGCGGACGACAAAGCACGCTGTCGCAGATCGATCGCATCTTCGCTAAAGACGTGCTGCTGTCGCTGGGTGGTCTGCCGATTTTCGATGTAGAGCCGTCGCATATTCTGGAAGTTCTGCGCCGGATTGAGCGGCGGAGGGCATTTACCACCGCTGAGAAAGTAAGAACGTGGCTGAACCAACTGTTTCGCTATGCCAAAGTGGAAAAAGGCGTGCGCTACAATCCGGCCGGCGATCTGGATATTGTGGCCGCGCCCCGACCGCCGGTGACGCACAATCCCTTTTTGCGCATGGACGAGTTACCGTCGTTTTTGCGCAAGCTGCGCGACTATAACGGGCAGGAGACAACTCAACAGGGGTTACGCCTGCTGTTGTTGACCGGCGTGCGTACCGGCGAGTTGCGCCTTGCTGAACCTGACCAATTCGATCTTAAGCGTGGGCTGTGGATTATTCCGCCCGCATCGGTCAAACAGTTGCAGGTCAGGATGCGCCGGGAAGGTAACAGCGTCCCGGCTTATGTGGTACCGCTGCCGCGACAGGCCATCGACATCGTGAAAGCGCTTTTAACTTTGCAGAAGCGACGACCGGCGCAACGCTACCTGCTTCCCAACTGCAACAACCTGCAAAAGCGCATCAGCGAAAATACGCTTAACAGCGCGCTGAAACGTATGGGTTATGCAGATCGACTAACCGGTCACGGCATCCGGGCGACGATCTCGACGACGCTTAACGAACTCGGCTACCCGAAAGAGTGGATCGAGGTGCAGTTATCCCATGCCGATCCTAATAAGATCTGCGCCGCTTATAACCATGCGGTTTACGTTGAGCAGCGGCGGATGATGATGCAGGAATGGGCCGACAGGTTGGATCGGTGGGAGGCTGGGGAAGCAGTAATTAAAACCGCGGAGCCGCGAGGTGTCGGTGCGATCGGTATCGCGGCAAGCAACTGGATGCAGCCTGTGGGAGGCGCGCCGTTGTTACGTGAAATTATTTTGCGCTGAGCGGCTTATGTTTCGCCGGGATCTTGCCAATGATGCTAGTGGGATCGATTGAGAGCAAACGGGCAAGGTGGACAAATTCGACGATGTCTAACCGGCGCTCTCCGTTTTCGACCTTGGCGATAAACGACTGAGGGCGATCCAGCGCCTGAGCCAGACTTTCCTGCGTGACCCCTTTCGCTATACGCGCCTCGCGCAGCGCCTTGATAACGCGTTGATATTCATCGGAGTAAATGGATGCCATTTGATCAATTCCGTTAGAAAGACCGGATTGACTATCAATGACGGATTGATTTATCCCAAAATAGGATTAACAGCATTGGCGGTTGGTCAGGGTTTATGTCTACTTAACTGTTTTTTATTAATTATTTTCTCTAAAACTGTGGCGATATCGATGGATAGCAGGTGTGCGATACAGGCAAATTCCACAACATCCAGCCGGCGTTCACCACTTTCGACTTTGGCGATAAACGACTGTGGTCGGCCTAACGATTCGGCCAGGCTTTGCTGGCTGATGCCTTTCCTGATTCTGGCTTCCCGAAGTGTTTTTATAACGCTTTGATATTCTTCTGAATAAATTGACGCCATCTCGTTAACCTTGACTGATATCCCAAAATCGAATATCAGTCATTTCATTAATTATCCCAAAACAGGATAATTAATGAAATTCGTTATGGAGAGGAGTTAGAGAGATGAATAAAAATGACTGGCATCCTGCTGATATCATTGCATCTTTGAGAAAGCAGGGTACAACGCTGGCTGCGGTTTCCAGAGAGGCAGGACTGGCCTCGTCCACGCTGGCGAACGCGCTAACGCGACACTGGCCGAAGGGCGAGCGCTTGATTGCCGAAGCGTTGAACAAACGGCCGGAAGAGATCTGGCCTTCCCGCTATCAGGGCATCAGCCGTGGTCAGGGTGGGGAAGGGGAGAGGGATTGAAAACCCACCCGGCGAAAATTTACAAAATTTTTTTCATACTGTTAGTGGATTTAGACGCTCCTTACTGGATTTCTATGGAATAGAAATCCAGTAAGGAGCCAACAAGCGCAGCGCGTTAGCCGCTTGATATACGGATTTTGGCGCAGTAAATTGTCAGTGCTATACCGCTGCTGCAAGCAGCACTCCCATGTTGCCACGACCTTCAAGGCAACGCGCAGGACCAACCTGTGTGGTCGACTCCCAACCCGCCTCACTACCTGTTTGCGGGTGATCGCTGCGGCGATGGTAGCTAACTTATTCCAATGCCTTAGGGCTGCATCCTGTTTGTTCTTGCCTTTCGCATACGCATTGATGCATAACAACCTTTATAGCTGGCGCAACCGTCCGCGGTCTTTTGCTGCCTCAGCGAATGCATCCATGAGGCAGCGGCGTCACTTCATACGGCGCAAAGCCGTTGCAAGTGACGCCGCGAACAATCTCTGCGCCAACCCTTACACTNAACAATCTCTGCGCCAACCCTTACACTACAGCGCTTTCCGGCGCGACCTGTCATCTGACGCACATTTTCTGCGTCAATTCTCATCAACCCACTTATCAGAGGAGGACTGAACCGATACCTGAGGCAGGCTTTTTCAGCCTGAGGGGATTACCCTGCTGATGCAGGCGGCTGCACCGAGTGCATAACCGATATCCCCGTCATACCTCAACCGCTGCCGCTCCGGCGCGCAGGTATTGTTCAGTGCGACACGGTAAATCCGTGTCGTAAATCGCCGTGTGCCGGAGAACAGAGGTTATTGAGTATGGAGGGGATAGCATATGTCACGATTAAGTCGGGAGATGCAGACGCTGGCCCGACAGGCTGGCGGCAGCCATAAGACGGTACATGATCGACTAAAGATTGCAGAGCGGCTTGCCAGCCACCTGCTGTCTTTGAATATTCAGATCCGCTCGGTGCAGTACCTGAAAGCAAAACATATCGAATGCTATATCGCCGGGCGGTTAGAACAGGGAATTACTCTGCGCACGCTGCATAACGAGATGGCGGCGGTGCGTGTCATTTTGCGCACCGCCGGACGGGTTAAGCTGGCGGATGCGGAACGATTGAGTAATAAGGAGCTAGGTCTGGGCGGTGCTAGTCGCGATGGCTCACGGCAAGCAATTACGCCGGAGCGCTATCAGGCGGCGCTGGCAATCATGCAACAGAAAGACACCGGACTCGCGCTGACGCTGCAACTGGCTCGAATGATGGGTCTGCGCTCGCAGGAGGCAGTGCAGTGCTCGCAGTCGCTTCAGACATGGGCCACGGCGCTGGAGCGAGGCGACGAGCAATTAACGGTGGTATTCGGCACCAAAGGCGGACGGCCCCGACAAACGCGGGTTCTGGATCGGGAAGCGTTAACACAAACAGTGAATCAGGCGCTGGGTTGATTGATAAACCGGATCTGAAAAGCGCCATCAACCGCTGGCGCTCGCAAACCGCTTTGGCTGGACTAAAGGGGCAATATTCCCCGCACAGCCTGCGTTACGCATGGGCGCAGGATGCGATGCGTTATTACCGGCAGCAGGGATTCAGCAACCGGGAAGCCTACGCGCTGGTGTAGATGGATTTGGGGCATGGGGATGGATGTGGGCGGTATGTGGAGCGGGTTTATGGGAAAGCACTATAGAGTGTCGTTGAATAAATTGGAGAGTACTGACTATACTCGATCTGGCACTTTCGCTGATCTGAGTGCAATCTAATCTGGCAGTCGGCTATGTGCCAGAAGCGGAAGTCATTACTTCAGTGATATCG
>NZ_KZ819049.1 GCF_003115845.1 Brenneria roseae subsp. roseae | reverse complement strand
TGGTGTCGGAGATCTGTCCGGCGGCGACATGGGTGATCTGCCGTTCGGCGCCGCTGCCGCCCACGCTGACGACATCCCCCGCCGTAGGGGTTCCGCCCGCAAAGTTATAGGTTGTACCGTTTAATGTTGTTGAAGCGGTGGCATTTGCTGCTGAAACCGTCGAGTTATCACCCAGCACCACGGCGCCATCGAGTCCGGTGCCGATGCTGATGTTATTGCCCAGTGCGAATGCGTTATTCGCGTCGATGGTGTTGTCGTTACCGATGGAGTATGAACCTGTGCCGGTAACGACTGACGGATCGCCAATCGCCCCGGAGTTGTTCCCCGATACGGTATTGCCAGTACCGATGCTGATGCTATTTGTTCCTGTCGCGGTGCTTGAGGTGCCAATAGCAACGGCGTTGCTGCCTGCCGTTGTCGCATCCCCCATTGCAATACCATAGGTATCATTGGCCAGCGATCCCCGGCCGATCGCGATAGCGGACGTTGCTGTCGCGCTACTTTGTCCGCCAATGGCAATGCCGTTCTCACCGCTCGTGGCAGCCGAGCCCGATGCATTGCGTCCGATAGCCACACCGCCGGCGCCCGATACGGATGTTCCCGCCCCCAACGCCGTGCCGTTAGCCGCCGTGACGCTGCTATTCTGCCCGATAGCCGATCCGGTGGTGGAGGTTGCGTTCACGTTAGCGCCTTGCCCTACTGCCAAACCGCCGGCGCCCGCTACGGATGTTCCCGCCCCCAACGCCGTGCCGTTAGCTGCCGTGACGCTGCTAGTCTGCCCAAAAGCCGACCCGGAGGTGGAGGCTGCGTTCACGTTCGAGCCTTGTCCCACTACGGTTGCGCCGGCAGCCAGCGCTGAGGCTTGTCGTCCCAGGGCGACTGAGTTCGAGCCGGTTGACGATGCGGCATCGCCAATTGCGACACCGAAATTGGAAGCGCTTCCGCCACTGCCTGCGGCAATGGCGATAGAAAATGCACCGCAAGTCACGGTTCCGCTTGCCCCAGTGCCTGTCGCACTGGAGCTTCCTATTTGATCGATCTGAATACAGGTGCCGGCCCATGCGGAACCCGTTGAGGCAATGGATAAAAAAAACAGTGCGGATTTTACCGTTGTGGCGCTTGATTTGGATTTCTTCTTTCTGCCTGATAATTCAGATACGGCAGTCCAGGTATTGGTGGCAACATTCCAGATAACTAAATAAATTTTATTCATAATTTTTTTTGGCACAAGCCAACCTCCGATAATTCAGAGAGCAGAACTCACTGGGATTACCTTGAATAAGGATAGTTAGTTAACAAAGTGAAAAATCAAATAAAATTAAAATAGTTGTGTGTAGTCAATCCTCCTGACGCGCATAGAAATGCAGCAAGGACACCGCCACGCTTTTTATGCGTGGATAGCATTCCTTATGATGGAATTAAAATTAATTTATTGATAATCAAATAGTAATTAAATGAATATCAATGAAACATATACTCGAAAAAAGATTACAAATTATTTCATTATGAAACTTAGTTTAAGTTTTATGTAAATTCCAGTAAAAAAGTCAAAGATTTTATTTTTGTAAAAAAAGAAAATATATTCAATAAGTTATGAAAATAAAGGAAGAGGTTATAGTGACGGTAATATTCGCCTCATTGACGCTTTTAGCTCCTTTATTGACACAGGAGCCTAACCATCATGTATCAGATATGAGGGAAACAGTAACATTCTGATCATGGCGTTCGTCAGTCGTTAGATTTATCCAATGGAGGGAAAATGGAATATTTATAAATAATTATATTGACAATTAATTAGCTTATTAACTTTTATTCTACCTATTGGCTCGAAAAAATGTTGAAGCAACCTACGCTAGGTTGCGAGTCTGAGATTAATTTAAATCATAAAATGTGTTTGCAGTTATGGTGGATTTTTTACCGCTATGCTGAGATTGCAGTCTTATGAGAAAGTGTAGTGGTCAACTAAAACTGGCCACCGCATTAGCGTTTTTCCAAAACCGTTTTTCCGATTCGTTTGGCGGTAATCCACCGTTATAGTCATGCGGCCTGAGTGCACTGTAATACCTCTCGATGTATTCCATGATTGCGTGGGTAGCGTCGTTGAAGCTCACGTATCCCGTTACAGATATCCACTCATTTTTCAGACTTCTGAACAAGCGCTCCATCGGGTTGTTCCCAACAGTTTCCGCGCCGACTCATACTTTATCCGGTATCGCCACAGTAACTGTCGGAGCCGCCAGCTTGTGTTGTTAGCGTGTCTTATTTAACGCTATACGCGGCGGATGATATTCCCCCTAAAATATTGTCATATATTATGTCATTTTGTTGATTTATTTTATTTTCTTTACAAATTAAACACGTCTATTTTCTTGACAAAACAACGCTGCTGTTTTTATCTTTGAGCAGGAAATGGATGTTAATAGCGCATGCTGAGGAAATAAAGATTTTTATTACTTATTATGCCGTTAGCATTAAGGTTTGTGATCTTTTGGATTTGATGAATGCACGAAAACTCTTATCCAGACAAGGTTACTGCAACAGTAATTAATGAGGTATTTTAAATGAACGCTAAACAGTGGCTATATACTGTGTTTTTTTTGATGAGTATACTTTCGATAAGTGCATTCGCTAAAGAACGTGAAAATTACCTGTATACTTCTTCTGATGATATAGAGAAACTTTATCCTTTATTAACCCGCCAGGACATTACCGGGGTGCAGATAGTCTATAACTGGAAGCAGTTGGAAGTTGCGCCGGGGAAGTATGATTTTTCCATGATAGAAAAGGATCTTACTCTGCTGCGGAAAATCAATAAAAAAATGTTTTTGCAGATTCAGGATCGATTTTTTGAACCGCAAGCCCGTTATATCCCACAATATTTGTTAGACGACCCTCAATATGCTGGCGGCCTGGTGGAACAACAGGATAATCCGGGAGAAGGTAAATCGCAGGCTATGGGGTGGGTGGCGGTTCAATGGAATGATGCATTGAGAACGCGTTATCAAAAATTGATTTCTGCCTTAGCGCAGACATTTGATGGCAGAATTGAAGGTATAAACTTACCTGAAACGGCGATTGATATAGATATCAAGCATGATAAAACGGGTTTTAGCTGTGATAAATACTATGCGGCTACGCTTGATAACTTAAAATTCACTCGCTCGGTGTTTAAAAAATCTCATGTCGTGCAATATGTGAATTTTTGGCCGTGCGAATGGGACAACGATCATAAATATATGTCTCGCCTTTTCCAATTCGCGAAAGATAATAATATAGGTCTGGGTGGGCCGGATATTGTTCCTCATAAAAAGGCACAGATGCACAACTCATATCCTTATTTTAATCGCTATAAAAATAAACTGCCATTAGTTGCCATGGCAGTACAGGAACCGACATTAACTTATATTAATCCGGTCACGCATAAAAAATTTTCCAGGGAAGAGTTTGTTGATTTCGCTGAAAATTATCTGGGAGCAGACATTATCTTCTGGAGCGTTGATTCGCCATGGTTGAGTGGAAAAAATTGAGTGAAAATTAGATCCAGGCGCAGCGTTACGTTTTTTGTACAATCTGGTGTTGAATGTTAGATGTCCATCTTTCTCCTTTCATACGTGGTTTAACTGCAAGAGGTGACGAATAATGAGTCGTGGTGAACTAGAACAGTTGCTGACCGATTATCCGTTAGTTAAGAAAATGAGGGATCTGGAGACGGTCGATTGGTTTAATCCCCGGATCACAACGTTACAGGAAGGGTTGCCCTTTGTCGGTCTTACCGCTCAGGATGTTACGCGGCCGAAGCACGTTTGAGACGCTTCGCTCCTTATCTATGTAAGGTATTTCCGGAAACGCAACCTACAAACGGGATTATTGAATCCGAGATTATTACGATTCCGCATATGCAGAGTTCGTTATCTTCACGTTATTCAACCCGGATAGAAGGCTGCTGCTGAAAAAAGACAGTCATTTACCTATTTCTGGCTCTATCAAAGCGCGCGGCGGGATCTATGTTATCTATGCGAGGAAAAACTGGCCGGAGATCCTCATTGGCGGTGGTACCTAAAAACCGGAGGGACTACAGGTAAGCAACCGACCTTTATCTCTGTCAATGTGCCCTAAAAATTCATGGTAGCGTTCAAAGGGAAGGGCAGGACGATGCTGGCGTTTATCTGTGTTAACGGCACCTGACATTTCCTGAGCGGGATTGTAGTCGATGATTCCCTGCTGAACGGCATAAGAATAAGTCTCTGAACGTGAGGCAAAACAACGTGCTTATGAAGTGACTCTAAAGGTTACTCAAGGTAAAAGGCCAAAATTATAAGCTCAGAATCTTCAGAGTTAGCTAAAGAGCGAGCGGCTAAACGCACTGTTGAAGATCTAAATTGGATGTTC
>NZ_KZ819048.1 GCF_003115845.1 Brenneria roseae subsp. roseae | reverse complement strand
TTTTACCATGGTCAACGTGGCCGATAGTACCGACGTTAACGTGCGGTTTTGTACGTTCAAATTTTTCTTTAGACATCGATTGTCCCTCTAAGACACGGATAAATCGGTGGTATCACCACATCAACCAAGCAGTTGCTTGCTGAATTTTTTAACAGAAGAAAATCAGGAGGAATAAAAAGAAGTGGTGCTGATAGGCAGATTCGAACTGCCGACCTCACCCTTACCAAGGGTGCGCTCTACCAACTGAGCTATATCAGCACATCTTGGAGCGGGCAGTGGGAATCGAACCCACATCATCAGCTTGGAAGGCTGAGGTAATAGCCATTATACGATGCCCGCATCCTGGAACTCGGCTACCTGATTTCTCTGTAGATTTTGAACTTGGGGAATAAAGCTTTCATATACCCCGCATTCTTCGATCCGGCCTAGTGTTACATACCGTATCGATTTTATCCTGTCACCAGGATTGAATTTGGTGGTGGGGGAAGGATTCGAACCTTCGAAGTCTGTGACGGCAGATTTACAGTCTGCTCCCTTTGGCCGCTCGGGAACCCCACCTGATTGTGTACTTGATGGTGCCGGCTGCCGGAATCGAACTGGCGACCTACTGATTACAAGTCAGTTGCTCTACCTACTGAGCTAAGCCGGCATCAAGTGCTGCGCATTCTAGGTAGACCGAACGACCTATGCAACAAAAAAATTGCGTAAAATGCACTATCGCTTAGATTTTATCCAAATTTGAACATGGATCCACCATACCATCAAGAATTCGCACAAAGAACCGCCAGATTTCACAAAACCCAAAAGCGCGCATGGTCAAATTTCAGCCATATGCTCTGCACCAAAAATGCAACGCCTGCACTTTGAAAAAGCGTTTTTTAAGCTAAACGGACATATTTCAAGCAATTAATGCATCAAAAACCTGGAATGAATATTGCTTTATTAAGAAGTGTCTATCCATCGTTCAGGAGATGCCCTATGAAAATCGTATCACTCAATGTTGCTACATTACCCGTTTATCGTGGAGAACTTGCCGATTTACTGGTTGATGCCGTGGCGAAAGGCGCATCTATTGGATATCAATCTCCAGTGTCACATGAAGAAGCAGAGAGCTATTTTCATAGTTTGCGGCCTTCTATCGCAAAAGGTGCTCGTATGCTATGGATAGCGCGCGATTTTGAAGGTGTGATCGGCAGCGTACAATTGGAACTATGCCAAAAGTCCAATGGGCAAAATCGGGCGGAGATTCAAAAATTATTGGTACATAGCCGCACTCGTAGAATGGGCGTAGGCAGACAATTGATGCAGGTACTGGAAAAAACCGCACTGCTCCAGCAACGCGGCTTGCTTTATTTGGACACCCAGGCGGGCTCACCAGCGGAAGCATTTTACCGGACTCTCGGGTATCGCTACCTGGGGGAACTACCAGATTATGCCTGTACACCTGATGGCTACTATCACCCCACCGCCATCTACTATAAACGTCTCTTCGCTGTGAATCATGTAGGTCGAGCCATAGCCAGTTGATGCTTACTCAATGCCCTTATAAAAGGGGCGTTGAGTATCAAGCTGATTTTCTCTTCTTTTTTTCACCAGCAAAGTGGTAACCTGCCTGTAATCAAAAATTACTATACGAAGAAAGGTTCTACGGCCTGAGTTGAGCTAGCGCTATAACTTGGGTGGGCTGAAGTCCCCTTTCTTACCTGTATAAGCAGGCAGAATCAGACTTATGAGAAATAGAGAGCAATCTTTGGCTACGCCATATCTACAGTTTAATCGCCTTCAATGGGCAGCCTTACGTGATTCAGTCCCATTGACATTGACAGAAGAAGAGATAGTTAAGCTAAAAGGGATTAATGAAGATCTGTCATTGGATGAGGTCGCTGAGATCTATCTGCCTCTATCTCGCCTGCTTAATTTCTATATCAGCTCAAACCTGCGCCGTCAGGCAGTTTTAGAGCAATTTCTGGGAACCGACGGTCAAAGGATCCCTTATATTATTGGTATTGCGGGCAGTGTCGCCGTTGGGAAAAGTACCACGGCACGTGTATTGCAGGCATTACTCAGTCGCTGGCCAGAACATCGTAGCGTTGAACTAATTACCACCGATGGTTTTCTTCATCCAAATAAAGTTTTAAAAGATCGTAATTTGATGAAGAAAAAGGGATTTCCGCAATCTTACGACATTCATAGCCTAGTCAAATTTGTTTCTGATATTAAATCAGGAGCTCCAGAAGTCATTGCTCCAACCTATTCACATTTGACCTACGACATCGTTCCCGATAATAACAAAGTTCTGGAACAACCTGATATTTTAATTTTGGAAGGATTGAACGTACTGCAAAGTGGAATGGATTATCCACATGATCCACATAGAGTTTTTGTTTCTGATTTTGTTGATTTCTCAATTTACGTTGATGCACCAGAAGAGCTTTTAAAAACATGGTATATCAATCGTTTTCTGAAATTCAGACAAGGTGCATTCTCAAATCCAAATTCCTACTTCCATAATTATGCAAAATTGACAGAACAGGAAGCGATTGGAATTGCCTCACAACTTTGGCAAGATATTAATGGACTTAATCTGAAAGAGAATATCCTTCCTACACGTGAAAGAGCCAGTCTTATTATGACCAAGAGTGCAAATCATGCTGTAGAGTATGTACGATTAAGAAAGTAAATATCAGAAAACCCAAGAGGGGATAATATATCCCCCCTTTTTTAAACGCCGCGCAATGAAATCTCGCCACCGATATAAGGCGTTAATTTACCGTCACTTTCCAGTAACAAAGCGCCTTGCCGATCGATACCTCTGTCAATACCGTGTATTTCCCGATTGCCAATAACCAATTTGACCGGACGATTGAAGTAATTATCCAGTTTCTCCCAATTGGAGATAAAAGACTCTAGCCCATACTGCTCAAAAGTAGCCAGAGCCGAGCGTAGTTCTAAAATCAGACTCGCTGCCAGCGTATTACGATCTATTGCAATTCCAGCTTCCTGTAAATTGATCCATCCCTGATTAATCACGTTATCCACTAGATCACGCATTTGTAAATTAATACCGGCACCAATAACCAGATGGGCGGCATCCCCGGTTTTTCCCATCAGTTCAACAAGAATTCCCGCCAGTTTTCTATCCTTTAAATACAAATCATTGGGCCACTTTACTCGAACGCCCTCAGCTCCCAGCTTATGTAAGACTTCGGCCATCACCATACCAATCACCAAACTTACGCCCACTGCCGCTGCAGGCCCTTGCTCCAAGCGCCAATACAAAGATAAGTATAAATTAGCGCCAAAAGGAGAAAACCATTTCCGCCCTCTTCGGCCACGTCCGGCTTGCTGATATTCAGCAATACAAGCATCCCCGGAGGCTAAAGAACTTAACCGATCTAAAATATATTGATTTGTCGAGTCAACGACAGGTAAAACCGTTACCCCGCCTTCGGGTAAGGTACTGAGAATCTTTTCCTCGTCCAATAATTGCATCGGCGCAGGAAAACAATATCCTTTTCCGGTTACCGTAAAAACATCAATTCCCCAATCTCGCAGCGTCTGGATATGCTTATTAATGGCAGCCCGACTCATCCCCATCATTTCACCCAAGAATTCACCTGAGTAGAATTCACCATCCGATAGAATTTGAATGAGCTTAAGAGGAACTTTAATGTCTCTCATGACAATACCTCGACAGCATTTACCTCTCCATGTGCGGCAATAAAACGAACTTCAGGCTCGAGCCAAACATTGAATTTATTGGCAACTTCACTGCGGACATGGCGTGCTAAACCGATAATATCCATACTTACCGCATTATCTTTATTTATCAGAACCAGTGCCTGCTGGCTATGAACCGCTGCGCCGCCCATTTGAAAACCTTTTAAATGGCATTGATCAATCAGCCATCCTGCTGCAAGTTTTACCTTTCCTTCCGGCTGCGGGTAGCGAGGTGCATTCGGATATTCTTTTAGAATATGCTCAGCATGCTGCTGCATAACAACAGGGTTCTTAAAGAAACTACCAGCATTACCGGTAACAGCAGGATCGGGCAGTTTGCTACGTCTCATATGGCACACTGAATCAAAGATTTGTTGTGGTGTTACGGTGGCAGGATCGAGTTTCGTCAAATCACCATAATTTAATATTGGACTCCAATCTTTCTTCAGATAAAACCCTACCGCCGTGATAGCAAATCCGTCACGATATTGATGCTTAAATATGCTTTCGCGATAAGCGAACTGACATTCAGCTGCATTGAGACGTCGTACCGTTCCCCTGGAAAGATCCAATAGATCAACATATTCACATACATGTTGAAGTTCTATACCGTAAGCTCCAATGTTCTGGATCGGTGCAGATCCCACACAGCCAGGAATTAACGCCAGATTCTCTAGACCAGCAATACCTCGTTTAAGCGCATACTCCACCAAATAATGCCAATTTTCTCCAGCACCGACGTGAAGATGCCAGCCTTCGCAATCGTCCGTTACCACAATACCTTTAAGTCGATTAAGTAAAACGGTACCGGCGAAGTCTTCCAGGAAAAGAACATTACTCCCTTCACCTAGCAACAGAACTGGCTTATGCAATGACCTGGCTGCCTGCCAGCCATTGACGAGCTGTTCTTGCGTATCAGCCACAATGATGGATGACGCAGCTACCGATAATGAAAAGGAATTATAGGGTTTTAGTGATATGGCACCATTCGTCATCGCATTCATACTCATTAACTCAGATACCTCATAGTCTACCCGATCAGAGTCAGATATCAGCGTTGTTTTATACGCGGCTAAATAACCAAAGGCAGCGGCTAAAACAGGTATCAGTGCTCATTACCGACAAAACAGGGAAACCCGTCTTACTGACCTGAGTTCAGATAAAGTGAAACCGTTGGTTTGAGTTTGTGGACGATGCATAAAGCCCCGGTCGAGTGCGCCTGTAGCTCCTCCAACAAGGCCCCGCTCCCGAATGAGGCTACAACGCAAAAAGCCCCCGTCTTTCGACGAGGGCTTCTCACTAATTTGATGCCTGGCAGTTCCCTACTCTCACATGGGGAGACCCCACACTACCATCGGCGCTACGGCGTTTCACTGCTGAGTTCGGCATGGGGTCAGGTGGGACCACCGCGCTATCGCCGCCAGGCAAATTCTATTTATCCCAACCGTTATGTTTTCACACAACCACCGGAACCAATCTTTGAACAAGCTAAAATA
>NZ_KZ819047.1 GCF_003115845.1 Brenneria roseae subsp. roseae | reverse complement strand
AAATGGCACAAAGTTTTTTGCTGATGGGGGCACTGATTCAGCACCACCTGAAAGGTGAAAAAGCTGACCTGTTAACGCCGGAGAAATTGCTTGAGGTAGCCAAAAAACAGGGTACGGTGCCAAGTCGTGTTCGCTATCAGTGGGTGGAGGATGAGGATACCGGCCGGCTGAAGGCAGTCGGTTATCACACCAGTATGGAAAGCGGGCGTGATCAGGTGCGCGTCAGGCTGTTGAAGCATGATTTTCCCAATAACCGTTACGAGTTCTGGGAAGAGGGCGCAACAGGACCAACCATTTTATGGACACCGGATAATCCGGGTGTGGAATTGCCTACTGATACGGCACACGGTGAACAGCCTGTTATCCCGTCAGCCATACCGGGATTTGAAATTCCAGAGATGGATGATGTCAGCATTCTTGTAACACCGATGCCGGACGAGAAGGATTTCCGTGATTACATTCTGGTGTTCCCGGAGAATGTGTTTCCGCCGATTTATGTTTATCTGAGTAAGCCTCCGGTTAACTTGCTTGATGTTGATTTATACAGTAATTTTAAGGGGCGTTCACGGCAGGGAAAATACCATGCTGATCACATGCCATCTGCGGCTGCTGTGGAGGCCTTTTTAAGAAGGGCATACCCTCACTTAAAAGAAACGCAGATAAAGACACTGAGTAAGCAGGTTGCTGCATTGATTATTCCGAAAGAGGTGCATCAAAAGATTAGTCAAACATACGGTTGGCGAAATCAATCGAGTGTTATAGAAAAAGACTCGCAGGATCTACGAGCTGCGCTTGATCGTAATCTTAACGCTATTAAACCAGCGTTAAGGGAAGCTGGGGCTACGGACGATGAGATAGAGGCAGCAAGGGAAAAAATGCACAGTTTGAATATTAAGCAAGGATTATATAAATGACCGTGAATGTTGATGCACTTATTAGGCATCTTGGTGAAAAATATTCTGATATTCTTGATGCCGGTTTAATTCCTTACAAAAAGACGCCTAAAGGTTCTTCAGGTTCTCCGGTACTTAGTTTAGATATGCCGAAAGAAGGGGTTTTTCTTGCGTTTGAACGAAATGGAAAAACTCTTATAGAGATTACTCTCATGATCCAGAATAAAACCGTTGTAGGTTGGGTCTTCCCGAATGATCTTCCTACGCCATTACAGAAGAATAGTAAAATGTCTCGTGAGTGGATACATGAAGTCTTTGGCAGTCCTATACGTAGTATCCCGCCTAAGGTCATAATGAATGAGGCGTTTGGATGGGTTGACTTATTTTCAGCAGAAGATTTTCATATTCAAACCAGTATACAGATAGATTACGACGAAGAGAATATAGTGAACGAGGTTGCATTCATTCCAACAGCGGCATTACGATGGTAATGTGTTCTGTTTACGATTTTTTAAGGTCAGGCTACCGACAATAGTGGGTCAGTAGCCAATTTTATGTACTACAGTTTTAATGGGGTGTTAGCCAATACCACCATCTATTGTTGCCCAATCAATAAAGGATATCTTTTGTAATATCTATTCTGGACGAAAGGATTTATACCTGCTGAAGTTCACCAAAAATCAGTGAAACTTATAGTAAACGCAATAGATCGCAGGATATTGATCGAGACTCTCATGATTTACACGGTGCGGTAGATCGCAACTTTAACGCGATAAAACCCACATTAAAAGAATATGGTGTGACAGAAGAGCAGTTGGAGTCGGCAAGAGAAAAAATGCATAAACTTAATGATGAACAGGGGTTGTATTAATGACCGTAAATGTAGAAGCATTAATCGATTGTTTGGGGAAAACCTATCAGGAAATGTTTGATGCAGGTCTGATCCCCTATAAAACAAAACCGACAGGCTTTTCTGATGATCCTGATATCAGTTTGGATATGGTAAAGGAGGGGGTTTATCTCTCTTGAAAAATCTGACCTGCTGACGCCGGAGAAATTGCTTGAGGTAGCCAAAAAACAGGGAACAGTGCCCAGCCGCGTGCGTTACCAGTGGGTGGAGGATGAGGATACCGGCCGGCTGAAGGCAGTCGGTTATCACACCAGTATGGAAAGCGGGCGTGATCGGGTGCGCGTCAGGCTGTTGAAGCATGATTTTCCCAATAACCGCTACGAGTTCTGGGAAGAGGGCGCAACAGGACCAACCATTTTATGGACACCGGATAATCCGGGTGTGGAATTGCCTACTGATACGGCACACGGTGAACAGCCTGTTATCTCGTCAGCGATACCGGGTTTTGAAATTCCAGAGATGGATGATGTCAGTATCCTTGCAACACCTATCCCGGATGAGAAAGATTTCCGTGATTACATTCTGGTGTTCCCGGAGAATGTGTTTCCGCCGATTTATGTTTATTTGAGTAAGCCTCCGGTTAACTTGCTTGATGTTGATTTATACAGTAATTTTAATGGGCGTCCGCGGCAAGGTAAATACCATGCAGATCATATGCCTTCTGCGGCGGCGGTTAAGGCATATCTGAAAGCACATTATCCCGAAATGACACCTGAAGATATTGAGCTTGCATCTCAGGATGTTGCTGCAATAGTGATACCTAAAAAATACATCAGCAGATCAGCCAAACCTACGGTGGCCGCAATAAATCTGAGCAAATTGAACTGGACTCAAAAAATCTTAGGTCTGCTCTTGACCACAATCTTGATGCTATCAAATCGGCTTTGAAAGAGCATGGGGTTACAGAAAGCCAGATAGAGACCGCAAGGACGAAAATGCATAAGCTAAACAGTGAAATGGGGTTATATAAATGACTGTAAATATTGATGCTTTGATAAGCTGTTTAGGCAAAAGTTATCAGGAACTTATTGGCAATGAATTGATTACCTACAAAAGCCCCCCAACTGGCTCATCTGGAGATCCAGACCTGAGTCTTGATATGGCAAAAGAAGGTATTTTCTTATCTTTCAAACGAGATGGCCGGATATTGCAGGCCGTTGTTATAAAAATCCAGAATGATAGGGTGAAGAACTGGATATTTCCGAATGAATTGCCAGAGCCATTGCAGAGAAGTATGTCGCGAGCATGGGTGCATGATAATATCGGATCACCATTGAGAAGCTGTCCCCCAAAGGTGGTTATGAGGCGCGCTTTTGGTTGGACTGACCTTTATGATGCTCAAAAGCGACCAATACCAACTATGATGCAGATAAGTTATGACACGTTAGATCAGGTCAGAGCGGTAACGTTTCTCCCAACATCAGAACTTCGCTGGTAATGAATGATATGGCCCCTTTCGGGGCTTCACTCCCAATTAATTATCCCTTCTGCGCAAACCCAAACGGCCTGACCATACCTTTACTGTTGGCATCAAGAAAATCAGCCCACCATTGCAGATGTTCAGACAAGGAAATATGGTGGTGAACGCATTCACCGGAAAAATACCAACCTTATGCATAGTGCTCAGGCCTGTGCTGAAGCCCAATCAATCAAATTATGCGATCTTATAGATAACAGCAAAACGGTAGTTGAGTACGATCCATTTTTTGCATGCGATTACTTGCTGGAAATGAAACGCCTGCTGGTGGTTCTGACCAAAGGACACCCCATTCTTTATTTACAGGTGTCGGAAGATCTCTAAAAGTGAATGGGGCGGTTTACCGGGATGCTTACACTGACGCCTGAGAAATTATTAGCGGTGGCGAAAAAACAGGGAACAGTGCCGAGTCGTGTGCGTTACCAGTGGGTGGAGGATGAGGATACCGGCAGGCTGAAGGCAGTCGGTTATCACACCAGTATGTAAAGCGGGCGCGATCGGGTGCGCGTCAGGCTGTTGAAGCATGATTTTCCCAATAACCGCTACGAGTTCTGGGAAGAGGGCGCAACAGGACCAACCATTTTATGGACACCGGATAATCCGGGTGTGGAATTGCCTACTGATACGGCACATGGTGAACAGCCTGTTATCTCGTCAGCGATACCGGGTTTTGAAATTCCAGAGATGGATGATGTCAGCATTCTTGTAACACCTATCCCGGATGAGAAGGATTTTCGGGATTATATTCTGGTGTTCCCGGAGAATGTGTTTCCGCCGATTTATGTTTATCTAAGCGAGGATAATTCACCATATATCACCAAAGGCGGTGTTCTTCAAAATGCAGATAAAGCAACCATTGATAAAAATAAATTGACAGGTTATGCATTAAACCCTGAACATCCCATCGAGGGACATAAAGCTAAAGTTTTTGAATCTGCGTTAGGTTATAATCAATCTAATGTGGACAAACTGATTAACCAAGTTAAACTTGGTGCTGGATTAAATTCTGCTGCATTAGGTAATGCAACTAACTATGGACAGCAGGTTATTGTTGATATGCCAATTGAAGGTATAAATGGGAATTCAGCTATTGTTCGGACAGGTTGGTTTTTTGACAATGGATCAGATGTTCCCCGGTTAGCAACCATTTATGTGAAGGGTAAGTGATGATGGTTTATTCTTTATTTGATGTTATTTATTTAAAAAATGATCTTCCAGAGGAAGGGTTAAAAAAAGGAATGTTAGGGACTATTGTTCACATTTATAACGAGCCATCCCCTGCATATGAGATAGAGTTTTGTGATGACAATGGTGTGACACTGGCTTGTATTACATTAACACCAGATTTTTTCAATGTGGTTGATTTTAAAAAGTAGTCTTACGATTTACTCATTAAAAATAAAAAAGCTCATAACGACGATCTTTAATAAACAAAAAGTAAATAGCAGCACAACGACCTTTATGTGCTGCTCACTAATTACAATTATGGCCTTAATGCGTTATCCTCATGGCCGCTTCTTTAGTCGATGTGTATCACTACTGGCACATGAAATACACGAAATAACAAATCAAGTCGTTCCCACAACACAAAAGACAGGATCTCTTTGGCTTGGGGATTTTCAATCTCAACAACGGAGTAAATTAATGCCCGGCATTGATCGATAATCTCTTCTGGTTCCAACGGCGTGTTATCGAACATGATGATAAGCCTCCGCTGCTGGATATTGAGATGTAGCAAAAAAACCAGTGCCCAGATGCAGATTTTCAGGCAGGGAATAGGTAAACTGACAGACAGCCATAGCGTTAGTCCTCATAACGGTGTGGTTAGCCCCTGTTTGGTATTGCAGTATCTTTCAGGGGTGAAACGGGTTTATAGATAGTCTTGTATACAGGTGCGAACCTTTTTGGCTGCAATTTAAGGCTAGGATTGGTGCTAGTCAATTGCTAAACGTGATACAAGAAAATTCACGGCGGGTAAGTCTCCAACCTTTCAGATCCGCATAATCCCAGACCTACGTAAGCAGTTAGATGAAGCGATGGATAATACTGGTATGAGTCTGAGAAACTGGTTCAAAGAATTGACTCGAAAGGATCTGAAAAGGCTGAATATTGAACCGAAAAAGATAGGTATATAAAAATAGCAGGGTCTGGTGATGAGTAAAAAAAATGAATCAGATAATTTTGAGTTGAAAATAAAAGAAGTAATTAAAAATGTGCAAGTCACTAAAAAACAACATTATGTTTTTCGTCATTATCTTTCTGCTTGGGCTAAGAAGGATAAAAAAGAAGTGAAGGCATGGTGCCTGTTTAAAGAAAATCATAGTATAAGAATATACTAGTATTAAAAATATTGCACAAAAACGATATTTTTATGAAATTAAATCGTTAACGGAGTTGGAAAAGTTAGTTGTTTTTTTAACATGCTATTGGTCTGAGAGAATAAATATAGGTGAAAATCCAAATTTTATGCTAAATATAAATGAGTTATGGTCAGATTTTGAAAAAAATATTTTTGACTCTTTGGATGGTGAATTGGTCAGTGAATTTGTTGATAAAAACAGGAAACAGGTTGAGAGGATATTCAATGTAAATATGAAAATATTGGGATAGGTTATCTCAATAATCTTATGCAAGATAGTTGTGATTTTTATTTAGATGAAAGAAGTAGAATCGATTTCGGAATGTATTTCTTTATGCAATATGTTAGAACTAATCGAATGAAAAAATTTATAATAAGTAATGTGGATTTTTTATCTAAAACTAGACCAGAAATAGTAAGAAATATAAATAGATTTGAATCTATGTTAAACGAGCAGTCAATAAAAGTTGACATAAGAAAAGTTAAACAACAAATGTATGAATTTAGTGACAGTCAAGTTTATGCGTTGGATAAAAGTGATTTTAATTTTTAAAAAACAAACTTCCTATGATCTGTTGTTAAATAAACAATGCTCTTTTATGATTGACAAAACTACTATTTTTATTTATTTGTTTTGTGTTAATAAATAATGCGGAGGGTGAATGAAAATATTAATTAACGTACAAAATAACTGGCCTGATAATGTAAAAGAACTCAATTCAGCTAAATATAATCAAAACGAAATCCCTTGGTATGGTAAAGAGTTATTCTTTTTACATGAGGACGGAATAGTTTATCAGTCATACGTGAAGATGCCGTTTATCGTTGATGTCGAAGAGTTTTCTTTATTCTCGTTAACAAAGAAAGACGATAGCGTTTTTTTGATAGAAAAAATCACTGACTGGCCTAAAGGTGCCAATATTCGAAAAGGATTTGTTCGTGCGCAATGGGGACATAAATCCTATGGATCTTGTTTTTATGTTTTTCCTGATGGTAGTAATATGTATGCTTATTTTGATGCTCCAGTGATTCAAGAACATCATAGGATATATAACATAATGCCTTTTATTACATGCGAGGTCTTGAACTAACTTGTCTTTTTAGTTCTTCAATCTTTATCTGTGCTTCTTCTAATAAGTTGCAAACAGTAATTACTCGTTGGTTAACGGTATCGAAAATCAGGTGCATTTCTAATTCAATAATAGTTTCTTCATTATTATCAAATTTATATGATAAATTAGTATTATGCGGGACAATGACATACTGTTCATTCATGATCGGATCTCATGTATGTATGGTTTAGGAAATTATAATAGCTCAATATTATCTGGATAGGAGGGTAACTAAATTCCCCTGTCTGTGCAACCTCAAACAACCTGACTATGCTTTAGCAGTTGGAATTCAGTAATAATCATTTTCTTTTTGGTGCTTAAAACCGACTACAATATAACGTCCCAGAGCGTCAATAAAATAACAGTATTCATAGCCCGAATCACCATAAGGGATAATCACTTCATATAAAAAATCATCTTCGTTTTCTTCATCAGAGATGAAGCCAGTGCTCAGCCCTTTTTCAAGGTTGTCCAGACTGTCAGCGATGGTGTTCTTAACATCGTTAATGACATAACCTGCAGAATTATTTTCGAGGAAGGCCAAACAGCGATTGATGCCTTGTCGGGCTTCTTCCGTAATGATCACTTGTGGCATTCAGGAAGATCTCCGTTTTTGTCACTCCGCAGAAAATCAACGACTTCTTTTCCCGTTAAATGATTTCCTGTGTTGAGGTAATTTACATATGAAGACTGTGCCTGCTGGCGTAAACGCTCTTTCTGTTCTTCTGTATCAACATAGGAAACGATAGCCTGCTTCATCAGATAGTGTTTTGTTCTCTTGCGCTTAGCCGCTAAGCGTGCAAGCCTTGCCTCAAGTTGGGTATCAAGTTTTACGGAGACTGCCATGTTAACCTCCCGAAGTCATTCTGGGTAATAAAGGGTAATACCTTTTATTACCCTGTTTGGGATGAAAAGTCAAACAGGCTCAGATCTCGCGTGGCGACTATTGCTGGCTAAGATCATTATCCCTTCTGCGCAAACTCAAACGGCCTGACCACTCCATCCCGGTTAGCATCAAGAAAATCAGCCCACCATTGCAGCATCAGGCGGCGTTGTTCAAGATGTTTAGCCTTATGTATGTAGGCTGCGCGAATGTTGTTCTTTTCCATGTGGCTCATTTGGAGTTCAACCACGTCTTCCGGCCAGATCCCCGATTCAATTAAGGCACTACACGCTAATGTGCGGAAACCATGACCGCACAAATCGGTTTTTGTATCGTAGCCCATTTTCCGCAGCGCCTTGTTGATGGTGTTTTCACTCATCGGCTTCATCGCGTCATAACAGCCCGTGAGGATAAATCCCTCATCACCGTTAACGTCATAGGTGAGATCTTTTAGCTCTTTCAGAATGTCCAGTGCCTGATTACATAGAGGAACATAGTGTTTTCTGCGCATTTTAGCTCCACGGCCTGAATGCTTGATCCCTTCAATGGCTTCACGCTGTTCAGGGATAACCCATA
>NZ_KZ819046.1 GCF_003115845.1 Brenneria roseae subsp. roseae | reverse complement strand
TCACGCAGGGGGTCGCGGGTTCGAGTCCCGTCCGTTCCGCCACTTATTGCATAAGCCCTGGGTCTAGACTCAGGGCTTTTTGTATTTATAACGTCAAAATATTTGAGAACATCTTTGGCGATTGTTTTCTTATGCCTGCTTACCCGACTGTCGTACGGTTTTTTGTGGCTCCTCACACCAGAACCAAACCTGCTACTACAATCATAGTGCTGGTGATTTCATAAGAATGATGTCGGCATCATATGCCATGAATAGCAGCTCGTTTTCGCAGTCTGTCTCATATTTTCTCTGCTTAACGGCCGTCATGCATTGAAAGTCTGATATAAAATCCCTATAACAGAAGAGTACCTCTGCTCAAGTTGTTGCATTGGCGTATTGAAATTTATAGCAGGCGAGGCGTGCGAAAAAAAAACTATGCGATGAGATATGTTGCTGGGCAACCGGCAGAACGTATCTTCCCACCCCGGCAAATGTTTCCTCTGGAACAAATGCTACCAACAGGGCCATTGCTGCTTGAGCAGAATGTTTTGCGCGTCATGGTGTGGAACATCTTTAAGCAGCAAAGAGTGAACTGGCTTTCTGTTTTACAGAATTTTGGCAAAGATACTCAGCTGGTTCTATTGCAGGAGGCGCAGAGCACGCCAGAGCTTATTCGTTTTGCAACATCTAACTATCTTTCTACCGATCAGGTTCCGGCCGTTGTCCTGCCACAGCATCCTTCAGGCGTAATGACGCTGTCGGCTGCTCAGCCTATGTATTGTTGCCCGCTGCGTGAAAGGGAACCATTACTGCGTTTATCGAAGTCTGCGCTGGTGACGGTGTATTTGTTGCATGATGGTCGACAACTGATGGTGATCAATATTCATGCAGTAAATTTCAGTTTCGGTGTTGAAGTATACAGTAAGCAGCTTGAGTCGATTGGTGAGTTGCTTAGCCATCACCGTGGCCCCGCTATTATGGCGGGTGACTTTAATGCCTGGAGTCAGCCCCGGATTAATGCGCTTTATCGCTTTGCTACGCGCATGGCGTTGCAAGAGGTGGGTTTTATTGACGATCATCGCCGTAGAGCATTTGGGCGCCCTCTGGACTTCGTATTCTATAGTGGGTTGGATGTCGTTCAGTCTTCAATTCTGGTGACGCAGGCATCGGATCACAATCCGTTGCTGGTAGAATTTCAGCTTAGATGAGATGGTCACTTTTGTTAGAAACGAAAAAAACCGCCTAAAAAAAGGCGGTTTTTTTGTATGCGCTATTTAAGAGTCAGGCCTTGTACCATCACTGACATAGAGCGTCAGTCTATCACCTGGCTGAATATTGGCATTCTTGTTAATAACCGTATTCCAGCGCATAACATCTGCAATATTCACTCCGTGGCGCTTGGCAATGCTGGCAAGTGAATCACCTTTACGAACCTGATAGGTGATTGAATCGCCTTTACTGCTACTGCTGTTGTTCGCTACCTTGGCAATTTGCAATGTCTGTCCAATCTTGAGTGTGCTTGCACTCCGTAGATTATTCCAGCTTTGTAAATCTTTGGTGCTGACATTCAGCCGAGCTGCAATCGCCGACAACGTATCGCCGGAACGAACCTTATACTGCGAATCTGCCGTTGATTGCGCTAAACGAGTAGGTTGCTGGATTGCGGCAATATCACCATCTGCCAGCGACCCCTTCAACTGCTCAACGTGAGCTTTCGGTACCATGATGTAATGTGGACCATTTGGTGCCGTCACATTACGCTTGTAACCTGAGTTATAGCTCTTTAACTTGGTTAACGACAAACCTGCCATTTCTGCTGCTTGCGTCAATTGCATTTGCTGTCCAAGGTCCACTCTGGCCAATGCGCGGCTTTCGTTTGGTTTGGGCAGGTTAACGCCGTATTTTTTGCTATTCTTAAGAATATCGCTCAGGGCCAACATTTTGGGAACATAGATTGACGTTTCACGTGGTAGCGTCAATGCCCAGAAATTTGTTGATTTTCCCTTTGCTTTATTTGCTTTAACCGCTTGCATGACACGACCTTCACCACTGTTATAAGCAGCGACTGTCAATAACCAGTCACCGTCAAACATGGCGTTAAGACGCTGCATGATATCCAGTGCAGCGGTCGTAGACGCGACGACGTCACGACGTCCGTCATACCATTGGTTTTGGGTCAAACCATAATTGCGCCCCGTGCCAGGGATTATCTGCCATAGCCCTGCGGCGTTGGCGGATGATGTGGCTTGAGGGTCAAAAGCGCTCTCCACTATGGGTAGCAGTACCAGTTCCATCGGCATTTTACGTTGCTTAATCTGCTCGACTATCCAGTACATGTACGGCTCTGCCCGTAATGTTACATCGTGGAGATAGCTCTTATTTTTTAAATAACGCGTTTTTTGCTCGCGGATCCGGGCGTTATCCGGAACCTCCATCTTCAACTCGTCGCCAATGAAGTTCCACAGATCTCGTTGCGCGAGGCTACCATCATCCAGCCATCGCGCCGAGGTCTCTCGACCATCTGCGTACTTTCCTGCTTCACTTTGACCTGCCGAAGACAGACTCTGTGCATGCTGTTTGGGTTGAGAGGTATCTTGGGGGGAAACCTGACAACCGACTAACAAGACAGAAGCGAATATCATCGCTTTAGCCTTCATATGTATGTCAATAGTTGTTTAAAAGACGAGCAATAATACTTGGATTAGCGGATCAGCACAACATAAACCTTTAGAAGCAGTCTTTCTTGCTACGTAGCAGGGCAAATGCTTCCCAATTCTCTATGCTTTCGGGTTCTGATGATATTTTTCTTTTTAAATCAATTTCATGGCAGCGTAAAAAAAGATTGATTTTTCGCTCTAACCCTAGCGTTGTCGGTAAACTTGATTGTGATTTTTCTCGTATCTGACTGATTTTATAAAGGTAGGCCTCAATAGTTGGTTCTTCTGGCCATATTGTGTGAGCAAACTCTAAGTTTGAGAGCGTATATTCATGCGCACAACAAATCAGCGTGTCATCAGGCAATTTAGATATTTTTTGAATAGATTCAAACATTTGATTTGGCGTACCTTCAAATATTCTGCCGCAGCCAGCGGAAAAAAGCGTATCGCCGCAGAATAAAAACGGATGGTGGTAGTATGCAATGTGACCAATTGTGTGGCCTGGAACATCGAATACAGAAAATTCCGAATTTAACAATTTGATGGTTTTTTCAGCATTAATGATGGTGGTTGCGCCGCTTTTTGCCGTTTCTGCCGGGCCGAAAACGGGCAGATTTGTATATTTTTCGACGAGTTGGCCCACGCCGCCGACATGGTCTTGATGGTGATGCGTAAGTAAAATAGCCTCAGGATAAAGCTGGTATTCTTGCAGCGCTTTTAATACCGGTTCTGCCTCGCCGGGATCGATAATCACGCAGTGATTTTCTTTGTTACTCAATAGCCAAATGTAGTTGTCCTGAAGGGCGGGAATACTGATAAGATTCATTGATTACCTCGTTTTGCTATCAGCCTGAGGAAGATAATAGAACATGAAGCCAGCGCAAACCCCTCAGACTCTGATTACCCCGGGTTCATGGGATGATATCACCTGTGGTCAATACTACCGTGAATCACTTGAACAGGCATTACTCCCCTGGTGGCCGAAGTTGTTTGGTTTCCATCTACTCAAAATAGGGCAGTTGAGCGCAGAGATCACCGTGAGTGAATGTTCGATTTCACATCAGGTTAATGTTGGCCCTTGCGGCAATAACTTGCAGATTATTGCTGACCCGCATCAGTTACCCTTTTCTGAAAAGTCGGTTGATGCGTGTTTGCTGGCTCAAACGCTGTCTTATTCTTCAGATCCGCACCGCATCTTGCGTGAAGTGGACCGCGTATTAATTGACGATGGCTGGTTGATATTGAGTAGTTTCAATCCGATCAGTTTTGTTGGATTAGCTAAACTTATCCCCAAATTAAACAAACGACAGCCTTATTGCAGCCGAATGTTTACGCAAATGAGGATGATGGATTGGCTTGCTTTGCTGAACTATGAGGTGGTACACCACGCCAGTTTTCATGTTACGCCATGGCGAAGAAATAAAGGAAAGTTGAACAAGCATTTTCCTGTTTTTGGCTGCATCACATTGCTTGTGGCGCGCAAAAGGACGATTCCGCTGATTGCTACGCCGATGCGTGCCAAATTACGCAAGGCGCCGTTGCGCCGCACGGTCGGCGCGACGAAAATCTATCGGCGTTGAAGGGATATCGTTATTCGGGTTTGTAACCAACGTCATCAAGCGTCGGGGCGCTAGCGGCGCTACGGGCCAGTTCATCACAGCGCTCATTTTCCGGATGTCCGGCATGTCCTTTTACCCATTCCCAGCGCAGGGTATGGCGTTGAATCGCTAAATCAAGGCGTTGCCAGAGGTCGACATTTTTTACCGGTTTTTTATCTGTGGTTTTCCAGCCGCGTTTTTTCCAGTTATGAATCCAACGGGTGATTCCCTGACGCACATACTGACTATCGGTACTTAACACCACTTCACATGGAGAGGTCAGCGTTTCAAGCGCAGCAATGGCCGCCATCAGTTCCATTCGGTTATTGGTGGTTAATCGATAGCCGGCGCTCAACGTTTTTTCATGCTGTTTGTAACGCAATAATACACCGTAACCGCCTGGTCCCGGATTCCCCAAACAAGATCCGTCGGTGAAAATTTCTACCTGTTTAATCATCTCTGGTAGACTCTCCCTTATGGTGAAAACGGCAAGTCTGACATAAACGAAAACGATGAGCACTGAAATTACGCGACAAATCGTCCTGGATACTGAAACCACCGGTATGAATAAACTGGGGGTTCACTACGAAGGGCATAAAATTATTGAAATTGGTGCAGTTGAGGTTATCAACCGTCGTCTGACTGGCCGCCATTTTCATGTTTATATCAAACCCGATCGTTTAGTCGATCCTGAAGCGTACAACGTACACGGTATCAGCGATGAGTTTTTAGCGGATAAGCCAACTTACGCCGACGTTGTCGATGATTTTCTCGATTTTATCCGGGGCGCCGAACTCGTTATTCATAACGCAATGTTTGATATCGGCTTTATGGATTATGAGTTCCGTATGCTGAATCGGGATATCCCGAAGACGGAAACGTTCTGTAAGATTACCGATAGCCTGTTGATGGCGCGTAAGATCTTCCCTGGCAAACGCAATAGTCTGGATGCACTATGCGATCGCTATCAGATAGATAACAGTAAACGAACGCTGCACGGCGCATTGCTGGATGCCGAGATTCTGGCGGAAGTCTATCTGGCGATGACCGGCGGCCAGACATCGTTGGCGTTCTCAATGGAAGGTGAGGCGCAGCGGCAGGAAAATGAGAGTGAAACTATTCAGCGCATTACGCGCCCTGCATCAGCATTGAAGGTTCTCTATGCCAATGAAGAGGAATTATTCACACATGAAAAGCGTTTGGATCTGATTGCGAAGAAAGGGGGCAGCTGCCTGTGGCGCAATGAGTAGCGCTTTATCGGCGAGGGAATAATCGTTGAGATGAAATTATAAGCAAACAGAATCGGTTAGTTATAAAAACCATTGACGTAATAGTACCATCATCTTAGTATTCCTCCCGCTCGATGAGCACAGAGTGGAGCGGTAGTTCAGTCGGTTAGAATACCTGCCTGTCACGCAGGGGGTCGCGGGTTCGAGTCCCGTCCGTTCCGCCACATCATTGTCTTTGGATGTTTTCATACATCCTTATGAGTTAAGAAACCGCAACGTCATCAACGGCTTGCGGTTTTTTTCCGTCCCTATATTTCCACCGGCGTGCCGGGGAAGCCAAAGATAATGAGTAGATAAATGAGTAGATCGCCCGATGAGGATATTTCGATACACTCATTTTGAATTGTTTATGACGGAAAACGTTTTAATTCCAGAGTATTGCAGCCATTCAACTTTGTGAAAACGGCCTCCGGGCCCGCGTTTATCAAGGAGCAGAAATGGCTATCATTACCCGTCCCCTTTCCTCTTCCGAGGTTCAGAAAGCAAAACCCGCCGCGAAGCCCTATTATCTGTTCGACGGGCGGGGTCTGTGCTTACAGATCAAACCCAACGGCAACAAATACTGGCACTGTCGCTACAACCGTCCCTCCACCGGAAAAGCCACGGAAATCAGCCTGGGGCAATATCCTGACGTTTCGCTGGCGGATGTTCGCCGGGAGCACCAGAAATTACTGGCGCTGCTGGCTAAAGGCATCGATCCCAGAGAAGTTGAACGTGAAGCAGCAGATCAACGCAAACGGACTGACGAGAGCCGCTTTCGCGTTGTGGCTGAAAAATGGCATAAAATCAAAAAAGGGAAGGTGACGGAGAAGCACGCCGTACAAATCTGGTCGTCACTGGAAAATAACGTGTTTCCGGCCATCGGCGATATTTCCGTCACGGAACTGAAAGCTCCCGACCTGATTGCTGCGTTGAGACCGATTGAAATACGGGGTGCGCTGGAAACCCTACGCCGGATCACCCAGCGCGTTAACGAGGTGATGGATTTTTCCGTCAATCTGGGGTTGATTGAGGCGAATCCCCTTTACCGCGTGAATCGGGTATTTGAAAAACCAGAGAAACGGCATATGGCAACCATTCGTCCTGAACGTTTGCCGGAACTGATGCAGCGCTTTGAAACGACCAATCTGGCCCTGATGACGCGCTATCTGCTGAAATGGCAACTTTTGACGCTGGTTCGTCCCGGTGAGGCGGCTGGCGCGATGTGGTGCGAAATCGACATGGAGAAAAAATTCTGGACCATTCCGCCTGAGCGTATGAAGAAGCGCCGTGAACATCAAGTACCGTTGTCACCGCAAGTGATGGCGTTACTGAAATGGCTTCAGCCGCTGAGCGGACACTCACCATTCCTTTTTCCCGGCAGGGGCAAGCGCAGCAAGCCTATGCACAGCGAGACGGTCAATAAGGCATTGCATCGCATGGGGTTGGGGGGGAGAATTGGTATCGCACGGTTTTCGGGCGTTGGGCAGTACAGCCATGAATGAAGCCGGATTTTCACCGGATGTTATTGAAGCTGTGCTGGCTCATTCCGATTCTAACCAAACGCGGGCAGCCTATAACCGCTCGACCTATCTGGCGCAGCGCGTCGAGGTTATGGACTGGTGGGGGCGAAAAGTTGATGAATCGGCACGAGCGGTAATGCTTTAGCAGAATTTATCCAGTTAGGGCGATCTGTTGTTGAAAATGGATCGTCTTTTTATTTTCAGAGACAATATTTTCTCGGTGGAGCAGTATTTTCCCTATTGGAACGCTGGCCTCATCCTATAACCACGCCTTCACGCGCACCGTTCTCCGGTGAGAACGCATCGGCAGATTTCTGTAAAATCTTCCCGGCCTTCGCCGGGTCAACTTTCCCAACTGCATCTACAGCTTCCTCCTGAATGCGTAGTCCCGCGCGTTGGCGCATATAATCCCACTTCCAGACAATCTCCTGCGACAAGACTAGGGTGAGAGTATTTATAATGGCCAGTAGGCAAAACATTCCTTGTCACCTGCATTTGAAAAAATAGAGCTCCAAAATCTCAAAGGAATTTTTGACTGTACTATATCATTTGTAAGCGTACAGCAAGATTGGGAGCTAGCTTGTGAAAATAGCATTAATGAAAATCAGCTGTTCATATTAGTGACAGTTATTATATTTCACGAGAAGAATTATATCTGCACCCCAAAGTCACTTGCGACATATTGAAGAAGCTCTGTGGGAGATGGTTTTTTTTTGAATCCGAACCGATGAAAATGTTCAAGCTCGTATAATCTTGACGGTGGAATTACCCAGTTTACTCCAACGCTTTTATCTTGGTTGAAACCATCGCTGATTTTAGAATAAATCTTGTGATAGATATCATCAATAGTGCCGTTGAATATATCCTCATAATAACGGATAAAAAACGGTAAGCGTTTGGCACGTAAAACAATTTTCTTCTCACGCTCGATTGAATTGCATGAAAAAGTCATCGGCGCTTTCATTGAAAAATACATGTTCTACTAATTGGATGCATCACCGTATCTCCTTTTACATAACGAAATTTACTGTGGTAGAAATAAATGGTGATGATATTTCTGCTTCGAAAGCCTCATATCATGCGGCGATAGCGGTTTCGTCGAACCAGTTAGTCAATAATTGCACTGGGCAAGTGCCTTACTGTCTTTTTTCCAGTTGGGATTTTAAACGTTTGCTTCGCCACAGTGAGTCAGGATGTACAGGAAACCGTAGCGTTTTAATTGTCGCGTTCGTCAAAGGCTCTGCTTATTCAACAAAGTCGGAGAGGATCTTGCCGATAGATTTTGCCAAAGACATATACCACTAGACTAAATATGTTCCGCTCCCTGGTTTAGCTAAAATCATAATGGTAATAATTAGCCATATAATAATTTACTAAATCTTTACGCGTGTTTTCGCTATATTGATAGGTGATAACTCGCAAACAGACATGGCTTTCATAAGCCTAACTTAAACTTTCAGAATAAATACAAAATCTGCGCAACTTCTTGCTCACTTTCCAGCATAAATCACTTTTT
>NZ_KZ819045.1 GCF_003115845.1 Brenneria roseae subsp. roseae | reverse complement strand
CAAGAACCCCACGGAAAATGTGGGGTTCGTCAGCAATCTGAAGGGCGCCTATGGGCGCCCTTGTTGTTTCCGATATCTGTGCGGTGGTGGTCATTCCGGGCGGATTATCTGCACAGGTCAGAAAACCGCAAGATCACGTTAACTCAACCTCAGATTCCGACGATTTAATTGTTTAATATTCCCAGGTATCGGGATCAATGCCCATTTCCCGCATGATGATTTTCGCTTCTTCAGGAATTTCATCACTGCGTTCCTTACGCAAATCTTCATCATTCGGCAGAGGTTGTCCGGTGAAAGCATGCAGAAACGCCTCACACAGGAGTTCGCTGTTTGTTGCGTGCCGCAGGTTGTTCACCTGGCGTCTTGTTCGCTCATCCGTCAGGATTTTCAGGACTTTCAGCGGAATAGACACCGTGATCTTTTTAACCTGTTCGCTTTTTTTACCGTGTTCAGCGTAAGGGCTGACATACTCGCCGTTCCACTCAGCCATGGGATTACCTTAAAAATTAATCGTAATGAAGACAGCATCTGTCATGAAATACCACGATTCTAGCGGTTATTATGCTTATGCTCAATCTATACGCAAAGAAGTTTAGAAGTCTAGATGTATTGACGTCTATTAAAACTGGGTTTACTCTTTAACCTCTTATGTTTCAGCCTCCAGCCAGGAAAAAGCCGATGACGCGTAAACAGGCAACGATCGCAGTTCGCAGCGGGTTAAATGATGACGAACAATATGGTTGTGTCGTCCCCCCCATTCACCTTTCCAGCACCTATAACTTTACCGGATTCAACCAGCCAAGAGCCCATGATTATTCGCGTCGCGGTAACCCGACGCGTGATGTGGTGCAGCGTGCGCTGGCTGAACTGGAAGGTGGTGCGGGTGCGGTGATGACCAGCAGCGGAATGTCGGCCATTATGCTGGTTTGCACGGTATTTCTGCGTCCGGGTGATTTGCTGGTTGCGCCTCATGACTGCTACGGCGGCAGCTACCGTCTGTTCGATAGCCTGAGTAAACGCGGTGCGTTTCGCGTGAAGTTTGTCGATCAGGGCGACGAAGCGGCGCTTAATGCCGCGCTGGAAGAGAAACCCAGTCTGGTGCTGATAGAAAGCCCCAGCAACCCCTTATTGCGCGTGGTGGATATCGCGGCGATTTGCCGTGCCGTTCGCGCGGCAGGGGCCATCAGCGTGGTGGATAACACCTTCCTGAGCCCCGCTTTGCAGCAGCCGCTGGCGCTGGGCGCGGATCTGGTTATCCATTCCTGTACGAAATACCTGAACGGTCACTCCGATGTGGTGGCCGGCGCCGTGATCGCCAACGATCCGGAAACCGTGACGGAACTGGCCTGGTGGGCCAACAACATTGGCGTAACGGGTGCGGCGTTTGACAGCTATCTGCTATTGCGTGGGTTGCGCACGCTGGCTCCTCGTATGGCTGCCGCACAGCGTAATGCGCTGCAACTGGTTGAATACCTGCAACAACAGCCGCTGGTGAAAAAATTGTATCACCCTTCATTACCGCAGAATTCTGGTCATGAAATTGCTCGTCGTCAGCAATCCGGATTTGGCGCCATGCTAAGCTTTGAGCTGGATGGTGATGAAGAGACGCTGCGGCGTTTCCTGGAGCCGTTGGAGTTGTTCACGCTGGCAGAATCTTTGGGTGGTGTGGAAAGCCTGATTTCCCATGCCGCAACCATGACTCATGCCGGCATGGCGCCCGAGGCGCGCGCCGCGGCCGGGATTTCTGAAACGTTATTGCGTATTTCAACCGGTATTGAAGACGGTGATGATCTTGTTGCCGATCTGGATCGTGCATTTCAGGCCGCAGTGAAGAGGTAAGAATGAGTGCATCAGGAGTAGCGGGAGCGGTGACAGGCCGGCAACTGCATAAATTTGGCGGCAGCAGTCTGGCTGATGTGAAGTGCTATCTGCGTGTCGCCGACATCATGGCTGAGTACAGTCATCCCGGTGATTTAATGGTGGTTTCCGCTGCGGGCAGCACGACCAACCAACTGATAAACTGGTTAAAGCTGAGTCAAAGCGATCGTCTTTCCGCTCATCAGGTTCAGCAGGCGTTGCGTCGCTATCAGAGCGATCTGATCGCCGGATTGCTCCCCCCTGAAACGGCTGAGCCGTTGACTTCCCTGTTTATTCGCGATCTGGAGCGTTTAGCGGCGCTGCTGGATGGCAAAATTACCGATGCCGTGTACGCCGAAGTGGTGGGGCACGGCGAAATCTGGTCTGCCCGGCTGATGTCCGCCTTGCTTAACCATCTGGATATGCAAGCCTCCTGGCTGGACGCGCGTGATTTCCTGCGGGCGGAGCGGGCGGCGCAACCCCAGGTTGATGAAGGTCGCTCCTGGCCGCTGCTGCAACAGTGCCTGACGCAACATGCGGGACACCGTCTGGTGGTGACCGGGTTTATCTGCCGTAATGACGCCGGTGAAACGGTGCTGCTGGGGCGCAACGGGAGCGACTATTCCGCGACGCAAATCGGGGCGCTGGCAGGCGTAGAACGCGTGACAATCTGGAGTGACGTCGCCGGTGTCTACAGCGCTGACCCACGCAAAGTAAAAGACGCCTGTCTGTTGCCTTTGTTGCGGTTGGACGAAGCCAGTGAACTGGCGCGACTGGCTGCGCCAGTGTTACATACGCGCACGCTACAACCCGTTTCCGGCAGCGATATCGATTTGCAACTGCGTTGCAGTTATCAGCCGGAACAGGGATCGACGCGCATTGAACGCGTACTGGCTTCCGGGACTGGCGCCAAAATTGTCACCAGCCATGATGATGTTTGTCTGATTGAAATTCAGCTGCCGACGGAACACGAGTTTTCTCTGGTTCAGCGGGAAATTGAGCAGTTACTGAATCGGGCGCAGTTAAAGCCGCTGGCGACGGGGATTCATCAGGATCGTAACCTGCTGCAACTCTGCTACACCTCTGAAGTCGTGGACAGTGCCTGGGCACGTCTGGAACAGGCGGCGTTGCCGGTCAGCTTGCACAAGCGGGAGGGGCTGGTGCTGGTGGCCATGGTGGGGGCCGGCGTGAGCAAGAATCCGTTGCACAGTCATCGTTTTTATCAACAGTTGAAAGACCAGCCGATCGAATTTATCTGGCAATCGGAGGATGGGATCAGTCTGGTCGCCGTGCTGCGCGTCGGGCCGACGGAACATCTGATACGCGGCCTTCATCATTCCCTGTTCCGCGCGGAGAAACGCATTGGCCTGGTGCTGTTTGGTAAAGGGAATATTGGTTCCCGCTGGCTTGAACTGTTTGCCCGTGAGCAAAGTAATATTTCTGCCCGTACCGGTTTTGAGTTTGTGCTGGCGGGGGTAGTGGACAGCACCCGTAGTCTGCTGAATTACGACGGTCTGGATGCCAGCCGGGTCTTGGCCTTCTTTGAAAACGAAGCGCAGGAGCGGAATGGCGAAGATCTGTTCCTGTGGATGCGTGCGCATCCGTTTGACGATTTAGTGGTGCTGGATGTCACCGCCAGTGAATCGGTTGCCGATCTGTACCTCGATTTCGCCAGCTATGGTTTCCATGTCATCAGTGCGAACAAACTGGCGGGGGCGTCCGGCGGCAATAATTATCGCCAGATTCGGGATGCCTTTGCCAAGACGGGCCGCCACTGGCTCTATAACGCCACGGTGGGAGCTGGGTTGCCGGTGAACTTTGCCGTCAGGGATCTGCGTGAAAGCGGTGACAGTATTCTTGCTATCAGCGGTATTTTCTCCGGCACGCTTTCCTGGTTATTCCTGCAATTCGATGGTTCGGTGCCGTTCATCGATCTGGTGGATCAGGCTTGCCAGCAGGGGCTGACCGAACCCGATCCGCGTGTGGATCTGTCCGGACAGGATGTGATGCGCAAGTTGGTGATTCTGGCCCGTGAAGCCGGGTATGAAATCGAACCCAGTCAGGTTCGGGTCGAATCGCTGGTGCCGCCAGGTTGTGAGGAAGGGTCTGTCGATCACTTCTTTGAGAATGGCGAATCGCTTAACGAGCAGATGATCCAACGTCTGGAAGCCGCTCAGGAAATGGGGCTGGTGCTGCGCCACATTGCCCGCTTTGACAACAATGGTAAAGCCCGGGTGGGGGTGGAAGCCGTGAGGCCGGATCATCCGCTGGCATCGTTGCTGCCATGCGACAACGTGTTTGCCATCGAAAGCCGCTGGTATCGGGATAACCCTTTGGTAATCCGTGGTCCGGGGGCGGGACGTGATGTGACTGCCGGCGCCATTCAATCGGATTTAAACCGTTTGGCGCAGTTGCTTTAAGCCAGAGATAAAACGCCGGGTCTGTTAGTCCCGGCGTGTCCTGTCCTGTTTTTCTACGCTGACGAACCTTAAGGTTCTCTCTCAGGGGCTCCCCTCAGCGTCGCTGTAAACAACCTCCCGATCTATTCGTCCCCCGAATCACTTAATTGAGTAAACTCATTGGGCTCGATTATTTGCTGCATCGCTACACCTTGGGATCTATTGGATATATTCACGCAGAAGAGGTATCAAGTCAGATATTCATATTAACAATATTGCTATATTTATAGAAAATAAAGCTGTCCGTTTTATTTTTAAGAGGATATTGATGATGGTTATCACAAAAAAAGGATTTAATAATCGTATTCACTTGTTTGTATTTATGTGTTTATGCATCATATAGTCTGGTTTGGGATTGTTACTGAATTTCGGGCAAAACCCAGGCATCGTTAGTGTATATAGTACGATATATACTGATGATGCCTGGGTTTTTTTATGGCTGATTAATGGCCGTTTAATTATTTATTAAATGCTAAATGGTTTTATTATATAGAGTTTTTTTGATGAATATGCGCGTTAATATTATTTGGGGAATTTGAAAGATACAATGATTTATACCTTTCAGGTATGGAGGCAGTATGTCCCAGAAGAGTATCAATATACAAAAAATAAATATCAGCGCAGGAAGCGCCGATGGCAGTTTATCCTTTCAGGAACGGCTGGCCTATGGTTGCGGTGATTTTGCCAATAATATCGTATTTTCAGGGATTTCCATATTTTTAGTCTATTATTATACGGATGTAATAAAAATTGATGCTGGCTTAATAGGCACTATTATGCTGGTTTCACGCATTGTGGATGGTATTCTCGATCTCCTGATGGGGGTTGTTGTCGACAGAACTCGTTCTAAATATGGTAAAGCCAGATGCTGGATACTCAGGATGGCCATACCCTATGCCATATCGGGAATTATTCTTTTCTCGGTTCCGGTAGATATATCCTATACGCTGAAAATAATTTACATCATTATTTCCTATAATTTTTCACAATTAATATTCACTGCTTTGCTAATCCCCTATGCCACATTAGGGGCGCTCATTACGCAAAATCAATATGAACGTGGTGTCCTGGGGATATTCAGAATGTTGCTTGCCACCCTTGGGACGATCTTCATCAATACGTTTACATTGAAAATGGTTGATTATTTCGGCGGTGATGATAAAGCATGGACATTAACCTTCACGGTTTTTGGTTTGCTCTCGCTGTTGCTGCTGTTGTTTACGTTTTGGGGAACGGAAGAAAGAGTTTCGGATAGTAACAATGAAACCGTGCCGATAAAAACAGGAATAATGTCACTCTTTAATAATAAATATTGGTGCATTGTTGCTATCAGCATTCTTTTATTATATTTCCTCCTTACGGTAGGCGGCGCAAGTACAATATATTACGCCAAGGCAATTTTTCATGATGCCAATCTGGTAGTCCAGTTAGGTAATTCAGTGACCATATCGCAGGTTATTACGATGCTGGTGACGGCAACATTCATAAAGAAATATGGTAAGAGGAATGTCTTCGTCTTTGGCCTGGTGGCTAATATTATAGGATATTTATTTCTGGCATTTTGGTATGACAATTATTATATGGCCATATCGAGCAACATACTCAAAGGTATTGGCTGTGGCGCGCTTGCATCGTGCATGTTCGGCATGCTGGCGGACACGATTGAATATGGGGAGTGGAAAACGGGAGTCAGAGTGGCCGGCCTGGTTAACTCGGCGTCCAGCTTTGGGAGTAAGGTGGGCGCCGGTATCGGCGGCGCCGTGGTGGGATGGGCTTTATCCATGGGCGGATATAAAGCGGAGCTTGATAGTCAGCCTGCATCGAGCATTATGGCGATAAACTCGTTATATATCTATATACCGCTAATTGTCAGTATTATTGTTCTGATTATGATGTTTTTTTATAAGTTGGATCAGGAATACCCGGAAATTATTGAGGTCCTGAAACGCAGGAATAACACGGGAGAAGATAAATGACGAGAATACGTATTTTAAAGAATAAAGCAAAGATAACGGTTAATGCCGAGCTACATTCTCAGTTTATAGAAAATCTGGGTACGAATATTTACAATGGCATCTGGGTTGGCGAGGATTCAGAAATCCCTAATTACCATGGGATCAGGAAAGATATTGTGGATGCATTAGCCCGGATTTCTCCACCGGTGTTAAGGTGGCCGGGGGGATGCTATGCCGACCATTACCACTGGCGCCACGGAGTTGGCGACAGATCTGAACGTCCCGTGGATTACAATGAGGTGTTTGGTTCCAATACGCTGGATTATAACCAGTTCGGCACCCATGAATTTATCACGTTATGTCATCTCGTGGGTTCAAAGCCATGGATTAACATTAATATGTTGACCGGCTCCCCTGCCGAAATGGTTGAATGGGCAGAATACTGTAACCGTAAGGAATTAACGACGCTTACCAAGGAAAGAGAAGCAAATGGTAGTTCTGAACCTTTCGATGTTGAATATTGGGGAATAGGAAACGAAAGCTGGGCCGGGGGAGGAACCTATACGGCAGCCGAATATGTAGCTGAATACAGAAAATACAGCACGGCATTCCCGACGTTTAGTAATCTGCTGTCGCCGCCGAGTGAACATTATCCGTTAAAGTTTATTGCCGTTGGTCCCGATGGCAATAAAGAAAAAGAACGCGTTCTGTGGACAAAAGAGTTTTTTTCTTCTATATCCAGATTCAGACAGCCTAAAATAGACGGTTACGATTTACATTTTTATAATTGGAATATTTCTGATCCAACTGACAATATTGTCGATTTTAATGAAAAACAGTGGTTTAAGGTTTTATCAGGCGCTCTGGAAATTGAGGATGTTGTCATTGAACAATATCATTTAATAAAAGAAGGCATTAACAATATCACTGAAACCGAGGGGCCGTTTCAGTATAAGATAAACTGTGATTTGATTATTGGCGAATGGGGGAACTGGCATAGTTTTTCGTGTGATGACGGGCGGGTGTTGTGGCAACAATGCACCATGCGTGATGCAATAACCACCGCGTTGACGCTCGATATTTTTCACCGGCATAGCGATAAAGTTAAAATTGCCTGTGTGGCTCAAACAGTGAATGTGCTGAATTCACTGTTTCTCACCGACGGTGAGCGCACGATTTTGACACCCAATTATCATGTGTTTGATATGTATAAGGTGCACCGGGGGGCGGACCTGTTAGTGTGTCAGGTTGAGACAGAAATGCTTTCTCGTGAAAATAATAAAACAGTTAATGCAATATATGGATTTGCATCAATTAAGGAAAATACTATCAATCTTAATATCATCAATACCGATATGTTCAAACAACATACCGTTCTCATTGAATTTGACGAACCGGTTGCATTTGTGGACGCGAAAATATTAAAGGGAGAGAGCGCTCGTTCACACAATACCTTCGAAGCACCACATCGTGTAATGCCGGCGGCATTCGATGCGATCCGCATGGTGAGTGACGGTATTTGGGAGATGAGCGTTGCTCCGTCGTCTATAACCGTGGTTTCTTTTAGCGTCTGCCCTCAAAGTAATAGGCGTGACGATATGGTAAAAAACGCGTGAATGCCGAATCACCGACTTAAGTCGGTAAGTTAAGTCATGGGAAAGCCAATACTGCTGTAACTGAAGGTATGACGGGGATAGAACGAATATCCGGCCTGAACGAGTACCTTTTCCCTCTCTCTATTGGCGCAGTCTTGTTGAGCAGACGGGATATCATGAATTTTCTTCATGTAGCTTGAGTAATCATCACCGCGTATCCTGATTAAAAGCGTTGACTCTTTAAGTGGATTACGTCATTTTCTATATAGACGTCTAAACGTATAGACGGTTGTGAAAATGATAATAACAGTAACGGTGAATGGAGTAGCAGGGTATGAGTTTTTTTCACGCAAACCAGCGGGAAGCGCTGAATCAAAGTTTGGCGGAGTTGCAAGGGCAGATTAATGTTTCATTTGAATTTTTTCCGCCGCGTACCAGCGATATGGAAGAAACACTGTGGAACTCCATTGATCGCCTGAGCAATCTGAAGCCAAAGTTTGTTTCTGTTACCTATGGCGCCAACTCTGGCGAGCGCGATCGGACTCACAGCATTATTAAAACCATTAAAGAGCGCACCGGTCTGGAAGCGGCCCCGCATCTCACCTGCATCGATGCTTCCCGTGAACAGTTACGTGAAATTGCCCAGGATTACTGGCAGAGCGGTATTCGTCATATTGTGGCGTTACGTGGTGATTTACCGCTGGGCGGCGGTAAACCGGAAATGTATGCTTCCGATCTGGTTGCGTTGCTGAAAGAGGTGGGGGACTTTGATATTTCTGTTGCCGCCTATCCTGAGGTGCATCCGGAAGCGAAAAGCGCTCAGGCTGACCTGATCAATCTGAAGCACAAGATTGACGCCGGAGCGAGTCGTGCAATCACCCAGTTCTTTTTTGATGTAGAAAGCTATCTGCGTTTCCGCGATCGCTGTGTGGCGACGGGGATCGATGTCGAGATCGTGCCGGGTATTCTGCCTGTCTCCAACTTCAAACAATTGCAGCGTTTTGCCACCATGACGAATGTTCGTGTGCCGAACTGGATGACATCCATGTTTGAAGGGCTGGATAATGATCCGGAAACCCGCAAGATGGTAGGCGCATCCATTGCGATGGACATGGTGAAAATCCTGAGTCGTGAAGGGGTGAAAGATTTCCACTTCTATACGCTGAACCGTGCTGACTTAAGCTATGCGATTTGCCATACGCTGGGAGTGCGACCGGCGGCAGCCTGATAAGATTACTATCTCGCATCATATACGTGCATCAGCCCGTTATCACGCAGCACAACGCGTGAACGTTCCTGATTCTCCAAAGAAACCCTGCTGGTTTCAAAACCCCCGCATGCACTTAATTGCTGGCTGAACTTGCGATGGGAGAGCTTCCCCGTCGCAATAAGGCTAAACGCATAAAATGCTATCAACGCCAAATTGCTTGAACACGCCAGCCAACTCATTATAGCGTGGCAGGTAGCTGGAAGAGCAGGTCGGCGTAAAAGCCTCTGGTAAAGCAAATACAACGACAGTTTTATTATGGAATAATTCGTCTGTTGTCACATCGCGCCATTGATCGTCCTGACGTATAGGGAAAGTGACCTGTGGGATTTTTTTGCCTTCTGGCTAGTAGACATGGCTTAGCCTCGTAATGATGAAACTTATGTAGGAATAAATAGATATTCTGCGATGGGATGTATTATTCGTTTTGTGTATTGATAGGAATAATCGTTCATTGCTATTCTATCTATCGCCATTTGCTATCGTGATAAGGAGAATAATAAATGAATATTCGGGATTTAGAGTATCTTGTGGCGCTGGCGGAGCATCGCCATTTTCGGCGCGCCGCAGACTCTTGCCACGTTAGTCAGCCAACTCTCAGTGGACAAATTCGTAAGCTGGAGGATGAACTCGGTGTTATGTTGCTGGAGAGGACCAGTCGCAAGGTACTGTTTACCCAGGCCGGACTGCTACTGGTTGAACAGGCGCGAACCGTACTGCGTGAAGTGAAGGTATTGAAAGAAATGGCAAGCCAGCAGGGGGAGACGATGTCAGGCCCTTTGCATATTGGCTTGATTCCGACGGTTGGCCCCTACCTGCTTCCGCAAATCATTCCGATGTTGCACCGCACATTCCCCAAGCTGGAAATGTACCTGCACGAAGCACAAACTCATCAACTTTTAGCACAGCTGGATAGCGGAAAACTGGATTGCGCCATCCTGGCGATGGTGAAAGAGTCCGAAGCCTTTATCGAAGTTCCTTTATTCGACGAGCCGATGAAACTGGCGATTTATCAGGATCATCCATGGGCAAATCGTGAACGTGTCGCCATGGCCGATCTGGCCGGTGAGAAATTGCTCATGCTGGAAGATGGGCACTGTTTGCGCGATCAGGCGATGGGATTCTGTTTTCAGGCTGGTGCGGATGAAGATACCCATTTTCGGGCGACCAGTCTGGAAACGCTGCGTAATATGGTGGCGGCGGGAAGTGGTATTACGCTGCTGCCGTCACTGGCGGTACCGCATGAACGTGAACGCGATGGCGTCTGCTATTTGACCTGCTACAAACCGGAGCCAAAGCGTACCATCGCCCTAGTTTACCGCCCCGGTTCACCGCTGCGCGGACGTTATGAACAACTTGCCGATACCATCCGCGAGCATATGCAGGACTATCTGGAAAACCAGTCAAAACAGACGGTTTAAACCATTTAATGCCGCCACCCGATAGGCTTCAGCCATCGTAGGGTAATTGAAGGTAGTATTGACGAAATATTCAATAGTATTACCTTCGCCTTTTTGCTCCATGATGGCTTGGCCGATATGAATAATCTCTGCCGCGCGCTCACCAAAACAGTGAATACCCAGAATCTGTTTTGTTTCACGATGGAAGAGAATTTTCAGACTTCCCACATTCATTCCCACGATTTGTGCACGAGCCAGATGTTTGAACTGTGCTCTTCCCACTTCGTAGGGCACTTTCATCGCGGTGAGTTCCTGCTCGGTTTTACCGACAGAACTGATTTCAGGGATCGTGTAAATCCCGGTGGGAATGTCTTCGATCAGATGTGCGGTCGCATCGCCTTTTGTAATAGCCTGTGCGGCAATGCGCCCCTGATCGTACGCCGCGGAGGCCAGACTGGGGTAGCCGATGACATCACCCACGGCATAAATGTGCGCCAAACCGGTCTGATACATGCTGTTGACCTTGATTAGCCCACGGTTATCGATACTCAGACCGATCTTGTCCAACCCCAGCGTCTCAGTGTTGCCGGTTCGACCATTGGCATAGAGCAGACAGTCCGCTTTCATCTTCTTGCCGGACTTCAGATTGACGATGACGCCGTCGGGTACCCCTTCAATACTTTCAAATTCTTCGTTGTGACGGATAACCACGCCATTGTTCCAGAAGTGATAGGACAGCGCGTCCGACATTTCCTGATCGAGGAACGCCAGTAGACGGTCGCGGGTATTGATCAGGTCGACCTTGACGCTTAACCCGCGGAAGATGGACGCGTATTCACAGCCAATAACGCCGGCGCCGTAAATGATGACGTGCTGTGGTTCATGATCCAGTTGCAGGATGGAATCGCTGTCATAGATACGAGGGTCGGAGAAATCCACTTCCGCCGGATGGTAAGGCCGGGAACCTGTAGCGATAATGACATTCGCGGCGGTCAGCGTGTCGTGAGTATCGTCCGGATAGTGTACGGCAATAGTATGTTGATCAATAAACCGCGCTTCGCCAGAGAATAAATCACACTGATTACGTTCATAAAATCCCTGACGCATCTGGGTTTGCTGGCCGATAACACTATCAGCGTGGCGCAGAATGTCAGAAAAAGAAGAGCGGATAATGCGGGAATTATCACTGTACAGCGGGTTTTGGTTGAACTCGATAATACGGCTGACAGCATGGCGTAGCGCTTTGGAAGGAATGGTCCCCCAATGGGTACAGCCGCCGCCAACGTTATAGTGCCGTTCAATCACGGCAATCCTGGCGCCCTGTTTGGACAATCCCATGGCGGCGCCTTCACCGCCGGGGCCTGAACCGATCACTATCGCATCATAATCGAACTGCTTTTGTATGGTCATGGTAGGCTAAACCTGTTTTTATACAAAAATATAACGCGATTGTAACATCGGCTGAGGCAGAACCCAATCATCCCTGTTTTTATTATGGGAAATGGTGGTCACATTTTTAATATGACAAACTTTGTCTCAGCATGCTGAGATTAAAGTTTGCTATAGTGCCTCTCTGGAAAGGAGAGCAAATGATTTGGGCAGGATAATGGGTGTCAGAGCACAACAAAAAGAACGGACGCGTCGCTCCCTGATTGAGGCGGCGTTTAGCCAATTAAGCGCTGAACGTAGTTTCGCCAGCCTGAGCTTGCGTGAAGTGGCACGTGAAGCCGGCATTGCTCCAACCTCTTTCTACCGCCATTTTCGTGACGTGGATGAATTGGGGTTGACGATGGTGGATGAAAGCGGGCTGATGTTGCGCCAGTTAATGCGTCAGGCCCGGCAACGCATTGCCAAAAGTGGCAGCGTAATCAAAACCTCCGTCTCCACCTTTATGGAGTTTATTGGTAATAACCCTAACGCCTTCAGGTTGTTATTGCGAGAACGTTCGGGGACGTCTGCCGCATTTCGTGCGGCTGTCGCACGTGAGATACAGCATTTCATCGCAGAGCTGGCAGATTATCTGGAAGTTGAAAATCACATTCCTCGCAGTTTTGCGGAGGCGCAATCAGAAGCAATGGTCACCATTGTTTTCAGCGCCGGGGCGGAAGCATTGGATGTCGATCTGGCGCAGCGCAGGCAGTTGGAAGAGCGTCTGGTGCTGCAACTGCGTATGATCTCCAAAGGCGCCTATTATTGGTACAGAAGGGAACAGGGACAATAGCGCCAGTGCTTCGTGAGTTTTACGTATATACATGAGAAGGGAGAAACCATGACAGAACAACAACCTCAACAAGAAAAGGGGACGCTGCTCTTGGCATTAGTCGCCGGCCTGTCGGTCAATGGCGCGTTTGCTGCTTTGTTCAGCTCGGTAGTGCCATTTTCCATTTTCCCTTTGATTGCACTGGTTTTATCTATCTATTGTCTGCATCAGCGTTATATGAATCACAGCATGCAAGAAGGGACGCCGATGCTGGTTGCCGCCTGTTTTCTGTTAGGACTGCTGCTCTACAGTGCGATTGTCCGCGTTGAATACCCCGTCATCGGTTCAAACTTTGTGCCTTCTCTGCTTTGTGTCGCGTTGGTGTTCTGGATTGGTTTTAAGCTGCGCGCCAGAAAGCCGGCAAAAGAGATTGATACGCCATAGAGTCTGGGGACGCAGCCAGTTGCATACGTGAATGACGAACGAATGCAACTATCGTTTTTCTAACAACACGCCGCATTCCATGTGATGGGTATAAGGGAATTGATCAAACAGCGCCAGACGGCGAATTTGATGCGTTTCGTTCAGCGTTTCCAGATTGCGGCACAGCGTTTCCGGGTTGCAGGAAATATAGAGTATGCGCGGATAGGCCTGCACGAGCTTGACCGTTTCCGAATCCAGTCCGCTACGCGGCGGATCGACGAAAATGGTTTCACACTGATAGCTTGTCAGATCGATACCCTCTAATCGATTAAACTTTCGTACGCCTTGCATCGCCTGTGTAAACTCTTCCGCCGACATACGAATAATCTGCACGTTATCAATGTGATTGGCGGCAATATTGTATTGCGCGGCGGCGACCGACGGTTTGGCGATTTCGGTCGCCAGCACACGATCAAAATTGCGCGCCAGCGCCAATGAGAAATTTCCGTTGCCGCAGTATAGTTCCAGCAAATCTCCCGCGGAGCCTTTTGTCGCGTCCAGCGCCCATTCCAGCATGTTTATGTTCATGGCGGCGTTGGGTTGGGTGAAGCTGTTTTCAACCTGCCGATAGATCATATCGCGCCCGGCGACGGGCAGACATTCGTCAACGTAATCCCGATCCAGACAAATCTTGGTTTTGGTCGCGCGGCCAATCAGTTGCAATTGAAACCCCTGCGTACGCAGTTCATCGCGCAGCGCGCTGGCATGCTGCCGCCATTCATCATCCAATGCCCGGTGATACAGCAGAGAAACCACCACCTCACCGCTTAACGTGGAAAGATAATCAATCTGAAACAGTTTACGACGCAGGATAGGATTGGGCCGCAAAGCGGCAATCAATGCAGGCATCAGTCGGTTTATCAACTCGCTGGCTGCCGGAAACCGATCGACACGAATACGCTGCTTGGTCTGTTGATCGAACATGATGTGGTAAAGGTCGTCGCCGTCGTGCCAGATACGAAACTCTGCACGCATGCGGTAATGGCTTACGGGAGAACGAAAAACAGCAGGTTTGGGCGCATTAAATGATGCCATCATGTTACTAAGACGTTCTGTTTTTTGTGCTAGCTGGTTGTCGTATTGTTCGATTGGCAGGTTCTCTGGCGTCATGGTTTTCTCATCTGTACGGCATCAAAAATGGCTATATTGGCCGGAATTCCAGGTAATCCGGTCGGGAAGTCCAATTTTTCCATGTTATTACTCTGTAATGAAACAAGGGGATAGACCTCCGATTCAGGCGATCGTAGCATGAAAATCCGGCCTTTTATTACAAGTTAAAAGGGAATCCAGTGTGAATCTGGAGCTGACGCGCAGCGGTAAGGGTAGTCTGAACGATAGCATTATGCAGACACTGTCTTGTTAAAGATGGGAAGTCATCGTTCTTTGTTGTTACGAACAGTTGTTACGAATCATGGTTATTACAAACGATGTTTCGGCAATTAACGTGACAGCGGCCCCAAGCCCGAAGACCTGCCGGTATACGTCGCAGTGACCATGATCATCGCGTGCTATTCATCATGGTAATGCGGCATCCTCTATATCGTTTGGATGCTTGATACATGCTTAATAAAAAAATATTGCTGTCGACAGCGTTTTCTGTCACGGCCTTTCCCGTCTGGGCGCAAGACAATACGGATTCATCGCCAGAACGTGACGATGATATCACGGTTACGGCAAGCCGCTTTCCCCAACCCGTTTCCACCGTGCTGGCGCCAATGGATGTCGTTACCCGCGAAGACATCGACCGCTGGCAGGCAAAAAATGTATTAGAAGTCATGCGTCGGTTGCCGGGGGTGGATATCGCGCAGAACGGCGGGTTGGGGCAAAGTGCGTCGATGTTTATTCGTGGTTCGGAAGCGCGTCATACTCTGATTTTGATTGACGGTGTCCCTGTAGCGAAGCCCGGTATTACAGGTGATAGTGATTTCAACCAGATACCGATTTCTCTCGTACAACGCATTGAATTTATTCGCGGGCCTCGTTCTGCTGTTTATGGCGCCGATGCAATTGGTGGTGTGATTAACATCATTACTCAGACTGATAGCGACAGTACCAACCTTCGTGCCGGCGTGGGTTCCAACCATTATCAGGAATATGGCGGCAGTGTCCGTCATACGATAGCCGATAATACAAACATCACGCTGGCCGGCGCTTATCAAGACACCAACGGCTTTAATGTCCAGCCCAATTCGGCTTATCGCGTTGATGGGGATAAAGACGGTTGGCGGAATAAATCATTTTGGGCTGGTGTTGAACATAAATTTGATGAGCGTTTTTCAGGGTTCTTGCGCGGCTACGGCTATGGCGCGAATAGTGACTATGATGCGGGATATTCAGGCGGGGGAGATGAGCAACAAATTTATAATCATACCTACAGTACTGGTTTGCGTTTTTCTCAGGGAATATATGCCTCTCAATTGATAGCTGGCTATCAAAAATACAGTGTACTTAACTATGTCAGTACCCAGGGGCGCTATGGGGCGGATAATTCTCAGGACGACATGGAGCAGCGTAATGTGCAATGGGGAAATACTTTTACCATTGCTTCCGGTACGCTCAGCGCGGGTATTGATTGGAAACGGCAAAAGCTGACTTCCGAAGGTGTGAGTTTAAATTCGGGTGCACGGGAGACGAACAGCTACAAACAAGATAATACTGGCGCTTATATCACCACGCAGCAGCAGTATGGCGCGGTAACATTAGAAGGCTCCGCTCGTGGAGATGATAACGAACAGTTTGGAAACCATGGAACCTGGCAGGTAGCCGCTGGATGGACATTTATACCCGATTATCGTGTCACGCTTTCCTATGGCACTGGATTTCAGGCGCCAACATTGGGCCAGCTATATGGACAAAAACGTTTTGACATCACCTCGAATGAAAATCTGAAGCCAGAAGAGTCAAAACAATGGGAAGCTGGGCTTGAGGGACTGACCGGGCCGCTGAATTGGCGTTTGTCCGCTTATATCAACAAAATTGATAATCTGATCAATTATGAATATGCCTCTGCTACGAATACAGGGAAATATTACAATGTTAAAGCCGCGACGATGAAAGGCCTTGAATGGACGGGGTCATTTGATACCGGTATTTTGAGTCATCAAATGACTTTGGGCTATCTTGATGCTCGCAGTGATGAGGATGACAAAGTATTGGCCCGTCGTGCTAAACAGCAGGCTAAATATCAACTGGATTGGACGTTGTATGACGTCGATTTCGATCTCAGCTATCAGTATGTGGGAAAACGTTTCGACAATGCGCAGAACACTCGTCGACTGCCAAGCTACAGCACCGTCGATTTCGCCGCGTCATATCCGGTCACCTCTCAGTTGACAGTTCGTGGTAGAATTGCCAACCTGTTTGATAAAGAGTATGAGACGGCATATGGCTACCGAACGGCAGGGCGAGAATACTATCTCACCGGAAGCTATACCTTCTGACCTGCCATCCCGTCCCACGGTTCTGGTGTTTGATTCCGGCGTGGGCGGGCTGTCTGTTTATGATGAGATCCGGAAATTGTTGCCGGATCTCCACTATATCTATGCATTCGATAATGAAGCGTTTCCCTACGGTGAAAAGCCACAGCAGTTTATTATCGAGCGTGTTGTCGAGATTGTTACCGCCATTCAGCTGCGTCACCAGCTGGCGCTGGTTGTAATTGCCTGTAACACCGCCAGTACCATTTCCCTTCCTGCTTTGCGTGCGCGGTTTACCTTTCCTGTTGTGGGCGTGGTGCCTGCGGTTAAACCGGCGGCGAAACTGACGCGTAATGGCGTTGTTGGTCTGCTGGCGACCCGCGCAACGGTACAACGTCCTTATACACACGAACTTATCGCCCGTTTTGCGAATGATTGTCAGATATTATCGCTTGGTTCGTCAGAGCTGGTTGAATTGGCGGAAGCAAAATTGCAGGGAGAGGCTATCTCGATTGCCGATTTGCAAAAGCTTTTGCGTCCCTGGCTACGTTTATCTGAGCCACCGGATACGGTAGTGCTTGGATGTACACATTTCCCGTTATTGGCCGAAGAATTGCAAATGGCGTTACCCGATGGGACGCGATTAGTGGATTCAGGCGCAGCGATCGCCAGAAGAACGGTATGGCTGATTGCCAACCTTGAAAATCCGACATGCTCGACAGAAAAAAATCTGGTTTATTGCCTGACGATTACACCCAAAGTTGCCACCCTGTGGCCAGTATTGCAGCGTTATGGCTTCTTTTCGTTGGAAAAACTGCCGCTTTAACGTGCTAATGGGTAAATTGTAGGCGATCGATAATTTTTTTGCATTTAGCGCTTGTCAGCGGCGGAGAAGTCCCTATA
>NZ_KZ819044.1 GCF_003115845.1 Brenneria roseae subsp. roseae | reverse complement strand
TTCTCTTTCTTTTCTCTCCGCACCACTGTGATTAAGCTCACAGCGCCGTGTCGATGGAGGCGCATTATAGGGATCCCATTTTGTTACACAACTACTTTCTCGATCTTTTTTTCTGTTCGCGTGTTTTTCGACCCTTTCGTTGAGATCTTATTCGATCAAGGCTATTTTCAGGGTACAGATATGATGCAGTAACTAAGGGGTTGTTGATGGGATCTGAATTACTTCGCCGTTATAAAGACGCACTTCCTGTTGTTGGCGAAAATGTAATGATTGATCGTTCAAGCGTCGTTATTGGTAAAGTGACATTGGGCGACGATGTAAGTGTATGGCCACTTGTAGTCATTCGTGGCGATGTTAATCAGATAAGCATTGGCGCAAGAAGCAACATTCAGGACGGATCGGTCTTGCACATCACTCACCGCTCAGAGAAGAATCCAGAAGGTAATCCACTTATCATCGGGGAAGATGTCACGGTTGGACATAAAGCAATGCTGCACGGTTGCAAAATCGGCAACCGTGTATTAGTCGGGATGGGATCGATAATCCTTGATGGCGCCATTATTGAAGACGATGTCATGATCGGTGCCGGTAGCCTTGTCTCACCAGGCAAACGTTTGGAAAGTGGTTATTTATACTTTGGTAGCCCTGCAAAAAAAATCAGGCCACTGACTCAGGAAGAAATTGAAGGACTTATCTACTCCTCAAATAACTATGTCCGCTGGAAAAATGAATACCTTACTCAGGATAAGGAAAAATAACCCTGATCGTCATATTCATTATCACGTACTAATTTTTCAAACATCTCTTCAAAATCCCAGCGGTTTTCCCTGAACAGGGCCAAGAACTGTTCAGGGTTGACGTTGCCATAATGCAACTGGAGCTGTTCTATGCCGATTAAGCATTCCTGCTGAAATCCATTCACCAAAACCGGAAAACGGATTGCCTGCAACGCCTTATCCCAGCGCTCACGATCCGGAAATTGAATCGCCTGATTCATCGTACCAGTTCCTGCTTAAGTAACTGGATGACAGGCGTCACATCCGGCATCACACCATGCCAAAGTTTGAAAGCGTGCGCGGCTTGTCCAACCAACATTCCCAAACCATCTGCATAGCTGCCGGCCCCATGTTTTACACACCATGCTAAAAATGGCGTGAGTTCAGGTAAGTAAAACATGTCATAACAGCGTGTTTCAGGTGAAATCAAGCTTGAGGGTAAATCCGGGACGCTATCATATATGCCGGATGATGTTGCATTGATCACCAGATTAAACGATCGCCCTTGCAGCGTATCAAACGTTGCGGCCTCAACCTCACCAATCGAACTGAAGAGTTGTGCCAGTGCCTCCGCCTTTGAAAAAGTGCGATTAGTCAACACAACCGAACAACCATAAGATAACAATGGTTGGATAACACCGCGGGCTGCGCCACCGGCGCCAATTAGTAAGATACGATCTTGAGGATTGATGAAATTCAGCCGCTGCAAATCACTTAACAAACCAATACCATCGGTATTATCGCCAAACAAGCGCCCGTCTTTCAGCTTCTTTAACGTATTGACCGCTCCAGCAAGTGAGGCGCATTCACTAAGTTCATCGGCTTCTGCAAAAGCCCGCTCTTTAAATGGCGCGGTAATGTTCGCGCCGCATGCTCCGTCGAGAAAATAGTGACGAAGAACACTTTCAAAGGTGTCCAACGGGGCCAGCATACGTTGATAAGAAAGATCAATGCCCGTTTGGGCAGCAAATAACTCATGTATACGCGGCGATTTACTGTGTGCGATTGGATTACCAAAAACAGCAAAAGACTTTATCTCAGACACCCTACTCTCCAATCGTTAGATTAACCCTGACGCAGCAGCTCACCGGTTAAAACATCTCTTATCTCTGAAGGATTTGCTCTACCACCGACGTTCCCATTGACCACAGGAAATCCTTCACCGAACTGCTGGTAAACGTCTTCCTCAGTACGACAAGGCGGCAATCCACTTAAATTAGCACTGGTTGAAACTAAAGGTTTGCCATAGCTCAGACACAATTGCTTTACCACCGGATGGGCACTGACACGAACTGCAAGGGACGTGAATTGCCCGGTCAGCCATTTCGGCGTAGTCGGTTTCGCTGGAATCACCCAGGTGACAGGTCCTGGCCAACTCGAGAACATGTCTCGTTTTTGTTTTTCAGACAACACGCTGTCATCTATGTAAGGTGACAATTGAGAGTAATCGGCAGCGATAAGAATCAGTCCCTTCTGCCATGGCCGCTGTTTTAGTGCCAGTAAACGCTTGACCGCAATTTCACTATCAGGATCGCATCCTAAGCCAAATACGGCTTCAGTAGGGTATGCGATTACATTTTCATTCTGCAATTCCGTCAATAAAGGAACCAGAACATCATCAGAGACATCATTCATCATTATCAATTTCAGCCTTTACCGGCTTTCCACATAATTTACTGGCACAAAAAAGCCTGACGCCCTGGGACGTTTTTTTTTCAATCAGCAGCGGGTAATGGCAATAAACACACTCGCCTGCAACAGGTTTATGGTTTAGCATAAATTGGCAATCAGGGTAGCGATCGCAAGAATGAAATATTTTCCCATAGCGAGACTTACGCTGCAGCAAAGTGCCTTCGTTACATTGCGGGCAACCGATCGCCGTTTCATCTGGACGATCTATGACTTCGATATGATTGCATTCAGGATAATTACCACACCCGATGAACATGCCATACCGCCCTTGCCGCAACACTAATGTGGACTGACATTGCGGGCAGATCTGTCCGTCCAGTACTTTGACAATGTGACCATCTGCCTGAGTTTTCAACGGACGAATAAATTCACACGCCGGATAACCGGAGCACCCGAGAAAAGGTCCATGTCGGCCGGAACGGATGACCAACACAGACCCGCATTTAGGGCAGATATCCTGTTTCTTGTCAGTAAACAGCCCGGTTTTAGCCATCCGTTTTCTTACTCTCCAGGCTATTGCACATAACCGTCATTCACCTCAAATAATAACTCTTCCATTTGCTGATAGGCATTCTCACACCCGGGAACATTGAAAAGCACCATAAGAATGACCCATTTGAGATCCTCAAGATCAAACTCCTGAGTTTCCAGCGCCATCACTCGCTCAATCACCATTTCACGCGTTTCGAAATTCAGCACCTGGATCTGTTCAAGGAATAATAAAAAACCACGACAGTCTGCATCAAGACGCACCTCTTCATCCTGCGTATAAATCCGCATAGCCAACGGATCATGCGCCAGATTAAGCGGCGTATTCTGTCCTTCCTGTATGTCAGCCAGTTTTTCCAGCCAACTCAGCGCGCTGTAGATATCATTACGGTCAAATCCAGCGCGGGTGAGGTCATCAGTCAACGTATCCTGATCAACACGCATTTCGGTTTCATCGTGAATGTAAGTCTCAAACAAGTACATGAGTACGTCGAACATGGCCTGCCCTCCTTAATCGGACATAGCCGCCGGGTACTGATGCGATCCATCCTGCTAACTCCAGTTCCAATAGTTGGTCCACTACTTCTGGCACAGGTTGGCCGGCACGTTCAGCGACAACGTCAACAGGTGTAACCTCATCTCCTACGTTAGCCAACACATCAGCAAATGGCAATTCAACATCCTCTTCAACAGCAGAAATAATTTGATCGTTTTCAGTGGAGATCCAGTGAAGCTCACTTTTTAACTGTTCGATAATATCTTTGGGATGGCTGACCAGATACGCCCCTTGTTGAATCAACCAATGCGTCCCCTCAGTCATCGGATTGCCAATTGCCCCCGGCAAAGCAAAGACTTCACGACCTTGTTCCAATGCATAACGAGCGGTAACCAGAGAGCCGCTGCGGATCGATGCTTCAACAACCAGAGCTCCCAGACTCAGCCCGCTTATGATGCGGTTTCTTCTGGGGAAGTTTGTTGGTCTGGGAGGGGCGGAAAGCGGGAATTCGGATACCAGCGCGCCGCCATTTTCAAGAATACGTGCCGCAAGTTTCTTGTGGCGATAAGGATAAATATTTGCCAATCCGCATCCCAATACGGCAATCGTTTTCCCTCCCACATCAAGCGCCGCACGATGCGCAATACCATCAATCCCGATAGCCAAACCACTGGTAATAGTGAGCTCGTTGGCAGCCAACTCCTGAGCAAAAAACTGTCCCCATTGTTCACCATACCGCGTGTTTTCTCTGCTGCCGACTATCGCAATTTGTGGCGATGCCAGTAAATCCGGATCGCCATCAACAAACAGTAAAAAAGGGAACGAGCGGATATTGCCCAACAAAAACGGATATCGTTTATCAGCGCAGGTGACAATGTGATGGTCAGCTTGAGTCGCCCATGCAAGCGTTGTCTCCAGTACGTGACGATCAACAAGTCGAAATTGTTCAACCTGAATTTCCGTCATTCCCAGAGAGCGCAAGGTATTATCATCCGTACGCCCTCTGTCAATCAGTTTTCTGGCAATGAGGCTGGCACGTTTCGCGTTCAACTGCCTCACTTCCATTAAACGCAGCCAGATTTCCGTTGATAGCATGGAGCATCCCTTGTTTCGCCAGGTTCAGGTGAACCGTGCAATTAAGTGCAGATGCTGTCAATCAGGGCGGGAAATGTCTAGAATAGGGAGTAGAACTCTCTCACCACTCGGATACAGATCTAAATATATATGTCAGTTTTGCAGGTATTACACTTTCCGGACGAGCGGCTTCGCATAACAGCCAAGCCCGTAAAAGAAGTCAATGCAGACATTCAGCGTATCGTCGATGATATGTTCGATACCATGTATGAAGAAGAAGGCATTGGCCTGGCCGCCACACAAGTGGACATTCACCAACGTATTATTGTTATTGATGTTTCAGAAGAACGGGATCAGCGATTGGTCCTGATCAACCCTGAACTTCTTGAAAAGAGTGGTGATACCGGCATAGAAGAAGGTTGTTTGTCGATCCCAGAAACAAGAGCGCTGGTTCCGCGCGCTGAGCGCGTGAAAGTGCGCGCGTTGGATCGGGAAGGAAACGCGTTTGAGCTGGAAGCCGACGGTCTTCTTGCTATTTGTATCCAGCATGAAATGGATCATCTGGTCGGGAAATTGTTCATTGATTATCTTTCCCCGTTGAAACGCCAGAGAATTCGTCAAAAACTGGAAAAACTGGCCAAGCAGAATAGCCGCGCTTAATAATTTTCCTGACAGGAAACATCGTGTCTGACTCTTTACGCATCATTTTTGCAGGAACACCTGATTTTGCCGCGCGCCATCTTGAGGCTTTGTTATCGTCAGAACATCAGGTTGTTGGTGTCTTCACTCAACCTGACCGTCCTGCCGGAAGAGGTAACAAGCTGACACCAAGCCCGGTGAAAGTACTGGCGGAACAACATAATTTGCCGGTATATCAGCCTAAATCCCTGCGCCCTTCAGAAAGCCAGGGGTTGGTCGAAGCGCTGCATGCAGATGTCATGGTTGTTGTCGCCTATGGACTGATTTTGCCACCAGCCGTATTAGATATGCCGAGACTTGGCTGTATCAACGTACACGGCTCACTTCTGCCGCGTTGGCGCGGTGCGGCCCCCATTCAGCGCGCACTTTGGGCCGGCGATCGGAATACCGGCATTACCATTATGCAGATGGACGCAGGTTTGGATACCGGCGCAATGCTGCATAAAATCGAGTGTCCGATCCTTCAAGAGGATACCAGCGCAACGCTATACAGCAAACTTGCGGAGCTGGGTCCACGCGGGCTTCTGGATACGTTGAAACAACTTGCCGGCGCCCGCACGGTAGCAGAAGTTCAAGATGACACTTTTGCCACCTATGCTGAGAAACTCAGTAAGGAAGAAGCCCGCCTTGACTGGCAGCTTTCTGCGGCACAGCTTGAACGTTGCATTCGTGCTTTTAATCCCTGGCCAGTAAGCTACCTCCTGATAGACGAACAACCTATCAAAGTGTGGAAAGCTGAGGTTATTTCTTCCAATCACCATTCGCAGCCAGGCACTATCCTGCAAGCAGACAAGAATGGCATCCAGGTAGCCGCTCGGGAAAATATTTTAAATATTATCGAGTTGCAACCTGCCGGCAAAAAAGTGATGAAAGCGCAGGATTTACTTAACTCACGCCGTGAGTGGTTTACACCCGGTAATATTCTGGCCTAATCGATTCCCATACCGGCAGAGCCATAGCCGGTATACCCAATCTCTCACGTAGTCGCTAATGAATGAAAAGCTCATATAATCTTCGCAGTATTGCCGCTAAAGTGGTGGGACAAGTACTGGATCACGGGCAATCGCTCAGTACTTTGTTGCCTGTTTACCAGCGAGAGATAACGGATAAAGACCGCGCATTACTGCAGGAGTTGTGCTTTGGCGTATTACGCGTTCTGCCGCAATTAGAATGGTGTATTCAACAACTGATGTCCAAACCTCTGACAGGTAAACAGCGGCCACTGCATTACCTCATTATGGTCGGTATTTATCAGCTGTTATATACGCGCATTCCGGCACATGCCGCGCTGGCTGAAACCGTCGAAGGTGCCGTTGCCATGAAACGTCCGCAGCTTAAGGGACTGATCAATGGTGTATTACGACAGTTCCAACGACAGCAGGATGAGTTAACCCAGCGGGTTGCCAATAACGCTGCCCATTACCTGCACCCCGGTTGGTTACTGAAAAGGCTTAAAGATGCCTACCCAGAGCAATGGAAAGAGATCGTCGACGCGAATAATCAGCGTCCGCCAATGTGGCTGCGCGTCAATCGTCTGCATCATACCCGTGATGCGTATATTGCTTTATTAGCTCAGGAAGGTATTGAAGCTTTCCCTCATCCTGAATATGCCGATGCCATTAGGTTATCTACGCCGTGTATGGTTAATCTTCTCCCTGGATTTTCACAAGGATGGGTTACGGTACAGGATGCTTCAGCCCAGGGATGCGTCTATTGGCTGGCGCCGCAGAATGGTGAACAGATTCTCGATCTCTGTGCTGCACCGGGCGGTAAAACCACGCATATTCTCGAAGCTGCGCCCAAATCTCATGTTTTAGCCATTGATATTGATGATGCAAGGCTAAATCGGGTGAAGGAAAATTTACAGCGTTTACAATTGCATGCCGAGGTAAAACAGGGCGATGGACGTTCCCCGGCAACCTGGTGCGGTGACAAAGTATTTGACCGCATTCTCCTTGATGCGCCTTGCTCAGCAACTGGTGTCATTCGTCGCCACCCGGATATAAAATGGCTGCGACGCGATAATGACATCGCCGAGCTCGCCATGCTGCAAAAAGAGATTCTTGATGCTGTCTGGCCTCACCTGAAAACAGGCGGAACGTTGGTCTATGCGACCTGCTCAGTTATGCCGGAAGAAAACCAACGGCAAATAACCGCTTTCCTCAGTCGCCATACCAACGCGCAGTTAATAGACACAGGAAATTTAACAAGTCCTGGCATACAGAAACTGCCTGGCACCGATGACGGCGATGGTTTCTTTTATGCGAAGCTGGTAAAAAACTGACATTGGCTCCAGTATTGTCTAAACCCCTACGGCAATGAATATACGGCAGAATGAACTATGAAGATTATTATTCTTGGCGCTGGTCAGGTAGGCGGTACGCTGGCAGAAAATCTGGCAGGTGAAAATAACGATATTACCGTTGTCGATACCGATACCGTTCGTTTACGCCAGCTTCAGGATAAATTTGATCTGCGGGTGGTCACAGGCTACGCCTCTCACCCACGCGTGTTGCGTGAGGCCGGCGCAGAAGATGCGGACATGTTGGTCGCCGTAACCAATTCCGATGAAACCAACATGGTTGCATGTCAGATTGCCTATTCGCTTTTTAATACGCCAAACCGTATTGCGCGGATTAGATCTGCTGAATATATCCGCGAGTCCGAGCATCTATTTCTGCCCGAAGCCGTTCCCATTGACCATTTAATCTCTCCGGAACAGCTAGTCATTGATAACATTTACAAGCTGATTGAATACCCCGGCGCGCTTCAGGTCGTCAATTTTGCACAAGGGAAAGTCAGTATTGCTGCGGTAAATGCTTATTATGGCGGCCCCTTGGTCGGCAACGCGCTATCCTCTATTCGTGAACATATGCCACATATCGAAACGCGTGTGGCGGCAATTTTTCGTCATGACCGTCCTATCCGGCCGCAGGGTTCTACCGTTATTGAAGCGGGTGATGAAGTCTTCTTTGTCGCCGCGTCTCAACACATCCGGGCCGTGATGAGTGAATTACAGCGCCTGGAGAAACCCTATAAACGAATTATGATCGTTGGAGGGGGGAACGTTGGTGCAGGTTTAGCTCAGCGCTTAGAAAAAAGTTATAACATCAAACTAATAGAACGAAATGCGGAGCGTGCCGCTGAACTGGCCGAACTATTGCAAGACACCATTGTTTTTCACGGAGATGCTTCAGATCAAGAGCTCCTTGCGGAAGAGCATATTGAACAAATTGACGTCTTTATCGCTATCACCAACGATGATGAAGCCAATATTATGTCTGCCATGCTGGCAAAACGGATGGGGGCCAAAAAAGTGATGGTCCTTATCCAACGGCGGGCTTATGTCGATTTAGTACAGGGAAGCGTCATTGATGTTGCCATATCGCCGCAGCAGGCAACAATCTCGGCTTTGCTCAGCCATGTCCGCAAAGCGGATATTGTCAGCGTTTCTTCTCTTCGCCGAGGGGTGGCAGAAGCGATTGAAGCCATCGCTCATGGAGACGAAGGTACATCAAAAGTCGTCGGACGGACGATTGAAGATATAAAACTTCCCCCCGGTACAACCATTGGCGCGATTGTTCGGGGCGATGATGTCATTATCGCAAATGATAATACGCATATTGAACAAGGCGATCATGTCATTATGTTTTTAACAGACAAAAAATTCGTACCAGATGTAGAACGTTTATTCCAACCGAGTCCGTTCTTTTTATAATTGCCGGGATATGCCTTTTTAAATCAGTTTGGGCAATGTGGAAAATATCAAACTATTGGTTAAAATTAATTGATCTTTTATCAAGGAGAGTGGTTATGAGTATTATTAAAGAATTCCGCGAATTTGCTATGCGCGGTAATGTTGTAGATCTGGCTGTCGGGGTAATCATTGGTGCCGCTTTTGGTAAAATTGTTTCGTCACTGGTCTCTGATATCATCATGCCCCCTTTAGGGTTACTGATCGGCGGCGTTGATTTCAAACAATTCAGCCTGGTTTTACGTGATGCTCAGGGAGATATACCTGCGGTAATTATGCACTACGGTGTTTTTATTCAGAATATCTTTGATTTCATTATTGTTGCGTTTGCCATTTTCATGGCAATCAAGCTAATGAATAAAATGCGCCGTAAACAAGAAGATGCGCCAGCTGAACCACCAAAACCAAGTGCGGAAGAGACATTATTAGCTGAAATTCGCGATCTGCTAAAAGATCAACAACAGTCTAAACTGTAAACATCTTAAAGAAGCGATCTATAAAATACATTGTGCCACAACGTTTCATATCAGAAAACAAAAAGGTCAGCGGTAAATAATCATTTGATTTCTTACCGCTGACCTCCCAGTTTCCCTTCTTTGCATGTTTGTCTTTTCTACGATAGCTACCTTTGCCTTTTACATTAACCTCTACTCGTTGGCGAAACAGTGGGTCATGTAGCAATGCTTCGATAGCATTATCCTGGATCTTCCCTCGTTTATGACGATAGGTAGTCATAATCACTCCTCATAGGATGGATGATAGAAATCAAGCGTGAAGAGTATAGTGCAGAAAATAAGGTTAAAACAGACTGGTCAGAATAATTTATTACCGCACTTAAAACCTTTTTTTCAGTAATGATGCATATTCGCCGTGTAGGAAATCAGTATTCATCCCCTTTTGACGTAAGCTCAATTCAAGCACTCGCAGACGCTGCGACGCTTCTTGATAATCAGGCGACTCCCGACAAATAGTACGCAGAATATCCGTCAATTCTAATGCTTCCTTACGCTCTTGCAGTTCAACCGGTAGGCATCCTGCATTTTTAAGCAAACGATAGGCAACTCTGAGATCTGGAGGCACAGCACTATCATCATCCAAAGCTAACGGACGCCCCGAACCGGGAAGATTATCAAACGCGCCCTCTTGCAGAGCGCGGGCAATATGACGTTCAACCATTTCATCAATTAACCACATCATAACCTCTGAAGTAGTGTCACTCTCATCAAGGTTAACCGTATTTCAGACATAAAAAAACCGGGTTTCCCCGGTTTTTTTATGCTCTTACAGATTACTCTGCAGTAGCGACTTCTTCTGTTTGAGAAGCTGCACGATCAACGAGCTCGATGTATGCCATCGGCGCATTGTCGCCTGCACGGAAGCCACACTTCAGAATACGAGTGTAACCACCGGCACGGCTCGCGAAACGCGGGCCCAGTTCATTAAACAGTTTTGCCACGATCTCGTTATCACGAGTACGGGCGAATGCCAGACGACGATTAGCAACGCTGTCGGTCTTGGCAAGAGTAATCAGCGGTTCAACAACACGACGCAGCTCTTTCGCTTTCGGCAGGGTCGTCTTGATAATCTCATGACGAACCAAAGAACTAGCCATGTTACGGAACATAGCCTGACGATGGCTGCTGTTACGGTTCAGTTGACGACCACTCTTACGATGGCGCATGACCTTATCCTTCTCAGTAAAACCTTAACCTGTGATCTGGTTACTCATCAGCAATGCTTGCCGGTGGCCAGTTTTCCAGACGCATGCCCAGAGACAAACCACGTGAAGCCAGCACATCTTTAATCTCAGTAAGAGATTTTTTACCCAGGTTAGGCGTTTTCAACAGCTCAACCTCGGTACGCTGTACCAGATCACCGATGTAGTGGATAGCTTCTGCCTTAAGGCAGTTAGCAGAGCGGACAGTCAATTCCAGATCGTCAACAGGGCGCAGCAGGATCGGATCGAATTCTGGTTTTTCTTCTTTAACTTCTGGCTGACGCACATCACGCAGGTCAACAAAAGCTTCAAGTTGTTCAGCCAGAATGGTCGCCGCACGGCGGATCGCCTCTTCAGGATCGATTGTGCCATTGGTTTCCATTTCGATGACCAGCTTGTCCAAATCAGTACGCTGTTCTACGCGAGCTGCTTCAACATTGTAGGCAATACGCTCTACAGGGCTGTAGCAAGCATCGACTAACAGACGACCAATCGGGCGCTCATCTTCTTCCGTATGAATACGGGCAGATGCCGGCACATAACCACGACCACGCTGAACTTTAATACGCATGCTGATAGCCGCGTTTTCATCGGTCAGATGGCAGATCAAGTGCTGTGGCTTGACGATTTCGACATCACCATCATGGACGATGTCGGCTGCAGTCACAGGGCCAATGCCAGATTTATTCAGGGTAAGAATAACTTCATCTTTTCCTTGAACTCTCACCGCCAGCCCTTTCAGGTTGAGCAGGATTTCCAGGATGTCTTCCTGTACGCCTTCTTTGGTGCTGTACTCATGCAGTACACCATCAATCTCAACCTCGGTCACCGCGCAACCTGGCATGGATGAAAGCAGAATACGGCGCAGTGCGTTGCCAAGAGTATGGCCGAAGCCCCGCTCTAACGGCTCAAGGGTCACCTTGGCGTGCGTCGAACTCACTTGCTCGATATCAACCAGGCGCGGTTTTAGAAACTCTGTCACAGAACCCTGCATTGTGTCCTCTCTTTGGTACTAAGCTTTACTTGGAGTAAAGCTCGACGATCAGGTGTTCATTAATGTCCGCAGACAGATCGGTACGTTCAGGAATACGTTTGAACACACCTTCCATCTTGGCAGCATCAACTTCCAGCCAAGTTGGCTTTTCACGCTGTTCAGCCAGCTCCAGAGCGGCCTTAACGCGAGATTGCTTTTTCGCTTTCTCACGGATGCTGACTACGTCATTCGGGGATACCTGATAAGAAGCGATGCTAACAACGCGACCGTTTACCATGATGGCTTTATGGCTAACCAGCTGACGTGCTTCTGCACGAGTAGCGCCAAAACCCATACGATAAACAACGTTATCCAGACGGCCTTCCAGTAATTGCAACAGGTTCGCACCAGTGTTGCCTTTCAGACGTGCTGCTTCTTTGTAATAGTTACGGAACTGGCGTTCCAGCACACCGTACATACGGCGAACTTTTTGCTTTTCACGTAACTGCACACCATAGTCAGACAGACGCGGTTTACGCGCACCATGCTGGCCAGGAGCTTGTTCAATTTTACACTTGGAATCGATCGCACGAACACCAGACTTCAGAAACAGGTCGGTGCCTTCACGACGGCTCAGCTTGAGCTTAGGACCCAAATATCTTGCCATTTTCTTTCTCCAACAATCCTAAAAGCGGCGTTATACGCGGCGCTTTTTCGGCGGACGACAACCGTTATGAGGGATCGGAGTCACATCAGTAATATTAGTGATGCGGAAACCAGCCGCGTTCAATGCGCGGATAGTAGACTCACGGCCCGGACCAGGTCCTTTAACCATAACTTCCAAGTTCTTGATACCGTACTCTTTCACTGCTTCAGCACAGCGCTCTGCTGCAACCTGAGCGGCGAACGGAGTGGATTTACGAGAACCACGGAAACCGGAACCACCGGCAGTTGCCCAACCCAGCGCATTACCCTGACGATCGGTAATAGTTACGATGGTGTTGTTGAAAGAAGCATGGATATGAGCCACACCGTCAGAGACTTGCTTTCTTACACGCTTACGTGCACGAATAGGTGCCTTTGCCATTATTCAATCACCCCGATTATTTCTTGATCGGTTTGCGCGGACCCTTACGGGTACGGGCGTTAGTCTTGGTACGCTGACCGCGAACCGGCAGACCACGACGATGACGCAAACCACGATAAGTACCAAGGTCCATAAGACGCTTGATGCTCAGGGTAACTTCACGACGCAGATCGCCTTCGACAACAAACTTGGCAACTTCGTCACGCAGCTTATCGATTTGCTCTTCAGACAGCTCACTGATCTTAACATTTTCGGCAATATCCGAAGCAGCGCAAATTGCCTGCGAACGAGTCTTACCGATACCGTAGATCGCCGTTAATGCGATAACGGTATGTTTATGATCAGGAATGTTAATGCCTGCTATACGGGCCACTATGCACTCCTACAATTTTATACAGCAATACCATTCTGAAAAGCCCGTTTTCAGGATACTCAAATAGTATTGCAGTTACAGACAAAAGATTGGCTGGCTAATCTAGCCAGCTCAACCCAACTTTGCAAGAAAAATATGCGAGATAATCAGCCTTGACGCTGTTTATGCTTCGGCTCGGCACTGCAGATCACACGAACGACACCGTTACGCTTAACAATCTTACAGTTACGACATAATTTCTTGACGGAAGCACGAACTTTCATTTTTACTCTCCGTAACTTCTCAAGCTCGCCCGATTAACGGTTATAGCCTTTCAGGTTTGCTTTCTTCAATGCAGACTCGTACTGACTCGACATCATCAGAGTTTGCACTTGAGCCATAAAGTCCATGATGACCACAACAACGATCAATAATGACGTACCGCCAAAATAGAAGGGCACTTTCATTGCGTCACGCATGAACTCCGGGATCAGGCAGATAAAAGTAATATACATCGCACCAATCAAAGTCAGACGAGTCATTACTTTATCGATATATTTCGCCGTTTGCTCTCCCGGACGAATTCCTGGCACGAATGCACCGGACTTCTTCAGGTTATCTGCTGTTTCACGAGGGTTGAAAACCAACGCAGTGTAGAAGAAACAGAAGAAGATGATTGCAGTCGCATAGAGTAACACATAAAGCGGCTGTCCTGGCTGCAAATACATCGAAATTGTAGTCAGCCAGTTCCAACCGGTACCGCCCCCGAACCAGGATGCAATCGTGGCTGGGAACAGAATAATGCTGGAAGCAAAAATAGCCGGGATAACCCCCGCCATGTTCACTTTCAACGGTAAATGCGTACTCTGTGCTGCATAAACACGACGTCCTTGTTGACGCTTGGCATAGTTGACGACAATACGCCGTTGACCACGCTCAATGAAAACAACGAAGAAGGTTACTGCAAACACTAAAACTGCAACCAACAGCAACAGGAGGAAGTGCAGGTCGCCTTGCCGCGCTTGCTCGATGGTATGGCCAATGGCCGGCGGCAATCCCGCAACAATACCAGCAAAGATTATGATCGAAATACCGTTACCGATACCCCGTTCAGTAATCTGTTCACCCAGCCACATCAGGAACATCGTCCCGGTAACCAGGCTGACAACAGCGGTAAAGTAGAAAGCAAAGCCTGGATTTAACACCAAGCCTTGCATCCCAGGCATATTCGGCAAACCGGTAGCAATACCGATCGACTGGAATATGGCCAATACCAGAGTGCCGTAACGGGTGTACTGGCTAATCTTGCGACGGCCAGCCTCCCCTTCTTTCTTTATTTCCGCCAACGTGGGATGAACCACCGTTAACAGCTGGATAATAATTGACGCCGAAATATACGGCATAATACCCAGAGCAAAGATAGAAGCACGACTGAGAGCACCACCAGAGAACATGTTAAACATTTCAATGATGGTGCCTCGCTGCTGTTCAAGCAATTTGGCAAGCACAGTGGCATCAATACCAGGAATTGGGATAAAAGAGCCAATACGGAAAACAATCAGCGCACCGATAACAAACAATAGTCTGCGCTTCAGTTCGCCAACTCCGCCTTTAGCACTTTGAAAATCTAATCCTGGTTGTTTGGCCATCTGCTACTTATTCCTCAATTTTACCGCCAGCAGCTTCGATAGCAGCACGAGCGCCTTTAGTGACACGCAGACCACGAATCGTTACCGGACGAGCAACTTCACCTGACAGAATCACTTTCGCAAATTCGATCTGAACGCCAATAACATTAGCGGCTTTCAGCGTATTCAGGTCAACGACGTCGCCTTCTACTTTAGCCAGGTCAGACAGACGAATCTCTGCCGTGACCATCGCTTTGCGAGAAGTAAAACCGAATTTCGGCAGGCGACGGTATAAAGGCATCTGACCGCCTTCGAAACCGCGACGCACGCCACCGCCAGAACGAGAGTTCTGACCCTTGACGCCGCGTCCGCCGGTTTTACCCAGGCCGGAACCGATACCACGACCTACACGCTTAGGAGCATGTTTGGCGCCTTCGGCCGGAGACAGAGTATTCAAACGCATCTGTTACTCCTCCACTTTAACCATATAGGAAACCGCGTTGACCATACCGCGAACCGCAGGAGTATCCTCACGTTCAACAGTATGACCAATACGACGCAGACCCAGGCCAAGCAGCGTTGCCTTATGTTTCGGCAGACGACCGATTGCACTACGGGTTTGAGTTATTTTAATAGTCTTTGCCATGGTTAATTACCCCAGAATTTCTTCAACGGATTTACCACGCTTGGCAGCGACCATTTCCGGGGACTTCATATTAGCCAGACCATCAATCGTTGCACGAACCACGTTAATCGGGTTGGTGGAACCATAGGCCTTAGCCAATACGTTGTGTACCCCTGCGACTTCCAGGACGGCGCGCATTGCACCACCGGCGATAATACCGGTACCTTCGGAAGCCGGCTGCATGAACACACGAGAACCCGTGTGAGCACCTTTAACCGGGTGCTGCAGGGTGCCGTTGTTCAGCGCGACATTCATCATATTGCGACGGGCTTTTTCCATCGCTTTCTGGATCGCTGCCGGAACTTCGCGTGCTTTTCCGTAACCAAAACCGACGCGGCCGTTGCCATCACCCACTACAGTCAGTGCGGTGAAGCTAAAAATACGACCACCTTTAACGGTTTTAGATACGCGATTTACCGCGATCAGCTTTTCCTGCAGTTCGCCAGCTTGTTTCTCGATGTGAGCCATCTTACACCTCTACCTTAGAACTGAAGGCCAGCTTCACGGGCAGCATCTGCCAGTGCCTGGACTCGACCATGATATTGGAAACCGGAACGGTCAAAAGCAACGTCTTTGATGCCTTTTTCCAACGCGCGTTCAGCAATAGCTTTACCTACTGCGATAGCTGCATCTTTGTTACCGGTATACTTCAGTTGTTCAGCGATAGCTTTTTCTACAGTAGAAGCGGCTACCAGGACTTCAGAACCGTTCGGTGCGATGACCTGCGCATAAATATGGCGCGGGGTACGATGTACCACCAGACGCGTCGCACCCAGTTCCTGGAGCTTGCGGCGTGCGCGGGTCGCACGACGGATACGAGCTGCTTTCTTATCCATAGTGTTACCTTACTTCTTCTTAGCCTCTTTGGTACGCACGACTTCGTCGGCGTAACGGACACCCTTGCCTTTGTAAGGCTCAGGACGACGGTAGGCGCGTAATTCCGCAGCGACCTGACCAATAACCTGCTTATCCGCGCCTTTCAGCACGATTTCAGTTTGGCTAGGACACTCTGCAGTAATACCTGCCGGCAGTGCGTGATCAACCGGGTGAGAGAACCCAAGAGACAGGTTCACTACGTTGCCTTTAACAGCGGCACGGTAACCAACACCAACCAGTTGCAGCTTCTTAGTGAAGCCTTCGGTAACACCGATAACCATTGAGTTCAGCAGAGCGCGAGTCGTGCCCGCCTGGGCCCAACCGTCAACGAAACCTTCGCGCGGAGCGAAAGTCAGAACGTTGTCAGCCTGCTTAACTTCAACAGCATCGTGGATCTTACGACTCAGCTCGCCGTTTTTACCCTTAACCGAAATTTCCTGACCGTTGAGTTTTACCTCTACGCCGGCAGGAATGACGACGGGTGCTTTTGCAACACGAGACATTCTTTCCTCCCGATTAAGCTACGTAGCAGATAATCTCGCCACCAAGACCTGCCTGGCGAGCTGCACGATCAGTCATAACACCTTTAGAGGTAGAAACAACCGCGATACCTAAACCGGCCATAACTTTTGGCAGCTCATCTTTTCTTTTATAGATGCGCAGACCTGGACGGCTTACTCGCTGAATGCTTTCTACCACTGCCTTGCCCTGGAAATATTTAAGTTCTAATTCCAGCACAGGCTTGGCGTCGCCTTCGATTTTAAAATCTTCAATATAGCCTTCTTCCTTCAGCACGTTGGCAATTGCCACTTTCAGCTTGGAGGAAGGCATGGTGACCGCAACTTTGTTCGCGGCTTGACCGTTACGGATACGGGTCAGCATATCCGCGATCGGATCTTGCATGCTCATCTGTCTTTACTCCCGTGATTCAATTGGTGACAATTACCAGCTAGCCTTTTTCAGACCCGGAATTTCACCGCGCATAGCGGCTTCACGGACCTTGATACGGCTCAACCCGAACTTCCGCAGGAAAGCGTGCGGACGACCAGTTTGGCGGCAGCGGTTACGCTGACGAGACGGGCTGGAATCACGCGGCAGAGTCTGCAGCTTAAGAACCGCATCCCAACGTTCTTCGTCGGACGAGTTCACACCAGAGATAATAGCTTTCAATTCCTCGCGTTTAGCGCGGTATTTATCAGCCAGTTTCACGCGAACAACTTCGCGTGCTTTCATGGATTGCTTAGCCATTAGTAACCCTACCTTACTTGCGGAACGGGAAGTTAAAGGCGGCCAACAGCGCGCGGCCTTCATCATCGGATTTCGCAGTAGTGGTAATGGTAATATCCAAACCACGAACGCGATCGACTTTGTCATAGTCGATTTCCGGGAAGATGATCTGCTCACGCACACCCATGCTGTAGTTACCACGGCCATCGAATGACTTGGCGGACAGGCCACGGAAGTCACGGATACGCGGTACAGCAATGGTAATCAGTCGCTCAAGGAACTCCCACATGCGTTCGCCACGCAGAGTTACTTTACAGCCGATCGGATAGCCCTGGCGGATTTTGAAGCCTGCAACAGATTTGCGTGCTTTGGTGATAAACGGTTTTTGACCGGAGATTGCCGCCAAGTCAGCTGCTGCGTTATCCAGCAGTTTCTTGTCAGCGATCGCTTCACCAACACCCATGTTCAGGGTGATCTTCTCGACCCGAGGGACTTGCATGACAGAATTGTAGCTAAACTCAGTCATGAGTTTTTTAACTACTTCGTCTTTGTAGTAATCATGCAGTTTCGCCATCGTACTACTCCAAATTACTTGATAGTTTCGCTATTAGATTTAAAGAAACGGACTTTTTTGCCGTCTTCGAATCTAAAGCCTACACGGTCAGCCTTACCAGTTGCCGCATTGAAGATTGCAAGGTTGGAAACCTGAATTGCAGCTTCTTTTTCAACGATGCCGCCTGGTTGATTCAGGGCCGGAACCGGCTTCTGATGTTTCTTGACCAGGTTGATACCTTCAACAATGACCTTACTAGCAGACAGGACATTTTTTACTTTACCGCGCTTACCTTTATCTTTGCCGGTTAGCACGATAACTTCGTCATCACGACGGATTTTCGCTGCCATGATTCGCTCCTTAGAGTACTTCTGGTGCCAGAGAGATAATTTTCATGAACTTCTCATTACGCAGTTCACGAGTTACCGGCCCAAAAATACGCGTACCGATAGGCTGTTCGCTGTTATTGTTTAGAATAACGCAAGCATTTCCATCGAAGCGAATGACAGAACCGTCTGGGCGACGAACACCCTTCTTGGTGCGCACCACAACCGCCTTCAGCACATCGCCTTTCTTCACCTTACCGCGAGGAATTGCTTCCTTGATGGTAATTTTGATGATATCGCCGACGCCTGCGTAGCGACGGTGCGAGCCACCTAGAACCTTGATACACATTACGCGACGTGCACCGGAGTTGTCGGCCACATTCAGCATAGTCTGTTCTTGGATCATGTTAGTGCTCCGCTAATGTCAACTACTACTTTAGGACCCATAATAGGCCATTAAAATACCCCATAATTAAGGGCGCAGCATTATAACACCGCTTCCTTGTTATGGGTAGAAAAAATAAACGGCTCATTCACTGAGCCGTTTATCATATTGAGAAGAGCGCTACTGTATTACAGAATCGCTTTCTCTACAACGCGAACAAGCGTCCAAGACTTAGTTTTGGACAGCGGACGGCATTCGCGGATTTCAACCACGTCACCGATACCGCATTCGTTGTTTTCGTCATGTACGTGCAGCTTGGTCGTACGTTTAATGAACTTACCGTAAAGCGGGTGTTTCACGAAACGTTCGATGGCAACAACCATGGATTTCTCCATTTTGTCGCTAACGACGCGGCCTTGCAGAGTACGGATTTTATCGGTCATTACGCACCCGCCTTCTCAGTCAGTAAAGTCTTAACACGTGCAACATTACGACGCACTTGTTTCAACAGGTGAGTTTGTTGCAGCTGGCCACTTGCCGCCTGCATGCGCAGATTGAATTGTTCGCGCAGCAGTTCGAGCAGCTCAGTGTTCAGCTCTTCAACGCTCTTTTCACGCAGCTCTTGTGCTTTCATTACATCACCGTCTTAGTTACAAAGGTGGTTTTGATCGGCAGTTTCGCTGCTGCCAGTTGGAATGCCTCACGGGCTAACTCTTCCGGCACACCGTCCATTTCGTACAGGACTTTACCTGGCTGAATCAAGGCAACCCAATACTCTACGTTACCTTTACCTTTACCCATACGGACTTCAAGCGGCTTTTCAGTGATCGGTTTGTCCGGGAATACACGGATCCAGATCTTACCTTGACGCTTAACGGCACGGGTCATGGCACGACGTGCAGCTTCGATTTGACGAGCAGTCAGGCGACCGCGGCCAACAGCTTTCAGACCGAAAGTGCCGAAGCTAACATCCGTACCGGCAGCCAGACCACGGTTGCGGCCTTTGTGCATCTTACGGAATTTTGTACGCTTTGGTTGTAACATCAGCGACTCTCCTTACTTGCGGCCTTTACGCTGCTGCTTTTTAGGTTGAGCAGCCGGTTTTTCCGGTTGTTCAACGGCAGCCATACCACCCAGGATCTCACCTTTGAAGATCCATACCTTCACACCGATAACACCATAAGTGGTGTGCGCTTCGGAAGTGTTGTAGTCGATATCCGCACGCAGCGTGTGCAACGGAACGCGACCTTCACGGTACCATTCGGTACGCGCGATTTCAGCGCCGCCCAGACGGCCGCTTACTTCAACCTTGATCCCTTTAGCGCCCAGACGCATGGCGTTCTGTACGGCACGCTTCATCGCACGACGGAACATCACACGACGCTCCAGCTGAGAAGTGATGCTGTCAGCAACCAGTTTTGCGTCCAGTTCAGGTTTACGAACTTCGGCGATATTGATCTGTGCAGGTACGCCAGCGATATCCGCTACGACTTTGCGCAGTTTTTCAACATCTTCACCTTTTTTACCGATAACGATACCCGGGCGAGCGGTGTGAATAGTCACACGGATGCTTTTAGCCGGACGTTCAATAACGATACGAGAAACGGAAGCCTTCTCCAGTTCCTTCGTCAGGTATTTACGAACTTTAAAGTCACTGTCCAGGTTGTCAGCGAATTCTTTGGTATTTGCGTACCAGGTAGAGTTCCAAGGTTTGACAATACCCAGTCGAATACCATTAGGATGTACTTTCTGACCCATTGCTAGTCTCCAGAGTCTCAGCGATCGGACACAACCACAGTAATGTGGCTGGTACGCTTCAGGATGCGATCCGCACGACCTTTAGCACGCGGCATAATGCGCTTCATGCTTGGGCCTTCGTCGACGAAGATTTTCGCAACTTTCAGATCATCAATGTCAGCGCCATCGTTGTGTTCTGCGTTAGCAATGGCAGACTCCAGCACTTTTTTAACCAGACCAGCAGCTTTCTTGTTGGTGTAGGTCAGAATATCCAGAGCTTGCGACACTTTCTTACCGCGAATCAGGTCAGCCACCAGGCGAACCTTCTGGGCAGAAGAACGAGCGTGGCGATGTTTAGCGATAGTTTCCATCTCTTCCTCCTACCTTAGCGCTTCTTGGCCTTTTTATCGGCCGCGTGGCCGCGATAAGTACGAGTCGGCGCGAATTCACCCAGTTTGTGACCGACCATTTCATCGGAAACAAACACCGGAACGTGCTGACGACCATTATGGACAGCGATGGTCAAACCGATCATGTTTGGAAAGATCGTTGAACGACGGGACCAAGTGCGCAAAGGCTTCTTGTCACCGCTTTCCACCGCTTTCTCTACCTTCTTCAGCAAGTGCAGGTCAATAAATGGACCTTTCTTGAGAGAACGTGGCATGGTTTATCCTCTAAGATTATTTAGTACGGCGACGTACGATAAATTTATCAGTACGCTTGTTGCTGCGGGTCTTCTTACCTTTGGTCTGAACGCCCCACGGAGTTACCGGGTGCTTACCAAAGTTACGACCTTCACCACCACCGTGCGGGTGGTCTACCGGGTTCATCGCCGTACCGCGAACGGTAGGACGAACACCACGCCAGCGTGCAGCACCTGCTTTACCCAGAACGCGCAGCATATGCTCAGCGTTGCCGACTTCGCCCAGCGTAGCGCGGCAGTCAGATTCGACTTTACGCATTTCGCCAGAGCGCAGACGCAGGGTAACGTACGCGCCATCGCGCGCAACGATCTGAACGTAGGCACCGGCTGAGCGAGCCAGCTGGCCGCCTTTACCTGGTTTCATTTCTACGTTGTGAACCGTTGAACCGACAGGAATGTTACGCATCGGCAAGGTGTTGCCAGTTTTGATTGCAGCATCAACGCCAGATTGAATCTGGTCACCTGCTTTCAGGCCTTTCGGCGCCAGGATGTAACGGCGTTCGCCGTCTTTGTACAGAACCAGCGCGATGTTCGCGGAACGGTTCGGATCGTACTCCAGACGCTCAACAACAGCAGGAATACCATCTTTATTGCGTTTGAAGTCAACCAGACGATATTGCTGTTTATGACCACCACCGATATGACGGGTAGTGATGCGGCCATTGTTGTTACGGCCACCGGATTTGCTGCTCTTTTCCAGCAACGGGGCATAAGGTTTGCCCTTGTGCAGCTCAGGGTTAACCACTTTAACAACGTGGCGACGACCCGGAGATGTCGGTTTACATTTAACAATTGCCATTGTTCTTTACTCCTCCGACTTACTCTGCGCCGCCGATGAAGTCCAGATTCTGGCCTTCTTTCAGGGTGACGTAAGCTTTTTTCCAGTCGCTACGACGACCGATACGCTGTCCATGACGTTTCACTTTTCCTTTAACTATCAGGGTGCGAACATCATTGACTTCGACTTCAAACAGTTTCTGCACGGCAGCTTTGATTTCTGCTTTAGTCGCGTCTTTAGCAACTTTGAGCACGATGGTGTTGTTCTTTTCCATCGCAGTAGACGCTTTTTCAGAAACGTGCGGCGCGCGCAATACTTTCAGCAGACGTTCTTCACGGATCATGCCAGCATCTCCTCAACTTGCTTAACAGCATCAGCAGTCATGACGACTTTGTCGAAGGCGATCAGGCTAACTGGGTCGATACCTGCTGCATCACGCACGTCAACCTTGTACAGGTTGCGCGCCGCCAGGAACAGATTCTCATCCAGTTCACCGGTGATAATCAGCACGTCTTCCAGCGCCATGTCTTTCAGTTTCTGTGCCAGCAGCTTGGTTTTCGGCGCTTCTACAGAGAACTTCTCGACAACGATCAGACGATCTTGACGTACCAGTTCGGACAAGATGCTTTTCAGCGCGCCGCGGTACATCTTTTTGTTAACTTTCTGACTGTGATCCTGAGGCTTGGCAGCAAAGGTTACACCACCGGAACGCCAGATCGGGCTCTTGATAGAACCAGAACGCGCACGGCCAGTACCTTTCTGACGCCATGGTTTCTTACCGGAACCAGTTACTTCAGCACGGGTCTTCTGAGCGCGAGTACCTTGACGGGCACCTGCTGCGTAAGCAACAACAACCTGGTGTACCAGCGCTTCGTTGAAATCACGACCGAAGGTAGTTTCGGAAACAGTCAGCGCGCTTTGCGCGTCTTTCAATACTAATTCCATTGCTATCTCCTCACGCCTTCACAGCTGGTTTAACGATCAGGTCGCTACCGGTTGCACCCGGAACAGCACCCTTAACCAGCAGCAGGTTGCGCTCAGCGTCAACACGCACTACATCCAGGCTCTGAACGGTTACACGCTCGTTGCCCAGTTGGCCTGCCATTTTCTTGCCTTTGAACACTTTGCCCGGAGTCTGGTTCTGACCGATAGAACCCGGAACGCGGTGAGACAAGGAGTTACCGTGGGTAGCATCCTGGGTACGGAAGTTCCAGCGCTTAACTGTGCCGGCAAACCCTTTACCTTTAGATGTACCAGTAACGTCTACTTTTTTAACGTCTGCGAAAATTTCAACACTAATGCTCTGACCTACAGAGAATTCTTCGCCTTCAGACAGACGGAATTCACGCAGGACGCGGCCAGCTTCAACACCAGCTTTAGCAAAGTGACCCGCTTCTGGTTTGGTAACACGGTTTGCTTTTTTAGCACCGGTAGTTACCTGCACAGCGCGGTAACCGTCGTTAGTCAGGTCTTTAACCTGAGTGACGCGGTTTGCTTCAATTTCGATAACGGTTACGGGGATAGATACGCCATCTTCAGTGAAGATACGGGTCATGCCCACTTTTTTACCGACTAAACCAATCATTGTTTCAACCTCTCAATCGCTCAATGACCTGATTAACCCAGGCTGATCTGCACGTCTACACCGGCAGCCAGATCCAGACGCATCAGAGCATCAACGGTTTTCTCGGTTGGCTCAACGATGTCAACCAGACGCTTGTGAGTGCGAATTTCATACTGATCGCGCGCATCTTTATTGACGTGCGGAGAAATCAGAACGGTAAAGCGCTCTTTGCGGGTCGGCAGCGGGATCGGACCACGGACTTGCGCACCAGTGCGCTTGGCAGTCTCGACGATTTCCGCGGTTGATTGATCAATCAGACGATGATCAAACGCTTTCAGGCGGATACGGATTCTTTGGTTCTGCATGAGACCAGAGCTCCAATTATTTTATAAACATAAATAACTACTCCTCACACCCATTTCGATTGATGGGGGAGTGTAATCGTCGGTACATAACCCCCATATCGGGAGTATTGTTTGGCTAATTAATAACTTAGCCCTCTGACTCAAATCGAATCAGGCTTACCTTAGTTTTAGTAAGCTCGCGCATTATACGCAAATTGATTCAGGAAGCAACAAGAAGGGTGAAATGATTTAATGTGGCGGCCGGGCAACAATATGCCCGGCCGTAATAGATAGGTCATGATTTAAAGCGCAATTTATTGTTCTTTAAGCTGGCTCTGCAGATAGTTTTGTATGCCAAGGCGGGATATCAGGTCCAGCTCGGTTTCCAGCCAGTCGATATGGCCTTCTTCGTCAGCCAGGATTTCTATCATCAGATCTCTGCTGACATAATCATGCACAGAATCCGAGTAAGCGATGGCCTCACGTAAATCCTTGGCGCCATCTAACTCAAGTTGAAGATCGGAACGAAAAATCTCCTCGACATCTTCGCCGATATTCAGTTTCCCCAAATCTTGCAGATTGGGAACACCTTCGAGAAAAAGAATTCGTTCAATATAGCGATCGGCGTGTTTCATTTCGTCAATGGACTCATGATACTCGTGATCGTTGAGACGGGTCAGCCCCCAGTTTTTAAACATTCGGGCATGCAGGAAATATTGGTTGATTGCTACCAGCTCATTGCCCAATAACTTATTCAAATACGTAATGACTTTTTTATCGCCTTTCATGACACACTCCTCCGCTCCAGTTCTTAAAAGTGTAGAACCAGTAAGCAGATAGAGTCAAAAAAAGACCCTACATTTTATGCTACTTCATACATATCAGGGACTTTAGCCTGTTCATCCTCAAAGATAACTCTCGCCTGGCGGATACATTTGCCACAATCCGTTCCAATAGGAACCAACTTACGCAACTGCTGCATAGACTGAGGTTGATGCTGACGAACCGCATTACGGATCGCTTTATCAGAGATGGCATTACACAAGCAAACATACATACCAGAGCAACTCATTTTTTATGACCGGCGTCCTGCCCTGCCACCCCCGCGGCGTTTAAAATCACTCCCTGCGATTTTTTAACCAGTGCGCCATTGTAAATAGGAATGGTTTTTATTTCAATTCACATTTAGATAAGCAGGTATAAAAAAAGGCACCGAAGTGCCTTTTTATGCTGTTAGTGTATCAGCGATTAAGCGATAACTTTAGCAACAACGCCCGCACCAACGGTACGACCGCCTTCACGGATAGCGAAACGCAAACCGTCGTCCATCGCGATTGGGGCAATCAGATTTACCACCATCTTGATGTTGTCGCCCGGCATGACCATCTCTACGCCTTCCGGCAGTTCGATGGTACCGGTCACGTCAGTGGTACGGAAGTAGAACTGCGGACGGTAGCCTTTGAAGAACGGCGTATGACGGCCGCCTTCATCTTTGCTCAGGATATACACTTCAGATTCAAACTGAGTGTGCGGCTTGATTGAACCCGGTTTAGCCAGGACCTGACCACGCTCTACGTCGTCACGTTTGGTACCGCGCAGCAGAACGCCCACGTTCTCACCCG
>NZ_KZ819043.1 GCF_003115845.1 Brenneria roseae subsp. roseae | reverse complement strand
TTTTTATATCATCAAGATACGGTCTTGTGAGTGCCCACACAGATTGTCTGATTAAATTGTTAAAGAGCGTTGCCACATTAACCTGTGGCGCGGGCCGCATAGTCTATGCTTTTCCGCTGTGAAGTCAAGTGATTGATGCCTGACTTCCGACTGTCATCGCAACCGCATAAGCCGCCGTTGCCGTGTCAGTGGAGGCGCATTATAGGGACTTCTCCGCTGTCCGCAATAGGTATTTTGCATAAAAATAACTGTTTGCTGCATTCCACAGCAAAATCCTGCTTTATACCCTCTTTTGCACAAACTTATCCACAGGATGGATTCTAATTAAAATTAGACGAGCATCACGCAAACGTTTTCGCTACAATTCTACCGCCTCAAAATACGACCTTTTTTGTGAACGCTAACTGAATTTTTTCTTTATCTCGCAAAATCGCTTTGAAGAAGAAGACGATATTCACGTAACGTTCTTTAATGACTACCCAAATCCAAGGGATAAAATCATCATGCAACAACGTCGTCCTATCCGCCGCGCTCTGCTCAGCGTTTCTGACAAAGCAGGTATTGTCGAATTTGCTCAGGCTCTGTCCCAACGTGGCGTCGAGCTTCTTTCTACCGGAGGCACAGCGCGTTTGCTGGCCGATGCGGGTTTGCCGGTAACAGAGGTATCAGACTACACCGGATTCCCGGAAATGATGGATGGACGAGTCAAAACCCTGCACCCGAAGGTTCATGGTGGCATTCTGGGCCGTCGCGGTCAGGATGATGCCATCATGACGCAGCACGACATCAAACCGATTGATATGGTCGTCGTGAACCTTTATCCCTTTGCCCAGACGGTAGCCCGTGAAAACTGTACGCTGGAAGACGCCATCGAGAATATCGATATCGGTGGTCCAACCATGGTTCGTTCCGCTGCCAAAAACCATAAAGATGTCGCTATCGTAGTCAAAAGCAGCGATTACACCGCCATCATTAATGAAATCGACGCCAACGACGGTTCTCTGACTTATGAAACCCGTTTTGATCTGGCTATCAAAGCGTTCGAGCACACGGCGGCTTACGACAGCATGATCGCAAACTATTTCGGTGCGCTGGTTCCCGCCTATCATGGTGAGACAAATAAACCGTCGGGTCATTTCCCTCGTACACTGAATCTGAATTACATCAAGAAGCAAGATATGCGCTATGGCGAGAACAGCCATCAGCAGGCGGCCTTCTATATAGAGGAGAATGTGACTGAAGCATCCGTCGCAACGTCTCAGCAGTTACAGGGCAAAGCGCTGTCTTACAATAATATCGCGGACACTGACGCCGCGTTGGAATGTGTGAAAGAGTTTACTGATGCAGCCTGCGTAATTGTGAAACATGCCAACCCGTGCGGCGTTGCGACAGGCGGTTCTATCCTTGATGCTTACGAACGCGCTTATAAAACCGATCCAACTTCAGCTTTTGGTGGCATCATCGCGTTTAATCGCGAACTGGATGAAGAAACCGCACAAGCCATCATCAGCCGCCAGTTTGTAGAAGTGATTATCGCCCCTTCTGTCAGTGAAGCCGCCTTAAAAGTGACAGCCGCCAAGCAAAACGTCCGTGTCCTTACCTGCGGTGAATGGCAACAACGTATTCCTGGCCTGGATTTCAAACGTGTCAACGGTGGGCTGCTGGTACAGGATCGCGATCTGGGTATGGTTGATGCCTCTCAGCTACGTGTTGTGACTGAACGTCAGCCCAGCGAGCAAGAATTACGCGATGCACTGTTCTGTTGGAAAGTGGCCAAGTTCGTCAAATCCAATGCGATTGTCTACGCCCGTGACAATATGACCATCGGCATAGGCGCAGGACAAATGAGCCGCGTTTACTCTGCGAAGATCGCCGGTATCAAAGCTGGCGATGAAGGTCTGGAAGTCAAAGGTTCCGCGATGGCATCCGATGCTTTCTTCCCGTTCCGCGATGGCATTGATGCAGCGGCTGCGGTCGGTATTACCTGCGTTATCCAACCAGGTGGTTCCATTCGTGACGATGAGGTTATTGCCGCCGCTAACGAACACGGCATAGCGATGATCTTTACCGACATGCGCCATTTCCGCCATTAATTCCGGAGCAGACTTGATATGAACATATTAATTATTGGTAATGGTGGACGTGAACATGCGCTTGCCTGGAAAGCCGCACAGTCTCCGCTGGCAGATAAAGTTTATGTCGCGCCAGGCAACGCCGGCACCGCACTGGAGCCGTCACTGATTAATGTCGACATTTCCGCGACCGATATCCCCGCGCTGCTCACTTTTGCGCAAGCAAACGATATTGGTTTAACCATTGTCGGCCCGGAAGCCCCTCTGGTTATTGGCGTAGTCGATGCATTTCGTGATGCTGGTCTGAAAATTTTTGGCCCGACTCAGGCTGCCGCCCAGTTAGAGGGTTCAAAAGCCTTTACCAAGGATTTCCTCGCCCGTCATAAAATCCCGACGGCCGAATATCAGAACTTTACCGAAGTCGAGCCGGCTTTGGCCTACGTGCGTGCCAAAGGTGCGCCTATCGTGATCAAAGCGGATGGTTTGGCTGCCGGGAAAGGCGTCATTGTTGCGATGACACAACAAGAAGCTGAAAATGCGATTCAGGATATGCTGGCTGGCAACGCGTTTGGTGATGCGGGCCATCGTATCGTAGTGGAAGAATTTCTGGACGGTGAAGAAGCCAGTTTTATCGTGATGGTTGATGGTGAAAACGTACTGCCGATGGCCACCAGTCAGGATCATAAGCGAGTGGGCGATAAAGATACCGGCCCGAACACGGGTGGTATGGGCGCTTATTCTCCCGCACCGGTGGTGACGGATGATGTTCATCAACGCGTAATGGATCAGGTGATTTGGCCAACGGTCAAAGGTATGGCGGCAGAAGGCAATGTCTATACCGGCTTCCTGTATGCTGGCCTGATGATTTCCGCTGATGGGCAGCCCAAGGTCATTGAATTTAACTGCCGTTTTGGCGATCCGGAAACACAGCCCATTATGTTGCGTATGCGTTCAGATCTGGTAGAGCTGTGTCTGGCAGCCTGTGCTGGCAAGCTGGATGAGAAAGACTCGGTCTGGGACGATCGTCCGTCGTTAGGCGTAGTGCTGGCGGCAGGCGGATACCCTGGCGATTACAACACGGGCAATGTCATTTCCGGACTGCCGCAGCAGGATGCAGAAGACGGAAAAGTCTTCCATGCGGGCACCAGGTTAAACGATAAGGATGTTGTGACGAATGGCGGGCGTGTTCTGTGCGTGACAGCATTGGGTGATACCGTTGCCGCAGCACAAAAACGGGCATACGAACTGGCGGCCGGGATTCAATGGCAAGGAAGTTTTTGCCGGAAAGACATTGGCTATCGCGCCATTGAGCGGGAACAAGCCTGATAAACGACAAGCCCGGAGAAATCCGGGTTTTTTTATGCCTCAGACAGACATAAAATCCATCAGCAGCCGTAGCGATACGTTATGACTTTTCTATTGCCGATTCCCACTGACAAAAGTTATCTTCCGCCATCAGCAGCAGTTGAACACCTTCCGGGCCTTCCAGCCAGGCAATATTCAGCGGGCCATGCGCGTGCTGGTTTCGCTGGGCGATCCATTCACGTGAAGATCTGTCAAAACTGGGGCGGACGCTTTTTCCATCACAGGTAATGACTTGTCCATCTTGCCATTTACCCTGTCTCAGAAGAACCTTACCTGCCCGCAGGACATCACTGAGTTCCAGTATTCGTTTTGCATCAAACTGATACAACGCAATCTCATCATCAGCGATCAGTTCACGCCGCTCTGCCAATTGACGCTGCATAAAACTCACGGTTCCCTCTTCCGTAAACCGTATACGTATTTCATCTTTCTGCGTTCCCAGACGGGTTTTCTGGATTTCCCGTACCTTGTCCTGCTGGTACGAATAACGCGTAATAACGGTATCGTCTTCCTGAAGCGGACGGTAAACCGTCATCAGGGAGGTCGTGCCATGTTGAGAGTCATCTTTACGCCACAGACGCACAACGCCGCGATCGGCGATATAGCCACTGGCAAACGTCGAAGGTGGAGCGGTGTGACTGCTACAGGCAATAGTCACGATGATTATCGCGCCAAACCACAGCGGGCGTAACAAAAGCAAAAGGGGCGCAACCGCCCCTCTGCTTAAACTCTTAACCGACATGATCTTACTTAACAGCGTCTTTCAGAGCCTTGCCTGCAACAAATGCTGGCACGTTGGCAGCAGCAATTTTGATTTCTTTACCAGTTTGCGGGTTGCGGCCAGTGCGCTCATTACGATGGTTGACTTTAAATGTACCAAAACCAACTAATTGTACTGCATCACCTTCTTTCAGAGACTCGGTAATTGCTGCCAGAGTTGATTCCAATGCCACTTTCGCTTGTGCTTTTGACAAATCAGCTTTGTCTGCAATTACATCAATCAGTTGAGTCTTATTCATAAGTTATCCTTACAGTGTGTTTATCGCTTGCTAAGCATCGAGTGCGACGGATATGCAATAATAGCACTCTCCTGCATACACGCACCGACAGCCACTTTTTTTACGCCCCCCAAATGTAGACCAGACAGGGTGCGGATGTGAAGCCTTAAGACACGCCATTTCAGGCCTTAAATCACGTTTTATTGCGTTATTGGTGTAAATTTATCCCAATATTACTGCTTCCCGCCTCACGCAGATCGGAACGAAGCCCTTTAATCAACTCGATATCACGTTCTTCGCAGGCAGCCAACAGGCGGAAAATTTCCCACTGAATATCCCATTCATCTTCAATGGCCGGCAATCCATTCAGTTCTTCATCCGTCATCTCTTTGCCCGCCTGCGTCATTTCAAGCATGGCAACGGTACGGATTGACGCTTCACTGATAGCAACGGCATGCTCCAGCGTCTCACCGCTTAAACGGGAATGGATCAGTTCACCCAGCGCAATACAGGCGTCAATGGCCGGGTAAACGCCATAAATAGTAAAGTCATCGGATGCCGGAATCGCTTCTTCCAGCTTTTCCAACTGGCTATCAAAATTAATCTTTGCATCTTTTACTACCAACGTTTCCCAAACGAGATCGAGAATACGGCGGTAAATCATCGCATCACCGAATGCTGTCTGACGGCAGAACTCGTGATAATTGGGGTACATACGCTCGCAAAGACATGCCATAAACGTGACATGCTGCCAGCTTCCCAGCTTTTCCAAACGCAAATGAATGGGGTTACGTAACATTTTTATGCTCATTAACGGCTATGGGCGGCAGTGTACCTGAAATTACCGCTACGCCCTATTCCTGAATTCCTAAAATTTCTATCGCAGATTGTGTTGTTGCCAACGCTGAAACGCGGGACGATTAGAGGCCACCGCATCCGCCCAGCGCGTCGGTTCAGGTAAGCGATAACCTCGCATACAACGTTTGACCCACTGTAGCGCACTGTCCATGCCAACCCGATGTCCCGTCGCCACAAATAGCGGATTACAGCGTACTTTGCTGCGCCATACCCAGCCAATCTGTTCGCCTTTATCCAACAGCGGCTGCTGACTGCCGATATCATCCGGCAACGGGTCAAAATGCCCGCACAGCCGGCTTTTGGCCACGCCAATCGTCGGCACGTTAACCAACAATCCGAAATGGCTGGCGACGCCCAGACGACGCGGATGGGAAATCCCGTGTCCATCGACAAAAATCAAATCCGGTTTCTGCTCCAATTTATCCCAGACAGCCAACAATCCCGGACACTCGCGAAAAGAGAGAAAACCGGGAATATACGGCATCGTCGTACCGATACGCGCGATTTTGTACTCCACCAGTTCCAGAGAGGGATATCGCATAATCGCAATAGCCGCTCGGGTCACGGTACCTTCCTGCTCAAACCCGACATCCGCCCCCGCGATCAACGCAGGCTGCTCAAACGGCAAATCGTCATGACGAATCACCTCTGAGGCGCGAGCCAACTGTTCGGCTTTTAGCTGTTGAGTATCAATCACCTTATCTCCTTTGATTTACTGATGGTAAGCGCGAGATAACGCGTGTACCGCGTCAACAAAGGCTCCGGCATGCTCGGGCGGTACATCCTGATGAATACCGTGTCCCAGATTGAATACATGCCCGCTACCGTGACCAAACCCCGCAAGAACCGATGCCACTTCTTGTTCGATTCTGGCTGGCGGCGCATACAGTACGGACGGATCCATATTGCCCTGTATCGCGACCTTATCGCCTATCCGACGCCGGGCATCGGCAATGTCACTCGTCCAGTCCAGCCCAATGGCGTCACAACCGGTTTCCGCGATGGCTTCCAGCCATTGCCCGCCGCCTTTGGTAAACAGGGTGACAGGCACGCGACGACCTTCATTTTCACGCTGTAATCCATCGACGATCTTGTGCATGTAGCGCAGGGAAAATTCCCGATAATCACGACCGCTCAACGCGCCGCCCCAGGTGTCAAAAACCATCACCGCTTGCGCGCCCGCCTGGATTTGGGCATTCAGATAAAGAATGACGCTGTCGGCCAGCTTATCCAGCAACAAATGCAGCGTTTGCGGTTCCGCAAACAGCATTTTTTTAATAATGGTAAAGGCTTTACTGCTGCCGCCTTCAACCATATAGGTCGCCAGCGTCCAGGGACTGCCAGAAAAACCTATCAGCGGCACCGCTCCCGCAAGGTTGCTGCGAATAGTGCGTACTGCATTCATCACATAGCCCAGTTCCTGTTCCGGATCGGGTATCGGTAATTTGACGACATCGGCATGGCTGACGATAGGGGACTGAAAACGAGGGCCCTCTCCCGCTTCAAAATAGAGGCCAAGGCCCATGGCATCCGGAATAGTCAGAATGTCTGAAAACAAAATGGCCGCATCAAGGGGATAACGCCGTAAGGGTTGTAACGTGACTTCACAGGCCAGCTCCGCATTTTTACACAGCGACATAAAATCGCCGGCCTGCGCGCGCGTTGCTTTGTACTCCGGCAGATATCGCCCCGCCTGACGCATCATCCAAACTGGCGTCACATCAACAGGCTGGCGCAGCAACGCCCGCAAATAGCGATCGTTTTTCAGATCAGTCATGTCATTTTCCTTTAGGCATTATGATGCTTAACGTAGTCACTTATCATTATCCGGGTGAATGGTAACATGCTCGCTACGGTTCTCATCCCAGGCGCGGCACAACACGACCGTATCCTCGATTAGACGACGAGCCACCGTGCCTGGCGGAGGTAAAAGCGGTAACCGATCATATCGGAACCAGGCGGCGTCACGTAACTCTTTCGGGTCGTGCTTAATGTCACCCCCCGCATAATCAGCCATGAACGCCATCATCAGAGAATGAGGAAAGGGCCAGGGTTGAGAGCTGATATAGCGCAGGTTCTTAATCTGAATCTGACTCTCTTCCATCACCTCACGCGCCACCGTCTGCTCCAGCGTTTCGCCCACTTCGACAAAACCAGCCAGTACCGTGTACATATTGCCGCGATGGCGATGGTGTTGCGCCAGCAGAATTTCATCACCACGACGGATCGCCACAATGATACAGGGCGCGATCTGTGGATAATAACGTTCCCTGCAATGGTGACACAGGCACGCCAGTTCGGTTTTACTCAGCACCATTTCATGGCCGCAGTAACCGCAAAAGCGATGGGAACGATAAAACTCGGCCAGTTGTACACCGCGCCCCGCCAGTTGGAATAATCCCACTTCCTGATCGATGAGTTGGCGGACGGATGTCATCGCTTGATTTTTGCTCTGGCAAACCAACCATACGGGCAGACCTTGCCATTCACCGATTCTACGCCCGGTCGCGCCCTGCAATGACCAGGACGATGCCGTTCCCTGCGGCAATTCTCCCTGAGGAAGCCAGATCTGCCCTGCGTCACTGACAATCCACCAGCCAATCTCATCACCTTTTAACGTCTGTTCCATATCTTTTTATTGCTCCACTCTCACTTCACTGGCATTTTACATTCTGAGTGATGACATAAGTTTTATAACTAACATTTCAGTTATTTCTTACCGTTCACGGAGTCCAACAATGCTAAACCAGTTACAAAGCCTGACTGAATACGTTGGTGGCAATAATGCGTTAATCGACCAGTGGCTACAAGCGCGCAAGCAGCTTCTGGTCGCGTACTATCATCTGGTTGGCATCAAGCCCAATAAAGACACACTCTCGCTTCTGGATGAAGAAGCATTGGATAATTTTTGTCATAATCTGGTGGATTATCTTTCGGCCGGCCATTTTCATGTCTACGAAAAGATGTTGCATGAAGCCGCAATCCTCAGTGAACAAAAACTTGCCCGTTCGGCGCAGCTTGAGCTCGCGTTACAAAACAACACTCAGCACATTATGGAATTTTACGACAGCCATTTGGCGGCCGCGATCGATCATGATAACTGCCTCGAATTTCAGCAGGCGCTTTCCAGCGTTGGCGAGGCTTTGGCTGAACGTTTTACGCAGGAAGACGCCATGATCCGGCTGATTTTTGATAATTAGCCTTGTTTTTACTGGCGATAGCCTCGACGACGATTCATGAAAGACGTGATGCTTCCCGCTGATACGCTCGACGCTCTTTGACATGACCGCGTCATCATCATAAAGTGTCAGCGTTTTAATCAGCCCGTTTAACGAACGGGCTAATCTTGTCGGAGTGCCTAGGTCGTTTTGGTTTCTTCCATTTGGGAAGCGATTCAAACGAACAGGCTGAGACCGTTAATTCGGGATCCGCGGAACCTGATCGGGTTAATACCTGCGAAGGGAACAAGAGTAATTCGTCTCATTGAGTCATAGACAGCGTTTTTACACACGTCCCTCTATGCAACTTGATACCCATTATTACTCCCTCCGTCTCCAGACAAGCAATTTTCCCTTTATGTCTTACAGGAACTTGCTATGTCTACAGAACCATTATTAAAACCATCCAAACCTGGCCGTCGTGAGCAACGTGCCGCCGCGCAACAATTCATTGATACGTTGCAGGGCATGGCGTTTCCCAATTCGCGGCGTATTTACCTGACCGGTTCACGCGAAGATATCCGCGTACCGATGCGTGAAATCCAACTGAGTCCGACATTAGTCGGTGGCAGCAAGGATACACCGCAATATGAACCGAACGAGCCTATCCCTGTTTATGATACTGCCGGTCCTTACGGAGACCCAACGTCACGCCCTGATGTACGGGTTGGGCTGGAAAAAATCAGAGCAGGCTGGATCGCCGGACGTCACGATACCGAAGCGCTGTCTGGCGTCAGTTCTGATTTTACCCAGCAGCGCCTTGCGGATGCCGGTCTGGATCACCTGCGCTTCGAGCATTTGCCACGCCCTCTGCGCGCCCAAGCCGGGAAGTGCGTCACCCAGTTGCATTACGCTCGTCAGGGCATCATTACGCCGGAAATGGAGTTTATCGCGATCCGTGAAAATATGGGCCGCGAACGGATTCGTGGCGATGTACTGCGCCAGCAGCATCCGGGACAAAGCTTTGGCGCGCATTTATCCGAGAACATCACACCGGAATTTGTCCGGCAGGAAGTCGCCGCCGGACGAGCCATCATTCCCGCGAATATTAACCACCCTGAATCGGAACCGATGATTATTGGCCGTAACTTTCTGGTGAAGGTTAATGCCAATATTGGCAACTCAGCGGTCACCTCTTCCATCGAGGAAGAAGTGGAGAAACTGGTGTGGTCAACCCGCTGGGGCGCGGATACCGTGATGGATCTGTCCACCGGCCGGTATATTCACGAAACCCGCGAATGGATCCTGCGCAACAGCCCGGTGCCCATCGGAACCGTGCCGATCTATCAGGCGCTGGAGAAAGTGAACGGCATAGCGGAAAACCTGAACTGGGACATGTTCCGCGATACGCTGCTGGAACAGGCGGAACAGGGCGTCGATTACTTCACCATTCATGCCGGCGTGCTACTGCGCTATGTTCCCATGACCGCCAAACGCCTGACCGGCATCGTGTCCCGCGGCGGTTCCATCATGGCCAAATGGTGCCTGTCGCACCACAAAGAAAGTTTCCTGTATGAACACTTCCGTGAAATCTGCGAAATCTGCGCCGCCTATGACGTCGCGCTGTCGCTGGGAGACGGATTGCGCCCGGGTTCCATTCAGGATGCCAACGATGAAGCGCAGTTCGCCGAACTACACACGCTGGGAGAACTGACCAGGATCGCCTGGGAATATGATGTACAGGTGATGATCGAAGGCCCCGGCCATGTGCCGATGCAGATGATCCGCCGCAACATGACTGAGGAACTGGAGCACTGCCACGAAGCGCCGTTCTATACGCTCGGTCCACTGACCACCGATATCGCACCGGGTTACGATCATTTTACGTCCGGTATCGGCGCGGCGATGATCGGCTGGTTTGGCTGCGCCATGTTATGTTACGTCACCCCGAAAGAGCACCTCGGTTTACCCAACAAGGAAGACGTTAAACAGGGGCTGATTACCTACAAGATCGCCGCTCATGCCGCCGACCTTGCCAAAGGGCATCCGGGGGCGCAAATCCGCGACAACGCCATGTCAAAAGCGCGTTTCGAATTCCGCTGGGAAGATCAGTTCAATCTGGCGCTGGATCCCGAAACCGCTCGCGCCTATCACGATGAAACCCTGCCGCAGGAGTCCGGTAAAGTCGCCCATTTCTGTTCCATGTGCGGACCCAAGTTCTGCTCCATGAAAATTTCACAGGAAGTGCGTGACTACGCCGCGAAACAGGAGGCCGAGGCCAAACCCATTGAAATCGGCATGGCGCAGATGTCTCAGGAATTCCGTTCCCGCGGCAGTGAGCTATACCACAGCGCCGCCAGCCTGCAAACGGAGGAAAACAAATGACCCCGGAACCTATCGCCTCACCACAAGCCGCAACTCCGTTTCCGCCGACAGCGCAACAGCTGGGTCTTTACCCGGTGGTGGACAGCGTGGAATGGATTGAACGTTTACTTAGCATCGGCGTAAAAACGATTCAACTACGGATTAAAGATCTGCCCGATGAGCAGGTTGAAGACGATATCATTCAGGCGATCGCATTAGGCCGTCATTATCAGGCCCGGCTGTTTATCAATGATTACTGGCAGTTGGCGATCAAACATCAGGCCTATGGCGTTCATCTGGGGCAGGAAGATCTGGACACAGCCGATCTAACCGCCATCAAACAGGCGGGACTACGCCTCGGCCTCTCCACCCATGACGATCGCGAACTGGCACGCGCTATTGCCGTGAATCCATCTTACATTGCGCTGGGACACATTTTCCCAACGCAAACGAAAGCCATGCCCTCTTCACCACAGGGGCTTACCGAACTGGCCAGACACATTGCTGACCTGCAAGGTCGATTCCCAACCGTCGCTATTGGGGGAATCAGCATCGATAAAGTCCCCGCGGTATTAGCCACAGGCGTCGGCAGTATTGCTGTTGTCAGCGCAATCACGCAGGCTCCGGACTGGCGTCAGGCTACCGCAACACTGCTCAACATGATCGAAGGGCGGGAGGTGGGAGATGTCTGATAATCATAAGACCAAACACGGCAGCCTGAGCGATCGGGAATTCCTGCGCTACAGCCGCCAATTGCTGCTGGAAGATATTGGTCCCGAAGGGCAGGAAAAACTCAGATCCAGCAGCGTATTGCTGGTCGGATTGGGAGGGCTAGGCGCGCCGGCATCGCTGTATCTGGCTGCCGCGGGCATCGGCACGCTGTTGCTGGCTGACGGAGACACGCTGCATATCAGTAACCTGCAACGGCAGATTCTCTATCGCACCCGCGATACCGATAAGCCTAAAGCCATGCTGGCACAGCAGCAGTTGCAGGCATTGAATCCTCAGACGGAATACATCGCGCTAACCGAAAAGCTGACAGGCTCAGCCTTGCACAAGGCGGTCAGTAAAGCCGATCTGGTTCTGGATTGCAGCGACAATATGGAAACGCGTCACGCCATTAACGCCGCCTGCATTAAAGCAAACAAACCATTAATCAACGGCAGCGCTGTCGGCTTCAGCGGACAGCTACTGGTTCTGACGCCGCCCTATCAACATGGTTGTTATGCCTGCCTGTATCCCGATGCCACCGAACCACAACGCAACTGCCGTACTGCCGGTGTTCTTGGTCCGGTCGTCGGCGTCATCGGCACGCTCCAGGCGCTGGAAGCCATCAAACTATTGGCAGGATTACCCTCCGCGCTGAACGGTAAACTTCGTCTGTTTGATGGCAAACGGCAGAGCTGGAATACCCTCCAGCTGACGCGAGCCAGGCACTGCCCGATATGCGGAGCGGCGACATGAAAATCACGCTCAATGACGAGACGCTCGAGCTCGATAAGGCTATTACCGTCGATGCCCTGCTGACCAGGCTCAACCGTCAGCAACCCGGTATCGCCTTGGCGATCAACCAAACCATTATCCCGCGCGACGCCTGGTCTCAGCATCAGGTTCAGGACGGTGATGATATTTTGCTTTTTCAGGCAATCGCGGGAGGATGACATGCTGCACATTGCCGATACCACATTCACATCCCGGCTGCTCACCGGCACCGGAAAATTTGCTACACCAGATATCATGCTGGCCGCGTTACAGGCGTCAGGCTCACAGTTGGTGACCATGGCCATGAAGCGCGTTGATTTAAAAAGCGGAAATGACGGCATTCTCGCGCCGCTGCGACAACTCGGCATCAAACTGTTGCCAAACACCTCAGGCGCCAAAACGGCTGATGAGGCGATCTTTGCGGCCCGACTGGCACGCGAAGCTTTGGGGACACACTGGGTGAAGCTGGAAATTCACCCTGATATGAAATACTTACTCCCCGATCCGATTGAAACCCTGAAAGCCGCCGAACAGTTGGTCAAAGAGGGGTTTGTTGTGTTGCCCTACTGCGGCGCCGACCCGGTACTTTGTAAACGGCTGGAAGAAGCGGGATGTGCCGCCGTGATGCCGCTGGGTGCGCCAATTGGCTCCAATCAGGGACTGCAAACCCGCGATTTTCTCCGCATCATCATTGAACAAGCACGGGTACCGGTTGTGGTTGACGCTGGCATAGGCGCCCCCAGTCATGCCACCGAAGCGCTTGAAATGGGGGCGGATGCGGTATTGGTCAATACCGCCATCGCGGTAGCACGCGATCCGGTCAGCATGGCAAAAGCGTTCAGAATGGCGGTGGAAACCGGGGAGTTGGCCAATCAGGCCGGACTGGGCAGTAAACAGTTTATCGCCAGCGCCACCAGCCCGTTAACCGGATTTCTGCGCCAGCAAACTGAAGAGGTGGAATGATGGGAAGCGATTTTCAGCACATCTGGGAGCAGCTCGAGTGGGACGATCTTACGCTGCGTATCAACAGCAAAACCTCACGCGAGGTTGAACGTGCGCTCGGTGCGCAGCGCCTGACGCGAGAAGACTTCATGGCGCTGCTTTCCCCAGCCGCCAGCCGTTATCTGGAACCGCTGGCGCAACGCGCACAGCAGTTGACCCGCCAACGGTTCGGTAATACGGTCAGTTTTTATGTACCGCTTTATCTTTCCAACCTGTGCTCAAATGATTGTACTTATTGTGGTTTTTCAATGAGTAATCATATCAAGCGGAAAACGCTGGACGAGGCGGAGATCCTGCGTGAGTGCGCAGCCATCAAGGAAATGGGGTTCGATCATCTGTTGCTGGTCACCGGAGAACACCAGCGTAAAGTAGGAATGGATTATTTTCGCCGCGTTTTCCCACTTATTCGCCCACACTTCAGTTCACTGATGATTGAAGTCCAGCCGCTGTCACAGGAAGAATATGCCGAACTGAAAACGCTGGGACTGGATGGCGTTATGGTCTATCAGGAAACCTATCACCCGGCGACCTACCAATTACATCACCTGAGGGGACAAAAACAGGATTTTCACTGGCGGCTTGCCACACCGGATCGCCTCGGGCGGGCGGGGATCGATAAGATCGGGCTGGGCGCGCTGATTGGCCTTTCCGATAGCTGGCGAACGGACTGCTACATGGTAGCGGAGCACCTGCTGCACCTGCAACAGACTTACTGGCAGAGCCGCTATTCCATCTCGTTCCCACGTTTACGTCCCTGCGCCGGTGGTATCGAACCCGCATCTCTGATGGATGAAGCACAGCTAATGCAGGTAATTTGTGCTTTCAGGCTGCTGTCGCCAGACATCGAACTGTCTCTCTCTACTCGTGAATCGCCTTTTTTTCGCGATCACGCTATCCCTATTGCGATCAACAACGTCAGCGCGTTCTCCAAAACCCAGCCGGGAGGTTACGCAGACGATCACCTCGAGCTGGAACAGTTTTCACCACACGACGGTCGCCGTCCGGAAGAAGTGGCGCAGGCGATTATCCGGGCAGGGCTACAGCCCGTCTGGAAAGATTGGGATGGTTATTTGGGAAGAAGATCGCAATAAAGCGTCAAGATGCGGCAACGAAAGCATCTTTCAGGATAGCGCCTCGCGGTATGGCACATTGCTCATCGTCAATTGATGCGGCGGAGCATATATTATCCATCGCTGGCAACGTCCCATCATTGTTCAGGATTTGCCAGCCAGAGGCGTTTGCCACTCATCGGCTCTGCATATCACACAGCCGATACAGGTTTTATCCTTACCTGTATCGGCTCTTCCCTGTCTGTAGTGACTTGGGGGATGAAGTCTATATTCGGTTTCAAGACTATCCGGTTTCAAGACACCCGGTTTCAAGACACCCGGTTTTGCCCCGGCTTAACCGGACTTTCCACACAGCAATCGTCAGCTCCATGATCATTGAACATTTTCGCCACGGCCTCGCCAACTATGCGCAGCCCCTGCGCCGTTTCCTGCGTGAACGGCAAGGCGTAATTGAGCCGTATGCAGTTACGATATTTACCAGCGGCGGAAAACAGCGATCCCGCCGCAATCTGAATCCCCGCCTTCTTCACCTCACGGTTAAGGCGTAGAGAATCAAAATGTTCCGGCAGTTCAATCCACATCAGAAAACCACCCTGCGGACGACTGACGCAGATCCCGCAGGGGAAATACTCGCGCACATGACAGGTAAACACATCCAGATTCGCCTTATACTGCATGCGCATTCGCCGCAGATGGGGTTGATAGTGCCCTTGACTGATAAACTCGGCGACAGCCAGTTGCGTGTGGGTGACGGTATAACCAGTGCTGATGTACTTCATGTGCAGCACCCGTTCCAGATAACGTCCCGGAGCTACCCAGCCAACACGCAGACCCGGCGCAATGGTTTTAGAAAAAGAGCTGCACAGCAGTACCCGACCATCGTCATCGAATGACTTGACGGTTCTGGGACGTGGATAGTCGTAGACCAGCTCACCATAGGCATCATCCTCAATAATCGCCAGATCAAACTGCTGTGCCAGCGTGATCAACGCCTGTTTATACTCATCGGGCATGCAGAACCCCAGCGGATTATTGCAGGTCGGCACCAGCATCAACGCCTTGATCGGCCACTGCTCCAGCGCCAGCCTAAGCGCATCCAGACTGATCCCGGAGATCGGGCAGGTTGGGATCTCTATCACTTTGATCCCCAAACCACGCAGCAGTTGTAACGTGCCGGGAAACGTCGGCGACTCAACGGCAACGATATCACCCGATTCGCAAATCGCTCGCACCGCGACAAACAGCGCTTCCTGACAGCCCGTCGTAATAACGATATCATCTCTGGTCAGTTGGCAGCCGCTATCCAGCGCCAGACGCGCAACCTGTTCGCGTAACTCACTGGCACCATACATATTGCCGTAGCTCAGCACGCGCTCATCCTGACGCTGACAAAAGCGGCTCATGAGCTTCCACAAGGGCTTGACCGACGACGGACTGATATCCGGCGTGCCACTGCCAAAGTTGAACGCGTTGTTATCCAGACAGGAATTAAACAGTTCCAGCACTGATTCCCACTGGGTGATTTCAACTGGGCGCTGAACCGGACGAGTCAATGCAGGGATCGGCGGCGCGGCCTTGCGCGGCGCAACGAAATAACCCGAACGTGGCTGCGGCATAATAAGCCGACGCGTTTCCAGCAGATGGTAAGCCTGTTGTACCGTGCTGATACTCACGCCATGCTCCGAACTCAATGCACGAACGGACGGCAGACGCTCACCGCTACGGTATAAACCCTGTTCGATTCGCTGCTCCAGCAGCGCGGCAAGATGTTGATAGCGCGTCATCAGTATCATTTCCCACGATCATAAATATCAATAACCAGTACAGATGAGAGAAAAAATCATCATTCAGATGCACTATCACACAATCTGTATGTTAAAAAAAGGTATTTTTTGCATCTGTATTGAATATGACATCCCCCGCATTATAACGCTCAGACATCAGGCAAAGGGGGAAAGTATGAAATTTCATGAGAACCGAGCGCAAAAGTCGTTCAGCCAATCACCAGTCTGGCTCATGCTTATTTTGCCGTACCGCCGGTGGAAAGCATGGCAACTCAGGAATCAAACACGGAAGATTCTGCGAAACATGAGCAATGACAGGCTGGAGGATATTGGACTGACGCGTAAAGACATCGATCGTTTGTAGCAGATGAGTAGATGGGTAGCGGGCCGATACGGGGCAAAGCGTCTCGTATCGGCTCATGTTAATGAAGTACAGTCAATCCGCAGCCGATGGCTTCATATGTGATCCAACAATCGCCGACAGCAGGCAACCTATAGCCAGATAGGCGGCGACAGCATGCCAGGAACCATCCATGAACTCCACCAGCAATACCGCGATAAACGGTGTAAAACCCCCGCCGACCACGCTTGCCACCTGATAACCAACCCCGGCACCGCTATAACGGTACGCCGTACCAAACAGTTCGGTAAACATCGGCTGCTGCACACTGACGATCATATCGTGGGCAACGTTGGCGAGCATAATCGCGAAAAACAGGATCCACAGGCTGGCATGCGCCTCCAGTGCCATAAAGAAAGGCCATGCGCTGAGCGCGCCAATCATGGCGCCGGTAACATAGATCCTGCGCCGCCCGAAGCTATCGGCAAGGCGAGCGAAACAGGGAATAGTTAAACAGCTGATACCCCCGACCAATAAACCAATATTAAGGAATAACTCCCGCGACATTCCCAAATTGGCGGTAGAGTAATTGAGCGCAAACGCCGTGACGATATACATCGTCAATAGCTCCCCCAGCCGCAAAGCAATAATCAGCAAAAATGCCTTGGGGTGCTGGCGCAGCGCCTCAATAATTGGGAACGAACGGATTTTATCGGTTCTTTCCTGCAATTTCTTGTTAGCCTCGAACTCCTGGGATTCGTCCATCCCGGCACGGATCCACCATGCTACCGCAACCAGCACCACGCTGAATAAAAACGGCAGGCGCCAGCCCCAGTTCATAAACTCCGCATTTGTCGTATGGTGGCTGACCAGCGAAATGGATCCTGTCGCCAACAACAGCCCCACGCCATAACCAACCTGGACGCCACTGCTGTAAAATGCTTTTTTCTTTTTCGGCGCGTTCTCAACAGCCAGCAAAGCCGCACCGCCCCACTCGCCACCCACCGCGAATCCCTGAATGGCACGCAGCGCCACCAGCAATACAGGCGCCCACCAGCCAATCGAATCAAAAGACGGTAACAGACCAATCAATGCCGTAGAGATCCCCATCATCCAGACAGTAATCAACAGCATTCGTTTGCGGCCCAGTTTGTCGCCAAAGTGGCCAAACACCATTCCCCCCAACGGGCGGAACAGGAAACCAACGCCGAACGTGCCAAAGGCCGCCAGCGTGCCCATCGTCGGGCTGATTAGTGGGAAAAATTCCGTATTAAATACAAGAGCGGCAACTATTCCGTACAGTAAAAAATCATACCAATCAACGACCGCGCCAATAAAACTCCCCCAGGCAGCACGACGTGCCCGGCATTGAGAATGGCTTGTTGACTGGATCTGTGATACGGAATCGCCGTTTACAGAGACATCATTATTGATTGATAACGCGTTGTCATTCTGTGTAAGTACTGACGTTGTTGAGGTGTTCATGTCTATCTCGTTCTTTTTACTTTACACTACTGTACACCAAAAAATTTCAGGATGAAATTTTTAACGTTGCGAAGCAACGGCCCTTAGGGTGGCGGCCAAGGATGGTCTACCGTAAAAAAAAGCCCCGACCTTAACAGCCGGGGCTTTTATACATTAACCATCTGACAATCGGTTAATCAAACATCGGAAATGCATGACTTATTCGTCGTCACTATTACCGAAACCGGCGTTCAACAGTTCAGCCAGGTTGGCAGACGCTTCATCCGCACTCACCTGAGGCACGACTGGCGCTTCACCTGCCTGACGGCGACGCATACGATCCTGGTGATACGCATAACCGGTACCAGCCGGAATCAGACGGCCCACGATCACGTTTTCTTTCAGGCCACGCAGTTCATCACGTTTACCGGCAACGGCCGCTTCAGTAAGAACGCGCGTGGTTTCCTGGAACGAAGCCGCGGAAATGAAGGACTCGGTCGCCAGAGACGCTTTGGTGATACCCAGCAGATCGCGGCTGTAAGTTGCCGGGATCTTGCCATCCGCTTCCAACTGACGGTTGGCAATCTTGACGCGGGATACTTCCGCCTGCTCGCCTTCCAAGAATTCCGTGCTGCCGGCGTTAACGATGGTGCCTTTACGCAACATCTGACGAACGATAACTTCAATGTGTTTATCGTTAATCTTAACGCCCTGCAAACGGTAAACTTCCTGAACTTCGTTGGTGATGTAACGCGTTACCGCATGTACGCCACGCAGACGGAGGATATCGTGCGGAGATTCCGGACCATCGGAAACCACGTCACCACGTTCGACACGTTCGCCTTCAAATACGTTGAGCTGACGCCATTTCGGAATCATCTCTTCGTAAGCATCGCTACCATCCAGCGGAGAAATTACCAGACGGCGTTTGCCTTTGGTTTCTTTACCGAAGGAAATGATACCGCTGATCTCGGCCAGAATTGCCGGCTCTTTCGGACGACGCGCTTCGAACAGGTCGGCAACGCGCGGCAGACCACCGGTAATATCCTTGGTACCGCCGGATTCCTGAGGAATACGCGCCAACGTATCACCCGCGCTGATCTTCACGCCATCTTCCAACTGCACAATCGCCTTACCCGGCAGGAAGTATTGAGCAGGCATATCGGTACCTGGGATCAATACATCTTCACCTTTGTCATCAACGATTTTCAGTGCCGGACGCAGGTCTTTACCGCTACCGGTACGCTCTGCGCTATCCAGCACCACGATAGAAGACAAACCGGTCAGTTCATCGGTCTGACGAGTAATGGTCTGGCCGTCGATCATATCCGTGAAGCGAATGCTGCCGCTCACTTCGGTGATAACAGGCATGGTATGCGGATCCCAGTTCGCAACAGTGTCGCCACCGTTAACTTCTGAACCATCACCCTTCGCCATTACCGCGCCGTAAGGCACTTTGTAGCTTTCTTTGGTACGGCCGAATTCGTCGATCAGCTTCAGTTCGGTATTACGTGACGTAATAACCAGTTTACCGTTGCTGTTAACCACGAACTTGGCATTGTTCAGTTTCAGGCTACCTTTGTTTTTCACCTGAATGCTGGACTCAGCCGCCGCACGCGATGCCGCACCACCGATGTGGAAGGTACGCATGGTTAACTGTGTACCCGGCTCACCGATAGACTGGGCCGCGATAACGCCGATGGCTTCACCTTTGTTAATCAGGTGACCACGAGCCAGGTCGCGACCGTAGCACTTGGCACACACGCCGAAGTCAGTTTCACAGCTTACGACGGAACGTACTTTAACGGCGTCAACGGAATTCTCTTCCAACAGATCACACCACTGCTCGTTCAACAGCGTGTTACGTGGAACCAGAATATCCGCCGTACCCGGTTTGAGGACGTCTTCCGCCGCCACACGACCCAGTACGCGTTCACGCAGCGGCTCTTTAACATCGCCACCCTCGATAACCGGGGTCATCATGATACCTTCATGAGTACCGCAATCGTCTTCGGTCACCACCAGATCCTGCGCCACGTCAACCAAACGACGGGTCAGATAACCGGAGTTCGCGGTTTTCAGTGCGGTATCCGCCAGACCTTTACGCGCGCCGTGGGTCGAGATGAAGTACTGGAGTACGTCCAGACCTTCACGGAAGTTAGCGGTAATCGGCGTTTCGATGATGGAGCCGTCCGGCTTCGCCATCAGACCACGCATCCCCGCCAGCTGACGAATCTGTGCCGCAGAACCACGCGCACCGGAGTCGGCCATCATAAAGATGCTGTTGAAAGAAACCTGCTGCTCAACCACGCCATCACGGTTAACCACATCCTCAACGGACAGGTTTTCCATCATCGCCTTGGCAACACGCTCATTCGCCGCAGCCCAGATATCGATAACTTTGTTATAGCGTTCGCCAACGGTGACCAGACCAGACTGGAACTGCTCCTGAATCTCGGCAACTTCGGTTTCCGCTTCTTCGATAATCTCTGCTTTCTTCGCTGGGATAACCATGTCATCGATACCGACCGAGGCACCAGAACGCGCCGCGTAAGCAAAACCGGTGTACATGATCTGGTCAGCAAAGATAACCGTCGGTTTCAGACCCAAAATGCGGTAACAGGTGTTCAGCATTTTGGAGATCGCTTTTTTACCCAGCGGCTGGTTAACGATGGAATACGGCAGACCTTTAGGCACGATCATCCACAGGATGGCGCGACCGATTGTCGTATCGATAATCGTCGTCTGATGCGTTGATTCGCCTTCGGTGTTTTTGATCTCTTCCGTAATACGCACTTTAACGCGCGCATGCAGAGAGGCCAGACCGGCGCGGTAAACGCGTTCAGCTTCTTTCGGACCCGTCAATACCATGCCTTCGCCTTTGGCGTTAACACAGTCGCGAGTCATGTAATACAGACCCAATACCACGTCCTGAGAAGGAACGATGATAGGCTCGCCGTTCGCCGGTGACAGGATGTTGTTGGTAGACATCATCAGCGCACGCGCTTCCAACTGGGCTTCCAGCGTCAACGGTACGTGAACGGCCATCTGGTCGCCGTCGAAGTCGGCGTTATAGGCCGCACAAACCAGCGGATGCAGCTGGATGGCTTTACCTTCGATCAGAACCGGTTCAAACGCCTGAATACCCAAACGGTGCAGCGTCGGCGCACGGTTCAGCAATACCGGGTGTTCGCGGATAACTTCGTCCAGGATATCCCAAACGACCGCTTCTTCACGTTCAACCATTTTCTTGGCGGCTTTGATGGTGGTGGCAAGGCCACGCAATTCCAGCTTGCCGTAGATGAACGGTTTGAACAGCTCCAGCGCCATTTTCTTCGGCAGACCGCACTGATGCAGACGCAGGTACGGACCAACGGTGATAACGGAACGACCGGAGTAGTCGACGCGTTTACCCAGCAGGTTCTGACGGAAACGTCCCTGCTTACCTTTGATCATGTCAGCCAGCGATTTCAGCGGACGCTTGTTGGAACCGGTGATGGCACGACCGCGACGGCCGTTATCCAGCAACGCATCCACCGCTTCCTGCAACATACGTTTTTCGTTACGCACGATGATGTCAGGCGCGGCCAGATCCAGCAGGCGTTTCAGACGGTTGTTACGGTTGATCACGCGACGATACAGATCGTTCAGATCCGACGTGGCGAAACGACCGCCGTCCAGCGGAACCAGCGGACGCAGATCCGGCGGCAGCACCGGCAACACGGTCAGGATCATCCACTCTGGCTTGTTGCCGGACTGAACGAACGCTTCCAGCAGCTTGATACGCTTGGTCAGCTTTTTGCGTTTGGTTTCAGAGTTGGTTTCATTCAACTCTTCGCGCAGCTGTTCGCACTCCTGCTCCAGATCCATGTTTTTCAACAGGGCCTGAATCGCTTCGGCGCCCATCTTGGCATCAAACTCATCACCAAACTCTTCCAGCGCGTCCAGATACTGCTCTTCAGTCAGGATCTGACGGCGTTCCAGATTGGTCATACCGCCTTCAATCACAACATAAGATTCGAAGTACAGTACACGTTCGATATCACGCAGTGGCATGTCCAGCAGCAAACCGATACGGGACGGCAGCGATTTCAGGAACCAAATATGCGCAGTCGGAGAAGCCAGTTCAATGTGGCCCATACGCTCACGGCGTACTTTGGTCTGGGTCACTTCAACGCCGCACTTCTCACAAATGACACCGCGGTGTTTCAGACGCTTATACTTACCGCACAAGCATTCATAGTCTTTCACCGGCCCAAAGATACGGGCGCAGAAAAGGCCGTCACGTTCAGGTTTGAACGTACGGTAGTTAATGGTTTCTGGTTTTTTAACTTCACCAAAAGACCACGAACGGATCATGTCTGGCGAAGCCAGAGCAATTTTGATCGCATCAAACTCTTCGGTTTTAGTTTGCGCTTTCAGAAACTTTAATAAGTCTTTCACGGATTGGCTCCTGTCGGAGTTAGACCTGTCAGGCACCTGAACCATGCCGTTAAAAAACAAAGTTCAGGTGCCCCTATGACGAATACCAGCAATACAGCGGGCTGGAATTACTCTTCTTCCAGCTCGATGTTGATACCCAGCGAGCGGATCTCTTTCAACAGTACGTTGAAGGATTCCGGCATGCCCGGTTCCATCTGATGATTGCCATCCACGATGTTCTTATACATCTTGGTACGGCCGTTCACGTCATCAGACTTAACGGTCAACATTTCCTGCAAGGTATAAGCTGCACCATAAGCTTCCAGCGCCCACACTTCCATCTCACCGAAGCGTTGGCCACCGAACTGAGCCTTACCACCCAGCGGCTGCTGAGTAACCAGGCTGTAAGAACCAGTAGAACGAGCGTGCATTTTGTCGTCGACCAGGTGGTTCAGCTTCAGCATGTACATGTAGCCCACAGTAACCTGACGTTCAAATTGCTCACCGGTACGTCCATCGTACAGGGTAATCTGACCGGAGGTCGGGATACCGCCCATCTGCAACAGTTCCTTGATTTCTTTCTCTTTTGCACCGTCGAATACCGGCGTTGCAATCGGCATACCTTTCTTCAGGTTTTCCGCCAGACGCATAACTTCTTCGTCAGAGAAAGTGCTCAGGTCAACTTTTTGACGCACATCGTCGCCCAGATCGTAAGCTTTCTGGATAAATTCGCGCAGTTTGGTCACTTCTTCGTGCTGCTTGAGCATGGCGTTAATCTTGTCGCCGATGCCTTTGGCAGCCATACCCAGGTGGGTTTCCAGAATCTGACCGATGTTCATACGTGAAGGTACGCCCAGCGGGTTCAGTACGATATCGACCGGCACGCCGTTCTCATCGTAAGGCATATCTTCGATCGGGTTGATCTTGGAGATAACACCTTTGTTCCCGTGACGACCCGCCATCTTGTCACCCGGTTGGATCTGACGTTTAACGGCCAGATAAACCTTAACGATTTTCAGCACGCCCGGTGCCAGATCATCGCCCTGAGTGATTTTACGGCGCTTGGCTTCGAGTTTTTTCTCAAACTCGTGCTTCAGCTCATCATACTGTTCCGCCAGCTGTTCCAACTGATTCTGTTTCTCTTCATCAGTCAGACCCAGTTCCAACCAGCGCTCGCGCGGTAATTTGTCCAGTTTATCCGCTTCTACGCCGCCAGAAACCAGCACAGCGTGAATACGAGCAAACAAACCCGCTTCCAGAATCTGCAATTCTTCAGTCAGGTCTTTCTTCGCCTGCTTAAGCTGCATTTCTTCGATTTCCAACGCACGTTTGTCTTTTTCCACGCCGTCGCGGGTAAAGACCTGTACATCGATAACCGTACCGGAAACACCGTTTGGTACGCGCAGAGAAGAGTCTTTAACATCAGACGCCTTCTCACCGAAGATCGCACGCAGCAGTTTCTCTTCCGGCGTCAGTTGGGTTTCGCCTTTCGGGGTTACCTTACCAACCAGAATGTCGCCACCGGTCACTTCCGCACCGATATAAACGATACCGGACTCATCCAGCTTGGAAAGCGCCGCTTCACCCACGTTCGGGATATCCGCGGTAATTTCCTCAGGCCCCAGCTTGGTGTCACGAGACACACAGGCCAGTTCCTGGATATGAATGGTGGTGAAGCGATCTTCCTGAACCACACGCTCGGAAACGAGGATGGAGTCTTCGAAGTTGTAGCCGTTCCACGGCATGAACGCCACGCGCATGTTCTGACCCAGCGCCAGTTCACCCAGATCGGTGGACGGACCATCAGCCAGCACGTCGCCACGCTCAACCGGTTCACCCAGAGACACGCACGGCATCTGGCTGATGCAGGTGTTCTGGTTGGAGCGGGTATATTTAGTCAGGTTATAGATGTCGATCCCGGCTTCGCCCGGATACATCTCATCGTCATTCACTCGAATCACGATACGTGAAGCATCAACGTACTGTACCGTACCACCGCGTTTTGCTACGGCTGTTACACCGGAGTCAACCGCAACGGCTCGTTCCATACCGGTACCAACCAGCGGCTTGTCAGCACGCAGAGTAGGCACGGCCTGACGTTGCATGTTCGCACCCATCAATGCACGGTTGGCGTCATCGTGTTCCAGGAATGGAATCAGTGAAGCACCAACGGATACCACCTGCTGAGTGGATACGTCCATGTATTCAACCTGATCGCGGCTGAACAAGCTGGACTCGCCTTTGCTACGGCAGGTAACCAGTTCATCGATGAAACGACCTTCTTCATCAAGATTGGTGTTCGCCTGAGCGATAACGAAATTGCCTTCTTCAATCGCTGACAGGTAATGGATCTCATCCGTTACCACGTTGTCACGCACGCGACGATACGGGGTTTCAAGGAAGCCGTATTCGTTGGTTTGTGCATAAACAGACAGAGAGTTGATCAGGCCGATGTTCGGACCTTCCGGCGTTTCGATAGGACATACGCGACCATAGTGAGTCGGGTGTACGTCTCGAACCTCAAAGCCAGCACGCTCACGGGTCAAACCACCCGGGCCCAATGCAGAGATACGACGTTTATGCGTAATCTCGGACAGCGGGTTGTTCTGATCCATAAACTGCGACAGCTGGCTTGAACCAAAGAACTCTTTGACCGCGGCCGAAATCGGCTTGGCATTGATCATGTCCTGAGGCATCAGCGTGTCGAGATCGCCCAGAGAAAGACGCTCTTTCACTGCACGTTCTACACGGACCAGACCAACACGGAACTGGTTTTCTGCCATTTCGCCAACGGAACGAATACGACGGTTGCCGAGGTGATCGATATCGTCCACTTCGCCTTTACCGTTACGGATACCAATGAGCTTTTTCATCACTTCAATGATGTCTTCTTTGCTCAGAATACCCGAACCTTCGATCTCTTCGCGCAGCAGAGAACGGTTGAACTTCATCCGGCCGACCGCAGACAAATCATAGCGGTCTTCGGAGAAGAACAGGTTCTCGAACAGCGTTTCCGCGGCTTCACGTGTCGGCGGCTCGCCAGGACGCATCATGCGGTAAATCTCAACCAACGAGCTCAAACGATCGCTAGACGGATCCACTCGCAGGGTTTCCGAGATATACGGGCCATGATCCAGATCATTGGTGAACAATGTTTCAATGCGTTTGTGACCGGATTGGCTCAGCTTCGCCAGCAGATCCAGTGACAGCTCCATATTGGCTGCACCGATCAGTTCGCCAGTACTTTCATCGATATAATCTTTGGAAAGCACTTTGCCAACAATGTATTCAATCGGAACTTCAATACGCTCAATGCCGTCTTTCTCTAACTGACGGATATGACGAGCGGTGATACGGCGGCCTTTTTCAATGTAGACCTTGCCGTTTGCTTCGATATCAAAGGAAGCGGTTTCACCACGCAGACGCTCAGGCACCAGATCCATCTGCAATTTATTGCCATTGATTTCGTAGACAATTTTATCGAAGAAAAGATCGAGAATCTGTTCGGTGGAGTAACCCAGCGCGCGCAGAATAATGGTCGCAGGCAGTTTGCGGCGACGGTCAATACGGACAAACAGGTTATCCTTCGGATCGAACTCAAAATCCAGCCAGGAACCACGGTAAGGAATAATACGTGCGTTATACAGCACCTTACCTGAAGAATGGGTTTTACCTTTGTCGCTATCGAAGAATACACCCGGACTACGGTGCAACTGAGAAACGATAACACGCTCAGTCCCGTTAATCACAAAGGTGCCGTTGTCGGTCATGAGCGGAATTTCGCCCATGTAAACTTCTTGTTCTTTGATGTCTTTAACGGTGCCTTCAGGCGCTTCACGTTCGTATATCACCAGACGTAATTTTACGCGCAGCGGCGCAGAAAACGTCACGCCACGGATCTGACATTCTTTAACGTCAAATACCGGCTCACCCAGGCGATAGCTAACGTATTGCAGCTCTGAATTACCGCTATAGCTTTGTATGGGGAAAACAGAACGGAATGCAGCTTCCAAACCGTACTGACCTTCCGGATCTTGCTCGATAAACTTCTGGAACGAGTCAAGCTGGATAGAAAGGAGATAAGGTATGTCCAAAACCTGTGGACGTTTACCAAAATCCTTACGAATGCGTTTTTTCTCGGTATAGGAGTAAACCATAGGGTTCCTCAGCTAGCTGACAAGTCGAACCACTCTGTCCGTCCTAACTAGGACAGTTCATGCAACACTATTTATGTTGGTCGGAAAATGAAGAACTTTCCGTAATACATCTTTCTATTACTCTTAAACCATTTCATTGCTCTTGCTCAGGCAGGGAACCCACGCAGGGAAGCAGTATATTAAGTCGTCAATAGAAAAAGATATTAGGGGAAATCAATGGCTAAACAGTGTGAAACCCCATTGATGCCCTACAGCGCAAAAAGGCTGGTGACTAAAAAGTCACCAGCCATCAGCCTAATAAATCAGGCTGCAATCTGAAAGGTTGGCTTATTTAACTTCAACTTCTGCGCCAGCTTCTTCCAGTGCTTTCTTCAGAGCTTCAGCGTCGTCTTTGCTGATGCCTTCTTTCAGAGCGGCCGGAGCGGATTCAACCAGATCTTTGGCTTCTTTCAGGCCCAGACCCGTTGCGCCACGAACGGCTTTGATTACGGCAACTTTGTTAGCGCCGATAGCTTTCAGCACAACGTCGAACTCAGTTTTTTCTTCAGCAGCTTCAGCCGGGCCAGCAGCAACAGCTACAGCAGCGGCAGCAGAAACACCGAATTTTTCTTCCATAGCGGAAACCAGTTCAACAACATCCATTACAGACATAGCTGCTACTGCTTCCAGAATTTGATCTTTAGTGATAGACATAACAATTGTTCCTAAGAATCAGAAATAGTTTATACGTTAGCAAGTGCGGTAGAGAAAAAAGAGCAATTAAGCCGCTTCTTTCTGATCGCGTACGGCTGCCAGAGTGCGGACCAGTTTGCCTGCTGCGGCTTCTTTCATGGTCGACATCAGACGTGCCAGTGCTTCTTCGTAAGTCGGCAGCGTTGCCAGACGGTCAATTTGAGCCGCCGGGATCAGCTCACCTTCAAAGGCTGCAGCTTTGACCTCGAATTTTGCATTCGCTTTCGCGAATTCTTTGAACAGACGAGCAGCAGCGCCCGGGTGTTCTAAAGAGTATGCAATCAGGGTCGGACCAACAAACGTGTCTTTCAGGCACTCAAAAGAGGTCCCTTCAACAGCACGACGCAACAGGGTGTTACGAACAACACGCATGTAAACGCCAGCTTCACGACCTGCTTTACGCAGTTCAGTCATTTTATCTACGGTAACGCCACGGGAATCCGCAACAACCGCAGACAGCGCACCTTTGGCTACTTCGCTGACTTCAGCAACAATCGCTTGTTTGTCTTGAAGATTTAATGCCATTAGCTTTTGCTCCTGGATTTAGCCGGAGGAAACCTCCGGAACTCACTTCACTTATCGCCAAAACGGAGGTAAGCGTTGAAACACGGTGAGCAGAATCCAGCAAAGACTATTCTTTAACTATTTTTTATAAATAATAAAAGAAAAAATGTTCTTCAGGCTCTGTCACCGTCTACGCAGGAAGATTAAGTCTCTTGCAAGACACCTGCGGTCTTGGACGGAGGCCTGGATAGGCCAGGCTCCAACCGAAAATTCTTCTTTAATTCCGCTAACGGAACAACGGGCGTAAGATTATAGGTAAATCCCACGCCCGAGTAAAGCGAAACAAAAGCTATCAGACCGCTACTGCGTTCAGACCGCTCTGGTCAACCGCAACACCTGCACCCATAGTGGTAGACAGGCTGACTTTCTTGATGTACACGCCTTTCGCCTGAGAAGGTTTGGCTTTTTTCAGCGCAACCAGCAGAGCTTCCAGGTTTTCTTTCAGTTTATCAGCGTCGAAATCAACCTTACCGATAGTGGTATGGATGATGCCGTTTTTGTCGTTACGATAACGGACCTGACCTGCTTTGGCGTTTTTAACCGCTTCAGCAACGTTCGGCGTTACAGTACCCACTTTTGGGTTTGGCATCAGGCCGCGAGGACCCAGAACCTGACCTAATTGGCCAACAACGCGCATGGCATCAGGAGATGCGATAACAACGTCAAAGTTCATTTCGCCTTTCTTAATCTGATCGGCCAGATCTTCCATACCTACCAGTTCAGCGCCGGCAGCTTTCGCCGCTTCAGCGTTTGCACCCTGGGTAAAGACGGCAACGCGAACAGAACGACCGGTGCCGTGCGGCAGAACGGTAGCACCGCGAACGTTTTGGTCAGATTTACGTGCGTCGATGCCGAGGTTAACGGCAACATCTACACTTTCAACAAACTTAGCAGTGGCCAGCTCTTTGAGCAGAGCAACGGCTTCGTTGATGTCATACTGTTTAGTTGCATCAACTTTTTCACGGATCACGCGCATGCGCTTGGTCAGCTTAGCCATTTATTAATCCTCCACTACCAGGCCCATGGAACGAGCAGTACCTTCGATGGAACGCGCCATGGCTTCCACGTCGGCACCAGTCATGTCCGCAGCTTTGGTTTCTGCGATTTCACGAACCTGAGCACTCGTTACTTTACCTACTTTGTCTTTGTTCGGCTTGCCGGAACCAGACTTGATACCAGCCGCTTTCTTCAGCAGAACTGCTGCCGGAGGCGTTTTGGTAACGAAGGTGAAAGAACGGTCAGAGTAAACGGTAATAACAACCGGAATCGGCAGGCCTTTTTCAATGCTTTCAGTTTTAGCATTGAACGCCTTACAGAATTCCATGATGTTTACACCTTGCTGACCCAGAGCCGGACCTACCGGTGGACTCGGGTTAGCCATACCAGCTGCAACCTGCAGCTTGACATAGGCTTGTACTTTCTTGGCCATTTAAACATTCCTCGAATGGGTAATAGCGCCTCGTAAAAGGCTCCCCGTGGTTTTATTACGTTTCAGGCGCCACCAGGCGCCTGAAAAACAAAAGGCGCGAAATTATAGATTAACTTCGCGCCAGAGGCAAGCAGCTATCAAAATAGCCGTGGTCGATAAATCAGCCTTTTTCGACTTGGCTGAAGTCCAGTTCGACAGGGGTCGCGCGGCCAAAGATAGAGACCGACACTTTCAGGCGGCTCTTCTCGTAATCCACTTCTTCGACCACACCGTTAAAGTCGGCAAACGGGCCATCATTAACACGAACCATTTCACCAGGCTCAAACAGCGTTTTCGGACGGGGTTTATCACCCACCTGCTGAAGGCGATTCATAATCGCATCCACTTCCTTATCGCTAATCGGCGCGGGACGGTCAGACGTGCCGCCGATGAACCCCATAACACGAGGAACACTGCGAACCAGATGCCAACTGGCATCTTCCATCACCATCTGCACTAATACATAACCAGGGAAGAATTTACGTTCGCTTTTACGACGCTGGCCACCACGGATTTCAACCACCTCTTCGGTTGGCACCATGACTTCACCAAACAGTTCTTCCATGTTATGGAGCTTGATGTGCTCACGCAACGATTGAGCTACGCGACCTTCAAAACCGGAAAACGCCTGAACGACGTACCAACGTTTTTTTGGGGCTTCAGACATCTTAGAACCTCAGGCCAGTGATAAACGAGACCAAACGGACCAGAATACCATCCAGCCCCCACAAAATCAGTGACATCACGGCAGTAACCGCGGCAACGATTAACGTGGTATGTAACGTTTCCTGACGAGTCGGCCAAATCACTTTACGTACTTCGGTACGAGCTTCACGGGCAAACGTTACTGTTGCTTTGCCTTTCGTGGTCAGCAGTGCCACGCCACCGGCTGCAGCGATCAGGACAACAACAGCTAATGCTCGCAGGGGCAGATTAAATTCGCGGTAGTAATAGTTGCCGACAATCGCAACTACCAGCAGGACAGCCACTACCAGCCATTTAATCGCTTCCAGGCCACGCCCGCTCCCCTGAGCTTCGGTATTCGCACTCATAAACCAACCTGTCACAATGATTCAGACAAATAACTTTACCCCGCAATGCAGGGCAAACCAAACCGAAAGATGTTCTGTAAAACGAATAATAATTCGGTATTTACGCCGTATCTACAGAGCCCATCTCACCAATGATTATACCTCACAATCGCTGATGAGATAGGTTCTACTATGACAGCGTAGAAAAAGGGCATCAAATGATGCCCTTTTATCGCGTGTCGCGTCAAACGTTATCAGCGATTAAGCGATAACTTTAGCAACAACGCCCGCACCAACGGTACGACCGCCTTCACGGATAGCGAAACGCAAACCGTCGTCCATCGCGATTGGGGCAATCAGATTTACCACCATCTTGATGTTGTCGCCCGGCATGACCATCTCTACGCCTTCCGGCAGTTCGATGGTACCGGTCACGTCAGTGGTACGGAAGTAGAACTGCGGACGGTAGCCTTTGAAGAACGGCGTATGACGGCCGCCTTCATCCTTGCTCAGGATATACACTTCTGATTCGAACTGGGTATGCGGCTTGATTGAACCCGGTTTAGCCAGGACCTGACCACGTTCAACGTCATCACGTTTGGTACCGCGCAGCAGAACGCCCACGTTCTCACCCG
>NZ_KZ819042.1 GCF_003115845.1 Brenneria roseae subsp. roseae | reverse complement strand
TCACGCAGGGGGTCGCGGGTTCGAGTCCCGTCCGTTCCGCCACCCTATTTAGGGGCGTAGTTCAATTGGTAGAGCACCGGTCTCCAAAACCGGGTGTTGGGAGTTCGAGTCTCTCCGCCCCTGCCAGATAAAAACCCTTCACTTCATCGTGAAGGGTTTTTTTTCGTCCCTGTTTTCCCTTTCAATTTTCTCTTTTTACCCTCGCAGTCCTGCTTCGCAGCGAAAGACAGTATTTTTCTGATTAGTTTCTATATTTTTCTAACCTTATGTTTTTGAATGGTTAATTATGATTTTTTGCCCTGGGTGTTACAGGGTTAATTGGCTGTAAATATGCACAAAATAACCGTAATACCAGGTTGTGAGCTTGCTCATTCATCCCCCCAGACAATTGAACTAAAACTAATCAGTGTCGACGTACATGTAAAGAGGCTTTCTATCGTATGTACGATTGATAGCTCTGTATCCAGAAACTCTCAATATCACATCGGTAGCACTATCGCGATAAGGCATAGTTCTACGCTGTACCTGCAATCTGACTAAGTAGCTGTAAGACTACACAGAAGGAGTTAAATATGTACAGGCGTTTACTGGTAGCAATCGCCGTCAGTACGGTGTTATGCAGTGCCGTACAGGCAAAGCCATTTACCATTGGCTTTTCTCAAATAGGTTCTGAATCTGGCTGGCGTTCTGCCGAGACCAAAGTGTCAAAGCAGGAAGCGGAGAAACGTGGAATAACGTTAAAAATCGCTGATGCGCAGCAAAAGCAGGAAAATCAGATAAAAGCGGTTAGATCGTTTATTGCTCAGGGTGTTGATGCAATTTTTATTGCACCCGTAGTGGCTACTGGTTGGGCCCCTGTTTTGCAGGAAGTAAAAGAAGCGGAGATCCCGGTCTTTTTACTCGACAGAATGATTGATGTGAACGACCCATCACTCTACACCGCCGCAGTAGCGTCTGACAGCGTGTATGAAGGCAAGGTGGCGGGAGAATGGCTGGTAAAAGAGATGTCTGGCAAGCCTTGTAATGTTGTCGAATTACAGGGAACGGTCGGCGCAAGCGTGGCGATAAATCGAAAGAAAGGTTTTGCTGACGGTATCGCTTCGGCACCTCAGATAAAGATTATTCGTTCTCAGTCAGGAGATTTTACCCGTAGTAAGGGTAAAGAGGTCATGGAAAGCTTTATTAAGGCAGAGCAAAACGGAAAAAATATATGTGCGGTCTATGCGCATAACGATGATATGGCCATCGGTGCAATTCAAGCGATCAAGGAAGCAGGATTAAAACCGGGTTCACAAATAAAAGTCGTCTCTATTGATGGGGTTCCTGATATTTTCAAAGCCATGATGGATGGTGAAGCGAATGCTACCGTTGAATTAACGCCAAATATGGCTGGTCCTGCATTTGATGCATTCTTGGCAATGAAAAATGATGGGAAGCAACCGGAGAAATTTATTCAAACAGAATCAAGGTTATTATTACCTGACACAGCAAAACAAGAATATGAGACCAAAAAAGATCTTGGTTACTGATATTTTCTATGGCGGGCATCCTCGCTCGCCATAACGTTTATATAAATAATCATCCTGACATAGTAAGTTTCTGGATAGGTGAGATTGATGGAAACTGCACGGTTATTAGATATTCGAGGAATGAGTGTTGAGTTTCCGGGGGTGAAGGCGCTGGAAGAGGTCAACTTCACGCTTGATGGCGGCGAGATAGTCGCACTGTTGGGAGAAAACGGCGCAGGGAAATCCACTCTGATAAAAGCGCTTACCGGCGTTTATCGTCGTTCTGCCGGAGAAATCATTCTTGAAGGGGTTAATATTAATCCAACCAATACCGCACATGCGCAGTCATTGGGTATTGGTACGGTATATCAGGAGGTTAATCTATTACCTAATCTATCTGTTGCCGCGAATTTATTTATCGGCCGAGAACCAACCCAGTTTGGTATTGTCGATCAAAAAAGAATTATCAGTCAGGCCGAAAAACTACTGGTGAACTATGGACTGAATATTGATGTCAGTCAGCAACTAGGAAATTACTCTATTGCTATCCAGCAAATTGTTGCCATCGCCAGAGCAATAGATCTTTCTGCAAAAGTACTTATTCTGGATGAACCAACGGCGAGCCTGGACGCTAAAGAAGTGGATATGCTGTTGGATATATTAAGACAATTACGCGATCGGGGAATCGGCATGATATTTGTCACGCATTTTCTTGATCAGGTTTACCGCATTAGCGATCGAATTACCGTGTTACGTAATGGAAAACTGGTCGGTACTTTGCCGACCAGTGAATTACCGCGTATTGATTTAGTCCAGATGATGTTGGGGCACAGTTTTGATGAGAACTTACTGAAGCGTGGTGAGCGTAACCGGGTGACTCGTGACCCTATTGTGCAATTCAAACATTATGGGCGACGTGGTTTGATTAATGACTTCGAGCTTGCCGTTCATCCTGGAGAGATCGTAGGTTTGGCCGGGTTGCTCGGTTCGGGACGGACGGAAACGGCACAGCTTATTTTTGGCATCAAGACATCTGATGGTGGCGAAGCCTGGGTTGATGGTAAGCGCGTTCATATACGTACGCCGCGCAAAGCCAGTAAGCTGGGGTTTGGCTATTGTCCTGAGGATCGTAAAACCGATGGTATCGTCGGTGCGGCAACGGTGCGAGAGAACATCATTCTGGCACTTCAGGCACAGCGAGGTTGGCTGAAGCCTATTTCCCTGCGGGAACAAACCCGTATAGCCGAGCATTTTATCCAACTGCTTGGTATCCGTACTCCTGGCCCCGAGCAGGAGATTCAATATTTATCTGGCGGCAATCAGCAAAAGGTTTTGTTATCACGCTGGCTGGCGACAGAGCCTCGTTTTCTGATTCTGGACGAACCGACTCGCGGTATTGATGTTGGCGCGCATGCCGAAATCATTCGTCTGATAGAGAAACTGTGTGAACAAGGCATGGCCTTGTTAGTGATCTCTTCTGAGCTGGAGGAACTGACGGGTTATGCCGATCGCATTGTGGTTTTAAGGGACCGACAACATGTGACCCATCTTAATCACCACGAAATTTCCGTGGCAGCAGTTATGCAGGCGATAGCGGTGCAATAAGGAGTCGTAAATGACAGACAGTAAAGCCAAGCCTGTCAGGCAAGTTCGCTGGACATTCTCCAAGGGGATGCCGCAGCTTTTTGCCTTGATAGCAATCCTACTGATCGACAGTCTGGTCGCGCCCAATTTCTTTTCTTTGCACATACAGGATGGACGCCTGTTCGGTAGCTTAATTGATATTTTGAATCGAGGCGCTCCGGTGGCGCTATTAGCGTTGGGAATGACGTTGGTTATTGCGACGGGGGGGATTGATTTATCCGTCGGTGCGGTCATGGCCATTGCGGGTGCGACAGCTGCTACGCTCACCGCCGCAGGGCACCCACTTTATTTTGTGCTAGGCGCGGCTTTAGCCGCAGGAGCGTTATGTGGGTTGTGGAATGGCTTTCTGGTTGCGATTTTGCAAATTCAGCCGATCGTGGCGACGCTCATGCTTATGGTGGCGGGACGCGGCATCGCCCAACTGATTACTGAAGGGCAAATTATTACATTCGATAACGCAGGTCTGGCCAGGCTGGGCAGTGGCGCGCTGTTCTATATGCCGATGCCGGTTATCATTGCTTGCATGATGTTACTGCTGCTTTGGTTGCTGACACGTAAAAGTGCACTGGGATTATTCATTGAATCAGTTGGTATTAATCTGCGTTCTGCCCGTAACGCGGGCGTCAGTACCAAGCTGGTTTTGGTTGCTGTTTATGTGCTCTGTGGCCTTTGCGCTGCGGTGGCCGGCGTGATTGTAACGGCGGATATCCGGGGCGCTGATGCGAATAATGCAGGTCTCTGGCTGGAGCTGGATGCCATTCTGGCCGTGGTGATTGGTGGCGGTTCTCTGTTAGGGGGGCGCTTCAATTTACTGCTTTCTGTGGTTGGCGCACTCATTATTCAGAGTATGAATACGGGGATTTTGCTGTCTGGATACAAGCCTGAATTTAATCTGGTGTTGAAAGCGTTGGTCGTGCTGGCCGTTCTGATCATGCAATCACCACGTTTCTCGTTACACCCTATTTTCAGGAGGCTCGGATAATGCTGAAGCGAAATTTCCCCCTGCTGATGACGATTGTGGTGTTTATCGTTGGCTATATGTTCTGTATCAGTCAGTTTCCAGGGTTTGCCTCGACGCGGGTTTTCTTTGATTTGCTGACCGATAACGCGTTTTTGGGCATCGTGGCTGTTGGGATGACGTTTGTCATCCTGTCGGGCGGGATAGACCTGTCTGTGGGCTCCGTGATCGCATTTACCGGTGTATTGTTGGCTAAGTTGATAGGAACCTACGGTATTGATCCATTTGTTGCATTTGCTATCGCGCTGGTGATGGGGGCGATGTTTGGCGCTCTGATGGGATGGATTATTGATACGCTGAAATTACCGGCTTTTATCATCACGCTTGCGGGCATGTTCTTTATTCGCGGCATGAGTTTTATTGTATCGGAAGAATCGATACCCATCGATCACCCAATATACGCCCGACTGGCTAGTCTGGCATGGCGTATTCCTGGTGGCGGCCGGTTTACCTTTCTGGCATTGGTGATGCTGATGGTGGTATTGACCGGAATCGTGCTGGCGCATCGCACCCGGTTTGGCAACCGAGTCTACGCTATCGGCGGCAGTAGCTATTCTGCTGAACTGATGGGGGTGCCCGTCAGACGGACAACCATTTATATTTACATGTTGTCCAGTACGCTTGCCGTGCTCTCCGGTATTGTTTTTTCGCTTTATACGTCAGCGGGTTATGCTCTGGCCGCCAGTGGGGTTGAGCTGGATGCGATTGCGGCGGTGGTTATCGGCGGCACCTTGCTGACCGGGGGAGTTGGTACGGTATTGGGGACCTTATTTGGCGTGCTGATTCAGGGACTGATACAAACCTATATTACGTTTGACGGTACGCTGAGTTCATGGTGGACAAAAATCGTTATCGGGTTTCTACTGCTCGCTTTCATCGGATTGCAAAAAGCATTAAGCACGTTCTGGTTAGCCAGACGTGCCTAAGTGGCATGTTATCTATGCCGATATGACAATCGGCGTTTTAAGTAACTGTCGGATTAGAGCATGCTGATCGCTGTTTTGTAGCCAGACGGCATAAAACGGCCGTACTACGGGCGGCGTGTCGTTTATTGTTTTTAAATGGGGATAAATTTGTAGCCAGTGGCTGGGCAGGAAGGCGCAGCCACCCGTGGTCGCCAGCAACTGGCGGGTAAGATGCGCGGACGTGGTGGTAAGCACAGGAAGCTGATCGCTAGGCAACAGCCGACTTTCCTGCTGATGAAAATCGGCGCCCCATTCCAGCTTGATGTAAGGCAACTCCTGATTGCTCTCGTTTTCCGCGGACGTGAAGAGCGAGAGTGAAAAATTTCCCAACAGTTGGCTCGCCAACTCTTCCATTTTGGGCTGTTCCGTCGTGATTAAAAGATCCAACTGACGTTCATGAAGTTGTTTTACCAATGAGTGACGCAGTGCGATACGAGCTTCCAGCTGTAGTAAAGGCCGTTGCTGATAGAGTAACTGCAACCACGGCGTGAGATACGCCTCCCACAGCGAAGCGGTGGCGCCGACCGAGAGCAGGCTGTGCTGTTGCGAACGCGCGACCTCTTTTTTGGCAATCTGCCAGGTGCCGATCAGGCTTTCCGCATAGGGTAAAAGCCGCTCTCCCGCCGGAGTTAAGCGGATATTGTTACGGTGGCGGGTAAATAAATTTGCACCAAGCTGGGTCTCTAACTGACGAATACGGAAACTCACCGCTGACTGTGTCAGGTAAAGCGATTCTGCGGCGCGACCAAAGTGTCTTGTCCTGCTGACTTCCAGAAAGGTTTTTAGTAATTCGGTATCCACGCCCATCTCCAAAAAATTTTGTCGTAATGATTTAAATGTTTTGTTTTACACAATGTCAAGCCTATCTAATACTCCGCGCCATAAACAACACGACCATAGAAGAATCAGGAGCGTGTAAGATGGCGGAAAGCTTCTCTACCAATAATCGTTTTTTTGATAACAAGTTTTATCCACGTGGTTTTTCCCGGCACGGCGACTTTACTATTAAAGAAGCACAACTGTTGGAACGCCATGGTTATGCCTTTAACGAACTTGATCTGGGTAAACGTGAGCCCGTTACCGAGGAGGAGGCACAGTTTGTTGCGATGTGCCGTGGCGAACGTAAGGCTGAGACGGACATGGAGAAAATATGGTCCAAATATCTGGATCGTATCCGTCGTCCTAAGCGCTTCCACACGCTGTCCGGCGGTAAACCGCAAATGGACGCAGTTGAAGAATACACCGAAAGTGACGATTAGTAAGAAAGTGGGGCGATCGATAGCCCCATTTTTTACGATGGGCATTTTGCCCATCACTCTTCGGACTCTCCCGGAAATTTTTTATTTCTGGCCTTTAAACGTCAGCCGTTTTATCTGTACGTATCCTGAACGGTGCGGCAACGTTCATCCAAGATTCTTGTGTAGTTGTATTAGCAGGCGATCCATACATCGATAGCTGAGCGCTTCAGCAAGGTGTTTTTTCTGAATTTCGGCTTGGTTGGCGAGATCGGCAATGGTACGAGCGACTTTTAATATCCTGTGCCAGGCGCGTACTGATAACCCCAGCCTGCTCATGACTTCTTCCAGATAAGCGGCATCTTCCGCTTTCAATCGGCAGTATTTCTCGATCTCATTCGGTTTTAGTCGCGCATTGATTTTATTTGCACGCTGGATCTGTCTTTGTCTTGCGGCCAGTACGCGTTCCCTGACGGTGGCGCTGCTTTCTCCCTGAGCGCTTTGCCGGCGTAAGAGGCCGGGAGGCAGTAATGGCACTTCAATGGAGATATCGAAGCGATCCAGAAACGGGCCGGACAGCTTGCTGAGATAACGCAAGATTTGCTGTGCCGGCAGACGGTTATGTATCCCCTGATAGTGACCCGAAGGGCTTGGATTCATCGCGGCAACCAGCTGAACCCGGGCGGGATAGCAAACTTTGGCGCGGGTACGGGAAATAGTGATCTCGCCCGATTCCAGCGGTTCTCGTAGCGAGTCTAAAACCCGTCTCTCGAATTCAGGCAGTTCATCCAGAAATAAAACGCCATTATGGGCGAGAGAAATCTCTCCCGGCTTGGGTAGCGAGCCGCCACCGACGAGGGCCGTCATGGAGGCGCTGTGATGCGGGGCCCTGAATGGCCGGGAGCGCCAATGTTTCATGGTCGCATCAATATTGATCAAACTGTTTATCGCCGCGCTTTCCAGTGCCTCTTCATCGCTCAGGGGCGGCATCAGGTTGCCAAGCCGGCTGGCAAGCATGGTTTTTCCTGTGCCGGGAGGGCCGAGCAGCAGCAGATTGTGGCCGCCAGCGGCAGTGATTTCCAACGCCCGTTTTGCCTGTTCCTGACCAATAATATCTTTTAGATCCGGCATGTCGTCATCGGCTGCCATCTCCAGCGGAATATCACGGCTGCGGAGTAGGACCCCGTCGCCCTGAAAGAAAGCGCAAACCTGTAACAGGTGTTCGGCCATCAGCGCTTCTCCCTGGGGGATCAGCGCCATTTCCTGTTTATTGTCTTCAGGCAAAATCAATTGGCGCCCGGATTTTATCGCTTCCAACGCTGCCGGAATAGCGCCGTTTACGCCACGTAAGGTACCTGAGAGACCCAGCTCGCCAAGAAACTCATACTGGCTGAGTTTTGCCCCATCAATTTGTTCTGAGGCCGCCAGAATGGCCAGAGCAATAGGGAGATCGTAACGTCCTCCTTCCTTTGGCAGATCGGCGGGCGCGAGATTTACCGTTATCCGCTTGGCGGGAAACGTAAATCCGCAATTAATCAGCGCGCTGCGTACGCGATCGCGGGCCTCTTTGACGGTGGTTTCTGGCAAGCCAACCAGGGTTAATGCTGGTAGTCCGTTGCTGATGTGTACCTCGATGTACACACCTGGGGCCTGTACGCCTATCATCGCCCGTGTATAGGTAACCGCCAGTGACATGTGCTTTCCTCCTTGTGCATGGGTGGCATCATGCGTTATTACCATTCCAGCAGGGAGTGCGCCGTGATGAGTTTGCGAAGTTGCAGCGGGGAAGAATTTTTTCTCTTATGAGTTTGCTGTATTTGTTCGAGGCGGATCGCAATTTTCAATGATGAGTTAGCGGCTACCCGCAAATTTCCCGCGGTGGGGTGAAAATAAACGAATATCACTCTACGCTATGATTCGACTGTGTTTTTTAATGTTCTATCGCCGCCGTTTAAAATTAATAATGCAAAAAATTGTTGTCATCATATGTCTGACTGTGATAACTCTGTAGGCATTCGTTCGACAGCAGATTATTGAACAACCTATTTATGAAAGCCCTATTCCTAGTGATTAGCCTAGTCGTGATTAGCGTGGTGGTGATTATTATCCCACCGTGCGGGGCAGCACTTGGACGAAGAATGGCTTAAAAATCAAGCCCGAATTCAAGAAAAACCCCCGCACCGTAAGGTCGGGGGTTTTTTGTTGGGCGCAATAGTTAACGTAAAGGAACAGAACATGAACAGTAGCATAAAATTCTGTTATTCCCACAAGATGTCGGGGAAATAACTATGAATGGGGCTCAGTGGGTGGTACAAGCGTTGCGAACGCAGGGAGTGGAAACTGTCTTCGGTTATCCGGGGGGCGCAATAATGCCCGTCTATGATGCACTTTATGACGGCGGCGTAAAACATCTCCTGTGCCGTCATGAACAAGGCGCAGCAATGGCGGCAATTGGTTATGCCCGAGCAACAGGGAAAGTTGGCGTTTGTATTGCCACATCAGGTCCTGGCGCAACCAATTTGATCACCGGTCTGGCCGATGCTTTGCTGGATTCTGTTCCCGTTGTCGCTATCACGGGTCAGGTCGGTTCGGCGCTGATCGGTACGGATGCCTTTCAGGAGATCGACGTTTTAGGGCTGTCTCTGGCCTGTACCAAACACAGTTTCCTGGTTGAGTCGCTGGAGTCGTTGCCTGAGGTGATGGCCGAAGCGTTTGCGATTGCCTGTAGCGGCCGTCCCGGCCCGGTGCTGGTGGATATTCCTAAAGATATTCAGCTGGCCGTCGGGGATTTCACTCCGCATTTTGCCCCTGTCGACAACGATTTTGATTTCCCGGCTCAGGATATTGAGCTGGCGCGTGACATGCTGTCGCAGGCGAAAAAACCGATGCTGTACGCCGGCGGCGGCGTCGGTATGGCGCAGGCGGTTCCCGCCCTGCGTGAGTTTCTGGCCATCACCAATATGCCTTCGGTCGTCACGCTGAAAGGGCTGGGGAGTGTTGACGCCGGGCATCCCTGCTACCTGGGCATGATTGGCATGCATGGTACGAAAGCCGCTAACCTGATGGTGCAGCAGTGTGACCTGCTGATTGCCGTCGGGGCTCGTTTTGACGATCGCGTTACTGGCAAACTGAGCGCCTTTGCGCCTCATGCCAGGGTGATTCATCTGGATATCGATCCGGCTGAGCTGAGTAAGTTGCGCCAGGCTAATGTGGCGTTGCAGGGTGACCTGAAAGTGCTGTTGCCCGCGCTGCAACAATCGCTGAACATCGCCGAATGGCAACAGCAAGCTTCGATGATGAAGGCGGAATATCCATGGCGCTATGATCATCCGGGTCAGGCCATTTATGCGCCGGCCTTGCTGAAGGCAATCTCCGATCGTATGGACGCGGAAACCGTGGTGACGACGGATGTGGGCCAGCATCAGATGTGGGCGGCTCAGCATATGACATTCAGCCGGCCAGAAAACTTCATCACCTCCAGCGGGCTGGGCACCATGGGATTTGGCGTGCCTGCCGCCGTTGGCGCGCAGGTTGCCCGCCCGGAGGATACGGTAATCTGTATCTCGGGCGACGGCTCTTTTATGATGAATGTTCAGGAGCTGGGCACCATCAAGCGAAAACGCCTGCCGCTGAAAATCGTCTTGCTGGACAACCAACGATTAGGCATGGTGAGACAGTGGCAGCAGTTATTTTTTGATGAACGCTATAGTGAAACCGACCTCTCCGATAATCCTGATTTCCTGACGTTGGCAAGCGCTTTTGATATCCCCGGCCAACGTATCACCCGTAAAGACCAGATTGATGTTGCATTGGATGCCCTGTTCAACAGCGAAGGGCCATACTTGCTGCATGTCTCCATTGATGAATACGAAAATGTCTGGCCTCTCGTTCCGCCCGGTGCCGGTAATGAAACGATGTTGGATAAAACCGAGTAATGGCTGGCTAAAAACAGAATAAATGCTGGAGAAAAAAACAGAATGATACATCATCAACTTTCTATTCAGGCGCGCTTTCGTCCCGAAGTCCTGGAGCGTGTATTACGCGTTACCCGCCACCGCGGTTTTAAAGTCTGCGCCATGAACATGGTACACACGACGAATGACGAACAAATTAATATCGAACTGACCGTTGCCAGCCACCGTCCGGTAGATTTATTGTCGGCACAATTGAGTAAATTACTCGATATTTCCTATGTCGATATTCAACCAATGACAGCGACACAACAGATCAGTGCTTAACGTACAAAGTTACAAAGTAAGGAAAATAAAGAATGACCAAGAAAGCTGACTACATTTGGTTCAACGGTGAGATGGTTCCGTGGGCAGAGGCGAAGGTACACGTGATGTCGCACGCGCTGCATTATGGCACCTCCGTGTTTGAAGGCGTTCGTTGTTATGACTCGCACACAGGCCCGGTGGTGTTCCGCCACCGCGAGCATATGCAGCGTTTGCATGATTCGGCAAAAATCTATCGCATGCCGATGCAGCAAAGCATTGAAGAACTGATGGAAGCGTGCCGTGAAACGCTACGCAAGAATAATCTGACCAGTGCGTATATTCGTCCGCTGGTTTTCGTCGGTGATGTGGGCATGGGGGTGAACCCGCCTGATGGTTATAAAACGGATGTGATCATCGCTGCTTTCCCGTGGGGCGCTTATCTGGGCGAGGAAGCGCTGGAACAGGGGATTGATGCCATGGTGTCATCCTGGCATCGCGTCGCTGCAAACACGATCCCGACCGCAGCGAAAGCGGGCGGCAATTACCTTTCTTCGCTGCTGGTGGGGAGTGAAGCGCGCCGCCATGGCTACCAGGAAGGGATTGCGCTGGATGTGCATGGCTATGTGTCTGAAGGCGCGGGTGAAAACCTGTTTGAAGTCAAAGACGGCATTCTTTTTACGCCGCCGTTTACCTCTTCCGCTCTGCCAGGTATTACGCGTGACGCCATCATTAAACTGGCAAAAGATCTGGGCTTTGAAATCCGTGAACAAGTGCTGTCGCGCGAATCGCTTTATCTGGCCGATGAAGTGTTTATGTCCGGTACCGCCGCAGAAATCACGCCGGTCCGCAGCGTCGATGGTATTCAGGTGGGCATCGGTAAATGTGGCCCGGTCACGAAAAAATTGCAGCAGGCGTTCTTTGGCCTGTTTACCGGTGAGACAGAAGATAAATGGGGCTGGTTGGATCCGGTCAACCCCTAATTATAGATAGAATCAGGCGGTGGTTCGTTCCGCCATCGCCCATTAAGTTATTATTGGAGTAATAAGAGCATGCCTAAGTACCGTTCAGCCACAACCACCCACGGCCGTAATATGGCGGGTGCCCGAGCCTTGTGGCGAGCCACCGGGATGACCGACGACGATTTTGGTAAGCCCATTATCGCGGTGGTTAATTCATTCACCCAGTTTGTTCCCGGCCATGTGCATTTACGCGATTTGGGAAAACTGGTTGCCGAGCAGATTGAGGCATCCGGTGGTGTAGCGAAAGAATTCAATACGATAGCGGTTGATGATGGTATTGCCATGGGGCATGGCGGCATGCTCTATTCCCTGCCTTCCCGTGAATTGATCGCCGACTCGGTGGAATACATGGTGAATGCGCACTGCGCCGATGCGATGGTGTGTATTTCCAACTGCGACAAAATTACCCCGGGAATGCTGATGGCGTCGTTACGCCTGAACATTCCGGTTATTTTTGTCTCCGGCGGACCGATGGAAGCAGGGAAAACCAAACTGTCCGATCAGATCATCAAGCTGGATCTGGTTGATGCCATGATCCAGGGCGCTAATCCGAATGTCAGCGACGCCGACAGCGATCAGATTGAACGTTCCGCCTGTCCGACCTGCGGTTCCTGTTCCGGGATGTTTACCGCGAATTCCATGAACTGCCTGACCGAAGCGCTGGGGCTGTCTCAGCCGGGCAACGGGTCACTGCTGGCGACGCATACCGATCGTAAGGAACTGTTCCTGAATGCGGGTAAACGCATTGTCAATCTGGCGAAACGCTATTACGAGCAGGATGATGAGAGCGTGTTGCCGCGCAACATCGCCAATAAAGCCGCGTTTGAAAATGCCATGACGTTGGATATCGCCATGGGCGGATCCACCAATACGGTATTGCACCTGCTGGCCTCGGCGCAGGAGGGGGATGTCGATTTCACCATGACCGATATCGATCGTCTGTCTCGTCAGGTGCCGCATCTGTGTAAAGTCGCGCCGAGCACCCAGAAATATCATATGGAAGATGTTCACCGCGCTGGTGGGGTAATCGGTATTCTGGGCGAACTGGACAGAGCGGGTTTGCTGAACCGGGACGTGAATAACGTGCTGGGTAAAACCCTGTCGCAAACGCTGGAAGCCTATGACGTCATGTTGACGCAGGACGACAGCGTGAAAAGTATGTATGCCGCTGGTCCGGCGGGCATCCGTACCACCAAGGCGTTCTCGCAAAGCTGTCGTTGGGATTCGTTGGATACCGATCGTCAGGAAGGCTGTATTCGCTCCCGCGAGTTTGCCTACAGTCAGGACGGCGGTCTGGCCGTGCTGTACGGTAATCTGGCGGAAAACGGCTGTATCGTGAAAACGGCAGGCGTCGATAAAGGTAGCCTGGTGTTCCGCGGCCCGGCCAAAGTCTATGAAAGTCAGGACGATGCGGTTGAAGCGATTCTGGGTGGCAAGGTCGTCGCCGGTGATGTCGTGGTGATCCGCTACGAAGGGCCGAAAGGCGGTCCGGGCATGCAGGAGATGTTGTATCCGACCAGCTTCCTGAAGTCGATGGGATTAGGTAAGAGCTGTGCGCTGATTACGGATGGTCGTTTTTCCGGCGGGACCTCCGGTTTGTCCATCGGCCACGCCTCACCGGAAGCGGCAAGCGGCGGCACCATTGGTCTGGTTCAGAACGGTGACATGATCGCCATCGATATTCCGAATCGCAGCATTGTGCTGGATGTGGCCGACAGTGAGCTGACCAGCCGCCGCGAAGCGGAAGAGGCAAGGGGCGAACAGGCCTGGACGCCGCACAATCGTGACCGTCAGGTTTCTTTTGCGCTACGCGCTTACGCCAGTCTGGCGACCAGCGCCGATAAAGGCGCCGTACGTGATAAGAGTAAGCTGGGAGGCTGATTCTAATGGCAGTGTCACAACCACTTCCTTCCGCGCCGGGGGGCGCGGAGTACCTGCGGGCGATCCTGCGTTCGCCGGTCTATGAGGTCACACAGGTCACACCGCTGGAGAAAATGGATAAACTTTCTTCACGGCTGAATAACATCATTCTGGTCAAACGTGAAGACCGGCATGCGGTGCACAGCTTCAAGCTGCGTGGCGCTTACGCCATGATGGCCGGGCTAAGCGATGAGCAGCGGTCGCACGGTGTGGTGACGGCGTCGGCGGGTAACCATGCGCAGGGTGTAGCCCTGTCCTCCAGCAAGCTGGGCATCAAATCGTTGATCGTGATGCCAGTGGCGACCGCCGATATCAAGGTTGACGCCGTGCGCGGCTTCGGCGGCGAAGTGTTGCTGCACGGGGCCAACTTCGATGAAGCGAAAGCCAAAGCGATTGAGTTGTCACAGCAACAGCATATGACTTTCCTGCCGCCATTCGACCATCCGGCGGTGATTGCCGGGCAGGGCACCCTGGCGATGGAGTTATTGCAGCAGGATGCGCATCTGGATCGGGTCTTTGTGCCGGTCGGCGGCGGCGGTCTGGCGGCGGGCGTGGCGGTGCTGATCAAGCAGCTGATGCCGCAGATTCAGGTTATCGGCGTGGAAGCAGAAGATTCCGCCTGTCTGCGGGCGGCTCTGGACGCCGGACACCCTGTTGACCTGCCACGCGTGGGTCTGTTTGCTGAAGGCGTTGCCGTGAAGCGCATCGGTGATGAAACCTTCCGCTTATGCCAGGAATATCTGGACGATGTGATCACGGTTGATAGCGATGCTATTTGCGCGGCGGTTAAAGATCTGTTTGAAGATGTGCGTGCGATTGCGGAACCGTCCGGGGCGCTGGCGCTGGCGGGGATGAAGAAATACATTCAGCAGCACCGGATCCAGGGGGAACGTCTGGCGCATATCTTGTCCGGCGCCAATGTTAATTTCCACGGTCTGCGTTACGTTTCCGAACGTTGTGAACTGGGGGAACAGCGTGAAGCCTTACTGGCGGTCACCATTCCGGAGAAAAAAGGCAGTTTTCTGAAGTTCTGCCAATTGCTGGGCGGCCGTTCAGTCACCGAGTTCAACTACCGCTATGCCAATGCCAACGATGCCTGCATTTTTGTCGGTGTGCGCCTGACGCGTGGCTATGCCGAACGTGAGGAAATCATTGCCGAGCTGTCTGCGGGCGGTTATGAAGTCGTGGATCTGTCTGATGATGAAATGGCGAAGCTGCACGTGCGTTATATGGTTGGCGGACGTCCTTCGAAACCGTTGCAGGAGCGGCTCTATAGCTTTGAATTCCCTGAGTCGCCGGGCGCTTTGCTGAAATTTCTGCATACGCTGGGTACGCACTGGAATATCTCGCTTTTCCATTATCGTAGCCACGGTACGGATTTTGGCCGCGTATTGGCGGCGTTTGAACTGGACGAGCGCGATCCGGAGTTTGAGCAACATCTGCACGCGCTGGGCTATGAGTGCCATGATGAAACCAATAACCCGGCCTTTCGTTTCTTTCTGGCGGGCTAGGAATTGAATGTGTTCCAATAACGCACCCGGTGGTGTTTCACTGTCGGGCGCGTTATCTTTATGCCATCAGGCAGGAAACACGGATGGCAAATAATGATGGCGTCACACTTCAATGGGTTTTCTCAGCAAGGGCTGACATTTTTGCAGCAGGTCCGTCAGCACAATGATAAAGACTGGTTTGATGAACATCGTGGCATTTACGATGAGCAACTCGTTGCCCCTTTTCGGGCGTTGGTTGATGAACTTAGTCTGACCATGTTGCAGATTGACGATCATTTTGAAACTCGCCCGGCGATCGGTAAAACACTGTCCCGCATTCATCGTGACACGCGATTCTCCCACGATAAATCACGCTACCGCAGCCAGATGTGGCTGACGTTCAAGCGTACCCGTAAAGACTGGACGGATGCGCCGGTCTATTTTTTTGAGATTGCCCCGGACTTTTGGCGTTATGGTTTGGGTTATTACAGCGCAACGCGTAACACGATGGAATTGTTCCGCCAAACGGTGCGTGGTAACCCGCAGCAATTCCTTGAAGTCGCCAAATGCTTACAGGATAGGTTCGTACTGGAAGGGGAAAGTTATAAACGCCCGCTGATTAAAGACCTGTCGCCAGCGTTGGCCAACTGGTATAACCGTAAATCTTTCGCCGCTATTCACACCAGCCAGGATATGGAGCCGCTTTTCTCCGCTGATTTGGTCACGACGCTGGCGCAGGGATTTACCCAACTTGAGCCGCTTTATCACTACCTGATGAATATCGAGACCATGAAAAAAGCCGCTCAGGAAACGGAGGCGTCAGGATCGCATGCATTCTCTGCGGACAAATGGTTTGAACGCTAGAAAATAACGTGAGTTGATTATGTTTTCTCTCGAACCATCAGGTAGTTGAACAGATAGGTTTCACCGGCGCTATCGAAGGTGGCGATCTGCATATGATCGTCATCCAGGCAGGTGAGCAAGATCTTGACCTGTCCTTCAAAACTGCCTTCACTTTTACCGATTGCCTGTGTCTCGTTCATCTGACGAGCGCTGAACGCCACGTCATCCAGCTTATTGCCGTATCGGAAAGCAATGGCGCCACCGCCTTCAATTTTGCCGCGTTGATTGGTCATTTCCAGACTGACGGCGTGATACGGCGCTTTCTGGTCATACATCTCTCTAAAATATTCACCCAGATTGCGGTATTCCTCATCGGATAATTTTTGCATGGTGTAAACGTAACTGAAGCTACCGTGAAAACAGGCCGCGGTTTTTACCGGGGTTATCGGCGCCGGAAGCGCATGCTGAGCAATTTGATTGAGGTAACGTAATCGGTTGAGCTGTTGCTGGTAGCGCTGACGCAGGCAGTCTTCATCCTTGCAAAGATCGCGCGAACCGAGCCAGCTGCGTTGAAACTGATTGAGCGCTTTTTCCTGTGGCGCACTGTTGTCATAGTTGGTTAAAAATGCGCGGGACGTCTTCCACTCCTGCGATAATTCTTTATCCAACTGGCCGAGCAGCGGGCTTTGGCAGATTAATTTCTCTTGCTGAGTAGTCGCCTTCTCGCAGGAAAAGCTGGCCGCTTGTCCATTGCCAGGCGATGTCAGCATCAGGCTGGCAACGGCGATGATATACAGTAATTTCATGGTTTATCCTGTAGTGTTTCCCAAAAGGCGGCGATTAACGGTTCGCTGAGCCGCTTTTTCTGTACGCAAACGCCCAGTTCAAAGGGTTCCATTGCCTGTTCGGCAAAAACGGAAACGCGATTGCGCACCGGTTCGGGACTATTTTCCAACACCACATCCGGAATGAGCGCAATACCGCAGCCCAGCGCGACCATCGACACCATCGCCTCATGACCGGATACGGTGGCATAAATTTGTGGATTAGAGATGTGGCGGCGGCGGAACCACGCGTCAATACGCTTACGCACCGGGCCGTGCTCCGGCAAAATAAACGGAATTTGCGCCCAGTCCGGATTGGGGACTTTAACCTGTGTCTGAACCGGACATGGCAGCGCGGGGATAATCAGCACCAGCGGAATTTTACCGATAGGCGTAAAATCCACGCTGGCGGGCAAGGTTTCCGGGTGTCCGGCGATGCCAAGATCGGCATCGTTTGACTGGACTTTCTCAACGGCATCGGCGGCATCGCCGGTGGTCAGTTTGATCTCCACCAGCGGATGCTCGGCGCGGAAGCGATCGAGAATCGGGGGTAAATGGCTATAAGCGGCGGTGACGGAACAGAAAATTCGCAGTTCGCCGCTAAGTGATGGACCGCGTTGACCGATGGCGTGTCGAAGCTGCTGGTATTGCAACAGCGTTTGCTGCGCGAACAGTTTCAGATGTTCCCCGGCATCGGTAAGCTGCACGGTGCGGTTATCGCGCTGAAACAACGTTTGGCCCAGGTCTTCTTCCAGCCGCTGAATTTGCCGCGACAGCGTAGAAGGGCTGATGTGCATCGCCTTGGCGGTACGGCCAAAGTGCCGACTTTCCGCCAAATGCAGAAATAATTTGAGATCACGTAAATCCATGCGATGCGAGCCTCGTTTTTACCTTGCAGATCTTGCAATATGATGTTGTTAATATATCAATTTAAGCAACGCATTTCCTGTCATATGATGGACGCTATAATTGTTTCCCATCTGGCGGGAAACCTTTCTTCGAATAACAGACAAACAAAACAGAATACGGAGCATGACATGGCTAACTATTTCAACACATTGAACCTGCGTCAGCAGTTGGCGCAATTAGGCAAGTGTCGTTTTATGGGACGTGATGAATTCGCCGATGAAGCGAGCTACCTGAAAGGTAAAAAAGTGGTGATTGTCGGCTGTGGCGCTCAGGGCCTGAACCAGGGCCTGAACATGCGTGACTCCGGTCTGGATATCGCTTATGCGCTGCGTCAGGAAGCCATTGCCGAGAAACGTGCTTCATGGCGTAAAGCCACTGAAAACGGTTTTACCGTTGGTACCTACGAAGAACTGATTCCTCAAGCCGATCTGGTGGTTAACCTGACGCCAGACAAACAGCACTCCGCCGTGGTTCAGGCTGTTCAGCCACTGATGAAGCAAGGGGCGGCGCTGGGTTACTCCCATGGTTTCAACATTGTTGAAGTTGGCGAGCAGATTCGTAAAGACATCACGGTAGTGATGGTGGCGCCGAAGTGTCCGGGTACCGAAGTGCGTGAAGAATACAAGCGTGGTTTTGGTGTGCCGACGCTGATCGCGGTTCACCCGGAAAACGATCCGAAAGGCGAAGGCATGGCGATTGCCAAAGCCTGGGCGGCGGCAACCGGTGGCCACCGTGCCGGTGTGCTGCAATCTTCTTTCGTTGCCGAAGTAAAATCCGACCTGATGGGCGAACAGACTATCCTGTGCGGTATGTTGCAGGCGGGTTCTCTGCTGAGCTTCGACAAACTGGTTGCCGATGGCGTTGACGCTGCCTATGCGGAAAAACTGATTCAGTTCGGTTGGGAAACCATTACTGAAGCGCTGAAACAAGGCGGTATCACGCTGATGATGGACCGGCTGTCCAACCCGGCGAAACTGCGTGCCTACGCGTTGTCTGAACAGCTGAAAGAGATTATGGCGCCGCTGTTCCAGAAACACATGGATGACATCATTTCCGGTGAATTTTCCAGCGGCATGATGGCTGACTGGGCGAACGACGACGTTAAGCTGCTGACCTGGCGTGAAGAAACCGGCAAAACAGCGTTTGAAAACGCGCCGCAGTTTGACGGTAAAATCTCCGAGCAGGAATATTTTGATAATGGCGTGCTGATGATCGCCATGGTGAAAGCCGGCGTTGAGCTGGCATTTGAAACCATGGTCAGCGCGGGCATCATTGAAGAATCCGCCTACTACGAATCACTGCACGAACTGCCGCTGATTGCCAATACCATCGCTCGTAAGCGCCTGTATGAAATGAACGTGGTTATCTCTGATACCGCGGAGTACGGTAACTACCTGTTCGCGAACGCCGCCGTTCCGTTGCTGAAAGAGAAGTTCATGGCTTCACTGCAACCGGGCGATCTGGGCAAAGCCGTTGCCGCGACCGAGGTAGATAACGCGCAACTGCGTGACGTTAACGAAGCGATCCGCAACCACCCGATTGAAGCGGTTGGTCGTAAACTGCGTGGCTATATGACGGATATGAAACGTATCGCTGTCGCGGGTTAACTCTATTCAGCAACGCTAACACAAGGCACGGCATCACGCTGTGCCTTTAATTTTTGTTTAACACACACTGTAAAAGCACTCCCTCTCCCCTGATGCCTTTTTGCGTATCGCGAAAATAACGACGTTAATTAATGGGGTTTCTGCCTATTTGTGTAGAAGATAACGATTATTATAATATCGACTCTATTAATGGAATATCGCGTTTATCGTCTCAATAAGGTGGTTGGGATATGTTCTATCCTACTGCGCCTGAAGGTGTATCTGTTGATGCTAATATGGCTTATCTCAAGAATAAGTACGGAAGGATAGTAGGGCCTTTAGATTATTATGATTTTTATAAGCTTGTCAGGAATAAAGGTCCCTGGGATTTTAAACAACAAAGTTCTAAATTTGAGAGTTTTGGGAATTTCCATTATGGTGCAGTCGGTTACGCTGGGGGGATCCCTGAAACCGTTTTACTGCGGGCGGCGGGCTGTGCCCAAATGAGGGCGGGAACTCATCGTCCAGATGATGGCGTATGTTGGGGTAGTGAACCTTATGGCGATGATCCAAGCGATCAGATCTATATTAAATTAGGGATCGATTATGCGAAAAGCAAAGGTTATTAAATTATTATTCTTATCTTTTACGCTAGCCATCGCCCTGCTGTTTCTTTCAATCTCAGGAATAGCCTATTATTTATTTGGCGCAAAGGATAATTATACCAAAGTTAGTGAATATAAGCTTGATAATAATATTTCTATAAATGTTTTACAGTTGGAGAATGGCGGCGCGACGGTTGGTTTCGTTTATTCTTATCGCGTTCGTAAAGACAATCAAGAACCACAGGAAATTTTGAAAACGAACACACGCGATGCGGAAATTTCGATGCAGGATGGTGTGTTGGTCATTAAAGTGGTTGGTGAGGTCTATAAACTGGATAACCGAATTCGATTTAATAACACGCAGGAAACGCTACCGACAGAAATTATCATTCAGAATTGATAAAGGGACAGTGCATGCTCCGCTAAAACCGGCTGACGCAGCGTATCGCCACGGTCTTGAAATCCGCGAAATCCCGGCTGTCGCGTAGCTGGGTCATGGCTCGTTCGCGCAGAAACGTGACGAAGAGATCGTAAATCGCCATCGCTTCCTCATATTCGTTCTTGCTGATGGCGAGCAGAAAAATAACATACGCCGTCTCATCGCCCCATTGAATCCCTTGCGGGGCCAGTACGGTATACACCACCGTTTTACGTGCCAGCAGCCCCAGCGAGTGGGGTAGCGCAATACCTTCACCGAGCATGGTGCTGACGATGGATTCACGTTCGACCACCGAGGGAAAGAAGTCGGCATCGACATAACCCTCTTTTTCCAACTGACGGCACAGTTGTTCGAAAAGCGTCTGCTGGCCCATGGGCTGGCGAATAATGCGAAAGTGGTTGGCATCAAAATATTTTTCCAGAATCCACGGCCGCGTTCTGTCCACCAGGACCAGTTTGCCGATCTGTTCCAGCTGATAGTCGGTTGGGAACGGCGTCATGATCACCACCGGTTTATCTTTTTCCATCACGCGGGCGGTGGCGATGACGAAATCCTCATCAATGGCGGCGCGCTGCTCATAGTCCCGCAGCGTCATCGTCCGGGTGACCTCAATCTGCGGGTATTTGCGCAGCAGTAGCGCCTCGATCATCCGTATCGTGGAGTTGCCGGTATCGCACACCAGCAGCACGCGGGGCTGACGCTGATAACCGATGTCGTAGTGGCGTTCCAGTCCCACGCCGATATGCAGTACCAGAAAACCAATTTCGTTTTCACTGATCACATAAGGCGAATATTTTCCCCAACTCGATACGGCCGCCAGCGTCATGTCCCACGCCATCGGATAGTGCTGTTTAATGTTGTCCAGCAGCGGATTGGGGATATTAATCTGATAGCGAACACGGGTGATCATGGTTTTGATGTGCGTCAGCAGGTCGGCGTGCAGCTGCTCATCGCCAAGCAGATTGTAATTATATTGCGTGTTGATATAGCGCAGGATGTAATTTACCAGCGCCTCATCGTCATCGGCGCTGATGGTGCTGGGGGCAATGTCCTGAATCTGGCGGGCGGCGATGTGTACTTTCAGCCAGTTTTCTTCCGCAGCTGAGAGGGGCTTACCCGTCAGTTGTTGCAGGATGTCTGCAATGCGGTGCGCTGCCTCCTGCACATTATCATCCACATCGTCATCTACATTGTCGGCGACAAACTCGGGTAAAGGGTAACCTTCGCTGATACGCCGTAAAGCAACGGCGCAATACAGCCGCAGGAACCGTTCACCTTCATCGGTCAGGCGAATATGGCATTGGCTGAAGCAATCATGGAGGATATCCGTCAGGTGCGCGAGCATGCCGGGCGTAAGCGCCTCTTCGGTGATCAACGGATTATCGTTGTCCTGCTGGGCCAGTCCCCACAGGAGATCGGTCAGACAGGCGCGGATCGCCATTTCGTCGCCAAACAGCTTCATACCGTGACGCGGGCGGGTTTCAAGGATCAGGTCATAGCGGCCGAGCCATTCGCGCACGTCCGCCATGTCGCTTTGTAACGTGGCGCGGCTGATAAACCAGGCGTCGGCCAGATCTTCCAGCTTCAGGGAAAACGCCGAGGTCAGGAAGCGCACCACCAGCGCGTGAATGCGTTCCTGAGATGTGCGCGGAATGCGCCGTGGTCGCGGACGCGTTTCCTGCAACGCCTGATAGCGGGCCGGATCGTCAATTCTCAGCCGGTAGCCGTTGCCCCGGCTGAGTACGAACTGCGCGCCGTGGCGCGCCAGCAGCGCATTGAGCGCGGTAATATCGGCGCGGACGGTACGTGTGGAAACCGACAAGCGCTGCGCCAGTTCATCCTGTGGCAGCGTCTCATTTTGCAACATATCAAACAACTGGGCTAAACGTTGATTGGAGAATTGCACTCGGGTTTCCTCTCGTATACGGGCGGCCCGCAGAACTATGCTACTCGCTGTTTCACGGTGGCGAGCAAGGTACGCACATCGTTCGGTCGGGTATCGCCACTTGCTTTATCAATAATCGAACTATAGATATGGGGGATGATTTTGCTTACCCCCGCATCCAGCGCGATTTGCAGAATATCGCCAATGTTGTCCAGATCGATGCCGCCGGTCGGCTCCAGCCAGAAATCATGGCGCGCACAGGCGGCGGCGACCGCCTGATACTCGTCCCGGCACTGAAGACCCCCCATCGGGAAATACTTAATCGAGCTGCCGCCCATGTCTTTCAACAGCGCAATCGCGGTGTCGATCGGGACGATGCCGTCAGCCTCCTGGCTGCTGCGCGGGCCGGTGGAGATTTTCACCCACCCCGGTCTGCCGGTCGGGGAAACCAGGCCGTTCACCACCGTATCATTCTGTCCAAGCAGCGCACGGCTGGTGCCCACGCCGGTAAAAACCTGATTGACGTGTTGCGGCTGCACCTCGCGGGCAATGTCGCTGACCATCGCCGACTGGTTGGGATCGCCCGCGCCAAGTCCGACGGAAAGCGCGTTATTGATAAGTCGGGCGTAGTCGCGCATATCTGCAACGGCGCTGGCCACGTCGGGGTAATTTTTGGATAGCACGCCAACCAGCACATGGCCCTCGGCGGCTTCATAGATGGCGCTGGCATTTGCTTTTGACCCCGCCAGCACATTCAGGCAAACGCGATCGCGATAAAAATTGGGGGTCAGCTTCATGCACTTTTCTCCTGATTCAGAACGTCGCGAATACGGCGGTACACAATCTCCAGCTGTTCAGCCGTGACGCTGCGTACATCCGCTTCAATAATGCCTTCGTTGGCTTTGTAGCCACGGAAATAAATCGCGTATTTGCCTTGTTTCAACGCATTGACAAGATCGCCGGTGGCCATGCCGGTGATCGCCTCGTCAAATTTGATTTCACTGCGGGCAATGTCGCGTCCGGCACCGTCCCACACCACGCGGGCGGAGACGCCATCAAGGGTATTCAACCGGCTGATGAAGGGAGTCATCTTTTCCACCATTTGCGCTCCGCTCTCTTTCGTGGCGGTGAGATAATGCTCAATCGCACAAGTCAGCCCCAGAATCCCCTCTTTGCCGATCTTCATGGCGCGGCCAATGCCGCTGGACTGGCGCTTAACCCATTCCACGTGGCGCTTTTTACCGATGACCAGCCCGCTGGTGGGGCCTTCAATCGCCTTGGCGCCGCTGTAGATAATCAGATCGGCGCCGGCCCGGTAATAGCATAGCAAGTCTTCCTCGGCTGCCGCGTCGACGATCAGCGGCAGGTGATGTTCACGCGCGACCGCCGCCGCCTGATCTACGCTGAGCATGCTTTTCTGCACGCAGTGATGGGATTTGATGTACAGAATAGCGGCGGTGCGCGGCGTGATGGCCGCGGCGAGCTGCCCGGCCGAACATTCGTTGGCGTATCCGGCTTCCACCACCTTGCCGCCGCCGAGCGCCACCATGGTGCCGACCGGCGCGCCAAAGTTGACGTTATGGCCTTTCGGCAACAGGATGTCGTTGTTTTCGATGGAGGTAACGTGCAGGTTTTCCAGCAGCCAGTCGTTGTCTTTCACCAGAATGGCGGCAACCGCCTGTGCGATCCCGGCAGAGGCGCAGGACACGACGGTGGCGGCTTCCACGTTCAACAACTGCGCGATGTAGTCGCCGGTTTTATTCACCAGATCTTTCATCTCAAAATAGTGATTCATGCCGGCGGTGACGGCGTCCACCACTTCCGGGCGTGGGATAGACACCCCCAGCATCGTCATGCGCCCGGAGGCGTTGATAACCTGTTTTAAATCGTATTTTTCATAAATCGACGGCATGTAAAGCTCTCCCGTGTTCAGTCAGAAACCCCTTGCCCGCGCGTATGGCGGCCAGCGGAACCAAAATATGTTCGGCCTGAAGGCTGTCGTTTTCGCTATCGGCAAAAACGACGGGCTCGCGATTAAGATCAAAAATCGTCAGGTCGGCATCAAGTCCTACGGCCAGGCGGCCTTTGTGCGTCAGACGCAACCCGTCGGCGGCGTTGGCGGTTACACAGTCAATGACCTGTGGGAGCGACATGCCGATGGCGAGAAATTTGGACATCACATGCGCCAGGCTATATACCGGCCCATTGATACGGTTACGGCAATAGATATCTGAACTGATGGTGTGCGGAAAAATGCCCTGGCTTATCGCCTGTCTGGCGACCGCGAAGCTGAAGCTGGCGGAGCCGTGCCCGATATCAAGCCGTACGCCGCGCTCAAGCGCGCGGAGGATCGCGGCGCGGAGTTCGCCCGCCGGGGTCAGAATACGGTTCGGTTTGCCGTTATAGCAGTGCGTGATGATGTCGCCGGAAGTGAGCAAGGCCGCAATGTCGTCCAGATTTGGCGGGGTGTTGCCAATATGCACCATCAGCGGCAGGTCGCCGTTTTCCTGCTGGATCGCTTTGGCTCGTTGCAGCGGCGTGATGCCGTTGTCGCCCACCACGCTGCTGCTCATGCGCGCCTTGATGCCCACGATAAAATCAGGGTGGCGTGCCACCGCGTCGCGCACGGCAGCGCTGTCGATATGCGTCAGGTCGGCCAGCTCGTTCTGAGCGATCAGACCGACACGGGAAATATTCAACAGCGCGTAAACCTCGGTCGTGGCTTCACGCGTCAGGCGATAAAAATCGTCCACGTCGTCCGCGCCGGCGCTGCCCGCGTCCACCACGGTGGTGACGCCGGTGGCGATCCCCACGCTGTCCGGTTCGTCGTGATAGATCGGCGATGCCGGGTAGCAGTGAACGTGGGAGTCAATCCAGCCGGCGCTGACGTAGTGTTCCCCCTGAAGATCGCATTCCTTGCGTGCCGGGCCGGATAAATCGCCCAGCGCCGCGATGCGTCCATCCTGAAGGGCGATATCAATCAGCGTATCGTCCACCAGCCGTGCGCGGCGAAGCAGTAAATCAAACATGCGTGTCTCCTGTCGGGACGGACGCTATCGCGCCCGCCAGATTAGCTGATGGCCACCGGGAAAAACGAACCGAAGAGCATCGCGCCCAGAATCGCACCGCCGGTGATGGGTTTCTGCCACAGGTAAAAAAGCAGGGAACCAATCAGTGAGCCGATACCAATCGGGATCGACGCGGTCATCGCGCTGAGAATAATCAGCGGCCCGAGGAAGCGGCCGGACGCGTTGCCCGCGCCCATCATGACATCGGCGCCGTAGGTGGAATCGCTCTGGTTGATGGTAAATTTACGCGCCAGAATGATGAGATAGCCAATCGCCAGACCGATCACCAGACCGGTTATCAACGAGGCGACGAAGTTGGCGACCGGGAACACAAACCCGGCGCCGAGCAGCAGCGCCGGTATGCCCAGCCCTACGCCGGTCTGAATGGCGCCGCCGATATCCAGAATCCCCACCAGCGAACCTTCAATGATGCGGGCGAACAGGAAACTCGCGCCAAACGCCGCCACCGCGCCGTAAACGCCGGTATCCATTCCGGCGCGCAGCATGGAAACGAACGCCACTTCGTTGAAGGCGCCGATACCGTAGAGGTAGTACATGTGCGTACCGGCGAATACCCCTGACGAGAGCAGGCCGACAAAGATCGGAAATGACCAGTCGGCATACCAAAACCCTTTATTCTCTTCCATTTTTGGCTCCTGTTATTTTCCGCTCATCAGGTGATGAATACGATCCAGCCAGTCCGGCACGGTCAGATTGAAGGATTCGATCATATTCATGTCGAAACCCCGGAAGAAAGCGCTCAGGACGAACAGCGCGACAATGGCCGTCATCATCACCTTGGTGACGCGGTTCCAGCCGCTCTCTTCGACGCCTTTGCCTATCAGGATACCGAGTACCAGACCCGGTACGGCGTTGCCCATAATGAGCTGCGCCGCGCCGCCAAATACGGTTGCCCAGAAACCTGATTTCTTGCCCGCATCAATCGCCGCCAGCCAGAAAATCACCGGCATCACGGTATTGACCAGCAGGTTGGCGGCCGGCACCAGCACTTTCACCGCCGTCACCTGCAAGGCTTCCGGCACCGAGGACGCGGTCAGGTTCAGGAAGGTGACGACAATCATGCCGATGATGCCGCAGGCAATCGCCATTTTTCTTGGATCGTGCAGCGTTTCCGCCACGTTGCGGTTTTTTATCATCAGGGCCGCAGCGCCCCAGTTGGGAATGATGCGATGGTCAACGTCCTGGGTGAAAGCGCCCGCCGCCACCGATGAGGCCCAGGCGTTGAAGAAGAAGCCCAGACCGAAGGAGAAGTGAGAGGCGGGATCGCCTTCACAGGCATTCAATTCGCCCAGTGTACGAAACGCGCCCATCCCTTGCGTGGTGGGGGCATGGAACATACGCGCCGCCCCGGCACCGACACCCACGCCGACCAGCGCGCCGATGATGAGCGATTTTATTAATATTATTAAGAACATCAGCCAGCCCTTTCATGTTGAACAACTTGTCGTTTAAACAGTCAGGTTTGCGTGACAAAATCCACGTTATCGAGATTAATGGCCGTCACGTTGACGGTGACATCCAGCTCGACGCTGAATGTGCGTCGTTCCCGGCGCAGAAAGAAAAACAGAAACGCCTCTTTACGCACCGCTTCACGCGCATGAGCAACCTGCACATCCTGTGGCTCAATACGCAGTAAAATGTGAGGGGAAGACTGCATAACCGTTGCCTGAACGTGGTTCAGCGCGTCGGCAAAGGCTCTGGTCTTGGTCTCCCCCTTGCCGCGAACCCTAACCGTGGTGGTAAATTGCGTTTTCATGGTCAGGCACCGTATTTCTTCTTCCAGGCTTCTACCAGACGCTCACCCAGCTCTTCTTTGTCCATAAAGCCAAAGCCCAGCACGTTGCAGCCGTCGTTGATAGCCGTTACGCCTTCCTCGACCGAACGCATGCCGTATCTGGCTTTGTAGCCATGCTTATTCTGCGCCGTGATCGCCCCTGCGCCGCCGCTGCCGCAGAAGGAGATACCGAAGGTGGCGTTTTCCACTTTCATTACATCGCCGAGCTTCATATCAGCGGCCATGCCGGGCACGACCACCGCACGGCCACCCGCTTTCTCGACGCCGGCCGCGACTTTCTGACCTTTTCCCAGACGATCGCCAATGACTACGGTAATTTTCTCCATCACTCACTCCTGAACAGTTAAAGGTTCTCTTTTGCCACTTCGAAGTGGACCGACAGCAGCCAGGCCTCTTCATCGGGAAGATTGCCAAATTCCATCACGACTTCACGCGCCAGACGCATGGAGTCGGCAGAAATCTCTTCGAACAGGTTGGCCTCCACGTCCGGCAGCGGTTCGCCGGTCACCGACCGGTGCGCCATCGCCCGTACATGGGATACCAGCATCTGTTTCTGCACCCCATTCGGGGTGATGTTATGGCGTTTGAGTAATTCGCCGATCCATACCAACATCCGATCGGCGAGTTGTTCGCTTTGCTCTGCTTCACGACTCCCGGTTTTGTTCATTACCGCTCCGTTATTCACATGTCGTATCTGATTTAATGGTGTTGAATGCACACTACCGCCAGAGAAGAAGGGTTTGTAGCGAGTTGTTTTCCACTTCAAAGTGGAAATCCGGAAGGCATTAGTGATCCAGACCACATAATTTCAGTGAGTAACGATATCGCCGGGAAACGGATGAATCATGCCGGGGCGGGGGAGGTGAAGGGGAAGTAACACGCCGTCTCCCCCGTTTGGTTGTCTGGGGTGGGGGATCCGCCAGACGATCAAGGCGCCGCGAACGGCGCCTGTCGCGATCAGATCGATTTGAATTCCGCTTCCGCTTTATTGAAACGCTCGGTAATCGCTGGAGATGGCGCACGGCCTAGCAGACTGACGACAAAAATGGTCAGGCTGCCAAACACAAAACCGGGGATGATTTCATACAGCCCCAGCCAGCCATACTGTTTCCAGATTAGCACGGTCGCTGCGCCGACAATCATCCCGAGCAGCGCGCCGTTGCGGGTCATCCGCGACCACAGCAGGGAAATCAGGATCACCGGACCGAAAGCCGCGCCGAAACCGGCCCAGGCATAGCTGACCAGCCCCAGCACGCGATTCTCCGGGTTTGCCGACAGGATGATGGCGATGGCCGCCACCAGCAGCACCATCGCCCTGCCGACCCACACCAGCTCTTTCTGCGTGGCTTTGGGGCGTAAAAATGGACGGTATAAATCCTCGGTGATCGCGCTGGAGCAGACCAGAAGCTGGCAGCTTAAGGTGCTCATGACCGCCGCCAGGATCGCCGACAGCAGAACGCCGGCAATCCACGGGTTGAACAACAGCATCGAGAGTTCAATAAACACACGCTCACTGTTTTGCGACACGTTACCCGCTTGTTCCGGGTGGTTGGTAAAGTAGGCAATGCCGAAGAAGCCGACGGCCACCGCTCCCGCCAGACACAGGATCATCCAGGTCATACTGATACGGCGTGCGCTGTGAATGGTGTGATGAGAATCCGCGGCCATAAAGCGCGCCAGGATATGAGGCTGTCCGAAGTAACCAAGACCCCAGCCCATCAGTGAAATGATGGCGACGAAATTCAGACCCTTAAACATATCCAGATTGGCGGGATTGTTCGCTTCAATCACCATCAGCGAGGTATCAATATTGCCCAGCGACAGGATTACCATCACGGGCGTCAGGATCAGGGCGAAGATCATCAGGCTGGCTTGTACCGTATCCGTCCAGCTCACCGCCAGAAATCCGCCGATAAACGTATAGGCGATGGTCGCGGCGGCGCCGGCCCATAACGCAGTGTCATAGCTCATATCAAAGGTGCTTTCGAACAGACGGGCGCCGGCCACGACGCCAGAGGCGCAGTAAATAGTGAAAAATATCAGAATAATCAGCGCGGAAATCACCCGCAGTAATTTGCTGGTGTCTTCAAAACGGTGAGTAAAGTAATCTGGCAGCGTCAGCGCGTTATGGTTGACTTCGGTATGAACGCGTAAACGGCCGGCCACCCATTTCCAGTTAAGGTAGGCTCCGATCGTCAGGCCGATGGCGATCCAGCTTTCAGAGATGCCGGAGATGAAGACGGCGCCAGGCAATCCCATCAGAAGCCAACCGCTCATGTCTGATGCGCCGGCTGAGAGCGCCGTCACCACGCTTCCCATTTTACGTCCGCCCAGAATGTAATCGCCAAAACTATTGGTGGCGCGATAGGCGAACAGGCCGATGAGTACCATCCCAAGGATATACACCAGAAACGTCACCAGCATTGGTGTGCTCATTGTCATTCAATTCTCCACTTTCATTATTATTCGCACACCCTTCACGGCGGCGGTGTGTGTTGTATTTATTACTCTGGCCGGAACGAGGCGCAGATACGGCTTTCATTTTTCATGCTACTGCCGGTATTGGCAATCTATTGGAGATGCAGATGCCTGTAGGTTGCAACCGACTACATTTGTTAACAAGGTTGCACAAAGTTGCAACGTGATCGATATTGACGTTGGCTATGTGTCCTTTTCAATCACAGGAGTGGGGCGAATGGGTTCTACCACGATGGGTGTAAAACTCGACGAGGCAATGCGTGACCGGATCAAAGCAGCGGCACAGCGGATCGATCGCACGCCGCACTGGCTTATCAAACAGGCCATTTTTAATTATCTCGAACGCCTCGAAAGTGGCACCGACACTCCAGAGATACCACAACCGGCTGCGTTCAGCCAAATTGAAGCGGAAGAGATTATGCCGCAATCTCAGGAAGAAGAAACCCATCAACCCTTTCTTGATTTTGCAGAACAGGTACTAGCCCAGTCCGTTATTCGTGCCGCCATCACTTCTTCTTATCGTCGTCCTGAAACCGAACTGGTGCCGATATTACTTGAACAGGTAAAACTTCCGGCGGAAATGGCGCAATTGACGCAGAAAATGGCCCATCGCCTGGCGGAGCGCCTGCGAGGACAAAAAGGCGCCACCGGGCGTGCTGGCATGGTACAGGGATTACTACAGGAATTTTCACTTTCTTCTCAGGAAGGCGTGGCGCTGATGTGCCTGGCTGAAGCATTGCTGCGCATTCCCGACAGGCCCACGCGTGATGCGCTGATTCGCGATAAAATCAGTACCGGCGACTGGCGTGCGCATCTTGGTCGCAGCACATCGCTGTTTGTTAACGCCGCGACCTGGGGACTGTTATTCACCGGTAAGCTGGTTGCCACGCACAATGAGGCGAACCTGTCGAATTCACTGAACCGGATCATTGGAAAAAGCGGTGAACCGTTGATTCGTAAAGGCGTGGATATGGCGATGCGTCTGATGGGCGAGCAGTTTGTGACAGGCGAAAACATTGCTGAAGCGTTGGCGAATGCCCGCAAACTGGAGGCGCAGGGATTCCGCTATTCCTATGACATGCTCGGGGAAGCGGCGCTAACGGAGAAGGATGCCGCCGCTTATCTGGCGTCTTACAGCCAGGCGATTCATGCCATCGGAAAAGCATCCAATGGCCGGGGCATCTATGAGGGACCGGGCATTTCCATCAAGCTGTCCGCCCTGCATCCCCGCTATAGCCGGGCGCAATATGAGCGGGTGATGGAAGAGTTGTATCCACGTCTGTTGTCGCTCACATTACAGGCCCGCCAGTATGACATTGGGATTAATATCGATGCGGAAGAGGCGGATCGACTGGAGATCTCCCTCGATCTGCTGGAAAAACTCTGTTTTGAGCCACAGTTGGCTGGCTGGAATGGCATTGGATTTGTCATTCAGGCTTACCAGAAACGTTGCCCGTTTGTCATTGATGCCATCATCGACATGGCCCAGCGCAGCCATCGACGTCTGATGATTCGTCTGGTGAAAGGCGCCTATTGGGACAGTGAAATCAAACGCGCGCAGGTTGATGGACTTGAAGGCTATCCGGTCTATACCCGCAAGGTGTATACCGATGTGTCCTATCTGGCCTGTGCGCGTAAATTACTGGCGGCGCCCAACCTGATTTATCCCCAGTTCGCCACGCATAACGCACAAACCTTAAGTGCGGTTTACCATCTGGCTGGCAACAATTATTACCCCGGCCAGTACGAATTCCAATGTCTGCACGGCATGGGTGAACCGCTTTATGAACAGGTGGTGGGCAAGGTTGCCGAAGGAAAACTGAATCGTCCGTGCCGCATTTATGCGCCGGTCGGAACGCATGAAACGCTACTGGCCTATCTGGTGCGCCGTCTGCTGGAAAATGGCGCCAATACTTCCTTTGTGAACCGTATTGCCGATTCGACCCTGCCGCTTGAGAAACTGGTGGCCGATCCCATCAGCGACGTAGCCGCGCTGGCGGCGGCGGAAGGTCGAATCGGCCTTCCGCATCCCCGAATTCCTTTACCCCGCCATTTGTACGGCGATGCGCGGCATAACGCCAGCGGGCTCGACCTGTCCAATGAACACCGTCTTGCTTCACTATCCAGCGCGTTGCTGACCAGCGCGGCACTGCTCTGGCAAGCCGCGCCGGTAATTGACGGCGAATCTGAACCGGAAGCGGCAAAACCCGTGCTCAATCCTGCTGAGTCGCGTGACATCGTGGGATATGTGCGTGAAGCCAGCGACCGGGATGTTGCCCGGGCGCTGGAAGCCTCCGTCAAGGCCGCAGCGATCTGGTTTGCCACACCGCCAGCAGAGCGTGCAGGCGTACTGAACAAGGCGGCCGATATGATGGAAAGTCAGTTGCAGCAACTGCTGGGGTTATTGGTTCGCGAAGCCGGTAAAACGTTCGGCAATGGGATTGCCGAAGTGCGTGAGGCGGTTGATTTCTTACGCTATTACGCCGCTCAGGTACGCGAAACGTTTGCCAATGATTCCCATCGGCCGCTGGGGCCGGTGGTTTGCATTAGCCCGTGGAATTTCCCGTTGGCAATTTTTACCGGACAGATTGCCGCCGCGCTGGCGGCGGGTAACAGCGTTCTGGCGAAACCCGCCGAACAAACTCCGCTGATTGCGGCTCAGGCCGTGCGTATCCTGCTGGAGGCGGGCGTACCTGCCGGCGTATTGCAATTGTTGCCGGGGCGGGGGGAAACCGTGGGCGCCGCGCTGGTCAATGACAGCCGGGTGCGGGGCGTCATGTTTACCGGATCGACCGACGTCGCCGCTCTGCTGCAACGCAGCATCGCCGGACGGCTGGATCCGCAGGGGCGTCTTACGCCGCTGATTGCCGAAACCGGCGGGTTGAATGCCATGATCGTTGATTCCTCCGCGCTGACCGAGCAGGTGGTTAACGATGTCGTCGCTTCTGCATTTGACAGTGCCGGTCAGCGCTGTTCGGCATTGCGTATTCTGTGTATTCAGGAGGAGGTCGCGGATCATACGCTGCAAATGCTGCGTGGGGCGATGGCCGAATGCCGGATGGGCAACCCGGAACGTTTGTCCACCGATATTGGTCCGCTGATTGATGCGGATGCGAAACAGTCTATTGAACGGCATATTCAGCGTATGCGGGCGAAGGGACGCGAGGTGTTCCAGCCAGCATCACCGCCGCAGGATGAACAGCAATGGTCGCGGGGAGCGTTCGTCAAACCGACGCTTATCGAGTTGCAAAGCGTAGACGAACTGCAACAAGAGGTGTTTGGCCCGGTATTGCACGTTGTGCGGTATCAAAGCCAACATCTCAACGCGCTGATCGAACAGATTAATGCGGCAGGGTACGGTTTGACGCTGGGTTTGCACACGCGTATTGACGAAACCATCGCGCGCGTGACCGGTAACGCCAGAGTGGGCAATCAATATGTCAACCGCAATATGGTGGGCGCCGTGGTCGGCGTTCAGCCATTTGGCGGGGAAGGACTCTCTGGTACCGGGCCGAAAGCGGGCGGACCGCTTTATCTGTATCGGCTGTTGTCACACAAACCGGATGATGCGGTGCTGAATGGACTGGCCCATCAGGATCGTGAGCAAACCGTGGATGCCAGCGTGCGAGAGACGTTATTGACGGCGTTGGGGGCTTTGGAAAAATGGGCGATTGCCGGGCATCATCGCGAGTTGGCGGTGATATGCCAGCAGTATGCGGCGCATGGATTGGGGGGCACCACGCGTCTGCTGCCGGGGCCGACGGGGGAACGCAATGCCTATACGCTGGTGCCGCGTGAACGCGTGTTGTGTCTGGCGGACAACGACGAGGATGCGCTGATTCAACTGGCCGCGGTGTTGGCAACGGGAGGACGCGTGCTGTGGACGGATACGTCATTATTGCAGACGCTGTATCGCCGTTTACCGGGTGTTGTTCAATCGCGAATTCAGTTCAGTCAGGACTGGCAGCAAGACGATCGGATATTTGATGCGGCGATCTATCATGGCGATGCGGATCAATTGCGCCAACTGAACCAACAGCTTGCGGAACGTCGTGGCCCGATTGTTTCCGTACAGGGCTTTACTCGCGGTGAGATCCATATCTCGCTGGAGCGACTGCTGTATGAACGTTCGCTGAGTATTAATACCGCTGCTGCGGGAGGCAACGCCAGCCTGATGACAATCGGCTAGGTTACGGTGAGGTATCCTTGCCGGGCAATGGCCGTTGCGTCCGGCAAGGCGTGTAGAAGGGATTAATTGCGGTACAACACCTTAATCAGATGATAGCCGAACTGGGTTTTCACCGGGCCAACGGGTTTCAGCAATTCGCAGGAAAAGACTGCTTTATCAAAGGCGGGGACCATATCACCCTTGCGGAATTCACCTAAATCGCCGCCGTTACGTTTTGACGGGCAGGTGGAATACTGTTGTGCCAGTTTCTGAAAGTCGGCCCCCTGCTCCAGCTGGGCCAGAATGTCGTTGGCCTGCTGTTCGGTATCGACCAGAATATGCAGTGCGGCTGCGGTATTTGCCATTATAGTTACCTTTATTTAAGAGGAAGATTCCTGTGCGCAATGTAACATCTGCAACGTCAGATGTGGACTGCGACGTGCTTTCCGTGATGAATAAATCCCCGCTCAAGATCGATTCTGCTTTCTGCTACAATCCCTTTCCGTTTGATGAGTGAGCAATATCGTTATGCGTTTAAACCCCAGCCAACAACACGCAGTCGAATTCGTTACCGGCCCTTGCCTGGTGCTGGCGGGGGCCGGCTCGGGTAAAACACGCGTTATTACCAATAAAATTGCGCATTTAATCCGTCAGTGCGGGTATCAGGCCCGCCATATCGCCGCGGTAACCTTCACCAATAAAGCCGCGCGCGAGATGAAGGAACGAGTCGCGCAAACGCTGGGCCGCAAAGAAACTCGCGGACTGATGATCGCCACCTTCCATACGCTGGGGTTGGAGATCATCAAACGCGAGTATGCGGCGCTGGGGATGAAAGCCAACTTTTCCCTGTTTGACGATCAGGATCAAATGGCTTTGCTGAAAGAGCTGACGGAGCCGTGGCTGGAAAACGATAAGACGCTGTTGCAGCAATTAACGTCAACGATCTCAGGCTGGAAAAACGACCTTGTCGATCCCGCCGGTGCGGCTGCTATGGCGCGCTCTGAACGCGATAAGCTGTTTGTTCACTGTTATTCGCTGTATCACGACCATCTGCGCGCCTGTAACGTATTGGATTTTGACGATTTGATCCTGCTGCCGACGCAGCTGTTCAAACGTAACGATGAAGTACGGGAACGCTGGCAGAATCGCTTACGCTATTTGCTGGTGGATGAATATCAGGATACCAACACCAGCCAGTATGAACTGGTGAAATTGCTGGTGGGCAGCCGCGCACGTTTTACCGTGGTGGGCGATGACGACCAGTCGATTTATTCCTGGCGTGGCGCCCGTCCGCAGAATTTGGTGCTGTTACAGCAGGATTTCCCGAAGCTGGAGGTCATCAAGCTGGAGCAGAACTACCGTTCTTCCGGCCGAATTCTGAAGGCGGCCAATATTCTGATTGCCAACAACCCGCATGTGTTTGAAAAACGGCTGTTCTCGGAGCTGGGCTATGGCGATGAGCTGAAAGTGATTACCGCCAACAACGAGGATCATGAGGCTGAACGGGTGGTTGGCGAACTGATCGCTCATCATTTCATTAAAAAGACCCAGTATGGCGACTATGCCATTCTGTATCGCGGCAATCACCAGTCACGCCTGTTTGAAAAAATGCTGATGCAGAACCGGATCCCTTACCGAATTTCTGGCGGCACGTCGTTTTTCTCGCGTCCCGAGATCAAGGATCTGCTGGCGTATTTACGTGTTTTAACCAATCCGGATGACGACAGCGCGTTCTTGCGCATCGTCAATACGCCGCGGCGAGAGATTGGCCCGGCGACATTGAAAAAGCTGGGAGAGTGGGCGAACCAGCGAAACAAAAGCCTGTTTAACGCCAGTTTTGACCTTGGGCTCGGTCAATCGCTGACCGGGCGTGGCTTGGAATCCCTGCAACGGTTTACGCAGTGGCTGTCAGATATCGCTCGTCTGGCCGATCGTGAACCGGTGGCGGCGGTCCGCGATCTGATCCACGGACTGGATTACGAAAGCTGGTTGTATGAAACCTCGCCCAGCCCCAAAGCCGCAGAAATGCGGATGAAAAACGTGAATCAGCTTTTTAGCTGGATGACGGAAATGCTCGAAGGGTCGGATTTGGATGAACCCATGACGCTGACGCAAGTCGTTACGCGTTTCACCTTGCGGGATATGATGGAGCGGGGAGAAAACGAAGAAGAGCTGGATCAGGTGCAGTTAATGACGCTGCACGCCTCAAAGGGCCTCGAGTTTCCCTATGTGTTTCTGGTCGGTATGGAAGAGGGGCTTCTGCCGCATCAAAGCAGCATTGATGAAGATAATGTCGATGAAGAGCGGCGGCTGGCGTATGTCGGTATCACCCGCGCTCAGCGCGAACTGATATTTACCCTGTGCAAAGAGCGGCGTCAGTACGGGGAATTGGTACGTCCCGAACCCAGCCGTTTCCTGCTCGAGTTACCGCAGGATGATTTGATTTGGGAAACCGAGCGGAAAGTGGTCAGTGCTCAGGAACGGATGCAGAAGGGACAAAGCCACCTGGCCAGCATCCGCGCGCAGTTGGCGAAAGCCAAGGGGGAGTAGAACTCTCTCAGACTGATGACAACGCCCTGAGCGCCATGCTCAGAGACACCGCAGTACCACTGTGTTTTGTGCATTAATTTCCGTTATTCATCGTTGAAATCTTTCAAATAGACTGCCGTCTCACATCATTAAGTCAAACTTCCAGAGTAAGTACCAATTCTG
>NZ_KZ819041.1 GCF_003115845.1 Brenneria roseae subsp. roseae | reverse complement strand
GCTCAACAGAGCGATTACCCTGTTGAATCAGAGAGCTACAGACGTTGGTGGCTGTCTATAGAACAAGAATTGGAGCGGGAAACGAGACAAGCGCTGAGTTGCTAAGTCTGAGTTTATTAACGTTAATTTGATACTGTCAGTATCAGTCGAGCCTTGAAATTAGCCTTGTTTTGGGGGCTGGTCAAGCAAACGAATTGACAGCGCCTTTAAACAGCCATCAAAGCTCAATCGCCCTTCCCGATTAATATTATCTCCGCGCCAAACACAATATGCCAATGTTTCATAACCATATGAAAATATTAGTTTTTATTCATATGATTTACACCTTATGGCATAGGGTTCTACGTTGTTTTTGTATTATTTTTTGATTATATTCAATACATGATTCATCAATGAGGTACACACCATGTCCCGAACCACGACAATGACCGTTCGCCTCAAAGGGCCACTGAGCGACTTCGTGGCCGCCAACGTAGGCGAAAACGGCGCTTACGATAACGTCAGCGAGTACGTCCGAGACCTGATCCGCCGGGACAAAGAGCGGGTAGAAGCGGAAGCATTCGCACGACTTAAGGCCGAACTGACTAATGCCTTTGCTGCACCAGAGTCTTCATACGTACCCCTGACTGCCGCAGATATCATCGCACGCAACAAGGCCTGACCGTATGGCTAATGTTCGCATACAGGAAGCCGCCTCTTATCGTCTTGATGAGATCTACCGATACACCCGTGAGCGATGGGGTACAGAGCAAGCGGATCGCTACATTACCGGCATGTTTCAGGCATTTGCCAAGATAGACACCCACGAGGTCGTTTCACGGCCAGTACCCGCCGAATTTGGAGTAGAAGGTTTCTCCTTTCGCTACGAGCGACATGTTATCTACTGGCGCAGACTATCAAACGGCGATATAGGTATCGTGACGGTTCTGCACGAGCAGATGCATCAGATCGATCGGTTTCGAGAGGACTTTGGCATTTGATGACGGCTTAGGCATAGTTATTCTTAAATGAGCTAAGGTGCGTTGATTCGTACTTAATCTGACATATTACTACTCTGGGTCTATCAGATCTGACTGTCGGCTCAGCCAGAAGCGGACGTTGCGAATTTCATGTTCTATTAATTTGTGGAGAGCAAGGCAACCGAACCTTCGATGGACAAACATTCTCTTATCCGATTACAATTGAATGATTGGAGTCTTCAACAAAGAATTATTTACAATGAACATATCGTAAATATTTATGATATATTCATTTAGTCCCATACATGCTAAGACATGTATGGGAATTATTTTATTGTCACTTACAGCCTGCTTGTTTTTACTTAGAACACACCATTCCTAAAATGATGTAATTTTGGTGATTCAATTATAGACCATCGTAAAAAAGCAGAAAATTCATACTCTACTTTTAGCATATTTGCTATCCTTTTCTCTATTATAATTCGCTCTTCCTCTATAGTGTCTTCATCATCATATTGCCAAAGCAACTCTAAGAATTTCCTATATTGGGACATGAGTCTTTTTAATAAATAAGTTCTTGACAGCTCTTTATTTCCAGTGCTTTCGCTGTTAAAAACTTCATCTAGCAAAGAGGCTGTCATTTTTGTCTTTTCGTCATTGAACATTGCCGTGATTTTAACTTCTCTGGCATGGGCTGTAAGGGGAAACTCATGCTTCACTGCCATAAGAACATTGATGTCTTTGCTTGTGCAATCTAAAATATTATCATACTTACTTCTCTTTATGTTGTTGCATCTTGCACATGCAAAAAATAGATTACTCCAATCATATTTTTTTTCATCATCTATGTTTTTATGAGGTTTAAAGTGCTCAACATTCAAAGATATAGGATCTTTTATTTCACATATATAACACTTATTATGAAAATCTCTTGCCAATTGCTCTATGACGTCTTTACTACTGTATGAGCCTTCCTTTTCTAACGAGGCAGGTGCAGGCATGGTTTTTATAACATGAAACATTATGCCTCCTTTTTATTATCACGAAGAAACATCTTTGCCTTTATCAAAAATACAGCGCTTTCATCATCAAGCTTATCGTCATGTGGAGACAGTTTTTCAACCAATTCAGTCACGGCAAAAGTATCTGGATTATCTTCGGCTAAAAAAATTGAAAGTCGTTTTATGTCCTTCTCAAGTGACATAGACACTACAGGTACGCCTAATAGCCCCTCAACTATTGTTTCATATGAATAATTAGAAAGATTTGTAAACTCTTGCTTACTGCTAAGATCATAAACAACTGCATTATCAAGTGAGCCGATTACAAAAGGCGAATGAGTCGTTACTATAAATTGAATGTTTGGATAAAGATTACTTAAGAACGGTAATATCTTTCTTTGTAAGGATACATGTAGATGTGCATCTATTTCATCAATTAAAACCACACCCTGCATGTCCTGAGGGGAAGTTTTATATGCCTCCGTCATCATTATTAATTCTGATAATATATTAAATATTGAAGAATAACCAGAGGACAATTTTTGAAAGCTATAGGGTAATTTATTATCTTGGGTAAGAAGGAAACGAAACCCATCAGAATCAAATTTCAATTTAAAAGAATCATCCTCCATTAAAATGGAGATATTTTTCTCAAGTTCGTCAAACCATTGTTGAAGTTTGTTGGAGAGTTCAAAGTCTTTATCATAGGTTTCAGCAAATGACTGCCTTGTCTTCAGGTTAACCAAGTGATTTTCAAATTCGTTACCCAATCTTTTTTCGTTAGCCTGGAATTTATTCTTTAAGATCTTATCATCCAAGCTTGCTTTTGTTGCTCCAGAGGATGCGCTAATTTCAGATTTTCGTTCGGCAATGAAGTATTTATAAATTGCCTTCCCTCCATCTAATAATGCACAGAAACCAATTGCGTCAGAGATAGTTGCTTCAACTCCAGTGTCGTATTTTTCTAACTCATTGACTATATGATTATATTGTTCTTCACCTTGAGCATACTGGCTGGTTCCCTTAGGGTTTTGATCCATTTTCTTCTTCCAATGAGCCAGATTTCGAAGTGACTGTTCTTTTGCATCGTGTTTCTTTTCGACATATATATGTTGGATGTGTTTGTTAATTGCGTTTAAGAAAGTTGTTTTCCCACATCCATTACTGCCAGTGATTATTAAATCTTTGCCTGCTATATGAATATTCAACTCACCTATTAAATTCTTAGGTTGATATTTTATTTTCTCGATGTGTTTTTTCATTGCACCCTCTCGTCTAAATTAACCAAACGTTGTATGTCAGCGTAAGCATTCGATGCCGCATGAAATTACATTTGCTTACAGTAATTGAATTCGTGGTATAAGGCTAGAACACAAATCGTTACCATAGCCGCAGTGTAAGGAGCCCTATAAGAATGGCTATTAACTTTAGAGGCACTCCTGCATTTGACGCTCTTTAGATAACATCCACTTTTCGCTCTTAGTCGATTGTCAGATTTAGCCGTACCTTGCTACTGTTTATTCGCTCTGCGCCAACATCAAGCCGTCACTGCCGCCGCAGTGACGGCTTGATGCAACTCAGCAACAATATGGGCTGGCGCAACACCCTATTCATTGCTGCCTGCGTGACGATGCTCCGGCATACTGCCCCAGCAACAACCTTCCGGCGGGTCTGAACACCGGAAACATGGCTCAGCGTGTATGCTGCGCTGGCCGTACCCATCCGGCCATCCCAAAGGCATTGGCTCCTGCGAGTGTCTGTCCGCTGAGGATGGAGCCATCCAGACGCTTCTGGCTCATTCCCGGCGTCGCCCCTTAATCGGGTTGAGCCTTTTTCTCTCAGGGTATTACTGGCCCAATTTAATCAATGTCTCTTATCCGTAGCGGGCCGCAGGCCCGCATTTTCTTTTCATCCATCTGCAACAAAGGAGGTTTTATCACGTTTTTCAGGCAATACCCTCCGCCCGGCTTTCCAGCAGGAAACAAGGCGGATGCCTCAATCTGAGGCAACAGACGTTCTGAGCGTCTGGCCCCTGCCCTTCGGGGATCTTGTCGCAGTGAATGCGGCGAGTTGGCAATTACACTAACCCGATTTCCTCTCAGAACAAGCAAATTAACTTTAGCAAAAAGGCCGACAAAGAGGAGGCCGATTATGGATGACCTGACATGGACGCTGAACCAGCTTTGCCGACGCAACCGGGACGGCAGCCATACCACGCAGGCTGACAGAAAACGGTCTCTGACGCTGATGGCCCGCCAGTTACGTGAGGCCGGTTTCCGCCAGATGCGCGCTACTTCGCTTAAAGGTAAGCATATCAACACCCTGCTGACGCGCTGGCAATCAGAAGATTTGTCCGCCGGCACCCTAAAGAACCGGCTGGCGCATCTGCGCTGGTGGGCGGAGAAGATTGGCAAACCGGGCCTGCTGCCCGCCGACAACGACCAGTTGGGCATTCCCAAACGGTGCTATGTCACCAATCAGAATAAAGCCAAAACGCTGAACGACCGGCTCGACCGTATCCGCGACCCGCAGGTAAAAATGAGCTTGCGTTTGCAGGCTGCCTTTGGGCTACGCCGCAAAGAGTGCCTGCTGTTCCAGCCCCGCTATGCCGACCGGGGCGACCATATCGCATTGAAAGGCACATGGACCAAAGGCGGTAAAGCACGTACCGTCCCCATCACCACGCCGGAACAACGGGCCGTGCTGGATGAAACCCACGCGCTGGCGGGAGCCGGTTCGCTAATCCCGGCGCAGAAAACCTATATCCAGCAACGGCATCTGTATGACGGCCAGTGCAAAAACGCCGGACTCAGCGGCATGCACGGTTTACGCCATCGTTACGCCCAGATGCGCTATGAAACCCTGACCGGCTGGCTGGCCCCCGCCGCCGGTGGCCCCGGCTATAACCACCTGACGCAGGAACAACAAACCATCGACTGTGAAGCGCGGCAAATCATTAGTCGGGAACTGGGGCATGAAAGATTACAGATCGTGTCGCTCTATCTTGGACGATAAAAAGGGGTTTCTGGATCAAAAAGGCAGGAAATGGCCGAAGGGAATAGATATTAAGGGGCAACGGACCTGCCAGAAAAAGGGAAAAGGCACTCTGCCCTATTTCACGGTATCCCAGTCGCGGCTGCCAGCAGACGACGTCATAAACAGCCATCAAGCCCCTTCAGGTTTTCAATCCGCCTCCCCTTCCCCACCCTGACCACGGCTGACGCCCTGATAGCGGGAAGGCCAGATCTCTTCCGGTTGTTTGTTCAACGCTTCGGCAATTAAGCGCTCGCCCTTCGGCCAGTGTCGCGTCAGCGCATTTGCCAATGTAGATGACGCTAATCCCGCCTCTCTGGAGATCGCCGCCAGCGTTGTGCCACGTTTTCTCAAACCAGCGATAATATCCGCCGGATGCCAGTCATTACCGTCCATTACCCTCTCCCCCATGATTTTATCCGCCATGTTCAGTATCTCTAAACAACTACGATGTTAAGTAATGCTAAACACTAAGTCAATAGCTTATCTAGGGTGTTGATCATGCTTCCCGGACGTCTTAAATCCGCACGGTTAAACGCGCATCTTACTCAGGAAAAACTGGGTACGCTGGCAGGTATTGAAGAGGAAACCGCGCGGTCACGCGTCTCGCAGTATGAAAATGGGATACATCGCCCGACATTCGAAATGATGTGCGCCTTTGCGAAGGTGCTACATGTGCCGGAGGGTTATTTCTACACCCTTGATGATAAATTTGCGGCCATGCTGCTCGACCTTTATCGCCAATATAAAGCGCATTCCCTCTGATCTTTCTCTTATCTCAAGCCGACTCTGTTCAGGGACTCTAAGCAACTCGCCTGTAAAGCAATGCTAAACATGACATCAATATTGATTATTGATGGTGTCACTATGTTACCTGCTCGCCTTAAAGCTGCCCGCCTGCGTGCCCAAATGACGCAGGAAAAATTGGGGGTACTCGCTGGGATTGAAGAAGCCACCGCGCGGTCGCGTGTCTCCCAGTATGAAAGCGGCACACATCGCCCAACATTTGAAACGATGTGCGCCTTTGCCCGCGTTCTTAACGTCCCTGAAAGCTATTTTTATACCCTTGACGACGACTTTGCAGACATCATCCTGAAACTATATGACGGTGAAGTCGTTCAGTGGAAAAAGGGATAACCCGCTCATTGCAAAATAAACTCACGTAAAAACGGTATGCCCTCACCGGGCAGCATCCGACCGTCTGCCATGGCTTTCAGCGTGTTTTCAAGTACGCTGATTTTTGCAACGCCATCATTAACCTCACCGGCTCCGTTCGCCGTCCAGCGATCCAGCCTATCCGCCCACTCCTGCATCATGCGCCGCCGCTGTTCCACATACTGTGCATGATTGTAGGCCGCGCTGACTTTGTTGGGGTCGGCGTGGGAAAGCTGCGCCTCAATCCAAATTTTGGGATAGCCGATTTCATTGAGCGCCGTCGAGATGGTGGCGCGAATACCATGGCCGGTTAGTTGTTCCGCATACCCCATACGGCGCAGCGCGCCATTAAGCGTATTTTCGCTGATGCGTTTATTTAAATCGCTACGATGGGTCAGCAAATATTTTTGAGCCGGTTTCATCTGCGCCAGCAGATGATGCACAATGTCGAGCGCCTGAGCGGGTAACGGCACAACGTATGGCGGAATAGCCTGAGCACGCTTGCCGTGCCTGCGCATAGCATTCTGCAACTGCTTTATATTCTCCGGCGGAATGATCCATAGCTCACGCGTCAGATCGAACTGATCCGGCGTTGCCAGCCGCAGTTCTCCGGTGCGAACCCCGGTCAATAGCAACAACCGGATGCCAAGCTGCGTTTGCATATCGCCTGCGTAGTTGCTCAGCTTCCGGAGTAATGACGGCAGCTCGTGGATAGCGAGATAGGGATTATGCCTGACGGGTGGCTTAGGGGCCGCCACCACGTCCAGATCCGACGCCGGGTTAGTTTCCAGCCCTTCGATTTTCACCAGCGCAAAGCGAAACAGCTGGTTAAACCACGTACGCACTTTTTCCGCGATGGTCAGCGCTTTGCGCCGTTCAATACGGGCAATCACCTCCAGCAAGTCAGAGCGACGGAGCTCAAAGATCGAACGCTCACCCAGAATGGGCAGCACATCTTTAGAAAAAATACGCTGGATTTGCGACAGGGTACTTTGCCGCCCTTCTCTGAGTTCGAGTCTGCGATGGTCAAGCCAAAGGGAATAGACGGCTTTAAAGCTGTGTCCGGCAGCCAGACGCGCGGCCTGCCGCTTTTGCTTGCGAACAGTGCAGGGGTTGATGCCTTTAGCCAACAGCTCGCGAGCTTCATCACGCAATGCGCGCGCTTTGCGTAAGCCGATTGCAGGATAACGGCCCAGAGAGAGGCGCTTCTGTTTACCCAGCCAGTAATAGCGGAAATGCCATGACTTACCGCCCACCGGCGAAACAACCAGACCGAGGCCATCGCAATCAGGAAGATGAAAGGTTTTACCGTTGGCTTTGGACTGCCGGATAATCAGATCGGAAAGTGCCATGTTGATAGCTCCCAAGTTGAGACTCAGGCTCTATGCTTGTCATTGCCTTTATTTGATCCCAGCAACAATCCGCAACGCGTTGCCACCCTGTTTTTTTGGCCTCAATTCTGGCCTTAAAAAGGCTGGCCGTGGGTGGTTTTCAATGGATTGCTTTGGAAACAAAAAAAGAGCTTTTCGCTCTTTTTTCATAGACCTACAGACATCAGTGGACATCTATAGAAAAGAAATTGGAGCGGGAAACGAGACTCGAACTCGCGACCCCGACCTTGGCAAGGTCGTGCTCTACCAACTGAGCTATTCCCGCATAGTGGAGCAGACGATAATACGCCTGATGACTGCACGCTGTTTGTTTGGTGACAAACAACGCTAAAACTTGGAGCGGGAAACGAGACTCGAACTCGCGACCCCGACCTTGGCAAGGTCGTGCTCTACCAACTGAGCTATTCCCGCCCGGAATAGTGCCGTACCAGATATAAAATTCTGCATCGGTACGGGGTGCGCATTATACGAGAAATCTTTTTAACCGCAAGCCCCTGAAAATGAAAAGACGTTCAATTGCCGATAAAAAGAGCAAAGCGGCGTTAAAACATGCGTTACTCGATCTGAAGGCCGTCAGATTAATGCGCCTGACGGCCAATTCGCCCATGAATGCCAGAATCAGCTTAAAGCTGAATAAAATGCTCGCGGTAATACGCCAACTCAGCCAGCGATTCGCGAATATCGTCCATGGCCTGATGCGTGCCCTGCTTTTTAAAGCCCGACAGAATTTCTGGTTTCCAACGACGCGCCAGCTCTTTTAACGTACTGACATCCAGATAGCGATAGTGGAAATAGGCTTCCAGCTCCGGCATATAACGGAACAGGAAACGACGATCCTGACCAATACTGTTGCCACAAATCGGCGATTTACCTGCGGGTACCCACTGTTGCAAGAAAGCCAGCGTAGCCAGTTCTGCCGCACGCTCATCGACCGTGCTGGCTTTAACACGATCGATTAACCCGCTGGCGCCATGCGTGCGTACATTCCAGTCATCCATCAGCGCAAGCTGGCTATCAGGTTGATGAACCGCCAGAACAGGCCCTTCCGCCAACACATTAAGATTGGCATCCGTCACTAATGTCGCAATCTCAATAATACGATCTTGTTCAGGATTCAGTCCTGTCATCTCAAGATCGATCCAGATCAGGTTATTTTCATCTACCATCGTTGGTATTCCCATTTAGCCGTGTATTGTTGCCCGTTGGCGTCGATTGTAACACCCGCATTGGCGCCATCTGGCGGCATCAGTTAATTAAAATCAAATAGGGTGTATTATAGTCGCTTCAATCATCATGGGCGACAACCATGTCCTGTGGCGTTCATCGTACCATGGCGATCAATAGCGTATTAAGTGAGGCTTAGTGAGCAAAAAGAAACTGTCGAAAGGTCAGCAACGTCGGGTAAGTGCGAATCATCAGCGTCGCCTTAAACATTCTGAAAGCAAGATAGAATGGGAAGATAGCCAACTGGGCGATGCCCAGGAAGGTATTATCATCAGCCGATTCGGTATGCATGCCGATGTAGAAGCCGGAAACGGCGTCGTACATCGCTGTAATATTCGTCGAACGATTAAATCACTGGTCACAGGCGATCGCGTCGTGTGGCGGGCAGGTAATGAAGCACTGGCCGGGATCAGCGGGATCGTTGAAGCCGTTCATCCACGCCATTCTGTCCTGACGCGTCCTGATTACTACGACGGCGTCAAACCGATCGCGGCCAACATTGATCAGATCGTGATCGTTTCTGCCATTTTGCCCGAGCTCTCGCTCAATATTATCGATCGTTATCTGGTTGCCTGCGAAACACTGGAAGTTGAACCGCTGATCGTTCTGAACAAGATCGATTTGCTGGATAAAGAAGCGCTTCTTTTCGTTAATGAACTGATGGATATTTACCGGGCGCTCAACTACCGCGTACTGATGGTATCAAGCCATACTCAGGAAGGCATTGCGGAGCTGGAGCTGGCGTTAACCGATCGTATCAGTATCTTTGCCGGACAATCCGGGGTGGGTAAATCCAGCTTGCTCAACGCGTTGCTGACGCTTGGCGAAGAGCGCATTCTGGTTAACGAGGTTTCCGATAACTCAGGGCTGGGACAGCACACAACGACCGCAGCCCGTCTTTATCACTTTCCACACGGCGGGGATGTGATTGACTCTCCGGGCGTTCGTGAATTTGGTCTGTGGCACCTGGATCCCGATCAGATCACCCATGGCTTTATCGAATTCAGGGAATATATCGGCGCCTGTAAATTCCGTGACTGCAAACATGACAACGATCCCGGTTGCGCTATTCACGCGGCCCTCGAGCGCGGTGACATTGCCGCCGAGCGCTTCGATAATTATCACCGCATTCTGGAAAGCATGGCGCAGGTAAAGACGCGTAAAACCTTTTCCGATACGGATAACTGACATTTATTGTATCCATCGCTACAATGCGCCCCTTTTACATCATGGCGCACCATTAACCCAAGAGGCTCACTGTGCTGGATAATATCAAAATCAAATTACAGTATTGGCTTCCCAAAATCTGGCTGACTCGTTTGGCCGGTTGGGGAGCGGACAAACAGGCGGGTAAGCTCACCAGGCTGGTTATCGATCTGTTTGTCCGTCGGTACAAGGTCAATATGCAGGAAGCGCAGCAACCCGATACCGCCGCCTATCGTACTTTCAATGAATTTTTTGTTCGTCCGCTGAAGCCTGAAGTTCGTCCTATCGACCTACATGCCCATCGCCTCGTTCAACCTGCCGATGGTGTTTTGTCTCAGTTAGGCCCCATCACGGACGGCAAACTGATTCAGGCTAAAAACCACCTTTACTCACTGGAAGCATTGCTTGCCGGTAACTATGTCATGGCGGAACTGTTCCGCGACGGCCTGTTCGCCACGACATATTTATCGCCACGCGATTATCACCGCGTGCATATGCCGTGCGACGGCGTTCTGCGCGAGATGATTTATGTGCCGGGCGATCTGTTCTCCGTCAATCTGCTGACCGCAGACCATGTGCCAAATCTGTTTGCCCGTAACGAGCGGGTTATCTGCCTGTTTGATACCGAGTTTGGTCCACTGGCGCAGATTCTGGTCGGCGCCACCATTGTCGGCAGTATCGAAACCGTCTGGGCAGGCACGGTTACGCCGCCACGGGAAGGCATTATTCAACGCTGGACATATCCTCAGGCAGGCGAAGACGCGGTTATTCTGGAAAAAGGTCAGGAAATGGGCCGCTTTAAACTGGGCTCTACCGTGATTAACCTGTTTTCCCCCGGCCGGGTACAGTTTGCCGCTCATCTCAACAGCCTTAGCGTTACCCGGATGGGAGAACCCTTCGCGGAAATGCTGTCTGAAGATCAGGAAACCACGACACCACAGGGTGAAGTGGTCGCACAAGTGCAATCTCATGATGTACATGTTAAGTCTGACACAACAGATAATCCGGGCTGAATGCCGTCAATTCCCCATCGTTGTTAGTGAAAGGTAGGCTAAACGTGCGTTTGATTCTGACTTTTCTGCTGAGTTGCTTATTATCAACTACCGTATTGGCGGCCCCTGCGCTCAATGAGGCTCAGCTACGCCAGCAATTGCAACAGGCAGAGGCCAATAAAGGCGCAGCCGATCAGACGCAGATTGTTGAAGAGCTGCAATCTGCCCTGAATACAACACTGGAAGCCAAAGAGTCCCACGAACGCGCGGCGCAGTATCAACGTATTATTGATGATTTTCCCAAGCTGATTCAGGAACTGCGTCGCCAGTTGGCGGCGGAAGATGAAAAACCATCATCAATCACGAGCAATCTGTCCGTTAACGATCTTGAACAGCAGATCCTGCAAACCAGTAGCCAGCTACTGGAACAAGGTCGCCAGTTACAGCAGGAACAGGATCGATCACGCGAAATCAGTGATTCACTCGGACAGCTTCCCCAGCAACAAACTGAAGCCAGCCGCGCGCTCAGCGACATGGAACGCCGCATCCAGTCTCTCGGTACGCCGACGACACCGTTGACACAGGCGCAGTTGGCGGCGCTACAGGCTGAATCGGCCTTGCGCAAAAGTCTTGTAGACGAGTTGGAACTGGCGCAGCTATCAGCCAGTAATCGTCAGGAACTATCCCGTTTACGCGCCGAACTGTATAAAAAACGGCACGACCGACTGGATATTCAGCTACAGGAGTTACGCAGCAGCATCAATAGCCTGCGTCAGAAAGAGGCCGAACAGGCGCTGGAACGAACCGAACTGCTGGCAGAACAAAGCGGCGATTTACCCGGCGTTATCAGCGATCAGTTAAAGATCAACCGGGAACTGTCCGTCGCGCTGAATCAGCAGGCACAGCGTATGGACCTGATCGCCTCTCAGCAGCGTCAGGCCACCACGCATACGCTCCAGGTCCGCCAGGCGCTGACCACTATCCGTGAACAGGCGCAATGGCTCGGCGTCTCGCCAGTATTAGGCGAAACCCTGCGGGCGCAAGTTGCACGGCTGCCGGAAATGCCCAAACCACAGCTGTTGGACAGCGATATGGCGCAGCTACGCGTTCAACGTCTGCATTTTGAGGATCTGATCAATAAGCCACACGACCCTGATCAGTCGAAACAGGATGACGGTACGCCGCTGAGTACCGCCCAGCAGCGCATCCTGACCGATCAGCTGCGCACCCAGCGCGACTTGCTGACCTCATTGATCTCGGGTTGCGATGCTCAGATTCTGGAGTTGACCAAGCTCAAAGTGGCGAATAACCAGTTGGAAGATGCATTAAGAGAGACGAAAGAAGCGGCTCACCGCTACCTTTTCTGGGTGGCTGACGTCAACCCGATTACCTTCTCTTATCCGCTGAAGCTGGTACAGGATCTGACACTTCTGCTGTCTTTGGATACCTTTACCCAACTCAGCAGCGCCATGATCATGATGGTAACCAGCCGCGAAACGATCATCCCGCTACTGGGCGCCCTGTTACTGGTGGGGTTCAGCATCAGTTCCCGTCGTCATTACCACGCTTTTCTGGAACGCGCCAGCGGTCGGGTAGGCAAAGTCACCCTCGACCACTTTACGCTGACGCTGCGTACCGTTTTCTGGTCAATCCTGACGGCGCTGCCATTGCCGGTGCTCTGGGCCGCTCTGGGCTACGGCTTGCAAAATGCCTGGCCTTATCCGGTTGCAGTGGCCATTGGCGACAGCGTTACCGCTACCGTTCCTTTAATGTGGCTGGTGATGATCAGTGCGTCATTCGCTCATCCTCAGGGACTGTTTATCGTTCACTTCCGCTGGTCGCCCGAGCGGGTCGCCAGAGCGATGCGCTACTACCGTCTCTCCATTGCGTTTATCGTGCCATTAGTCATGGCGTTGATTACTTTCGATAACCTGGACGATCGCAAATTCTCCAGCACGCTGGGGCGCTTGTGCTTCATTCTGCTCTGTTTGGCATTGAGTCTGGTGACCACCAGCCTTAAACGCGCCGGTATCCCGCTTTATCTGGATAAAGAAGGTTCGGGCGAGAATTCGGTTAACCGAGCCATGTGGAATCTGCTGATATGCGTTCCGCTGGTCGCCGCGCTGGCATCCTGCATCGGCTATCTGGCAACGGCGCAGGCGCTGTTGGTCAGGCTGGAAACGTCCGTATCCATTTGGTTTTTCCTGCTGGTTGTCTACCATATTATTCGTCGCTGGATGCTCATTCAGCGACGCCGTATCGCTTTTGATCGCGCCAAGCAGCGCCGTTCAGAAATTTTGGCGCAGCGGGCCCGCGGAGAAGAGGAAACCCAGTCAGGTTCGACGCACGAAAACAGTTCGGAAGCGATTGAGGAACCGGTGGTGGATTTGGATGCGATCAGCGCTAAATCCCTACAGTTGGTTCGTTCCATCCTGACGCTTATCGCCCTGGTTTCCGTCATCGTTCTGTGGTCTGAAATCCATTCCGCTTTTGCTTTCCTGGAAAATATCAGCCTGTGGGACGTCACCAGTACGGTCAAAGGCGTGGAAAACGTTCAGGCGATTACATTGGGCTCCGTTCTCATTGCCGTGCTGATTTTTGTGATTACCGCCCAACTGGTGCGCAACCTGCCAGCCTTACTGGAGCTGGCCCTGTTACAACATCTTGATTTGTCGCCGGGCAGCGGTTACGCCATCACCACCATCAGCAAATATATTCTGATGCTGATTGGCTGCCTGATGGGCTTCTCGCTGATCGGGATTGAGTGGGCAAAATTGCAATGGCTGGTTGCCGCGCTCGGTGTGGGATTAGGGTTTGGCTTGCAGGAAATCTTCGCCAACTTTATTTCCGGCCTGATTATCCTGTTTGAAAAACCGATACGTATCGGCGATACCGTTACCATCCGCGATCTCACGGGGAGCGTCATGCGCATTAATACGCGCGCGACCACGATTTCCGACTGGGACCGCAAAGAGATTATCGTGCCGAACAAAGCCTTTATTACCGAGCAATTTATTAACTGGTCTCTGTCAGACTCCGTGACGCGCGTGGTCTTGACGATCCCGGCTCCCGCTGAAGCGGACAGCAAGGAAGTCACCGATTTGCTGATGGATGCGGTCAGCCGCTGCTCGCTGATATTAGAAAATCCGCCGCCGGAAGCCTTTCTGGTCGATTTGCAGCAGGGTATTCAGATTTTCGAACTGCGTATTTTCGCGGCGGAAATGGGTCATCGCATGCCGTTGCGGCATGAACTGCACCAGTTGATTCTGGAGAATTACCGTAAACACAACATGGTGCTGCCATTCCCACCCTTCCAGATGCGGATGGACAACCTATCGCGTAGAGGGAATACATTGACGTCCAAAAATCGGACAGCAGGAAGCTTATAATAACAAGCATCAGGGCGGGGCAGCAGCTTGCCCCGCCTTTTCGCAGCGAAATATCAGGAACGCTCGACCGAAAACGCGATCACATCACTCAGCTTTTCCGCGTTCAATGCCAGCATAATCAGGCGATCAACGCCCAACGCCACCCCTGCACATTCCGGAAGGCCATGCTTCAGTGCAGCCAGCAGGTTTTCATCAATAGGCTGCTGGGGTAAACCGCGCGCCGCGCGCTTGCGGTTATCCTGCTCGAAGCGCTGACGCTGCTCATCGCTGTCAGTCAGTTCGCGAAAACCGTTCGCCAGTTCAATGCCTTTGAAATAGACTTCAAAACGCTCGGCGACACGATGATCCTCGGTGCTAATTTCAGCCAGTGAGGCCTGCGTTGCCGGGAAATGGTAAACAAACGCCGGTTTGTCACGGCCGATGTTCGGCTCCACGCCGAAGGTAAACAACATTTGCACCAGCGCATCACGATCGTCTTCACGGCAGGCGATGTCGCCCAGTCCCAGCTTTTCCGCCGCTTCGCGCAGTTGGGCTTTGTCCACAGACAGCGGATCAATCTCCAAATGGCGCAGGAAGGCCTGTTGATACGAAAGCATCTCCGCACTTTCGCAGTCCAGTACCTGCTGTAGTAAATCATCGACTTCATTCATCAGTCGGTACATGTCGTAATGCGGCCGATACCATTCCAGCATGGTAAATTCTGGGTTATGGTATCTACCGGACTCTTCATTACGAAAGCTGCGGCATAGTTGAAAAATCGGACCGCTGCCTGCGGCCAGCAGTCGTTTCATGTGGTATTCAGGGCTGGTCATCAGATACAGCGTCATCCCATCAGCAGCACCCGGCCCAACGAAACGGGTCTGGAACGGGCATAAATAAACGTCCGTGACCGTTGCCTGGCTCATCGCCGGCGTTTCAACCTCCAGTACCCCGCGATCGGTGAAGAAACGCCGGATAGCTGAGACTATCGACGCACGCTTCAACAAATTAGCGACAGATGCACTGGGTTGCCAACTTGCCGTCTCGCTCATGGCTATTACTCCAAAGTCAAACAGGTGAAGCAGTCTACCCGCATCAGCGCGGGCAGACAAACGCCGGCACGTTTTTTAGCAACGCGCGGCGTTGTTCCGTCAGGTGGAGCGGCATAAGTACGAGAGGAAACCCGCGTACCTGCAACACGAAAGCGGGCAGCGATATATCCAGTGAAACATTTTCCTGTATAGCCTGCAAAAGAGTTATTAAAGAAATAAAAGCACTATTTTTATAAAAATAAGCCTTTCGATCACGTTTTTATCTCTTATTACCGTACTCCCTGAAAAAAAAGCAAAATGCTGGATCACATCAAATTTCATCTACCTATAATTCGCTATACTCATTCCCATACAAAAAATAGAGTTATGTCTATTCTTAATATGTTCGCGAATCAATTTTTCATACAGTTACATGCATAAAGCGTTCCGCGGATATATGTGGATATATAAAGATAGAAATGAATAGATATTATTTTTTTATTTTAACTTAATTAACTTAAGTAACTGGAGGAATGCAGTGCAAACCTTTAATGCCGACTTGGCCATTATCGGGGCCGGGGGCGCTGGCTTACGAGCGGCAATTGCTGCCGCTGAAGCTAATCCCCAACTGAAAATTGCGCTGATCTCAAAAGTCTACCCTATGCGTAGCCATACCGTGGCGGCAGAAGGCGGATCAGCAGCGGTCACTCAGGATCACGATAGCTTCGATTATCATTTCAACGACACCGTTTCAGGTGGCGACTGGCTATGTGAACAAGACGTTGTCGAACACTTCGTCAAACACTGTCCTGAAGAAATGATCCAGATGGAACAATGGGGCTGCCCGTGGAGCCGTAAACCTGATGGTTCTGTTAACGTTCGCCGCTTCGGCGGAATGAAAATAGAACGAACCTGGTTTGCCGCCGATAAAACCGGCTTCCACATGCTGCATACGCTGTTCCAGACCTCGCTCAAATACCCACAAATTCAGCGTTTCGATGAGCATTTCGTTCTGGATGTGCTGGTTGATGACGGCCATGCACGCGGTGTCGTCGCCATCAATATGATGGAAGGCTCATTAATCCAGATACGCGCAAACGCGGTGGTTATCGCCACCGGCGGCGCGGGCCGGGTGTATCGCTACAACACCAATGGCGGCATCGTTACCGGTGACGGTATGGGCATGGCATTCCGCCACGGCGTACCCTTGCGCGACATGGAATTCGTGCAGTATCACCCGACCGGCCTGCCAGGCTCGGGCATTTTGATGACCGAAGGCTGCCGTGGCGAAGGCGGGATCATGGTCAACAAAGACGGCTATCGTTATTTGCAGGATTACGGCATGGGTCCTGAAACCCCGCTGGGTCAGCCGAAAAACAAATACATGGAGCTGGGCCCGCGTGACAAGGTGTCTCAGGCGTTCTGGCATGAGTGGCGTGCGGGACGCACCATTTCCACTCCGTTGGGCGACGTGGTCTATCTTGACCTGCGCCACCTTGGCGAGAAAAAACTCAAAGAGCGTCTGCCGTTCATCTGCGAACTGGCGCAAGCCTATGTTGGCGTTGATCCGGTAAAAGAACCGATTCCGATTCGGCCTACCGCCCACTACACCATGGGTGGCATCGAAACCGATCAAAACTGCGAAACCCGCATCAAAGGTCTGTTTGCCGTCGGTGAATGTTCGTCTGTCGGCCTGCACGGCGCAAACCGTCTCGGTTCCAACTCGCTGGCGGAACTGGTGGTATTTGGCCGCGTAGCCGGCGAGCAAGCGGTACAGCGCTCCCAGTCTGCGGCGCCCGCCAACGGCAGCGCACTGGATGCGCAAACCCGTGATGTCGAACAGCGTCTGAACGACCTGATGAAACAGGAAGGCACCGAAAGCTGGGCGAAAATCCGTGATGAACTGGGGCTGTCCATGGAAGAAGGCTGCGGAATTTATCGTACAACGGACCTGATGCAAAAAACCGTTGATAAAATCACCGAGCTGAAAGAACGCTTCAAACGGGTGAAAATTACCGACCATTCCAGCGTGTTCAATACTGACCTGCTTTATACCATTGAGCTGGGACACAGTCTGGACGTCGCAGAATGTATGGCGCACTCCGCCATCAATCGTAAAGAATCCCGTGGCGCTCACCAACGTCTGGATGAAGGTTGCACCGAGCGTGATGACGTTAACTACCTGAAGCACACGCTGGCTTTTTATAACCCTGAAGGTGCGCCACATCTGGAGTACTCCGATGTGAAAATCACCAAACTGCCGCCGGCCAAACGTGTTTATGGCGCCGAAGGCGATGCTCAGGATAAAAGCAAGAAGGAGCAGGCGAATGGCTGAGATGCAAACCCTGAAAATGGAAGTCATGCGCTACAATCCAGAACAGGACAGCGAGCCGCATTTTGAGACGTTTGACGTTCCATTCAACAAGCAGACTTCCCTGCTGGACGCGCTGGGTTATATTAAAGATAACCTGGCGGCGGATCTCTCCTACCGCTGGTCCTGCCGTATGGCGATCTGTGGTTCATGCGGCATGATGGTGAATAACGTGCCCAAGCTGGCCTGTAAAACCTTCCTGCGTGATTATCAGGACGGATTGAAGGTTGAAGCGCTGGGCAACTTCCCCATCGAACGCGATCTCGTGGTCGACATGACTCACTTCATTGAGAGCCTGGAAGCCATCAAACCTTATATAATCGGCAACGATCGTAAACCGGCTGATGGCCCCAACAAACAAACCCCGGCGCAGATGGCCAAATACCATCAGTTCTCCGGTTGTATCAACTGTGGTCTCTGCTACGCCGCCTGTCCGCAGTTCGGCCTGAATCCTGAATTCATTGGTCCGGCAGCGATCACACTGGCGCATCGTTACAATCTGGATAACCGCGATCGCGGTAAAAAAGAGCGTATGCCGCAGTTGAACGGTGATAATGGGGTCTGGAGTTGTACCTTTGTAGGTTACTGCTCAGAGGTTTGTCCGAAGCATGTCGACCCGGCCGCTGCAATCCAGCAAGGCAAGGTGGAAAGTGCCAAAGACTTCATGATTGCCATGCTGAAGCCACAATAAGGGAGGGGCAATAATGACATCCAAACGTAAAGCGTATGTCCGTGACATGTCGCCAACCTGGTGGAAAAAGCTGGGATTCTATCGCTTTTACATGTTGCGTGAAGGTACGGCCTTACCTGCCGTCTGGTTCAGCATCATATTGATGTGTGGCGTATTTTCACTAAAAAATGGCCCGGAAAGTTGGGCTCATTTTGTTGGATTCCTGCAAAACCCACTGGTATTGCTGATCAATATCATTGCTTTGCTGGCCGCCGTGCTGCATACCAAAACCTGGTTTGAGCTGGCGCCGAAAGCATCCATCATCATCATAAAAGACGAGAAAATGGGGCCAGAGCCGATCATTAAAGGTCTCTGGGTTGTCACCATTGTAGTAACGGTAGCGGTACTGGCTATCGCCTTACTATTCTGATCAGGAGGAATAACGTGATTAATCAAACGCCAAAACGTTCCGATGAACCCCCTTTCTGGGGTTTGTTCGGCGCCGGTGGTATGTGGAGCGCATTTTTCGCTCCCGTCATTATTCTGCTGGTTGGTGTGCTATTACCGCTTGGCCTGTTTCCGGATGCGCTGACCTATGAACGTATCGCGGCATTCAGCCAAAGCTTTATCGGTCGCGTCTTCCTGCTGCTGATGATTATCCTGCCAATCTGGTGTGGTCTGCATCGTCTTCATCACGCCACGCACGATCTGAAAATCCATATTCCCGCCGGGAAATGGGTGTTTTATGGTCTGGCAGCGATTCTGAGCGTCGTGACTATCATTGGTGTTGTCACGCTGTAAGCGACCTTGTCCGCTATTAACGGCCTGCCTGTGCAGGCCGTTTTCTTTTCCAAATTAGCAGAAACCGCTGAACGCTCGATGATCCCCCGGCTAATTGATTAATTCATCTATCCCAATAAGCCGGTTAATCGGCAAAAGGCGGAAACCATAATTAAAGGAACGGCTGAAAATATCAGAAATCAATAATCAAAATGTGGGGAGAAAAGCAGAATATTAATCAATGAGGAATAATTATCATTTAATAAATGACCTGTTTATGATGCAGGCCCTGACAAACTATGCGACTTAACAAATAACCATTTTAACTAATGTTGATTACAAATCATGATTGAATTCAAACAGGCCGGACTCAGAAATGAGTATCACCTCATGACTTTATCCCGGGGTATAAAGAATACTCTTCCCATCGCCCAAATATAACCCGTTTGAAACAACCCTTTTAAATAAGTAACATCACCGCCATCCAGAGGAAAACGCCATGGTAACGCCTCCCTCATATGAAGAACCTTTTACCGCTTACTGCGCACTACGCTGTATCGCTTCCCCTCCGGCTTCAACATCCTGTCCAACACCGCGGGTAGTATTACACCCCACAACGGCTGATAGAATTAGCACAGAGAGAATAGCAGCAAGACTTTTCTTCAACATAAGTAATTCCTTCTTAAAGGTAAGAGAAAGCGTCTCGTTAAGCATAGTCAATATTGACTATTTCGTGGCACTTTTCATGCTTAATGAAGGAATCAGGCTTATCCAGGCAAAAAAACCGCCTATCGAACTGCCCAACTCGCGGGTGACAGCTCGATAAAGGCGGTGTTTTTTTAAAAAAGAATTAATTACTTAACGCGGGATACATACTCGCCAGAACGGGTATCCACTTTGATCACTTCGCCAATCTGCACAAACAATGGCACTTTTACTACCGCGCCAGTGCTCAGCGTCGCAGGTTTACCACCTGTACCGGCAGTATCGCCTTTCAGACCTGGATCAGTATCGATAATTTCCAGTTCAACAAAGTTCGGCGGCGTCACGGAAATCGGCTGACCGTTCCACAGCGTTACGATACATTCGGCCTGATCAAGCAGCCATTTGGCGTTGTCGCCAACCGCTTTCTCATCCGCAGCCAATTGCTCGAACGTTTCGTTATTCATGAAATGCCAGAACTCACCGTCGTTGTACAGGTAAGTCAGGTTCATATCGATAACATCCGCACCTTCGGCAGAATCCGTGGATTTGAATGTTTTTTCGATCAACTTGCCAGTCAGCAAACGACGCATTTTCACACGTGCGAAAGCCTGGCCTTTACCCGGTTTGACGAACTCACTTGATTCGACGGCATAAGGCTCGCCTTCGAACATGATTTTAAGACCGGAACGGAAATCGTTGCTAAAATAAGTCGCCATAAAGGCCCTCTACATTTGATACTGGTACTAAGCCAAAAAATGGCACACATTGTAACCCTAAATATACCTTCCAGAGAAGATTGGTTGCAGCAACTTGCAGACGTAATTACCGATCCGGAAGAATTACTGCAACTTTTGGCGCTGAGTGACAACGCCAAACTCCGGCAAGGCCATGATGCCCGTAAGCTTTTCCCGCTGCGTGTTCCCCGTGCTTTCGCGGCACGCATGCAAAAAGGCAATGCGAACGATCCGCTATTACTACAGGTGCTCACCTCACGCGAAGAATTCATCGTCACACCGGGATTCAGCCATGATCCGTTGGACGAACAGCATAGCGTCGTACCGGGGCTACTGCATAAATACCACAACCGCGCGCTACTGCTGGTAAAAGGCGGCTGTGCCGTCAACTGCCGCTACTGCTTTCGTCGGCATTTCCCCTATCAGGACAACCAGGGCAACAAGACAAACTGGCGTCAGGCGCTGGATTATATCCAGGCGCACCCCGAACTGGATGAAATTATCTTCTCCGGCGGCGATCCGCTGATGGCGAAAGACCATGAGCTTGATTGGCTGATCACCGAGCTGGAAAACATACCGCATCTGAAGCGACTGCGTATCCATACACGCTTGCCCGTGGTGATCCCGGCACGGATTACCGATACGCTGTGCCAGCGCTTATCGCAGACATCGCTTCAGGTTTTGCTGGTCACGCATATTAACCATCCGCAAGAGATTGACCCTGATTTAACACAAAGTATGGCGCGTTTGCGTCGCGCAGGCGTCACTCTGCTGAATCAGAGCGTCCTGCTGCGCGGGGTGAACGATAACGCGGACACATTGGCAAACTTGAGTAACGCGCTGTTTGACGCAGGCATACTACCTTACTATCTCCATGTTCTGGATAAAGTGCAGGGCGCCGCGCATTTTCTGGTCAGCGACGATGAGGCCCGCTCGCTGGTAAAAGGACTAATGAAAAAAGTGTCTGGCTATCTGGTTCCCCGCCTGGCACGAGAAATTGGCGGAGAAGCCAGCAAAACGCCGCTGGATTTGCGGCTCCGGCAAAGTCATGACGAAGGCGTCACGCTCAGATAAAAAAACACCGGGAGCGATTTTCAACATCGCTGGCGATGGACCGGCCATAAAAAACCGGCGAATGCACCACTGCGCATTCGCCGGAGTGTTTATTGAATACAATTTATTGAATACAAGACCCTGTCAGGAAAAATGCCTCTCGCTTAAGGACACTTGTATACGTTGCCAACCATCTTGCTGTCTAATGGTGCAAAACTTGACCAGAAAGTTTCACTCGGGCTGGTCGTACCATAAATGGTATTCCCCCCCATCGCCGCAGCTTTATTACGCAAATCGTTCGCCGCACCGCGCATTGAACTGCCATCGCTCCCATGACCAGATAACCAGTTAGACTGGCTGCCGCTAACCTGCCCCAGTAACTGGCACTCATCACCCGGTTTGGTGTCCGTAAACGTAACAGCCTGTCCTGCGGCACTGAGTTGATTGGTTGTATTACAGCCGGCAAGCAAGATGACCGCGGAGATACCCAGTAACATGCGAATCTGCATTTTTCCCTCCATGATATTGAAAATAAAAGACATCGGCGGAAAACATCACACAACTCACGCCTACTGAAATTATTGTTAACCCATACCGCTATTCTATACTTTAAAAACTGCACAAGCGTTCCGTGATTTAATACAATGATATTCATATAGAAAACCACGAATAGAGAGCAAATGGGATCAAATGGACTTTCAGTATTATCTGAAAAAAACCTCTAACGCAATTTATGTTTTTTTCAATCATTTAACGCTCTGTATGCTGTGCATGGGATATTTTAGCTACATCTGTCATTTATGCATCTCTCAGCGATACCTTAGTTAAAGGGATAATCGCTAAACGAAAGATAGCAAGATAATGTTGCGCCATAAAGGAACCTGACAATATGTCTACCAACAAACTATTAATGGCCATCAGTGGCATGTTTTTATGTGTATCAACCAGTCAGGCCGCTGGTTTAATTACGCCGGATAGCACTCTTCGCAACGATCTCGCCTGGCTGGTCGATCGTGGCGTCATCCAGACTAGCCTCTCTACCTGGCCGCTAAGTCAGGAAGAAATTGAATCCGCGCTGGCGCAGGCCACCCCCGTTACCGATACGGAAAGGCGCGTTATCGGTCGGGTTGAGCAACGAATCGGCCAATTAAAATCCAACGTTCGAATTACAGGCTATACCTCCACCGATAAACCGGGTTTGCCTCAGGGATTTGGCAGTACACATGCCAGCGATCATGCTTTGTCTATTGGCGCGGGGGCCAGTGATGAGTTCTGGGATGTCAATCTTAAAGGGACGGTTGAAGGAAATCAGCGAATTGAAGATCAGTCCCGCTGGAATATGGACGGCTCCTACGGCGCCGTTAAGATTTTTAATCAATGGTTATCGTTCGGGAAGGTAGCGCAATGGTGGGGGCCCGGCTATGACGGCAGTCTGATTCGCTCCGACTCTGCCCGTCCGGTTACAGGATTTATTTTACAGCGTGCCGATCAGTCACCGTTTGAGACCCCCTGGCTTTCATGGATTGGCCGCTGGCAATATCAGCTGTCGGCAGGACAGTTGGAGCAATATCACGCGGTTCCCGAGACCAAGTTGGTTGGGGGGCGTTTTACCATGATGCCGACTAATTTCATTGAGTTAGGCGCATCTCGCTACATAATGTGGGCCGGCAAGGGCCGCCCGAACAGCTGGGGCTCTTTTTGGGATGCCGCCACTGGCCGTGATAACACCGGCGACCCTAATCGTGATCCAGGCAACCAGTTGGGCGGTTTTGACGTGAAATTGAAATTACAGCCGCTTATTGGTTTACCGGTCAGCATTTATGCCCAATCGACGGGAGAAGATGAAGCCGGTTTCCTTCCATCGAAAAATGCCTATCTGGCGGGTATTGAAGGCCATCCTGAATGGGGTACCTCTACAATCCACTGGCACGTCGAAGCTGCCGACACCCGTTCTGAATTCAAAGACAAAAATGTGATCTATAACCACTTTATTTACAAAGGTGGTTACTATCAACAAGGTTATCCTCTGGGTCATGCCATGGGCGGCGGCGGGCAATCCCTGTCAGGGAAAATAGAACTGGCGCTTGACGATGGACAACGCTGGAATACCCGTCTCATGTACGCGAAAGTGAACCCCGCCAATCAAAGCTTCAACAAGGCTTTTCCCCGCTCTGATACGTTGAAAGGTATCGAAGTAGGCTGGGGCTATGACTTCCAGTCCAAAGTGAAGTTTGATACCAGCGTGTGGTATACCGATAGCGATCACAATACCAGCGACGATGTAGGCGCCGGCATTGGCATAGAAATACCGATTAATCTTTAAGGATTACAGAACTAAAAAGGTGGGGATTCCCCCACCTTTTCTTCTCATGCTGTCAGAATCAGGCACGCCATTTTTTGAAGCGGTTAATCAGGCCATTGGTTGAACTGTCATGGCTGGACACTTCTTTTGCATCTTCCAGCTCTGGTAAAATACGATTAGCCAGTTGTTTACCCAATTCCACCCCCCACTGATCGAACGTGAAGATGTTCAGAATTACGCCCTGAGTAAAGATTTTGTGTTCATAAAGTGCAATCAATGCCCCCAGGCTGTAAGGCGTAATCTCACGTAGCAGAATCGAGTTAGTTGGGCGGTTCCCTTCAAAAACCTTGAAAGGCGCCACATGCTCAACCTCTTTCGCCGTTTTACCTGCCGCGGCAAATTCCGCTTCGACGACTTCACGGCTCTTACCAAATGCCAACGCTTCCGTTTGCGCGAAGAAGTTGGACAACAGTTTGCTGTGGTGATCGCTCAGTGGGTTATGGCTCAATGCCGGCGCGATGAAATCGCAGGGAACCAGTTTGGTTCCCTGATGAATCAGCTGGTAAAACGCATGCTGACCATTGGTGCCCGGTTCCCCCCAGATAATCGGGCCGGTCTGATAATCCACTGGATTACCGTTGCGATCGACATATTTTCCGTTGGATTCCATATTGCCCTGTTGGAAATAGGCGGCAAAACGGTGCATATATTGATCGTAGGGCAGAATCGCTTCTGTTTCGGCCCCGAAGAAATTGTTATACCAAATCCCGATAAGCGCCAGCAACACCGGCAGATTCTGTTCCGCTGGCGTTGAAGCGAAATGCTTGTCCATCGCATGAGCGCCGCTCAGCAGTTGCTCAAAGTTATCAAATCCCAGCGAAAGAACAATCGACAGGCCAATGGCTGACCACAGAGAGTAACGTCCGCCAACCCAGTCCCAGAATTCGAACATGTTGTCGGTATCGATGCCGAATTCACCAACAGCTTTTGCATTGGTAGACAAGGCCGCGAAGTGTTTTGCGACATGCTTGTCGTCCTGCGCCGTTTTCAGGAACCAGTCACGGGCACTGTGTGCATTGGTCATGGTCTCCTGAGTGGTAAAGGTTTTGGAAGCGACCAGGAACAGGGTGGTTTCAGGATTCAGCGGCTTCAGCGTTTCTGCGATATGCGTGCCGTCCACGTTGGAGACAAAATGCATATTCAGATGATTTTTATAGGGCTTCAGCGCCTCGGTCACCATGTACGGGCCCAGATCGGAGCCGCCGATACCAATGTTCACCACATCAGTTATTGCTTTACCGGTATACCCTTTCCAGTCACCGCCAATAACGCGTTCGCTGAACAGCTTCATTTTTTCCAGCACCGCGTTCACTTCCGGCATGACATCCTTGCCATCGACCAGAATCGGGGTATTACTGCGGTTACGCAGAGCGACATGCAGCACGGCACGCCCTTCCGTCTGATTGATTTTTTCACCGGAGAACATGGAGTTAATCGCTCCCGCCAAATCCGTTTCCCGCGCCAATGCCTGTAGTTTCTCCAACGTTTCATCTGTGATGCGGTTTTTGGAGTAGTCAACCAGCATCTGATCGTCAAACGTTGCGGAAAAACGGCTGAAACGGTTGCTATCCTGTGCGAATAACTCACTGATTTTCAGTTCTTTAACCGTTTCAAAATGCTGTTGCAATGCTTTCCATGCGGCAGTCTGGCTTGGATTGATCTTCTTCATAACGATACTTTCTCTCTCAGTATGAATTCAAAAGTTACTGAATCGATTGTATCCCGTAAAACGCCGATTGAGATCCCTTTTCTTGCTAAATAACCCTCACCCGCTTTTGTTTATTGACAGCAGCAGGATTACCCGTTATTTCTAACGGTGTACTTGCACATTCAGTGTGCAAGCCAGAAGAGGAGCGTTGCCCAGGTAAGGTATCGGAGGAACCGTAATCCGATGATGATACCCCAGGGGGAGCCACGCCGAGGTGATGTGCAATACGGTATTCATATCATCGACCGCAGAGGCTGAATCCTCTGGGTTGTCACCCGGTTCGTCCTGATTAAGGGCGTTCAGCAAGGTGGAGCGCTTCTGGGTGTATCGTAGTTTTACTTCTACGCCTGCTCCCTGCTTACCGCTCTTCCCTTGTGCCAAGGCTGATTAATGGACTGTGGTTGTTCACCCTGAAACAACCGCGCCCCTGACACGAGGTTTTTTGACATGTCTGCTACTGAAGTTTCTACACCAGCACCCCCTATCGTTATTGCCAAATTCGGCGGTACCAGCGTGGCCGATTTTGATGCCATGAATCGTAGCGCCGATGTTGTTCTTTCCAACCCTGCGGTACGGGTTGTTGTTCTGTCCGCGTCTGCCGGCATCACCAATTTGCTGGTCGCGCTGGCTGAAGGCCAGAATCAGGAAGAACGGACTCAGCATCTGGCCAGGATTCGTCAAATCCAATATGCCATTATCGATCGCCTGGAACAGCCTGACGTCATCCGCGATGAAATCGATCGGATGTTGGAAAACGTCACCACGCTGTCGGAAGCGGCTGCGCTGGCAACGTCCAACGCCCTGACGGATGAATTGGTAAGCCATGGCGAATTGATGTCCACCCTGCTGTTCGTTGAAATTCTGCGTCAGCGCAATGTGACTGCGGAGTGGTTCGATGTTCGTAAAATCATGCGCACCAACGATCATTTCGGCCGTGCGGAACCCGACTGTCAGGTGCTGGGCGAGCTGACGCGCAGCCAGTTGCAACCGCGGCTCGAGCAGGGATTAATCATTACCCAGGGCTTTATCGGCAGCGAAGCCAAAGGCAGAACCACGACGTTAGGACGCGGCGGCAGCGATTACACCGCGGCCCTGCTGGGCGAAGCCTTGAACGCCGGCCGCATTGATATCTGGACGGATGTTCCCGGCATCTATACCACCGATCCTCGCGTGGCGCCGGCAGCAAAACGTATTGATGAAATTATGTTTGAAGAAGCCGCGGAAATGGCAACGTTCGGCGCGAAAGTGTTGCATCCGGCAACACTCTTGCCGGCCGTTCGCAGTGATATTCCGGTATTTGTCGGCTCCAGTAAAGATCCGGCCGCAGGTGGTACGCTGGTTTGCAATAAAACTGAAAATCCACCGTTATTCCGCGCGCTGGCGCTGCGTCGCAAACAAACGCTGCTCACGCTGCACAGCCTGAATATGTTGCACGCCCGCGGTTTTCTGGCCGAAGTATTCAGCATCCTCGCCCGTCATAATATCTCTGTGGATTTGATTACCACATCAGAAGTCAACGTGGCCCTGACGCTGGATACCACGGGCTCAACGTCGACAGGCAATAGTCTGCTGTCCAGCGCCCTGCTGACCGAACTGTCTTCACTGTGCCGGGTGGAAGTGGAAGAAAATCTGTCGCTGGTTGCCCTGATCGGCAACAAGCTGTCTCAGGCCTGCGGTGTGGGTAAAGAAGTCTTTGGCGTACTGGAACCGTTCAATATCCGCCTGATTTGCTACGGCGCCAGCAGCAACAACCTGTGTTTCCTCGTTCCCGGCAGTGACGCCGAGCGCGTCGTGCAGACATTGCACCACAGTTTGTTCGAGTAACGACCCCCGCGCTCACTATACGTCCTCAATAATGGGGGAAATATTTCCCCATTATTGACAGTTACAGCGTCAACGGCGATTCTTCCCGCTCGTCATCGCCATCCGGCGAGACGATCAGCACGTTATAAGCCACTGAACAAAACAGCGAATTCAACCGATTCATATCCCCCAGCAACCCCAGGTGCAGCGAACTGGTTTCCAGACTCTGCACGTTCTGCTGATGCAAGCGATCAACATGGGCATGCGCATAGCGACGGTTCAGAATACGGAAACGATGTTTGGCGCGGCGTAAACGCTTGGCGCTGGTCATATCTTCGGAAAGGAACACCGCCAGCCCAAGCCGCAGATTTGCCAGTAGCTGTTCATGCAAATGATTCAGTTCCTCCAGGCCCTGAGCGGAGAAAGCACGGCGCCTCGTCGATGAGTTATCAGCGACGTCATCCGCCATTCGCTCAATAATATCGCCCGCCTGCTCGAGGTTTAGCGCCACCTCTATCACTTCGGCCCAGCGGCGGGAATCCCGTTCATCTAGACCCTCTTTCTGGATCTGCGCCAGATAGAGTTTGATCGCGGTATAAAGCACATCGACATCATCATCAAGCCGCCGAATCTCCCGGCGCTGCATATGATCGCCCTTCATCACCTCCCGATAAAGCCGTAACATCTGCTCAAGCAGATCGCCGATACGCAAGGTTTCACGCGCGGCATTCGTCAGCGCCAGAGCGGGCGTATCCAACGCACTGGTATCCAGATGCCGGGGTTTCATCTGGATATCCACCTCCGGCGAATCGGCAATCATCACACAGGACAACCGGGCAACCATCTCGGTAAACGGAATCAATATCAGACAGCGAATAAGGTTGTAGAAAAGGTGGAAATAAATAACCAGCTCTTCCGGCTCGAGCGGTAACCGCGCCAACCAGCGGGATAATGGCTCGACAAAGGGCAACACGATCAAACAACCAATCAGCTTGAACAGTACGCTGCCCAGCGCCACCCGGCGACCCGCCGCACTCTGCGCAGAGGCGCCGATCATGATCAGCAACCCGCTGCCCAGGTTAGCGCCGATGACCAGACACATCGCCACTTCCAGAGAAATTACACCGCTGGCCGTCAGGGTTGCCGTCAGCAACACCGCCGCTAAACTGGAATAGCTCACGACAGCGAACAACGCGCCGACCAACGCATCCAACATAACGTCACCGGTCAGGGACGAGAAAAGCACTTTAACGCCGGCGGTTTGGGTGATGGGCGTCGCTGCCGCCACGATCATTTCCAGCGCCAGCAGAATCAGTCCCAGACCGATCGCGACCCGGCCAATCTGACCAACACGCGTCTGCTTACGACTGAGGAAAAAAATAACCCCCAGAAAAATCAGCAGCGGAGAAAGCCAGGAGAAATCGAATGTCAGTATCCTCACCATCAGCGCCGTACCAACATCCGCACCGAGGATGATAACCAGCGCCGGCGCCAATGCCACCAGCCCCTGAGAAACAAAGGAAGTCGTCAGCAACGCAGTGGCATTACTACTCTGCACCAGGGCGGTGACACCAATTCCCGCCATAAATGCTAAAGGTTTCTTCTCAACACTTTCGCCCAGTATCCGCCGCAAGCTGGCGCCATAGACCCGCATGATCCCGGTACGGACAATGTGAGTCCCCCAGACCAGCAACGCAATTGCAGCAAGCAAATGCAATAGTGTTAACACAAAGTTAAATCCTCTAAGATAAATGTGAATTTGAACATTCAACAATCACCATATTACCAGATGTTCCCTGGCCGGGCTGCGAGACAAACCCTGCACGTGGGAAATCAGCTGACAGGATTCAGTATATCTAGTTAATTAGATAGCAATATTTAGAAAATAGAATTCAAATCAATAATACGTATATTTCTTCTTTAGCTGTAAGAAAAATGGATGCAGACCCAAACATCGTATGGCATGCATTGTATTAAAACACCGGATGTTTATCGCATGTAAAAAGCAGGGCAGGATAAATCCCGCCCTGCCTGGTTTTATCACTGCAAAAACGTGGCGTTAGAAAGAATAGGAAACGCTGCCTACAATACTGCGCTCGGCGCCAAAATAGCAGAACTCCAGTGAATTACAGGCCGCAACATAACGTTTATCCGTCAGGTTATTTACGTTCAACTGGGCGCTAAGCCCTTTTAAACCGACTTTCGACAGATCGTAGCCTATCGCCATATCCACCAGCGTATACGAGGGCAGCGTGTGCGCATTAGCGCGATCGGAGGTGACGCCGTTGACATAACGCACGCCGGTGCCGATGGTCAGACCATCCAGCGGGCCATTTTTCACATCATAACTGGCCCAGGCGCTAGCCTGATTACGCGGCGCATAAACAGCGCGTTTTCCCTGTTCGCTCACATCATTGCTTTTCCTATAGCGGATATCCGTATAGGTATACGCGGCTTGCAGTCGCAGATTGTCAGTAATATGGCTAACGGCTTCCAGCTCCACCCCTTCCGATTCGATTTCACCCACGGAACGATAAGGGTCGGTCGGCTGATTTTTGGTTGCCACATTCTTCTGATTAATGCGGAATACCGACAGGCCGTACTGGCTTTGTGAACCTTCCGGCTGATATTTCAGTCCGGCTTCCCACTGCCTGCCTTTCATCGGTTCAAGCACATTGCCATCCTCTCCGATAAAGCTGGTCGGCGTGAACGCGGTAGAATAGCTGACGTAAGGAGCAAAGCCAGAATCAAACAAATAGAGTAATGCCGCCCGGGAACTAAAATTATCCTTGTCCAGCTCGCTACGTGCGCCATCGTTCTTGCTGATATTGGTCACTTTCACCTGATCGTGGCGACCGCCCAGCGTGAAACGCCAGCGCTCCCAGGTCATCTGATCCTGAACGTAAATGCCCGTTTGTTGCAGCTTGTGCTTCTCAAGCGTTGAGGGATACATGATCGTCGGCAATGCACCATAAACGGGATCGAAGGCATCAATACCCGGGAATGCGCCTGAAGGCCAGTCCACATCGTTATGGCGCTGCTGATAGTCGCCCCCCACCAACAGCCGGTGGCTGACAGAACCCGTATCAAAGCTGCCGTCAAGCTGGTTATCCAGCGTAAGCGCGGAAAGTGATTCACGCGATCCGGAGTAGTAACGATTTAATGTGTTGCCCGTACTCCAGCCGTATGCGTAGACCTGATCCAGATGGACTTTAGTATGCAGATAGCGCAACTTCTGGCGCACGGTCCAGCCGTTATCAAAACCGTGCTCGAAGTTGTATCCCACCATATTTTGCTTACGGTCATATTTCTCGTAATTCTCTTCACCTTCATAGAAATGGTTAGAGATTTTCTGACCATTATGGGCAATCACCGTACCTTCATACGGTAAACCCGAGTGGCTGCCACCTTCCGGATCGCGATGCAGGTAAGCCATCAGATCCAACCGGGTCTTATCAGAAATACGCCACGTCAAACCAGGCGCGACGGCGTAACGCGCTTCTTTCAGCGGCCCGAACTGGGTATCGGCATAACGCGTCATACCGCCGAGGCGAAATGCCAGACGATCATCATCATCCAGCGGTCCGGTGATATCAAATGCCGCTCCACGCTGCGCGTTATTACCGGCAAACAGTTTGATCTGTCCGCTGCGCTCAAACGATGGCAAACGGGAGTTCAGCGCCACAATCCCGCCCGGAGAAGCTCGGCCATACAACACAGATGCAGGCCCCCTTACGACTTCGATACTGTCCAGAAACCAGGGATCGACAACCAGAGAACTGTGGGAATTGGTATCTCCCATCATTTTCAGACCGTCAAGATAGACGTTATCCAGACTACCATCAGAAAAACCGCGCAGAACCATATAGTCAAAACGGTTAGAGGCGCCTATTTGGTTGCTGAACACGCCGGGCGTATAGCTCACGGCCTGTCGTACGCTGATCGCACCCTGCTCCTGAATCTGATCGCGCGTCACGATAGAAACGGCCTGTGGCGTTTCTATATCTGGCGTAACCAACTTGGTCGCACCGCTTTGCGTCTGAGAAGTCACCACCACCGTATCGTTTTTGGCAGAGGACGATGTCGTCGCTTCCTCTGCCATCGCTGATGCGCTGAAGCCGCCCGCGATACATCCCATCGCCAGCGCCAGCCGCGTTTTTCTGAACATGTCAATCTCCGCAAGATCTTTGTTGTAAATAAGAATTATTACCGTTCTTGCGGACGCCACCGCTATGCGCAATGACAATTTACGTATGCGCGGTGACAAAAGTGCTCAGCGCCGGGAACTCGGAGAGAAACGCATCACCTTCCTGCATCAGGAAACCCGAACATTCATGGAAAAAAGCAATGCAGAGGAAAGAAAACGGTCAAGAGAACCGTCTCAGGTATTGGTTCGAACAACGCTCGGCGCGAAACCGTAGCGTCGCCGAAATGCGGTGGCAAAATTGGTGGCATGCTGATAACCAGACATCCAGGCCGCCTGCTGGACGCTATAGCCCTGCTCCAGATAGCGGCGGGCCAGTTCCAGCCGGCAATCCCGCAGATAATCGAACACCGCGTGCCCGTAAGTCTGGCGGAATTTGGTTCTCAGGCTGCTGGGACTCATGGCAGCCGTTTGCGCCAATTCCTGCAACGTGTAGGATTTTTCAGGCTGTTGCCGTAATAACTGACGGACATGCTCCAGTCGATTTTGTTCGCCGGGCGAAAGCAATCCGCGGCGATCCCGTCCCATCAGATCCGTCGACAACCCCTGCCCCAAAAGCTGCAACATGACGCCTTCCAGCATAAACTGGCGCGATATCCCCGATATGTTACCGTCGAGCGCATATTGCAGGCCGGACAGGAGATGGTCTGGCACCTGCCACACAAACGCCGGGCTTTCACCGCGTTCCCATTCATGCAGCAAAGACGAAATCAGCGGTTGGGGCTGGAAACTTGCAGGATTAATGCCAAGCGTCAGGGTTTTAAGGTGATAATCCGCCTGGTGGCTGGCATTCATCACCAGTTGCTCACCCAACCGGGTACTGAACGCCATACCCGACTGTACGATAAACTCGCGATTATTCAGCCGGATGACCACCCGGCCTGCCAGCACGATCAGCGTATACAGCGGAGAGCAATGCAGCGAGGTGGATTCATAAGGTTGTAAAACCTGCACATTGGAATTCGTCAGACAGATGCCCGACGACAGCACCATCTCTTCAACGTTTCCCTGTACGACGGTACGCTTTTCTTTATAACGATCGCAGCTCCCTGCCAGCACGGGGAAATGGTAACGAATCCCATAGCGCTCGCCAAAATCAAAAAAATCTTCTATCGAAAAGTGGCGTTTCAACATCGCGGGAGAGTGTGCGTTCATCATATTTAGCATCAAACATCAGGCCAGACCAATCTGGCGAAAACAGTACCAGAGTCATGATTACGGTGCTCACCATATCATCAGCCCTTCCAGGCATCAATAATATTGATAAGCATTCTCATTATGGTGTTTTTATCATATGAAAAACCATCAGGTCACACTGGGAAAGTTTGGCGGCAACGGTGGTGCATAGTGCAGAATACCCCCTGCACTATGCAAAACAAGCTTATTTTTCGTACAGGATAAATCGCAGATTTTCGCTGTCAGGCGCAGACTTAATCCGCATCATATCCCAGATTGGGCGCCAGCCAGCGCTCCACCTCGTTTATATCCATCCCTTTACGCCGGGCGTAATCTTCTACCTGATCGCGTTGAATCTGCGCCACGGCAAAATACTTACTGTCAGGATGGCTGAAATACCAGCCGGATACCGATGCTCCCGGCCACATGGCATACGACTCCGTGAGTTTCATACCGGTATGTTTTTCGACATCCAGCAACTGCCAGATCTGCGCTTTTTCGGTATGGTCGGGACACGCCGGATAGCCGGGGGCAGGTCGGATCCCCTGATAGTTTTCACGGATCAATTCGCCGTTACTGAGATTCTCATGCGCGGCATAACCCCAATAAACTTTGCGCACCCGCTCATGCAGATACTCGGCAAAGGCTTCCGCCAGTCGGTCCGACAACGCTTTCACCATGATCTTATTGTAATCGTCATGCAAAGCATCCCATTGATCGGCCAGCGTATCTTCTTCCAGACCGCCCGTCACAGCGAATGCGCCAAGGTAGTCCGGTTTACCGCTGGACTTCGGCGCCACAAAGTCGGACAGGCAATAATTCGGGAAATCCGTTTTTTCTGTTTGCTGACGCAAATGATGACTGACTACCAGCACCTCATCACGTCGTTCGTCCGTATAGATCTCCACATCATCCCCGACCCGGTTGGCCGGAAACAGCCCGACCACCCCGCGAGGATTGAGCGAACCGTTTTCAGAGAGCGCGTCCAGCATGGCATTGGCGTCCGTAAACAAACGCCTGGCCTCTTCACCCACCACCTCATCTTCCAGAATACGCGGGTATTTCCCCGCCAACGACCAGGTCATGAAGAAGGGCGTCCAATCGATATAATTACGTAGCGTTTCGATGCTGGCCGTGACGGCTTGTACGCCCAAACGATGAACAACCGGCGGCGTGTAGTTTTCCCAATCCAGCGCGGAAGCGTTATCACGGGCGGCGTCCAGCGTAACCGGCGGCGTTCTGGGTTTTTTACGGGCGTGCTGAATACGTACCGTGTCGTATTCCTTGCGGGTGCGAGCAACAAAATCATCGTACTGAGTGTCGGATAACAGCGCCGAAACCACCCCTACCGAGCGGGACGCATTCTGCACATAGACCGTCGGGCCGCTATAGTTTTGTTCGATTTTCACCGCCGTATGGGCTTTAGAGGTGGTCGCCCCGCCGATTAACAACGGCATCGTAAACCCCTGACGCTGCATTTCCTTCGCCACGTTCACCATTTCATCCAGCGAAGGCGTAATCAAGCCGGATAACCCTATGATATCCACTTTTTCTTCCCGCGCGGTCTTCAGGATTTTATCCGTTGGCACCATCACGCCAAGGTCGATGATGTCGTAGTTATTACACTGTAATACCACGCCGACAATGTTCTTGCCGATATCGTGTACATCCCCCTTCACCGTCGCCAGCAAAATCTTTCCGGCCGTGGTGCCTTTGGCTTTACTGGCTTCGATATAAGGTTCGAGATAGGCCACCGCCTGCTTCATGACGCGGGCGGATTTCACCACCTGCGGCAAAAACATTTTCCCGGCGCCAAATAAATCGCCAACCACATTCATGCCATCCATCAACGGCCCTTCGATGACCTCAATGGGACGTGTCGCCTGCTGACGGGCTTCTTCGGTGTCCGATTCGATAAATTCGGTAATGCCTTTGACCAGCGAGTATTCCAGACGTTTGTTAACCGCCCAGCTTCTCCATTCAGCCTGCGGCTTGTTACTTTCGTCTTCTGACTTGCTACCACGGTATTTTTCGGCCAGATCGAGCATACGTTCCGTCGCATCATCGCGGCGGTTAAGGATCACGTCTTCAACGGCATCGCGCAGCTCAGCCGGAAGATCGTCATAGATCGCCAACTGTCCTGCGTTCACGATCCCCATATCCATGCCGTTACGGATCGCGTGATAAAGGAAAACGGCGTGGATGGCTTCACGCACCATATCGTTGCCCCGGAAAGAGAACGATACGTTGGAAACACCGCCAGAAATCATCGCATGAGGCAACTGGGCTTTGATGTCCGCGCAGGCCTCAATGAAATCCACCGCATAGTTGTTGTGCTCTTCAATCCCCGTCGCCACAGCGAAAATATTCGGGTCGAAAATAATGTCTTCCGGCGGGAAACCCACTTCTTCAGTCAGAATCTGATAAGCCCGGCGGCAAATTTCAATTTTCCGGGTTCGGGTATCCGCCTGCCCCACTTCATCAAATGCCATCACCACCACGGCCGCGCCATAACGCCGGACCAGTTTGGCGTGGTGAATAAAGGCTTCAACCCCTTCCTTCATGGAAATCGAGTTAACGATGCCTTTGCCCTGAATACATTTCAGTCCCTGCTCGACGACGGCCCATTTTGAAGAGTCAATCATGATCGGCACACGGGCAATATCAGGCTCGCCAGCAATCAGACTCAGAAAACGGATCATCGCGGCTTCGGCATCCAGCATGCCTTCATCCATGTTGATATCGATGATCTGCGCGCCGCTTTCTACCTGCTGACGGGCGACATCCAGCGCTTCATTATATTTTTCTTCTTTAATCAGCCGCTTGAATCGCGCAGATCCCGTCACGTTGGTGCGTTCACCCACGTTAACAAACAACGTATTGGCATCAATGTTCAACGGTTCAAGACCCGCAAGGCGGCAGGCAACCGGTATCTCGGGTAATTTTCTAGGTGCAACGCCTTCGACAACCCTGGCGATAGCGGCAATATGCGCCGGCGTGGAGCCGCAGCATCCCCCCACAATATTCAGAAAACCGGACCGGGCCCATTCCCCGATATGTTTCGCCATCTCTGCCGCATCCAGATCGTACTCGCCGAAGGCGTTAGGCAATCCGGCGTTCGGGTGCGCCGATACGTAGCATTCAGCGATACGCGACAGTTCCGCAACGTACTGGCGCAGCTCATCCGGCCCCAGCGCGCAATTCAGGCCAAAAGAAAGCGGGCGGGAATGACGCAGCGAGTTGTAAAAGGCTTCCGTCGTCTGGCCGGACAAAGTGCGTCCGGACGCATCGGTGATCGTGCCGGAAATCATCACCGGCAGTTCGATCCCCAATGCTTCAAATTCGCTTTCAACTGCAAATATCGCCGCTTTGGCATTCAGGGTATCGAAGATGGTTTCGATCATGATCAAATCAACACCGCCTTCGATCAACGCACGGGTTGATTCACGGTAGGCATCGACCAGTTGATCGAAGCTGACGTTACGAAAGGCAGGATCGTTCACGTCCGGGGAGATTGACGCGGTTCGGTTGGTCGGCCCCAACACGCCGGCGACATAGCGGGGCTTATCCGGCGTCAACGCGGTCCATTTATCGGCACAGGCACGGGCCAGCTTTGCCGCCGCCGTATTGATCTCCGCTGACAGAGACTCCATCGAATAATCCGCCATCGCGATCGTCGTGGCGTTGAAGGTATTGGTTTCGAGAATATCAGCGCCTGATTTCAGGTAAGCATCATGGATTTCCGTAATTACCTGCGGCCTGGTTAATACCAGAAGATCGTTATTGCCCTTAACGTCACTTGGCCAGTCGGCAAAACGCTCGCCACGATAATCTTCTTCCTGCAAGCGATAGCTTTGGATCATGGTTCCCATACCACCATCCAACACCATAATGCGTTGCGCCAACTGACGGCGCAATTCGTCTACCCGATTAATCACAATAACCTCATTCCCAATTCCCGGCCGATAGATAACCCGCCATATCCTAACATAAGTTGAGAATCCGCTAACGTCGCGCCACATGAGACTTTTTCAGGCAGAATGGTTATTTACGCATCAGAGAAAGAAGTGTTGCATTATTTGATAAAAAAACGAAAATCAATTCCATTATCACAATAGGGAATCAACGCTATGACGCCACCAGAGCCAGTCAAAAGAGGCAAAAAGCCCAGAGCCAGTGCCGCAACGCCAGCCCATGCCACTGGACAGGTACAGTCTCTGACGCGCGGTTTGACGCTATTGGAATATATCGCCAAAGCAAACGGCAGCGTCGCGCTGACCGATCTGGCCCAGCAGGCCGGATTACCCAACTCCACCACCCACCGTTTGCTTACCACCATGCAGCAACAGGGATTTGTCCGGCAGGTGGGGGATCTGGGGCTATGGACCATCGCCTCTCACGCTTTTATTGTCGGCAGCAGTTTTCTGCAAAGCCGTAATTTACTGGCAATTGTGCATCCTATCCTGAGAAAACTGATGGAAGTATCCGGTGAAACGGTCAATCTGGCCGTGCTCGATCGGGCCGATTGTCAGGCTATCATCATCGATCAGGTTCAATGTACCGCGCTGATGAGAATGTCCGCGCCGATTGGCGGCAAATTACCGATGCATGCTTCCGGGGCCGGCAAAGCCTTTCTGGCGAATTTACCAGAAAGTCAGGTAACCCAGCTGCTGCACAAAAAAGGGCTGCATGGTTATACCCCGCATACGCTGAACTCGCCGCAAAACCTGAAAGACAACCTGTCGCTGATCCGCAAACAAGGCTATTCCTTCGATGATGAAGAACATGCGCTGGGATTACGTTGCATCGCGGCCTGCATTCTGGATGAGCACCATGAGGCCTTTGCCGCCATCTCGATTTCCGGCCCGGTTTCACGAATTACCGATGACCGAGTGACCGAGCTGGGTGCGTTGGTGATTAAAGCCGCGAAACAGATTACCAACGAATACAGCGGCACACGCTGAGAGCTGAGATGGGGAACAGAGAACGCGACGTTAACGCGCCCCATCCGCTCGCGGTTTCAGGCGATAGCCTGCACGGCATTGCCTTCCGATGTTCGCTGACTAAAGCGCTGCCTGCGCCGATAAGCGTAGACATCTTCAATATGGCCGTCACGGATACGCTGCTGCAACGCCCGCCAGTAATCGGCACGAAACAGATCACCGTGCATTTCCTCAAATAGCGAGTGCAACTGGCGGTCGCTACACAAAAAATGGCGAAACTCTTCAGGAAATACATCGTTGGGCGCGACGCTATACCAGGGCTCTGCGGCCATCTCATCTTCGGGATAACGCGGCGGCGGAATATCACGGAAATTCACTTCGGTCATATAGCAGATTTCATCGTAGTCGTAGAACACCACCCGCCCATGTCGGGTTACACCGAAGTTTTTAAATAGCATATCGCCCGGGAAAATATTGGCGGCGGCTAACTGTTTGATCGCATTGCCATACTCTTCAATGACATCGTGTAGTTGCTGTTCTGTCACTTGTTCAAGATAAAGATTCAGCGGTGTCATTCGTCGTTCCATGTACAGATGACGAATCACGATCCGATCGCCCAGGTCCTCCAGTTTTTCTGCTACTTCGTGCTGTAGTTCCTCCATTAACTCAGGGCTGATACGGTGTTTCTCAATGACAAAATTTTCATACTCTTGCGTATCAGCCATTCGCCCCACGCGATCGTGCTCTTTTACCAGGCGATAACAGGCCATAACCCGCGCAGCGTTAACGTCTTTTTGCGGCGCGAAACGATCCTTTATCACCTTAAATACCCGATCGAACGATGGCAGCGTAAACACCAGCATCACCATACCTTTTACACCGGGCGCAATAATAAATCGCTCCTGCGATCCGGTAATGTAATGGAGATATTCGCGGTAATACTCCGTCTTACTGTGCTTCTGGCAGCCAATAGACAAATACAGCTCAGCGGTTGTTTTACCTGGAAGAATATCGCGTAACCAGGTCACCAGCGCCGATGGCAAAGGGGCATAGACCATAAAATAGGAACGGGCGAAACCGAATACGATGCTGGCTTCAGACTGGCTGGTCAGGCAGGTATCAATGAATACCGCGCCTTGTTCGTTATGGTGAATCGGCAACAGAAAAGGGGATACCCCCTCGGGCAATGACAATTTCCCCACTAGCCAGGCCGCTTTATTACGATAGAACAACTCATTGGCAACCTGTAGCGTTGCCTGAGAGAGCTGTTCTGTCGAGAAGGTGCGCTGAAGATAATTCATAATGTATGAAATATCCCTGGGCAGATTTTCCCACGGTAAACGCAGAGGTAAATCCCCTAATAATCTTGCCAGCATTGCCCGCCAACCATCGGAGGGGAGAAACGTACGCGCAATAGGACGAGGGATCTCCCGGAAACGTCTTTCTGGCTGGGAGCTGAAAACAAATAATTTATCGGGAGTGAGTTCCCGATGGTTAAACAGTCGACAATAAACTGAATTGAAAAAGCTTTCTGCAATTTCAAAGCGCGGATAATCAGGCAACAGCTGCGTGTAGATCTGCTTTACCCGGCCGAGGAAATCCGCGTCATAACATCGCTGGCCGGAAATGCAGCGCAACTGTTCAACCACCAACCCAACATGATGATCGTAAAGATGGATACGTTGCTTCATGGCCTGTTGTACCGCTGGCCAGTCCGCTTGCTCGAATCGCTGCTGCGCCCCTGAAGTGACCTCCAGAAAACGACCGTATTGCGCATCAAACCCCTGCAAAATCGTCTGTGCCACCAGTTGTTCAAGGTCACGAACCATCATTCATGCTCTCCACATGCGGCTCGGCCAGCACCAGTCTGGCCGTTTGGTCTCAGAATTGCTGCTCTTCCGTCGATCCCGTCAAGGCAGTGACGGAAGACGCTCCGCCCTGAATAATGTTCGTCACCTTATCAAAATAGCCCGTACCGACTTCCTGCTGATGCGATGAGAAAGTATAACCATCCTTTATCGCGTCAAATTCCGGCTGCTGTACTTTCTCGACATAATGCCTCATGCCTTCCCCGCGAGCATAAGCATGGGCCAGATCGAACATGTTGAACCACATACTGTGGATCCCAGCCAACGTAATGAATTGATACTTGTAACCCATTGCCGACAGCTCATCCTGAAAGCGTGCAATCGTGCGATCATCCAGATTCTTCTTCCAGTTAAAGGAGGGAGAACAGTTATAAGCCAGCAGCTTACCGGGATATTTAGCGTGAATCGCCTGTGCAAAACGACGCGCCAGTTCCAGATCAGGCGTGGAAGTTTCGCACCACACCAGATCGGCATAAGGCGCATAAGCCAGACCACGACTGATAGCCTGTTCTACGCCGGCACGGGTGCGGTAAAAGCCCTCCATTGTTCGCTCACCGGTAATAAACGCTTTGTCATATTCATCACAATCAGAAGTCAACAGGTCCGCAGCATCAGCATCGGTTCGCGCTACCAGTAACGTCGGCACCCCCAGCACATCCGCAGCTAAACGGGCGGCGACCAGTTTCTGAATAGCTTCCTGGGTGGGCACCAGGACCTTACCGCCCATGTGCCCACACTTTTTGACGGAGGCGAGCTGATCTTCAAAATGAACCGCCGCCGCCCCCGCTTCAATCATCGACTTCATTAGTTCAAAGGCATTCAGCACGCCGCCGAACCCCGCTTCCGCATCGGCGACAATCGGCAGAAAATAATCGGTATAGCCTTTATCACCCGGCTCGATTTGATTGGCCCATTGAATCTGATCGGCTCGCCGGAACGTGTTATTAATTCGTTCAACCACCGCCGGCACCGAGTTAGCCGGATACAATGACTGATCGGGGTACATACTGGATGCCAGATTCGCATCGGCAGCAACCTGCCAGCCAGAAAGATAAATAGCCTCAATTCCCGCTTTTGCCTGTTGCAAAGCCTGTCCACCAGTCAATGCGCCCAGACAATTGATATAGTCTTTACGGGACTCGCCATGTAGCAGTTTCCATAATTTGGCGGCCCCCAACTGCGCCAGCGTACATTCAGGGTTTACCGAGCCACGTAAATTAATCACGTCTTCAGCCCGGTAAGGACGGGTAATGCCTTCCCAGCGAGTACTTTTCCATTCCTGCTCAATCTGTTGAATCTGTTGGGTACGAGAAGTCGTCATAGCTGCGATTCCTTTTTATTATCAGTCAGAATTAGTCAAGCAATGCATAACCAGGTAACGTCAGGAAATCGATCAATTCATCCTGCGTCGTGATTTGTTCCATCAGTCGGGCAGCGTCATCAAACCGACCACCGCTGAACCGTGCGTCTCCCAATTCCTCCTGGATCACCAGCATCTCTTCAGCCAACATCTGCTGAAACAGCGCTTTGGTAATCGTTCGTCCGTCACTCAAGGTTTTTCCGTGATGAATCCATTGCCAAATTGAAGTACGCGAAATCTCAGCGGTCGCCGCATCCTCCATCAGCCCGTAAATTGGCACGCAGCCATTACCCGAGATCCAGGCTTCGATGTACTGCACCGCGACGCGAATATTGGCGCGCATACCGGCTTCGGTTCGTTCACCGGGACACGGCTCCAGCAATTCCCTGGCACCGATCGGCTCATCGTTCTCACGCCGAATGTCGAGCTGGTTTTGACGCGTCTCAAGCACCCGATCGAAAACGTCCATTACCGTATCCGCCAAGCCGGGGTGGGCAATCCAAGTGCCGTCGTGACCGTTTCTGGCTTCGAGTTCCTTATCTTTACGCACTTTGTCCAGCACCCAGGCATTCCGATCGGGATCCTTACTGGGGATAAAAGCCGCCATTCCCCCCATTGCAAATGCTCCGCGGCGGTGACAGGTTTTGATCAATAATCTCGAGTAGGCATTCAGGAAAGGTTTCTCCATCGTCACTGACTGACGATCGGGCAGGACACGGTCGGGATGATTTTTCAGCGTTTTGATATAGCTGAAAATGTAATCCCAACGGCCACAGTTCAATCCAACAATATGATCGCGCAAATGGTAAAGGATCTCGTCCATCTGGAAGACGGCTGGCAGCGTTTCAATCAATACGGTGGCTTTAATCGTTCCTCTCGGAAGCACAAAACGATCTTCAGCATAGCAAAAGACCTCGTTCCACCATGCCGCCTCTTGCCACGACTGCATTTTTGGCAAGTAAAAGTAGGGGCCGCTGCCTTTCGCCAGTAGTTCTCGATAGTTGTGAAAGAAGTAGAGAGCAAAATCAAACAGACTTCCGGAAATCGCTTCGCCTTGAGCCGTCACATGTTTTTCAGGCAGATGCAAGCCGCGTACACGACAGATCAGAACGGCAGGATTTGGCTTTAACTGATAAATCTTTCCCGTCTCATTGATATAAGAAATCGTTCCTCGTATGGCATCACGCAGATTAAGCTGCCCCTCTATCACCTTGTCCCAGCCAGGAGAAAGAGAATCTTCAAAATCAGCCATAAAAACCTTTACGTTGGCATTCAATGCATTGATAACCATCTTGCGTTCAACAGGGCCGGTAATTTCAACACGCCGGTCTTTCAGGTCATCAGGAATGCCGCGGATTTTCCAGTCATCATCACGAATGGAAGCGGTTTCCGAAATAAAATCCGGCAGTTGACCATGATCAATCTTGCGCTGCTGCACCTGCCGTTCAGCCAATAGCTGATTCCGTGCAGATGTAAAACGCCCGACTAATTCAGTCAAGAAATCAACGGCTTCATTCGTGAGAATTTGTCTTTCAACATCCCCAACACGCTGACTGAACGCCAATTCTCTGCTTATTGTCTGTTGCGTCATTTCACTATTCCTTTTCAGAATCCTCGTAGCTAATCGACCTATCTGGTCGGCAGATGCGATATGAACATTTCTTAACCGACAGTTTTAAGCGTAATCCAATTAAATAAAAAATCAAAAACTATTTCCATTTTAAAAAATAAATTGATTTAATTAATTGATATATAAATACATTAATTTATAAAAATAAAAGAAAGCACTTTCATAAATTGGAATGATGAGAAAGATGAAAACAAAAAAGGCGCCTGAAAAGGCGCCTTGAAGAGCAATGGAGAGCGATTATTCCAATGTCGGATTCATACGACGCAAGTCGTATGGTGTGATCTGATAAACGTAGTAGTTCAGCCAGTTCACAAACAACAAGTGGCCATGACTGCGCCAGGTTGCTTTTGGTGCAATCTGCGGATTGTTGTCAGGAAAATAGTTCACTGGAACAATCGGCTCCAGGCCTGCGTCGTAGTCACGGAAAAATTCATCCGCCAAAGTATGCGCATCGTACTCAGGATGGCCGGTGACAAAAGCCAGACGTTTATCCTTACTGGCAAACAGGTAGGCTCCAGCCTGTTCGGACTCAACCAGAATATCCAAATCGGTATACTGGCGAATGACCTCTGTTGGAAAATCCGCATAGCGGGAGTGTGGCGCTAAAAAGGTTTCATCAAAACCGCGAGTCAGCAATGCATGCGGCTGCAAGGTTTGATGTGAATAAACACCCGACAGCTTTTCCTGACGAGTCATCTTAGGAATGTCATACAGAATATTCAATGCTGCCTGCACGGCCCAGCATACAAACAGCGTTGAGGTGACATGCTCTTTTGCCCATGCGATGACACGCTCTATTTGTGGCCAATAAACCACATCACAGAAATCGACCAACCCTAATGGCGCCCCGGTAACAATCAAGCCGTCAAAATTTTCATCCTGAATATCGTCGAAGTTACAGTAGAAAGTATTCAGATGTTCAGCTGGCGTATTCTTTGACTCACGGCTATCTATGCGCAACAGTTGAATGTCGATCTGTAATGGAGAATTCGATAGCAGACGTAGAAACTGATTTTCCGTTTCGATCTTTTTAGGCATCAGGTTCAGCACCAGCACTTTCAGAGGACGAATTTCCTGCGTTTTAGCACGCGAGGAAGTCATCACAAAGACGTTCTCGTTGCGCAGAAAATTGACGGCTGGTAACTCATCAGGAACCCGGATTGGCATGACCTTACATCCTCACAGTATACGTTTATATGTTTATACGTTTAGACTTCTAGATGCCCGAAAAGATAGCGAGTTTTTATACGAATGTCGAGCGATCACTGACTAAGGTGAAAATGTTTCATCACTATTCAAAATAAGTTTATGCACTTTTAGTATATGCAGAGATGAGCTATTGCCGAAAGAAAACAGAAAGACGGTAAAGGTAAGTTTAATCAGTCGGTTATATAAGATTCGAGATAAAACCAATCTCATTGCCTTACAGAAAGCATGTGATAAAAAATGAATGGGGCTACAACGCAAAAAGCCCCCGTCTTTCGACGAGGGCTTCT
>NZ_KZ819040.1 GCF_003115845.1 Brenneria roseae subsp. roseae | reverse complement strand
AGCCCCGCGCTGGATACGTACAGCGGATGGTGTGAAATGTATTAATGAGGAGGCGGTATGAATCAACAGGACTGGCATTCCGCCGATATTATTGCGGCGCTGAAAAAGCGGGGAAAGTCGCTGGCGGCGGTTTCGCGTAACGCAGGGCTGGCCTCTTCCACGCTGGCGAATGCGCTGACAAAACACTGGCCCAAGGGAGAACGGCTGATTGCTGAAGCGCTAGGCGTTTCGCCTGAGGAAATCTGGCCTTCCCGTTACCGCAATCCCGAAGAACGCTAAAGTAAAACAACCTCTCCCGTCCCATTATCGGCGAACGCGGATAATGGGACGGGAGAAGGCAAGCGAAGCGCGGCAGCTTTACATTCATAAAATGACGAAAAAATCAACAAACAACTCTATAAAAGCAAAAAACAGTTTTCCCTTTCTGCCTTGTTGCCACGGGTGTAAGTTTTCGCCTGCACAAAATGCTTCACGACCTGAGAGAAGCGCCTGATGAATCAGGATGGTCAATCCCTTACCGGCGGCTACCTTTGCAAACCGCCGGGCCATCCTACCGATGGTTAAGGTCATCCTTCACTCTCTGCACCAGTCTATAAACGTGACGGGCCGCGGCCTGTAAAGACAGCGGCTTTGCTGCCGTGTGACCGCAATCCTGCACCAGAATTCCAATTTTTAATCACTGCGCCAGTCCAGTGCGTCACTTTAACCGCGTAGAGCGGGAAAGTGACGCACCAACGCCCTTTCACTGCACCAGACAATTCAACTGCGCCAACGCACGGCGGGATTCTGACACCGTGATTCCACCCACTTTCACTCACAGGAGAACTTGAACCGATACCGGAGGGGGATCAGGACGATCCGGGGGATAACCCGCGCCAGCGGGCGGCTGCTCAGAGAGCACAACCGAAGCCCCGCAACACCTCAACGGCTGCCGCCCCGGCGCTCAGGTATCGTTCGCAGCCCCGACAAAAATCAGGGGCTATCGGCCTATGCGCCGGGGAAGGTTGTATCTGTTTTGGATTTTGCGGTAATCATGAAAAGGGGACATGTAAAAATGAGTCTTCTGGAGCAGGAAATGAAAACGCTGGCGCGACAGGCGGGCGGTAGCCATAAAACCGTTCACGACCGTATTAGGCTGGCTCAGCGATTTTGTGAGCGCTTACTGGGGCAGAATGTACAGATCCGCCGGGTGGAGCAACTGAAAGCCCGACATATTGAGAATTACATTCGTGGGCGGCAGGAACAGGGCATAACGAAACGCAGCCTGCAAAACGAAATGGCAGCGCTCCGCTGTCTGCTGAAGCAGGCCGGGCGTGATCGGTTGGCTGCCAGTGAACGGCTGTCCAATAAATCGCTCGGCTTATCCGGCGCATCCCGCAACGGTACTCGGCAGGCCATCACGGCGGAGCATTATTGGCAGGTGCTGGAAACCATTCGTGCAAAAGACGCCGGGATGGCGGCGGCACTGGAACTATCAAGGTTGATGGGCCTGCGTTCACAGGAAGCGGTGCAGTGTGTGCAATCGCTTAGGACATGGAAACAGGCGCTGGATCGCGGTGAATCCCGGCTGACCGTGGTGTTTGGCACTAAAGGCGGGCGGTCTCGCGAGACGGTGATTTTGGACGCTGACGCAGTCAGAAAAGCGCTGGAAAATGCGCTGGCTGTGGCAGAACAGCGCAATGGCAGGCTGATTGACAGGCCCGACCTGAAAAGCTCGATGAAATATTGGCACGGTCAGGCTTCGCGTATCGGCTTGACTGGCGCATATTCCCCGCATTCATTGCGCTACGCCTGGGCGCAGGATGCCATTCGTCATTATCTGGCGCACGGATTCAGCGAAAAAGAAGCGCTGGCGCTGACGGCGATGGATTTAGGTCACGGCGACGGGCGCGGGCGTTATGTGGCGCAGGTTTACGGACGGCGGGGAGAGGAGTGAGTTTCCGTGCTGGTGCAGCGAAAGGGAAAAGGCCTAAAGGGTAAAGGAAGGCTAAGGGTAACAGCGCCAAACCGGAAAGGGCTAAAGGGCTGAAAAGGCCGTGATTGGCGCTGTTCTATGTTCGTTCGACGGGGAATCTGGTGCAGTTCTGCGATTTTCCGGCGTCAGTGAACTGGAGCAAGTAAAAAAAGCAGATCCCCCGCTGGCGCAGAGATCTGCTTTTCGGCGTCAATCAGTCGCGGGTTCAGGCAACCTGAATATGCCTCTCAAAACGGTAAGCCGGGATGAATTTCTGCCGACAGGCGTCGAGATAGTCCGACCACCATTGCATCATCTGTGTGCGTTCGTCGAGGTGTTCCGCTTTGTGAATATAGGCAGCGCGAACGTGGTTACGCTCCTGATGGCTCATCTGCCGCTCCACGGCGTCTTTTGACCAGCGACCTGATTCAATCAACGCGCTACAGGCCATCGTGCGGAAACCATGACCGCAAACGTCCACCTGCGTGTCATAGCCCATCGTGCGCAGCGCCTTGTTGATGGTGTTTTCGCTCATCGGTTTGCGCGGATCGTGGTCGCCGGGAAACAGCGATTCACTGCTACCGGACAGCAGTTTTAGCTGCTTCAGTACAGTTACCGTCTGTGTTGACAGCGGCACCAGATGTGGTGTTTTCATCTTCGCGCCGCGCTCTGAATAACGCACGCCCGGAATGGGTTCACGTTGCGCGGGGATGGTCCACATTGCGGCATCCAGATCGATCTCCGTCCAGCGGGCAAAGCGTAGCTCGCTGGAGCGAATAAAGATCAGCAGGTTAAGCTGCACCGCCAGACAGGTTAGTAATCTGCCGGAATAGCCTTCGATCCGTTCCAACATCTCCGGCAGCTTCTCCAGCGGTAGGGCGGGGTAGTGGTTTTTTGGCGGCGGCGCAATGGCTCCGGCCAGATCGTTGGCGGGGTTGCTGGCGATGAGTCCTTCCTGTACCGCATAGCGCATGATCGCAGTGGTGCGCTGCTGTATCCGCGCGGCGGTTTCCAGATTGCCTTTTCTCTCCGCCACCCGCAGCGGGATTAGCAGATCGGCCGTTTTCAGGTCGGTAACGGGGAATTTACCGATCAGCGGAAAGACGTGCAGTTCCAGCGAGCGCAGGGCTTTGGCGGCATGGGCTTCAGTCCAACGGATATTACCCGCCACCCACTTGCGGGCGATCTCTTCAAAGGTATTGCCGTTTTTTCTCGCTTGCTTGTCCTGCTGTTTTTTTACGCCGGGATCGGCACCTGCACTGAGTACCGCACGGGCTTCCTCGCGTAGCTTACGGGCATTTGCCAGCGTGACGGTGGGGTAAGCGCCAAACGCCAGCTTTTTCTCTTTGCCGCCGAAGCGGTATTTGAGATGCCAGAGTTTAGAACCGTTGGGTTTAATCAGCAGGTACAGACCCTGCGCGTCGCTGAGTTTGTAAGGTTTATCGAACGGCTTGGCGTTGCGGATGGCGGTATCTGTCAGAGGCNCCCCAATTAAGCCTCCAAAAACTACGGATGTCAAAAAATCTGGCAGTACCTATTGGTACTCCAGATTCTTATCAACTTACTGATTTTTCAATGTTCCCGGACGCATAAGGGCATCCTGAAACTAAATTATGGTGCCCGGACTCGGAATCGAACCAAGGACACGAGGATTTTCAATCCTCTGCTCTACCGACTGAGCTATCCGGGCAACGGGGCGCATTAAACCGTATTGGCCGCGTGTCGTCAACGGGTTTATCAGCGAAAGCGCACAAAACCCTGCTGACTGCTGCCTTTTCAGCCAAAGTACCAGTATACGCCCGATGTTGTGCGTGACATCAGGTTAATGCACCGTTCTTACGGCATAACGCAAAACGTAAAACATCCTCAGCCAACCGTTGGGCGGTGGCAATGCTGGAAGACTGATGTTTGACCAACAGGTTGCTAAGGCACCCTTCCAGAATCAATTCCATCTGCTGTGCCACCATCTCTGGATCGTCGGTTTCCAGCGCTTCAAGCAAGTCGCGGGTATAGCGATAGGATTCCTGCTTTTGCTGCTCGGCAATCTGATGAATAGGATGATTAATGTCCGGAAAAAAACTGCATGCTGCAATAAACAGGCAGCCGGGATAACGCTGTTTGGCTACCGCTTCATGCAGTACCTGATAGCGAGCGAGCAGTTTTTGTTTAATGCTTTTGGTGTCATCCAGTAATAGCTGACGCCGCCAGATGTCTACCTGTTGGCTATGATAGCGCAGGCTATCGTAAAGCAGCGCTTCGCGGTTTGGCCAGAATGGTTGCAATTCCTCTACCGGAACATCCAGTTTTTTCGCCAGCATGTCTAATGTCGTCATGGCGAAACCTTGCTGCTCTAGCAGAGTGAGTGCATGTTCAAGAACATCTTCCCGTTGCATTGGATCTCCTCCAGAAGAGCGATTAACAGATAAGAAGTGTCGTTTAAGGAACAAATTTCTGCAAATGCGTCTGAAATTTCTCCGCATCCATAAACCCGGTTACGCGTGAGCCAGGGATCTCTTTTCCCTGCGCGTCAAAAAACAGAATGGTCGGCAATCCCAATATCTGCAATCTTTTCAGTATGGCATTCTGCTCTGCCCGATTGGCCGTCACATCTGCCTGCAATAATGTTATGCGGGACAGTCGGCCCTGTACCTGACGGTCAGTAAAGGTATATTTTTCAAATTCCTTACAGGCGACACACCAGTCAGCGTAAAGATCGAGCATGACGGGTTGATGACTTTGCGCCAGTGCGCCATTCAACTCAGTCATGGTGGCGACGGGGGTAAACGTTAGCGCGGATGCATGCTGTTTTTGCGGTGCATCGACAGGGGAAAATGCCCAATCCTGTAGTGGTTTTGCCGCGATCAGCGCGCCCGCCAGCAGCAATAGCTGAATGACGCGCATACTTCCTTTATGACTGCGCAGGCTCAGGATAAAAGCCCAGCCTAGAAACGCGACGCCAAGCAGGCTCCACAGCCTGATACCCCAGTTCTCACCCAGTATACGTTCGAGTAAAAAGACAGGCAGGGCGAGGATGATGAACCCAAAGGCCTCTTTGACATGCTGCATCCACGGTCCGCTGCGCGGCAACAGTCGATTGCCGAACAAGGTCACCAGAATCAGGGGTAACCCCATGCCTAACGCATACAGGTAAAGCGAAGCGCCACCAGCCAACAGGTTACCACTCTGGGCGATATAGAGCAGGATCGCGCTGAGTGGTGCCGTCGTACAGGGTGAGCAGATTAACCCGGCCAGTGCGCCCATGCTGAATACGCCCGCCAGCGATCCCCCCTGCTGGCGATTACTCCACTCTGCCAGTCGCGTTTGCAGGGAAGAGGGCAGTTGCAATGTGTACAGGCCGAACATGGAAAACGCCAGCGCAACGAATATGACCGACAGGCCGATCAGCACAAACGGGTGTTGGAGCGCGGCCTGAAAACGTAATCCCGCCGCCGCCACGATCAATCCAAGTAAAGTATAGGTTAACGCCATCCCCTGAACGTAAGTCATGGCGAGCAGAAAAGTCCGACGCAGCGTCAGCTGCGCTTTTCTGCCGAGAACCAGACTCGATATCAGCGGATACATCGGTAGCACGCAGGGGGTAAATGCAACGCCAATACCAATTAACAGCGCCCACCAGGGAGAGAAAGGCAACGGTGTTTCCGATGGTGGCTGATGGGAAGTCGTGTTGTCGTCAGATGCGGGTAAAATCTGACTTATCGGGATAGTCCGCGTTTCTGGTGGGTAGCAGAAGCCCGCGTCGGCACATCCCTGATAGGTCACTTGAACAGTCGCGGCGCTATCCGCCTGAACAAGCGGAATATTCAGCGCCAGCGGTTGCCTGAAGATGAATACTTCACCGAAAAACTCGTCCCGGTGGCTTAGACCTGCCGGAATATCGAACGGACCGATAACGGCCCCGTTTCCTTCAACTTTAATCTGCTGCCGGTATAGATAGTAACCCGGTTGTATTTCCCAGCGAACGGTTAGCTGGTTTTCACGTTGCTGAAAATCAAACGCGAAAGCCCGATCAACCGGTAGAAACTGTGAATCCTGGCCGTTGCCAAACAGCGCGGCTACAGCGGTATGGGGGCTGAAGGTTGTCCATAACAGGAAAATCAGCGTAAAGATGCGTTGAGCCATGTCAGATAATCGCTATCGCCCCCCACTACCGGTAACACCAGCAGTTCAGGCGTTTCATAAGGGTGGTGGTGTTTCAGATGAGCCAGCAACGCCTGCTGATGTGAGATGTCGCTTTTGATCAGCATCTGTACTTCAGTTTGCTGCTCAAGCCGGCCTTCCCAATAATAAAGCGATTGGGCTCCAGGCAAAAGTGTCACGCAGGCCGCAAGCTGCGCTTCCAGTAACAGCCTGGCAAGCTGTTGTGCGCAAGATTCGTCAGGCGCGGTACACAGTATGACGACGGCATCGCAAACAGGGCGGTCAGACATCGAATCCTCAGTGTCAGATGAACAAAATCCCGAACGTACAGAGGGACACTATACCTTGCTTTGCGGTGAGAGGGGAATGATACGGACCGACCCGGTTGGTCGGTCCGTAAGATGTTTCCACGGAGACAATGCTTACAGCAGAATGTTGCCGAGGAGAAAACCGAAGATGACTGACAGGGTGATCGCCAGAACGCCGGGGATCAGGAATGAATGGTTAAACACAAATTTGCCAATACGGGTTGACCCCGTGTCATCCATTTCTACCGCAGCCAGCAGAGTCGGATAGGTTGGCAGGACGAACAATGCGGAAACGGCAGCAAATGAGGCCACCGCCGTCACGGGAGAAACGCCAAGCAGCAGTGCTGCCGGCATCAGGGCTTTCGCTGTGGCGGCCTGAGAGTAAAGCAGGGTCGCGGCAAAAAACAGGACGACAGCCAGCATCCACGGGTAGCTTTGTAATAACGCGCCTGCGGTATCCTGAATATCGGCGATGTGTGCTTTAACGAACGTATCCCCCAGCCAGGCGACGCCCATGACGCAGATACAGGCGCTCATACCGGATTTAAACGTACTGGCGGAGAGAATCCGTGCGGTGTCTAGTTTGCAGCTGACGCAGATTAGCGTGGCGATTGTCAGCATAAAGACCACAATGGCTTCATTACGCGGCAGCACCGGGTTTTGGATGAGCCCGACGGTGTCGCTGATGGCGGTGGCATACAATACAACAGCAACGATCCCAATCAGAAACAGCATAACTGAGCGTTTGGCTCCTGGTTTGATTTCCAGTTTGCTGTTGCCGCGCAGCAGCGTTTCACCTTTTCTCAGCCGTTCCTGATAAACATCGTCATTTTTCAAGTCTTTTCCCAGGAAGTTGGTCACTATGGCGGTGAGTAACACGGCTGTCAGCGTGGTGGGAATACAGATCCCCAGCAACATCAGGTAGCTGACGCCATGGGGTTCGAGAATACCGGCCACGAACACAACGGCAGCAGAAATCGGGGAGGCCGTGATCGCAATTTGCGAGGCCACCACGGCGATTGACAGCGGTCGGGAGGGGCGAATACCTTGTTCTTTCGCGACTTCGGCAATCACGGGCAGCGTAGAGAAGGCGGTGTGCCCCGTACCGGCCAGCAGCGTCATGAAATAGGTGACCAGCGGGGCGAGAAAGGTGACGTATTTAGGCTGCCGGCGCAGTAGTTTCTCCGCCAGACTGACCAGATAATCCATCCCTCCGGCTACCTGCATGGCGGCAATCGCGGCAATAACCGCCATGATGATCTCAATGACATCAAAGGGGATGACGCCAGGCTTTATCTGAAATCCCAGCGTCAGGACCAGCACGCCCAGGCCACCGGCAAAGCCAATGCCGATGCCTCCCAGCCGTGCACCCAGATAAATGGCGAGCAGAACGATTATTAATTCCAGGACAAGCATGACAATGCTCCTTCTTATTATTAAAAAATAAGGTATCAGTTTTTCTTATATCTAAGCGCGGCATAAAATAAAGGCACGCTGTTCTTTGGGAACGGGCGTGCCTGATATGAATTAAACCGTGGGCTTAGGGAAGCTCGTTCTCGTCGGTATAACGCTTGGCTTTGTATGCCGGATACATCAGGTTCTGAATGGAGAAAATATCGTCCAGTTCAGCTTCCGTCAGCAAGCCACGTTCCAGTACGACGTCACGTACGCTCTTACCGGTTTCCGCACAGATTCTGCCGACGATATCGCCGTTGTGGTGGCCGATAAACGGGTTCAGATAGGTGACGATACCGATAGAGTTAAAGACATAGGCCTCACACACTTCTTTGTTCGCCGTGATGCCGTTAACGCATTTTTCCAGCAGGTTGTAGCACGCGTTGGTCAGGATATGCGTGGACTCGAACATGGCCTGGCCGATGACCGGTTCCATCACGTTCAACTGTAGCTGTCCTGCCTCTGCCGCCATGGTGACGCAAGTGTCATTGCCGATGACTTTAAAGCACACCTGGTTCACCACCTCCGGCACAACCGGATTGACCTTGGCTGGCATGATTGAGGAACCCGCCTGCAGCTCCGGCAGGTTGATTTCGTTCAGGCCGGCACGTGGTCCGGAAGAGAGCAGACGCAGGTCATTACAGATCTTCGATAACTTCACCGCCAGACGTTTCAGCGAGGAGTGCACCATCACGTAAGCGCCGCAGTCCGACGTTGCTTCAATCAGATCTTCCGCTGGAACGCAAGGCAGACCGCTGACCTCCGCTAACCGCTGTACCGCCAGTTGCTGATAGCCGTCTGGCGTATTCAGCCGGGTGCCGATGGCGGTTGCGCCCAGATTGACTTCCAGCAGTAGTTCAGCGGTACGCAGCAGGTTTTTGTTTTCTTCTTTCAGCAGCACGTTGAAAGCATGGAATTCCTGACCCAGCGTCATGGGAACGGCATCCTGCAACTGGGTTCGGCCCATTTTCAACACGAGTTCAAATTCTTTGGCTTTGCGTTCAAATCCATTGCCAAGCTGGGTCAGTGCATCGATCAACTTCAGGATTGATGCGTATACCGCGATACGGAACCCCGTGGGGTAAGCATCGTTGGTAGACTGACATTTGTTCAGATGGTCGTTCGGGTTCAGATACTGATATTCACCTTTTGAGTGCCCCATCAGTTCCAGACCGATATTGGCTAATACTTCGTTGGTGTTCATGTTTACCGAGGTTCCCGCGCCGCCCTGATAAACATCAATCGGAAATTGATCCATACATTTGCCGTTGTTCAGGACTTCATCACAGGCCTGGACGATGACATCGGCAATTTTACGGGGGATGGTTTGCAGTTCTTTGTTCGCCAGCGCCGCTGCCTTCTTGACCATGACCATGCCGCGTACAAATTCAGGAATATCGCTTATCTTGTTGTTGCTGATATAGAAATTTTCAATAGCCCGGAGGGTATGAATACCATAATAGGCGTCGGAGGGAACTTCCCGGGTACCTAACAGGTCTTCTTCAATACGAATATTATCTGACATGAGAGCCTTCTCTTGTTCTGCTGCTGACTAGGACGGGTGTAAACTGATTATATTACCACGGGCAACAGCGACAGAATGTTTAACCATAACTGAATCTGTTTTCCGTGAGGATATTCTGTTTGAAAAACAAAAAATAGTAGTCTGGATCACTATCTTATCGTTCCATAACGGACAGATAAATGAACTGTGATAATCATCACGCGTGACTATCTTAGAACAACAAATCGTACTGTCGTAGCTTGAAAATGGGCAACTGCGCTACCATTTCAGTAAATTATCACGTGTCGTCGCGTGGTCCTCGGTCGGGTATTCTATTAACGTATTGGGTTTAAATAACATATTGAATTTTTATCGCTGCGTCTGTTTTCAACAGAATGCGCTTTCAACACACAGGAGGACCGGGTGCGCTGGTTACCGTTATTATTAATCTTTCTTTTTGCCTACATAGAGATCTCGCTGTTCATTCAGGTGGCAGAGGTGTTCGGTGTCGCGATAACGCTGCTGCTGGTGGTGTTTACTTCTTGTGTCGGCGTATCGTTGGTGCGTAATCAGGGGATGAAAACCATTATTCAAATGCAGCAGAAAATGGCGGCGGGGGAGAGCCCGGCTGCGGAAATGGTGAAAAGTGTTTCACTGGTATTGGCGGGGTTTCTGCTGTTGATTCCGGGATTTTTTACCGATTTTCTCGGACTGTTGCTGTTATTGCCACCGGTACAAAAACGTCTGACGTTAAAGCTGATGCCTCATCTGCACATTTGGCGCTCCGGTCCCGGTTCGGCCTCTTCCGGCGGGAATACCTTTGAAGGCGAATACCAGCGTAAAGATGACGGTAGCGGAAATATTGAGCACCGGGATGAACGGGACGATCGTTGATGGCGAGATCGGCTGAATATTATACAAGGATTATCTAATTGATAATCCTTGTTTTTTATTATCGTGTGTATAAAAAAAGAGGCTTAACGCAAAAAAAATGTATTTCCTCCCTTGAAGGGATTGGAAACGTCCCCATTTAGAACACCACAAGGTCGGATATGATTGCATGTCCGGCGTTCATCCTAAAACTGATATGGACTTTCTCAAAGGAGAGCTATCAATGAAAATTCGTCCATTGCATGACCGCGTGATCGTCAAGCGCAAAGAAGTTGAGTCCAAATCTGCTGGCGGTATCGTTCTGACCGGCTCCGCTGCAGGTAAGTCTACCCGTGGTGAAGTTCTGGCCATCGGCCATGGCCGCATCCTGGAAAACGGCGAAGTGAAGCCGCTGGATGTGAAAGTAGGCGATATCGTTATTTTCAATGATGGCTATGGCGTGAAGGCAGAGAAGATCGATAACGAAGAAGTTTTGATCATGTCTGAAAGCGACATTCTGGCAATTGTTGAAGCGTAATTGCGCGTAATCATTTGAACTGAACGAATTTAAGGGAAATACACCAATGGCAGCTAAAGACGTAAAATTCGGTAATGACGCCCGCGTAAAAATGCTGCGCGGCGTGAATGTACTGGCTGATGCAGTGAAGGTTACCCTGGGCCCGAAAGGTCGTAACGTAGTATTGGATAAATCCTTCGGTGCCCCCACGATTACTAAAGATGGTGTTTCCGTCGCACGTGAAATCGAACTGGAAGACAAGTTCGAGAACATGGGCGCGCAGATGGTAAAAGAAGTTGCCTCTAAAGCGAACGACGCTGCGGGCGACGGTACCACAACGGCAACAGTACTGGCTCAGTCCATCATCACTGAAGGTCTGAAAGCCGTTGCTGCGGGCATGAACCCGATGGATTTAAAACGTGGTATCGATAAAGCGGTTATCGCCGCTGTTGAAGAATTGAAAAAACAATCTGTACCTTGCTCTGATTTCAAAGCCATCGCACAGGTTGGTACCATCTCTGCAAACTCCGACGATACCGTGGGTAAACTGATTGCAGAAGCCATGGAAAAAGTAGGCAAAGAAGGCGTTATCACTGTTGAAGAAGGCACCGGCCTGCAAGACGAACTGGACGTTGTTGAAGGTATGCAGTTCGATCGCGGCTACCTGTCCCCTTACTTCATCAACAAACCGGAAACCGGTTCTGTTGAACTGGAAAGCCCGTTCATTCTGCTGGCTGACAAAAAGATCTCCAACATTCGCGAAATGCTGCCAGTGCTGGAAGCCGTTGCCAAAGCCGGTAAACCACTGCTGATCATTGCAGAAGACGTTGAAGGCGAAGCGCTGGCTACGTTGGTGGTAAACACCATGCGCGGCATCGTGAAAGTGGCTGCGGTTAAAGCGCCGGGCTTCGGTGACCGCCGTAAAGCCATGCTGCAGGATATCGCTACTCTGACGGCAGGTACGGTGATTTCTGAAGAAATCGGTCTGGAACTGGAAAAAGCGACGCTGGAAGATCTGGGTCAGGCCAAACGTGTTGTTATCAATAAAGACACCACCATCATCATTGATGGTGTGGGTGACGAAGGCGCAATCCAGGGACGTGTTACCCAGATTCGTCAGCAGATCGAAGATGCGACTTCAGACTACGATAAAGAAAAATTGCAGGAGCGTGTGGCTAAACTGGCTGGCGGCGTAGCCGTTATCAAAGTTGGCGCAGCGACTGAAGTTGAAATGAAAGAGAAGAAAGCACGCGTTGAAGATGCCCTGCACGCAACCCGCGCAGCGGTAGAAGAAGGCGTGGTTGCAGGTGGCGGTGTTGCACTGATTCGTGCCGCTTCCTCTATCTCTGCTTCTGGTCTGAAAGGTGATAACGAAGATCAGAACGTCGGCATCAAAGTTGCGCTGCGCGCAATGGAAGCACCGCTGCGTCAGATCGTGGTTAATGCCGGTGAAGAAGCCTCCGTTATCGCTAACACCGTGAAAGCGGGTGAAGGTAACTACGGTTACAACGCTGCGACTGAAGAATACGGCAATATGCTGGACTACGGTATCCTGGATCCGACCAAGGTGACCCGTTCTGCTCTGCAGTACGCGGCCTCTATCGCTGGCCTGATGATCACCACCGAATGTATGGTTACCGAACTGCCGAAAGATGATAAGGCAGATTTAGGTGCCGCAGGTGGTATGGGCGGCATGGGTGGAATGGGCGGCATGATGTAATAAGGTGTCGTTGTCATCGGGCACCGCGTTCCGATGACAATCTGATCCCTGATTATTTTCATTTGCATACACGCTTTGCAAAAAAGCACTATCTCAGGCGATGCCGGATAGTGCTTTTTTTATGGCGGACGTCTTTTACTTTCAGGCCGTTGTTTTGCAACGCTTGCGACGCGCCAGGCGTTTTTTTATGCCTGAACGTTTCTTTTCTTGCTTATCCGCCCCTTGTCCTGCCTTACGCGTTATGACGTGACTTTTCCTTTGAAATCAGTAAGTCTTCCCGGCATGAAAAGATTGCTGAAATCGTGTTTCATCCGTGATCAATAGGTTCATTACGTGTCATAGAGAGGCCATTCTGCGCTACAATATGAGACGTTTATTTTATTTACGAAACAGCCCAGGGCGGAGTGGGGATAATGTCTGATGATGCGCCGGCTCTTCTGCGCGCCATTGAATGGTGTACTGAGCCATCTTCGGTTCTGCCCGGATATATTGCGAGCTGGTTGATGGAAACGGGCTCAATGACGCAGCGGCTTGAGACGTATTGCACCCAACTGACGGTTGAACTCTGCAATGAACGTTTTGTCATTTCTTCAGAACTGGGCGATGAGCGGGAGCATTTGCCGGCCAGCGAGCGTTATTGGCTGCGTGAGGTCGTGCTTTATGGCGATGAACGGCCATGGTTGTTCGGTCGTACACTGATCCCCCTGCAAACGCTGGAAGGGGCCGGCTCGGGCTTGAAAGCGATCGGTGATGAGCCGTTGGGTCGTTACCTGTTTCAGCAAGAGACGCTGACGCGTGATTATATTCATACCGGATGCTGTGCCGGTTTGTGGGCACGGCGTTCGCGTTTGTGTCTTTCTGGCAGTCCGTTTCTGCTGACTGAACTGTTTCTGCCAGAAGCACCGCTTTATTTTACGGATAGCTGTGAAGGCTAGCCGGCAATTGAGGAGATAAGTCCGTTGGAAAGAAGTATAACGGCGGGAAAATGGCTGGCTTACTGTCGTTTGATGCGCATTGATAAGCCGATTGGCTCCCTGCTGCTGCTGTGGCCAACGCTATGGGCCTTATGGATGGCAGGTCGCGGCATACCTGAACCCTGGGTCCTGTTTGTTTTCGTCGCCGGGGTTTTTTTAATGCGTGCAGCAGGCTGCGTTATCAATGATTATGCCGATCGTCATTTTGACGGCCATGTGAAACGTACCGCTTCGCGTCCTCTGCCCAGCGGCATGGTCAGTGAACAGGCGGCAAAAGTTCTGTTTGTGATGCTGGTTCTGCTGGCGTTCGGTCTGGTGCTGACGTTGAATCGGATGACCATTTGGCTTTCCGTCGCCGGATTGGCATTGGCCTGGGTATATCCATTTATGAAACGCGTCAGCCATTTACCGCAGTTTGTTCTGGGGGCGGCGTTTGGCTGGTCAATTCCGATGGCCTATGCCGCAGTCAGCGAAACGCTGCCGTTAACCTGCTGGCTGATGTTTCTGGCTTATATCTGCTGGACGGTTGCTTATGATACGCAATATGCGATGGTTGATCGGGATGATGATCTCAAGATCGGTATCAAATCCACAGCGATCCTGTTTGGCCGTTTTGATACGTTGATAATTGGTTTACTGCAATTGGGCACCTTGTTGCTGATGACGGCGCTGGGCTACCTCACATCGCTGGGTCCTGTCTTTTATGCCTCGCTACTGGTGGCCACTGGACTGTTTGTTTATCAGCAACGCTTGATCGCCGGGCGGGAACGAGATGCCTGTTTCAAGGCCTTTAAAAACAATAATTATGTCGGTATGGCGTTGTTTGCCGGTGTGATATTGGGTTTGTAGCGCGGGATGTTGCTGATAAAACGGCGGCGATATACTTCGCCGCCGTTTTTGTCTGGCGTACGGTGTTATTCCTGTGAATGGTTTTCCACTGCCGGCAGTGCGTCATTCTCCGTTTCCGCCGGTGAACTGGCGCTTTCAATCGTCAACCTGACTTCCGGCGTGATTAAATCGGCCAGAATATTGTAGATCGCCAGAATATCGCCCTGAGCCGCTTCAAGGCTGTCTGTGATGTAGCCTTCACTGCGCAACGTCGCAACCAGCGTTGAGAAAACGGCCTTATCGAAGAATTCAGGCGCGTTGATGCCGTGCAACACGGACAGGCGTTGTGCCATGTTGCGGCTCTCTTTCTCCAACGTTCCGCGATTGATCTCAGGATTCGCGCCCAGCAATGACAACGTGATGGCATAGCGTTGTAGCGTTTCACGTACACCGGCCGCTAAAAGTTGCAGCGTGCGGATACGAGCCGGATTGATGAGCAAGTCGCCTTCTTTGCTGCACAACAACTGCTGACGGGTTAACTCGGCTACCAGTGTGGATATCACTTGCGGTAGCTGTTCCTTTGAATAATGCAGAAACAGTTCGGCCTTCAGCAGCGGATAAATCAGCGTCACCTGACGAACCACTTCAGCAAGCGTAATGCGGCGGTGATGAATCGCCATGCTGGCAATGAGCGACGGCAATATCAGCAGGTGCTGAATGTTATTGCGGTAATACGTCATCAACACGGCCTGTTCCCGCGGCAGAATAATAATGTCGCCGATACTGTCTTTCTCGACTTCAAATTTATCCATGCCCAGCGCGTGTTCCAGCAGCTCATCCGCCGCCTTTTTCGGTGCGGTGATGTCTTTATGGTAAGGAACGTTACGCAGCAGTTGCAGATAACAATCCAGCTGTTCCTGCATTTGTTCTCTGGTCAGAGATCGCTGACGTGAAGCCAGCAAAGCCGTTGAGCAGAGATTCATGGCATTTGCCGCAGCGGAATTGTTGATGCGCACCATGATATCCGTAGCGATATCCTGCACGGTCGGCGTCAGCCAGCTTGGGCGCTGTGCTTCAATCGGATCAATGGCATCACGCCACTGCGGTACATGTTGATTCAGGTAGGTGGTTAACGGCAGCGGTTCGCCGAAGTTCACGTAACCTTGTCCGAGATTGCGTAATTTACGCAAGCCGCGAACCATCTGCATAAAGCCTTCTTTCTCTTTTGTTGCGCCGCGCAGTTCTTTCGCGTAGGTGCCGACCTCCATGACGTGCTCATAGCCGACATAGATAGGCACCAGCGTAATGGGGCGCGTACCGCCGCGCAACATGGCCTGAATCGTCATGGCCAGCGTACCGGTCTTCGGCTCCAGCAGGCGCCCGGTACGTGAACGGCCGCCTTCAACAAAATATTCGACCGAGTAACCCCGGGCAAAAAGCTCGCCCAGATATTCACGGAAAATGGTGGAATACAGTTTATTGCCTTTGAAGGTACGGCGAATAAAGAACGCGCCCAGGCGACGGAAAATCGGGCCGGCGGGCCAGAAGTTCAGGTTAATGCCCGCCGCGATATGCGGGGGCACCAGCCCCTGATGATAGAGCACATAGGACAGCAGTAAATAGTCCATGTGGCTACGGTGACAGGGGACATAGACGATTTCATGTCCATCCTGGGCCAGTTGGCGTACGCGCTCGGCGTTGTGGACGTTGATGCCCTGATAGAGGCGGTTCCACGTCCAGCTTAATATCCGATCCGACAGGCGAACCGCTTCATAAGAGAAGTCGGCGGCAATTTCTTCCATCAGGGCAATCGCGTTTTGCTGTGCTTTCTCATGGGAGATTTTTTTGCTGCGCGCTTCGTCATCTACGGCTTTTTTGATCGCCTTGGAATCAAGCAGCTTATTAAACAGCTCCTGGCGTACCGGCAGACGCGGCCCTACCGCCGCCAATCGCTGACGGGAGAAGTGCATGCGGGCGACCCGCGCCAGCTTGTGGGCGATGGTTTTGTCAGTACCGTGCTCGGTGGCCATGTAACGTAATGACACCGGACTGGAAAAACGGACAAAGCTGTCGCGGCCCAGCCACAGTACGGCAAAGAATTTCTCGATACCGTTCAGCAACCGCAAATGTGGGGTCGCCTGATTTTGTCCTTCACGGCCGGGCGAACGACCAAACATGACGGAAACCGGCACCATTTGCACATCCAGATCGGAATTGGCGCGATGCAAATCCAGATAGTCGTGAAACAGTTTTACCGATTTCTGCTTTGGAACGTAGTACCGGAAAAGACGAGGACCGTCATTGATAAAGACATGACTGGGCAGTTCCACTCCGCCAATGTCTACGGGCAGCAGGGGATCAGGCAAACCCAGCGTCTGACATTTTGTCCGCAGTGTCATTAAATCTGCCTGAGAATTGTAAGGCAACACATAGAGGATAGGGCGTGACGGGTCTAAACCCAGCTCAGTCACGGGATCTATGGGTATGACTTTACTTTTCACTAACAGCCCGAGTGGGAAACTCAATAATTTATAGTAAATTTTACGCCAACCTGACATAACAACTTGAAGCCTCTTGTTAGCAATGCGTCGCAAGGATACCAGAAACTGCGCTGGAGATCTGTGGTTATGAGACAACGGTTAAGCGTTAAAATGCGGGCGATCTCTTATAAGCTATTTTTATAAAAAAACGGAGGATAAATGAATAAAGCAACGGGAATGACCCGGATTATCAAGGCAACCGGCTATTCCCTTAAGGGGCTGGAACAGGCATGGCGGCACGAAGCGGCTTTTCGTCAGGAAACGGTGCTGACGGTAGTCGGGGTGGTTATTGCCTGTCTGCTGCCTGTCACGCTGGTCGAGAAGCTGTTGCTTATCGGGTCGGTCGTGTTGATCATGCTTTTTGAACTGGTGAACAGTGCGATTGAAGCCGTCGTGGATCGCGTGGGTACGGAGCATCATGAATTATCCGGCCGGGCGAAAGACATCGGATCGGCTGCTGTTTTTGTGGCTATTCTGCTGGCGGCTGTCGTCTGGGGCAGTATTCTGTGGCGGCATTTTGCGTGAAGGTTGGCAGAAATTAATAAAAAACCGGGGTTTACTCACATCCCGGTTCCCAATTGGATATGACCTGTATATACTCACAGCAAGACTGTATAAACAACCAGGGGGCGGAATGAAAGTATTAACAGCCAGACAGCAACAGGTTTATGACCTGATCCGCGATCATATTGCGCAGACCGGTATGCCGCCTACGCGTGCAGAAATTGCCCAACAACTGGGGTTTCGTTCTCCTAATGCCGCTGAAGAGCATTTGAAAGCATTAGCGCGCAAGGGGGTGATTGAAATCGTATCTGGCGCATCTCGTGGTATCCGGTTGCTGATGGAAGAAGAGGCTGGCATTCCGTTGATTGGCCGTGTTGCTGCGGGTGAGCCGCTTCTGGCGCAAGAGCATATTGAATGTCATTATCAGGTCGATCCCGGTATGTTCAGGCCCAGAGCGGATTTCTTACTGCGGGTAAACGGCATGTCGATGAAAGATATCGGTATTATGGATGGCGATCTGCTGGCCGTACATAAAACGCAGGATGTTCATAATGGTCAGGTCGTCGTCGCCCGAATTGAAGATGAAGTGACGGTAAAACGACTAAAAAAACAGGGGAATACGGTTCAGTTGCTGGCTGAAAACGAAGCGTTTTCTCCTATCGTTGTCGATCTGCGTGAGCAGAGTTTCTCAATCGAAGGTCTGGCCGTTGGCGTAATTCGTAACGGTGACTGGAGCTGACTTTAGCACCCTACGCCAGGCGATAAGTTTGCCGTCCTGACATTTATTCATGCATTGCCCCGTTCCGGGGCGATGTTGTTTATTCCCTTCCCCCTCATTCATTACACCTTGATACCTTGCCTGCCGACGCTGTACTCCGATCTTTTTGGGTTATACCGTTGATATATTTATTTACATTTGATGGGAGTAAATAAATATCTGCGTTACTTCCTGTTTTTATATGGTTTTTAAATTATTTCATCATTATAAAAATCATTTTTTCAGACTTAGGGTCTGGTTTACATAAAATAACCAGAATTATTTACTATAATTATTTTAAAGGTAAGCATTTTTATCTTATTTGATGATGGATGCTGAAATTGATGATATGGATATAAGTAACTAACTATTTATTTATGCCATTTTAACCTAAGTTATGGAGATTACTATGAATAAGGACCAAACCAGCGGTAACTGGAAACAGCTTAAAGGTAAAGCGAAAGAACAGTGGGGTAAGCTGACTGACGATGATCTGAAGGTTATCGAAGGTAAACGTGACCAATTGGTTGGCAAGATCCAGGAACGCTATGGTTACGAGCAGGAAGCCGCCGAGAAAGAAGTCAAAGACTGGGAAAGCCATAACAAATACTTCTGGTAAGGAAAACCATCATTCCTGACGGCATGGCAATCCTGCTGGCTGAGTCAGGATAAGCTGGCATGACAAGGAACGATACCGCGGGTCTACGCGGATGCGCCAGATACACAGGGAGGTGTCTGCTGAATTAGCCCTTGCGAGTTATCGTGAGGGCTAACGCTTTTTGATCGGTATGCTGTGGTCGTGATCGCAATGATCCGTTTGTTTACATGCCGCGACTTCCTGACAGCTTTCACATAGCCCATGCGCTTCAATCACGCTGTGGCGCAAAGTAAAACCCGCCTGTTGCGCCAAATTACGGAGTGTTTCTTCCACCCCTTCAGTCTGCCGTTCGGTAACCTGACTGCATCGGTCGCAGATAAAGAGTGCGGACGTGTGGCTATGATCTTCAATATGGTGACAAAGTACGTAGCTGTTGTTTGACTCGACCCGATGAATAAAACCCTGCTCCAGTAAGAAATCAAGGGCGCGATAAACTGTCGGCGGTTTAGCCTGCGGTTCTGATATCCGTAAGAGATCGAGCAGATCGTAGGCGCTGATGGAACCAGACTGTTGCGCCATCAGACGTAACACTTCCAGTCGCTGTGGCGTCAGACGAACGCCGCGCTGCTGACAAATCTGTTCAGCCTGGGCAAGTAATTTGTCCTGTGTGGTTGAATCCATTGCCATATCACCCTGACGGATAGAGAAACGAAGCGTATATCTTATCACGGCTAGAGAAAAACACCGAGCCAGTGACGCCGGTTCATCAGGTGCGTTAGCGAAGACGGCGAGTGTCAGGCAACCAGGTCGATTAACAAGGCCCGCAGTGATGTTTCAGCCGTTAGGGTCAACGCCGTTTCATGTTGGATAAACGCACCGTCACCACAGTGCAGCACCTGGGGACCTGACTGTTCATGGATGCGCAGGGAACCATGAATCAACTGCAAATAAGCCCGATTGCCTCGCAGCATAATGGTCTGTTGCTCATTTCCTTGCCATTCCAAATTATGGATCCACACTTGTTGGCGAAGTTGCAAACTGCCTTGCTCACCCTCTGGTGAGGCCAATAAACGATGGCCGGTTTTGTTCAGCGATAAGCGCTGTAGCGCATCGTTTTCTCGCGTCGGGCAAGCATCCAGCCACAGTTGCATGCGCGTCAGCGGCTTACCGCTGCTGGCATTGTGCTCGCTATAGCTGATATTCGGCTGAGTCGCGAGCAGTAAAACCTCACCCTCTTTGGCATAGATATGATGGCCGTTACTGTCGCGGTATTCCGCTTCTCCCTGGAGAACGATATTTAAAATGTCCACGGGCGGATAAGTGCGCGGCTGGAAGGAAGCGCCTGGCGTCAGCACTTCCTGATTTAGCACACGCAGCGAAGCATAGCCCAGTAATTGAGGGTCGAAGTAGTGGCCGAATGAGAAAGTATAACGTGCTTGCAACCAGCCATAGTCAGCTTGACCGCATTGCTCCGCCGCTCTTCTTATGATCATGGTGATTGCCCTGACTATTTATTTCTTAAACAGATAGTAATTGTGTGGACGCTGGATTGTTAGCTAGTTAATCTGGTCGGTATATTCAAAATTCCTGAATGAGTACGCAAATGGCTAAAGAACGGGCATTGACGCTGGAAGCCTTAAGGGTCATGGACGCGATTGATCGTCGGGGAAGCTTTGCCGCAGCGGCGGATGAGTTAGGGCGCGTGCCTTCTGCGCTGAGCTATACCATGCAAAAGCTGGAAGAAGAGTTGGATGTGGTGCTGTTTGATCGTTCCGGGCATCGAACCAAATTCACAAACGTTGGCCGTATGTTACTGGAACGTGGACGTATTCTGCTGGAAGCGGCGGACAAACTTACGACGGATGCGGAGGCGTTGGCCCGCGGTTGGGAAACACACCTGACGATTGTGACCGAGGCACTGATCCCCAGTCAGCGGCTTTTCCCATTGCTCGATAAGTTATCCCTGAAGGCCAATACCCAGGTTTCCATCCTGACTGAAGTGTTAGCCGGGGCGTGGGAGCGTCTGGAACAAGGGCGAGCAGATATTGTTATTGCGCCGGATATGCATTTCCGCGCGTCTTCCGAAATCAATACACGCAAACTTTATACGTTGAAGAGTGTCTATGTGGCCAGCCCGGACCATCCTATTCATCAGGAGCCGGAACCGCTATCGGATGTCACCCGGATAAAATACCGTGGGATTGCCGTTGCCGATACCGCGCGTGAACGTCCGGTGTTAACGGTACAGTTACTGGATAAACAGCAGCGCCTGACGTTGAGCTCTCTGGACGATAAACGCCGCGCTTTGCTGGCAGGATTGGGGGTGGCGACGATGCCTTATCCCATGGTTGCTCAGGATATTGCCGCAGGTCGGTTACGTGTCGTCAGCCCCGAATACTCAATGGAGAGCCAGATCATCATGGCCTGGCGACGAGATAGTATGGGCGAAGCGAAATCCTGGTGCTTGCGGGAAATTCCCAAATTGCTCAATCAGGCTTGAGACTCTGCCGACGGCGGGCAACGTTCAGGGCGTTGCCATCAATGTCCCCTTTACCGGTAAAGGGGAGAGCTGAAGAACCTGACATCAACCAGAGTTAACCGGCAAACTCTCTGTCGCGCCCATGGGGGCGATTCAGATTCTGTTCCGGGCCCAGTGAAATCACGCCGTGTGGATTGATCGTGACGTGACTCCGGTAATAATGGTGGCGGATATGTGCCATGTTCACCGTATCAGCGATGCCAGGCATCTGATAGATGTCACGTAAAAAGCCAAACAGATTCGGATAATCACTTAAGCGGTATTTATCACACTTAAAATGGGTGTGATAGACCGGATCAAAACGTATCAGCGTTGTCCATAGCCGCAAGTCTGCCTCGGTCAACTGAGACCCCGTCAGATAACGTTGTTGCGCAAGGATGGATTCCAGCCGGGATAAGGCGACAAAAACTTTCGTGGCTGCTTCGTCATACGCGGACTGACTGGTGGCAAAACCGGCCTTATAGACGCCGTTGTTCACTTTGTCATAGATCCAGCCGTTCAATTCATCAATCTGCGGGCGCAGCGCGGCCGGGTAATAATCTCCCGCTTTGGCGCCCGCATGATCGAATGCGCTGTTGAACATGCGGATAATATCGGCGGATTCGTTACTGACGATGGTGTGCTGCTCCGTGTCCCACAACACGGGTACCGTGACCCGACCACTGTAATCCGATTTGGCATGGAGATAGAGCTGGTAGAGAAACTCGTGCTGGTAAAGGGTGTCCCCCGTCGTATCTGGAAAATCGACGCCAAAGGTCCAGCCGTGATCCAGCATCAGGGGATGAACCACAGAAATGGGAATATGTGTTTCCAATCCTTTTAATTGGCGCATTAATAAAGTGCGGTGTGCCCAGGGGCAGGCAAGCGAAACATAGAGGTGGTAACGGCCTGATGCCGCCTGAAAACCGCCATTACCGGTGATGCCTGGCTGACCGTCGGGGGTGACCCAATTGCGAAAATGTGATTCCGAACGTTTGAAATGTCCGCCGGTAGATTTTGTTTCGTACCAGGTATTGTGCCATACGCCGTCAATCAGTTGCCCCATAACTCCTCCCGCTAATTGAAGAATGGCAAAACGACGACACGTTTTGCGTTTGTCGTCGTTTATCTGAATATTAAGTGTAGTACAGGCAGAGCACGCCTTGCCTTACCACTTTTTATTCAGAATACGGTCGATGCTGAATGTGCCCGGACCCGTTACCGCCAGCAGAATGTAGCCACCTGCGATGGTCAGGTTTTTCATGAACATCACTTGATTCACGCCTTCAGCGAAGTTGGTATGGAAAATCAGCGCCGTCAGGATCGTAAAGCCCGCGGTGAACAGCGCCACGGTGCGGGTCAGCAGACCAAACAGAACGGCCAGACCGCCGCCCAGTTCCAACAGAATGGTCAACGGCAGCAGGAAGGTCGGAACCCCCATCGCCTGCATATACTGTTGGGTGCCGGCATAGGCATCGCCCAGTTTTCCATATCCTGCCGAGATGAACAGAATCGGCATTAAAATACGGGCGATCAACAGCGCGGTACTTTCTAAATTTTTCATCATGTCTCCAATCAATTTTTACAAGGCTTACTTACCTGTGATGTTCTGGTGACTGGCTGGTCGCAAACGAACATCCGCCCGGTCATCAACTTATGGACAGATGGTATAGTGGCGCGGCATGGCGCACCAGCGAGTATAATTGTTGGTTTTTTTCAGAAAAATTGATGTTCTTTTAAAAGGGATAATCTTGACCGTCAACGGAGGGAGATTGCCATCGTCATAGCAAATTTTTTGACCAGAAAAGGGACAAAAACAGGACGCCATACCCAGGCGGCAGCGTATGGTTAGGTTGAAAAAAGAGAGGGATCAGCGTTGAGGAAAGGTTTTGCGGAAAAGCCGGAAGGTGCCCCAGAGACCCAAAGCCCGTCTGCCCCAACGAATCAATCGGCTTGGGTGACGAGCGCCATAAAGCGCGATAAGGCTGGAACCCACAATCCAGTATCTGCGCCACTGCATCAGGCTGTGCCAGTAGCGATCGTAATGCGCGGTTGAATCCAGCCACTCATGCTTTCCTGCGGATAGATCCAGCCGCTGTTGCTGTATTGTGCGCAGCAGTTGCGCTTTTTCCCTGTTGCGCTGTTGCTGACTCATTTTGATTCGTCCTCCAGCAAGGCGCGGTCTGTTTCCAGCTCTTTGCGGGTGGCTTTAAGCAGTGTGGATTTGCGTACTTTTACCAGTGTCCAGATCCCGATAATCAGCGCCAATCCCAGCAGCGTGGCGGTAATACACCCGAGAGCGAGCAGGCGATCCTGGGGATCAATTCCCAAAATAATTAACGCAATTAACGTCATTAGGCCAAACGTGGCGAAAAGCAGCGTCAACCCGGCCATCATCAATAATTGAATCAGATTGGTTTTTTCTTCTTCCAGCTCGATGACGGCCAAACGAACCCGCGTTTCCACCATGCTGACCAGGATGGAAATGATACGTTGCGCAGACGCTATGGCCCCGCTTGCGGGGCCTTGTCGTTGTTTATCAGTCATAATTACAGATTAATTAACGGCGGGAGAGTAGAACACCGAGCACAACACCGATTGCTGCACCGATACCAACGCCTGTCCACGGATTTTCACGGACGTAATCGTCTGCGCATCCCACCGCTTCACGAGTCTGGCTGGCAATGCGCTCGCCGGTATCGCTCAGGCGGGAACGGGTTTCTTTCAGGGCCGTTTCTGCTTTGCTACGCAGTTTATCCAATTCTGCCTTGGATTTATCGCTGGAGGTGCTTAATACTTCTTCAAGTGTGTCCGCCAGTGATTTTAATTCAGCGCGTAAAAATTCAGAATTTTGATCTTTAGCCATATTAAATAACCCTTAATGTTGTAATCCAGAGATTTAACTATAGCTGAAGTTTTGATTTATGCCTGTAAATCGAAGCCCGGATAATTCTGATAACGTACTGTAAATTTTAGTAATTTATATTTAGGCTATAAATTAGACAATAATGATACCGAAGGGAAATTATATGTTCAGACGAAAATGGTAAATACTAATTCTCTTCTAACTCGCGTAACTCTTGTTCTGCTTCAGCCAGTTTCTTCTCCCGCACCAGGACTTTTTCAGCGTCGCCTTTTTGCCTGCTTTCACTCAGCTCTTGCTTTCGCTCGGCCACTTTCTGTCGTTGCTCGGCGATTTTTTCCCGGCGCTCGGCGGCCAATCCTTCATCGGTACAGTGGGCCTTCACCTCAGCTAATGCTCTTTGCAACCCTGCGACTCGCGGGGCGTTTTCATATTGGCGTGCATGGTCGATCTGACGCTGGATTTCCTGTTCTTTTTGCAGGCAACCTCCAGGGATGCTTTCCGCATTAGCCAGCGATATTCCAAAGGTTCCACATAATAAGGCGATGCCCAATACACGTATTTTCAAATCGTTACCCCAGTTTGGATTGTATCTGCGTAAGTTTTTGCTGCCAGAATGGAGTGGGTTTAGCCACTTGCAGCGTGGTGATGTTAACCTTGGATAATGACAGACGCAACACATCCCTGGCAGCGATGCTTTGCTCAGGAGAGGCGAGCCGGATGATCAGACTATCCTGCGCGGTCGTAATGCTTTTTATGGCAATGCCGCGTTCATTGAGCCGTTGATAAATATAAAATCCGTCCGGCAGCGCAGCCCCCTGATACAGCGGCTTGATGTGCAGCATTGCATCGTTCTGATAGCGGTGCGGCGATTGGGTGATCGCGAGAATCGGTAGCATGACCAAGAGCAGCAGGCGCCATATTTTTTTATGGCGATGACCTCCACCCTTCGGGCCGTCACTGCGTGACGTTGAAAAACGTAACCACCTGATCGACACAGTTAATTTCCTTTTTCTGCATTAGCGGTTCGTTTTTTACGCCAAAGCACAAATAACGAACCAAAGAGGCCGATAAACAGCAGAGCTAACGGCAGCATCATCAGGAAAAACATCAACTCGTCTTCGTATTTCAGGAATACGGGGGTTTTTCCCAAAGCAAAACCCAGTGAAACCAGAATCAATACCCATAGCAACGCACTCACCCAATTAAAGAACTGGAAACGTGCGTTGTTCAGACCCGATAAGCCGGCGATAGTTGGTAACAGTGTACGCACAAATGCCAGAAAGCGCCCAATCAACAAGGCGGAAAGGCCATGACGATGGAAAAGCTGGTGCGCGCGTTGATGATAGTGTGCCGGTAAGTGTGATAACCAACTTTGTACTACTCGTGTATTACCCAGCCATTTCCCCTGAATATAGCTGATCCAACACCCCAGACTGGCGGCAGTCGTCAACAATACGATGGTAAAGGGAAAGTTCATGGTGCCTTTGGCAACCAGCACACCCACCAGAATGAGCAGGCTATCTCCGGGTAAGAAGGCGGCAGGTAAGAGGCCGTTTTCTAAAAAGAGAATTAAAAACAGCAATATGTAGATAGTCCAGACCAGTTTGGGATCGGCTAAGATATCGAAATCCTGATGCCAGAGCGCGTGCAATAATTCTTTAATAATATCCATCCGGTATCCTAATACTGCTGCATTTCATTAAATCCGGCTCTATGAAAAGAGTCCGGTCATGATAAGGGTGACTGTGGTTCACCTGGCGATCCATTTCAACACGTTGTTATGGTTATGATACCCGTCATTTTTCACGTTGCAGGTGTGTTGGTTGCATTACCCGGCCTCCTCCCTGGACCGCTCGCCCTTTCGGGCCGTGTTCAAATCACTGATTTGAAACTCACCGGTTTTTCCACTTGCCCCTTCCTGCAACCCGGAATCTATGTGGGTATGGATGCTCTCGGGTTCTGCGCCGCACCGATGATGATATTGAGTCTCTGGGCCGATTCCTTCCTGTGTCCGCCTTATCCGAATCGTGGACGCGACCATTCAATGATGAATTGTCTGCCGTTAACGTATTTTGGCACTCGAAGTCACGAATTAAGCGTAAGAAAAGCGCTCTAACTGTAACAAAATAGGTGTGGCTGAGACAGGAAAATATCACAGCAAGCAGGTGGATTTAAGGCGGTTTAGGAGGGATCATTGATATTTCTGCCATATTTTACACTCACTGACAGAAACCGACGCTTTTTGACTTTTTGCCCCCAATAAGGCACCGGGGGCAATAGCGGGAAAACGCTAGGATTTATTGGTATTCATCTGCTCCAGATGAACCACCGGGTTTTCGGAAAACATGTAGCGATCCACATTAAATTCAAAGTCATCCGTGGTGGCTCTGAACAGCATTTGCTTCGTATTTTCCAAATGTTGCCACATGGCCAGTTTGGCGGCATAAGGATCTTTGCGAATCAGCGCCTTGAGGATCTCATCGTGTTCTTCGTACCAGCTTTCAATTGATTTATCATCGATATGTTCGTGCAGTTTACGCCAGTAGGGGTTGTGGATGCGCTGGCTCCACATTTTTTCAACGATGGTCGCCATCGCTGAGTTTTGCGTGGCGAGAGCCACCTGCACATGGAACTTCAGATCCCATTGCGAATCGCGGAAGCGATCTTCCTGCCGGGCGTGCTCCTGAATTTCCATCAATAGCACAATATCTTGCCGGGTAACCTGGGTTGCCGCGAACTCAGCGATATTGCTTTCGATCAGTTGGCGGGCCTGAAGCAGTTCAAACGGGCCGGCGGTGACAAATTCAACGTCGCCATTATTGGGTAACAGATTTTTCTGCTGGTTGGAAATGACATGAATACCCGACCCTTTACGAACCTCAACGTATCCTTCGACTTCCAGCATGATGATCGCTTCACGCACGACGGTGCGGCTGACATTCCATTCTTCAGAAATATAGCGTTCTGCCGGCAATTTCTCGCCGACCTGATAAATACCGCTTTCGATACGCTGCTTTAATTCTGCGGCTAGCTGCCGGTATAAACGTCGTGGTTCTGTGAATTCCATAATGCCTGCTCTTAGATAGATGACGGTCCATGTGCGACGTCAGGGCCTGAAGTACTATCTTGTTAATTTTTGAGGAATGATTTGTTATACCACTTAATATTAACTGCAACTCATGCCGTTGTCACAGTTATCATCATCATCTTTTAAATTGCGCGGGTGAGTCGGCTGTCTTGTTTGTCCTCCACAGGAAAAACCACTCTATTTGTAAGAGAGAGATTGAAGGTATTGCTTGATATCGCGTCACAATAATTTGTCATACAACTTTATGGATTGAGTGATACCAAAAAACCATATTTTTAGGTGAAATACGCGAGTTTTTCCACAAAAACGCCTCTATTGGAGAGTTAATGGCAAAAATGCTGCAATGTTGTACCGTCTGTTAGATTTTTGCGATCATGGCCTCACTAATGCTGTGAGATATAGAACATAATTGGTGTGATATCTTTAAACGATCAACCAATGTGGTGTATAAGAAGCACGGAAAGGAAGAAAAACATGCCCCAGTTTCTTAATGAAGATTTTCTGTTAGATAGCGAATTTGCCCGTCGGCTGTATCATGAGTATGCCGTCGACCAGCCAATATTCGACTACCATTGCCATTTACCACCGGAACAGATTGCGAAAAATTATCGCTTCAAAAACTTGTATGATATCTGGTTGAAAGGCGATCACTACAAGTGGCGTGCAATGCGTACCAATGGGGTGCCTGAGCGTTTGTGTACGGGCGATGCCAGTGATTGGGAAAAATTCGAGGCATGGGCGGCAACGGTTCCTCATACTATCGGTAATCCGCTGTATCACTGGACTCATCTGGAATTGCGCCGCCCATTCGGGATCGCTGGCACGCTGCTGTCGCCGTCAACGGCAAAAGATATTTGGGATCGCTGTAACGCGATGCTGGAACGCGATGATTTCACCGCGCGCGGCATCATGCAACAGATGAACGTGAAAATGGTGGGAACCACGGACGATCCGGTTGACGATCTGCGCCATCACAAAACCATCGCGCAGGATGGGGATTTCCACATCAAAGTGCTGCCGAGCTGGCGCCCGGACAAGGCGTTCAATATTGAGCAGGCAACCTTCAACGATTATATGGCGAAGCTGGGCGAAGTGTCTGACACCGACATTCTCCGTTTCAGCGATCTGCAAGCCGCATTGACCAAACGACTGGATCACTTCGCGGCTCACGGCTGTAAAGTCTCCGATCACGCACTGGACGTGGTGCTTTTCGCCGAAGCGGACGAAGCCACTCTGGATAGCATTCTGGCTCGCCGACTGGCCGGGGAAGCGCTGAATGAACATGAAGTCGCCCAGTTTAAAACCGCTGTCCTGGTATGGCTGGGGGCGGAATATGCCCGTCGCGGTTGGGTTCAGCAGTATCACATTGGTGCGCTGCGCAACAACAACCTGCGCCAGTTCAAACTGCTGGGGCCGGATGTCGGCTTTGATTCTATCAACGATCGTCCGCTGGCACAGGAGCTTTCCCGCCTGCTCAGCAAACAGAATGAAGAAAACCTGCTGCCGAAAACCATCCTTTACTGCCTGAATCCGCGCGATAACGAAGTTATCGGCACCATGATCGGCAACTTCCAGGGTGAAGGTATGCCGGGCAAGATGCAGTTCGGTTCCGGCTGGTGGTTCAACGATCAGAAAGACGGCATGCAGCGTCAGATGACCCAGCTTGCGCAGCTTGGTCTGCTGAGCCGCTTCGTCGGTATGCTGACTGACAGCCGCAGTTTCCTGTCCTACACCCGTCATGAATATTTCCGCCGTATCCTGTGCCAGATGATTGGCCGCTGGGTGGAGGATGGCGAAGCGCCAGCCGATCTTCCGTTGCTGGGCGAAATGGTGAAAAACATCAGTTTTGATAACGCCAAAAACTATTTTGCCATTGAGCTGTAATACCGTTGGCGGGCCTCGTATGGAGGCTTGCCGTTTTAATGAGTTTTGGGCAAGGATGAGGGTGGTTGGAATCAGCCGTGCCTGGAATGCGAGTGATCTCTGTCCTGAGGTAGCCTGTTAATGCAAACGTTAAATCGTCGTAATTTTCCCGGTCGTCAGCATCCAGATCGTGTCATTCAGTTTGGTGAAGGTAATTTTCTACGCGCTTTCGTCGACTGGCAGTTGGATTTGTTGAATGAGCATACCGATTTGGATGCCGGTATTGTTGTCGTTCGTCCAATCGATACGGATTTCCCGCCAGCGCTAGATACTCAGGACGGCCTGTATACCACCATTATCCGTGGCTTGAACGAACAGGGCGATGCGGTACGCGAACCACGCCTGATTCGCTCCGTAAACCGCGAAATCAACGTCTATCGCCAGTTTGATGACTATCTGGCTTTGGCTCACGATCCGAACATCCGCTTTGTTTTTTCCAACACGACGGAAGCGGGGATCAGCTATAGCGCCGACGATAGCTTTAGCGATGCGCCTCCGACCAGCTTCCCGGCTAAGCTGACCCGTTTGCTGTATGAGCGTTTCCGCCATTTTGACGGCGCCGCGGACAAAGGCTGGGTGCTGCTGCCTTGTGAACTGATTGACTATAACGGCGTTGCGCTGAAAGAACTGGTACTGCGTTATGCAAACCAGTGGGAACTGGCGCCCGCGTTTGTTGCCTGGCTGAATGAGAGCAATACGTTCTGTTCAACGCTGGTGGACCGTATTGTCACGGGTTATCCGCGTGCCGAGGTCAACGAGCTACAGCAGGAACTGGGCTATCAGGATACCTTTCTGGATACCGCCGAATACTTTTATCTGTTTGTGATTCAGGGGCCACAGTGGCTGGCAGAAGAATTACGCCTGAACAAGCTGAATCTGAACGTTCGTATCGTTGACGACATCAAGCCGTATAAAGAACGCAAAGTCGCCATTCTGAACGGCGCGCACACCGCGCTAGTGCCGGTCGCGTTTCTGGCTGGTCTGGATACCGTTGGCGAATCGATGAATGATGCGCAGATTAGCCGATTTGTGGAAAAAACCATCGCGGAAGAGATCGTCCCGGTGCTTGACTTGCCTCATGATGAGCTGATGTCCTTTGCCCAGGCGGTGCTAAGCCGTTTCCGTAACCCCTTCATACAACATCAACTGCTGTCTATCGCGTTGAATGGCATGACTAAATTCCGTACCCGCATTCTGCCGCAGCTGCTGGCTTATCGCGAACGTCAGGGTGAGCTGCCGCCGCGTCTGACATTCGCGCTTGCGGCACTGATTACGTTCTATCGTGGTGAACGCAACGGCGAAAGCTATCCGTTGCAGGATGATGCGCATTGGCTGGAACGCTATTCCGCACTTTGGCTCGGTGTGAAAGACAACACCGTTAGTTTGAGTGAACTGGTGACTGTCGTATTAAGCGATGCCGGGCACTGGGAGCAGGATTTGACACAGGTTCCAGGACTGGCCGCGCAGGTAACACAACAGGTGCAAACGATCGTTGAGCGCGGTATGCGATCGGCGGTGGAAGATTATTGCTAACAGCAAAAAGGCGTATCCATGCAAAGCATCATAAAAATCCATTCTTTGGATAATGTGGCTGTCGCTCTGCGCGATTTGGAACAAGGTGAAACGGTGGCGGTGGAAGGGCATTCGGTCACTCTGCGGCAACCTGTGGTTCGTGGACATAAGTTCGCGCTGGAAACCATTGCTCCGGGGGAGATGATAACCAAATACGGTCTGCCGATTGGTCATGCTCTGGTTTCGATTGCACCCGGTGAACATATTCATTCACAGAATGCCAAAACGAACCTGAGCGATCTGGATGAATATCAGTATCAGCCGGCGTTTATCGATCTGCCGCGGCAAATGCAGGATCGGCAGGTGCAGATTTACCGCCGCAAGAACGGCGATGTCGGTATTCGTAATGAACTGTGGATCCTGCCGACGGTCGGTTGTGTTAACGGTATTGCCCGTCAAATCCAGCAGCGTTTCCTGAAAGAAACGCAGGATGCGCAGGATATTGACGGCGTCTATCTGTTCAGCCACCCGTTCGGCTGTTCTCAACTGGGGCAGGATCACGAGAATACGCGAACCATGTTGCAAAACATGGTCCGTCATCCGAATGCAGGTGCGGTACTGGTCATCGGTCTGGGATGCGAGAATAATCAGGTTGACGCCTTCCGCACGACGCTGGGTGAATATGATGCTGAGCGAGTCACCTTTATGATTTGCCAGCAGCAGGATGATGAAGTGGAAGCGGGTCTGGAACGACTGCACGCACTTTATCAGGCGATGCGTCATGACAAACGCGTACCTGGTAAACTCAGTGAACTGAAATTCGGTCTGGAATGCGGCGGGTCGGATGGTTTGTCTGGTATTACCGCCAACCCGCTGCTGGGCCGTTTCTCGGATTATCTGATCGCCAATGGCGGCACAACCGTTCTGACTGAAGTACCGGAAATGTTTGGTGCTGAGCGCATTCTGATGAGCCGCTGCCATGATGAAGCCACGTTTGAAAAAACGGTGCACATGGTCAATGATTTCAAACAGTATTTCATCGCCCACGATCAGCCGATTTATGAGAACCCGTCACCGGGTAACAAAGCGGGGGGAATTACGACACTGGAAGAGAAGTCTCTCGGTTGTACGCAAAAAGCCGGACAGAGCAAGGTGATGGATGTTCTGAAATATGGTGAGCGCTTACATACTCCCGGTCTTAACCTGCTTAGCGCGCCGGGTAATGATGCGGTCGCAACCAGTGCATTGGCGGGAGCGGGTTGCCATATGGTATTGTTTAGTACCGGGCGCGGCACGCCTTACGGCGGCTTCGTTCCAACCGTCAAGCTGGCGACCAACAGTGAACTGGCGAACAAAAAGCCGCACTGGATCGATTTTGACGCGGGCCGACTGATTCACGGCATGCCGATGGATGAGTTGCTGGCGCAATTTATCGATCTGATTGTCGAGATTGCCGATGGGAAGCGGGCTAAGAATGAAATTAATGATTTCCGCGAGCTGGCGATATTTAAAAGCGGTGTGACATTGTAAAGCGGAGATATTCTATTTAAAATAAAACGGCGTTTCATTTATTGGCGCCGTTTTTCTTTTTTCCGCAGTAATTTTTTCAGAGGCAGGGATCATGACATCTTATTGGTTTGCCCAGTCTGTAGGCGTGTTTGCCTTTCTGGTCGGCATCACCATGTTTTTTAATCGTGACGATAAGAAATTCAAACTACAGCTTTCGGCTTACAGCGCCGTTATCGGGTTACACTTTTTTCTGATGGGCGCGAATGCGGCGGGAGCCAGTGCGGTACTCAATTCGGCCCGTACACTGATCTCGCTAAAGACGCATAACATTGCCGTGATGTTTGTGTTCATTGCCCTGACGCTGGTGTTTGGCCTCTCCAACCTGAAACATGCCATGGAACTGTTGCCAATCTTGGGTACGGTCGCCAGTACCTGGGCGTTGTTCCGTACTTCCGGTTTAACCACGCGCTGCGTCATGTGGTGCGCAACCGCCTGTTGGGTTGTGCACAATATCTGGCTGGGCTCGATAGGTGGGTCACTGATTGAAGGTAGTTTCCTGCTGATGAATGGTTTTAACATCATCCGTTTCCGGCGGATGCTGAAACGCGGTATCGATCCGTTCAAGATTGAGAAGAAAGAAACTGGAAAAGTTTGATAGTCTGTGGAGCAAAAAACGTTTTTGTCCTTCCCGTAAGGAAGCCTCTCCTCTCAGGACCGGTTAAAGCAGGTCCCTGCCTAAGCAGGGACGACAGAATGCAGGCGCTACGATCGGTTACAGTATATTCAGCCGCTCTTTTTCCGCCAGTTTGGCGTCTTCAGCTTCACAAACCGCCGCAATAAAGATCACGTCCGTTGAGGAGTTTACCGCGGTTTCAGCAGAATCCTGCAACACACCGATGATGAAGCCAACGGCAACAACCTGCATGGCGATATCGTTTGAAATACCAAACATACTGCATGCCAGGGGGATAAGCAGCAGTGAGCCGCCCGCCACACCAGAAGCGCCGCAGGCGCAGATTGAAGCAACCACACTCAGCAGCAGGGCTGTCAGTAAATCCACATGGATACCCAGCGTGTTGGCTGCTGCCATCGTCAGCACGGTAATGGTGATGGCCGCGCCGGCCATGTTGATGGTCGCGCCCAGCGGAATGGCGACGGAGTATGTATCCTCATCCAGATTCAACTTACGGCACAGTTCCATATTCACCGGAATATTGGCGGCGGAACTGCGGGTAAAGAAGGCGGTAACGCCACTTTCCCGCAGGCAACGGAGTACCAGCGGATAAGGGTTGTTGCGCGTCTTCCAGTACACAATCAATGGATTAACCCCTAGCGCAACCAACAGCATGCCGCCGATTAACACCATCAACAGATGCGCATAGCCCCACAGTACGCCGAACCCGGTTTCTGCCAGCGTTGAAGAGACCAGACCAAAGATACCCAGCGGCGCGAAGCGAATCACGATGCGGACAATGAAAGTAACGGCGTTGGAAGCATCGGTAATCATACTTTTGGTACTTTGGGAACCATGGCGGAAAGCGATCCCCAGTCCAATCGCCCAGACCAGAATGCCAATATAGTTTGCATTAAGCAGGGCATGAATCGGGTTGGCGATAGTGCTCATCAAGAGGCCTTTGAGCACTTCGACAATCCCTGATGGCGGCGTGATATCCGCCGCCTGTGCATTGAGCGCCAACGTCGAAGGGAAGAGGGTGCTGAGCACCACGGCAACCAGCGCGGCTGAGAGGGTTCCGATCAGATAAAGCACCAGTATCGGGCGAATATTGGTTTTTTGGCCTTGCTGGTGGTTGGCGATGGATGCCATTACCAACATCAGCACCAGCACGGGAGCAACGGCCTTCAGGGCGCCAACGAACAGCGAGCCTAACAATCCTGCTGCGATAGCGGCCTGTGTGGAAACCGACGCCAAAATAATCCCGGCAATGAGCCCCAGAAGAATTTGTTGAACCAGACTACCTTGAGTTATGTACTGCAAAAAACGTGACTTATTCTTTTCCATAGTTTTGACGGTGTGACCGTTTCCGCTGAGTAGTTGTGTTTTACGGATGCATAACCTCTGGTGTCAATGAGCACTGGGTTTTGTTCTATTACCCGTCATACTTCAAGTCGCATGTGCGCTGGCTTGGTTGCCCGGCCCCGCCGGGGCCAACGCTTTGCGTTGTTCAAAACGACAACGTTTTATCCTGCAACTCGAATTATTCAGGGTATGTTCCGTAACGAGATGTGTTTGCGCGTATCAGTATATGAAAATTTGATAGCTGGAAAAGAGCAGATCCTGTTTTTTATGCCTCAAAGCGGAATTTATTAATGCATCAGTCTCTCCATACCGCATGGATTTGGCTCGGAGAGACCGAAAAGACGAATTATTGTGCAGTGCGGCGGTTGACCCAAACGTTAATCAACAGGGTGAGGGTCAAAATTCCGGCGACCACGCCGAGCGAAACGGCAGTTGGAATGTGGAAGAGATCAATCAACAGCATTTTGGTTCCGATGAAGACCAGAATCACGGCCAGTCCGTATTTCAGCAGCGAGAAACGTTCGGCTACGCCAGCCAGCAGGAAATACATGGCGCGCAATCCCAGGATCGCAAACAGGTTGGAAGTTAAAACAATAAAGGGATCGGTTGTTACCGCAAAAATGGCCGGGATACTGTCGACGGCAAAAATCACATCGCTGATTTCCACCAGGATCAGCACCAGGAAAAGCGGCGTCGCGTACCAGAGTCCGTTACGACGAATAAAAAACCTGTCGTTTTCGATAGTGTCGGTCAGGCGCAGATGCCCGCGCAGCCAACGAACCACGGGCTTGTCGCCAATCGCGTTGCCATCCTCGCTGGCGAGCGCCATCTTGATACCGGTAAACAGCAGGAAAGCCCCGAAGACATACAACAGCCACTGGAATTGGGTGACCAGCCAACTGCCGCCGAACACCATCAGCGTTCTCAGCACGATGGCGCCCAGCACGCCATAAATCAGCACGCGTCGCTGATATTGCGGCGGAATGGAGAAATAGCTGAAGAGCATCAGCCAGACAAAGACGTTATCGACGGCCAGCGCTTTCTCAATCAGATAACCGGTCAGGAAGGCCAGAGACTGGGCGTTGGCGATCTCGCGTCCCATCGTTCCATCCAGATGCCACCAGAAGCCCGCATTGAACAGCAAAGAGAGCGCCACCCAAACAAGGGACCACGCGGCCGCCTGTTTGAATGTCATCACCGTAGACCCTTTTTTACCCTGATAGAGTAGGTCGATGAGCAGCATAACGATAACAATGACAGCAAAGCTGCCCCATAACCACGGCGTGCCAATGGTGTGCATAGCGATATCCTTTAATGAAAACAAAAACGGCCAACATCGGAAGACGCTGGCCGCTTTATCATCAAGCTGCAAATGAACCTCGCCTTCCGGCAAGGTCTCACTTACAACAGTAATGAAGTCGTTTCATTAAGTTGCCCGGTAACCGGGTGCGTTAGGCACCGTAATGACGATTAACCGGCAGGAAAGTTACTCCCCTTTGCTCGACAAACAATAGGTGAAAACTTGATCCGGGTCAAATAATTATCCCCATGCCTTTTATGTCTAACTTTCCGGCGTCGCGGTATCGGCAGGAAAAATCACCCCGGTTTGTCGACGGATTTCGGTTAATAACCCCGCCACTGCGCGTGAACGGGCGAGTTCCGCATGGTTCAGATGATTGGCTGCCACTCGTGCGGCAAAGTTTTCCGCTTCATACAGCATGCTGTTGATGTGCTGTGGCTGGCTGAGGTCAAGCGGTTTTCCATCACGGGGAATGAACATAATCCGCTGGCATTCCGACAATTTCTCGATAACCAATGAGCCATCCTCGCCCTGAATTTCACTGGCAATGGCAGAGTTGCTGACTTTCGAGTGAACAATGGTTACGTCAAAATCACCGTAATTCAAGATGATACTGCCATGCGCATCCACGCCGCTGTCCAACAAGGTGGCGCTGGCCTGAACCGTACCGGGTTCTCCCCACAGTGCGACGGCAAAAGACAGACAGTAATAGCCAATGTCCATAACGGAGCCATTGGAGAACGTCGGGTTAAAGGTATTCGGGTTCTCGCCTGCCAGATATTTCGGATAGCGTGAAGAGTACTGGCAGTAGTTCAGCAGAACTTTGCGCAACCTGCCTACTTTCGGCAGCGCCTGCTGTACCACACCGAAATTCGGCAGGCTGGCGGTCTTGAATGCCTCGAACAGCACCACCTGATTTTCTCTGGCACTGGCGATCATCTGTTCCGCTTCATATCGGTTGGAAGCCAGCGGCTTTTCACAGATAACGTGTTTGCCATGGCTCAGAAAGAGCAGTGATTGTTCACAATGCAGTGAATTGGGGCTGGCGATGTAAACGGCGTCGATCAGATCGGATTCAGCCATTTCCTCCAGCGAGCCGAATAGCGCGTCAACCAGATAGTCTGCCTGATATTGTTGCGATTTCTCCGGGGTTCGTGAGTAGATTGCCGTCAGCTTCATTTTACCGGTTTCATGGGCGGCATCGACAAACTGACGTGTGATCCAACTTGTTCCTATAATAGCAAAGCGAATCATAAGCGTTTGGTATCCTGCTGACATCCGTGCGGAGTATCAGATTACCATGGTGAAATAACAAGACAATGTTACTGTTAATACCGCGACGGCGTGCATTTTTCCGGCAAATCGAGAAAAGCATTTACTGGCGTGCGGTTTTAAGGGATAAACAGCGCAAATTTTATGACTCAGGAGAGGCGAATGAGCCAACTCGAACTGGAAACGCGTAGTCTGACCCTGGTGCGTTATCCTCAAGTGGCGGATAACTCGGCGCTACAGGCGTGGGAAGCGGCAGATGAATTCTTGCTGCGCGAGCTTTCTGCGATGGAAATCGCCCCTGGGCCACGCCTGATTTTTAACGATGCTTTTGGTGCGCTGGCCTGTGGTTTACAGGCGCAATCGCCCGTCAGCATCAGTGATTCTTACCTGAGTCAACTGGCGACGCGGCACAATCTGGCGTTGAACGATTTTGAAGAAGATTCGGTAGAGCTGTTGAATAGTCTGGATTTGTTACCTGCCGCACCGGCGCTGGTGGTGATCAAAATTCCAAAAACCATGGCGCTGTTAGAACATCAGCTGCGTATGCTGCGCAAGGTGGTTACCCGGCAAACGCGGATCATCGCCGGGGCAAAAGCCCGCGATATCCATACGTCGACATTACAGCTGTTCGAACGCATTCTGGGGCCAACCAAAACCTCGCTGGCCTGGAAAAAGGCGCGTTTGATTCACTGTGAATTCGCTGAGCCAAACGTCAGTGAGCAATCACCAACTTATATTTGGGATTTGGAAGAATACGGATACCGTATCCATAACTATGCGAATGTCTTTTCGCGCAGTGGTTTGGATATCGGCGCGCGTTTTTTCATACAACATCTGCCACAGCAGTTGCAAGGCAAAATTGTTGATTTAGGCTGCGGCAATGGCGTTATCGGGCTGGCGGCTTTGTCGGCCAATCCCGATGCGTTTGTCAGCTTTTTTGATGAATCCTATATGGCGGTTGCGTCCAGCAAAATGAATGTTGAGGTTAACTGTCCGCAAGACAACGATCGTTGCGGTTTTGCCGTTAATCACGGGTTGGCCGGCGTGGGGCGCGATACGTTACAGGCTGTGCTGTGTAATCCCCCATTTCATCAACAGCAGGCGGTAACAGACCAAATAGCCTGGCAGATGTTTCTTGATGCGCGTCGTTGTCTCCAGGTCGGGGGGGAATTACGCATTGTGGGTAATCGTCATCTGGATTATTTCCATAAGCTGAAACGCCTGTTTGGCAACGGCGAGGTGATCGCCAGCAACGCCAAGTTTGTGGTACTACGGGCGGTGAAAACGGCGGCGTCCCGTTAAATCATATCGTCAATGCCAGCCGGGTGGCCTGTTCGATCGCCCGGCGCGCATCCAGTTCCTGGGCGATGTCGGCACCGCCAATCAGATGAACCCGGCGGCCCGCGTCTTGTAGCGGTTGGTACAGGTCGCGACAGGGTTCCTGACCTGCACAGATAATGACGTTGTCTACGGGCAGGCACGTTGCGATCTGTTGGTGCACAATGTGCAGTCCCTCATCGTCAATGCGTTCATAACTCACGCCGCCGAGCAGGGTGACGCCATGCCGGAGCAAATTGGCCCGATGGATCCAACCTGTGGTTTTTCCCAGATTTTCTCCTGGCTTACCGGCTTTGCGCTGTAATAACGTAATGTCTCTGGGCCCGCCGGGCGCCTGCGGTTTATGGCTCAACAGACCGCCTCGTTGTTCAAGTCGGCGATCGATCCCCCATTCTTCGTAAAAATCGGCATGTTTTGGCTGACTGAGGTAGTGCGCGGTATCGAATCCAATGCCGCCGGCACCGATAATGGCAATTCGCTGCCCGACCGGTTTCTTATCCCGCAATACGTCCAGATAAGTTAATACCTTCGGATGTTCGATGCCCTCAATCACCGGAGTACGCGGCACAATGCCGCAGGCAAGGATCACGTCATCGAAATCCGTCAGGTCCGCCGCCGTCGCCCGTATACCCAATCGCACCGTAACGTCATGCAATGATAACTGGCGGTGGTAATAACGCAGCGTTTCATTAAATTCGTCTTTACCGGGGATCTGGCGGGCAATGTTGAATTGTCCGCCGATCTGTTCCGCCGATTCAAATAGCGTGACCTGATGACCGCGTCCGGCCGCGTTAACGGCAAACGCCATGCCCGCAGGGCCAGCGCCGACCACGGCAAGTCGTTTTATGGTTTTCACCGGAGTAACAGGCATGACGGTTTCATGGCAGGCCCGCGGATTCACCAGACAGGAGGTCAACTTGCCGACAAAAATCTGATCCAGACAGGCCTGATTACAGCCGATGCAGGTATTGATTTCATCAGCCCGACCCTCAGCCGCTTTTTGCAACAGGGCCGCGTCAGCCAGAAATGGACGCGCCATCGAAATCATATCGGCACAGCCTTCGGCCAGTAGCTGTTCCGCGATCGCAGGATCGTTGATACGGTTGGTGGCGATTAACGGGACGCCCACTTTTCCCATCAGCTGTTTGGTTACCCAGCCAAAAGCGCCGCGCGGCACCAGCGTGGCGATGGTCGGAATACGGGCTTCATGCCAGCCGATACCGGTATTGATGAGCGTTGCCCCAGCCTGTTCTATGGCCCGGGCGAGTTGTTCAATTTCCTGCCAGCTCGATCCTCCCTCAACCAGATCAAGCATGGAAAGGCGATAAATGATGATGAACTCGCGCCCCGTCACGTTCCTGACCGCCCGGACAATCTCCAGTGCAAAGCGGCTACGGCGCTGAAAATCACCTCCCCATGCGTCATCCCGATGATTGGTTCGGGCGGTGAGAAACTGATTAATCAGGTAACCTTCCGAACCCATGATCTCCGCCCCATCATAGCCTGCCTGCTGTGCCAGAAAGGCGCAGTGTGCAAAATCGTCAATCGTCTGCTTTATCTCGGCGGGAGTCATCGCCAGCGGCATAAACGGATTGATGGGGGCCTGTAGCGCAGAGGGGGCTACCGGGTCAGGCTGGTAGCTATAGCGTCCGGCATGAAGGATTTGTAAAGCGATCTTGCCACCGGCTGCGTGAACCGCCTGTGTTACCGCACGATGGTGGGGTAACTGCGATGCGTTGTGCAACGTGGCGCCGCCTTTTACAACCGCTCCTTTGGCGTTAGGCGCAATCCCCCCTGTTACGATCAGGCTTACGCCGCCAGAGACTCTTTCACGATAGAACGCCGCCAGTCTTTTTGTTCCGTCGGGATGCTCTTCCAGACCCGTATGCATGGAACCCATCACCACCCGGTTTTTTAATGTGGTGAACCCCAGATCGAGTGGTGAAAACAGATGAGGGTAGGCAGTCATTGCAATCTCCGGCAGGTAATAAGCGCAACTGGTCTGATGAGTTATTGCAATAAATCTAGCGGTAATTGGCTAAGTTGTGAAATTTTTGTTTTATTATTGTGATAAATATCATTCCGAACGGTGTGGAAAAAGGCGGGTGTGCAGATAAGGATTCATCAGATTGTTTGTTGTCAGGGGCATGTGTCATTATAATTCGCCCGATAATCAAGCGAAGGTACCTTTCATGTGGCTCGAAGTGTTGGAAACGCAGCTGGAAGAAGCATTGCAGGCGCTGGAGATAAGCGTTCAACAGCAGCAATACCAGTGGCAGCGTGACTGCCAACGGTTGCAGCAGCAACTGTTGTTGGCGAAGCAGCGTGAAGCGCAGCTTTCCTCACAGATTGAGCAACTGCTGACGCGACTGAACGCGATGGATAGCTCACCGGAACGTAATCCGCTGCTACAGAAAGTAAAAATTATCAGCGCCCATCTCGATGCTTTGGCCAGGGATGCCTCCGAGTTCAGTCGTTCGCTTCCATAACTGGCGGCGCGGTTGATGTGAAGTCAGTCATAATCGATCTAACGCAATTCTCCTTCTTCCTTACACAATTCCAGCGTACTCTCCACAATTGATGCAAATGTGAAGTTATTACTTGCAGAGATTTACCCTTGCTCTAATTAACTGAAACTGTCAGGCCTATACTTCACCTCGATAGCGCGACAACCGTCGCCAACTAAGTTAAACCTGAGTGAGGGATATAATGATGCGTAAATTAGCAGCGATGCTGGTAGCTTCTTCTCTGGCGTTGAGCGCGGTGGGTATTGCCCATGCGAATGAAGCACCTAAAGGCCCGATGCCAGAATCCAGAATGATGAAAGACGGAAGGGCACATCATGGCATGGAGATGATGTTCAACGGACTGAATCTGACCGATGCGCAGAAACAGCAGATTAAAGAAATCAAAGATGCGTCTCGCGAAAATATGCGTAAAACCATGCAGGATGAACGCCGTGAAATGCATAGCCTGATCACATCCGATACCTTTGATGCGACAAAAGCACAGGCGCAATTGGATAAAGCGGATGCAACGCGTAAAGCCAGGATCCTGAACGCCCTGGAAACGCAGAATAAGATTTATAACATTCTGACGCCTGAGCAGAAGAAACAATACAGCGAGAATTTTGAAAAACGGCTGACTCAACCTCAACAGCCGAGACATGCTGGCAGGACCGCGCCCGCACCCGCACCTGCCCAGCAGTAATTCTCTATAGCTTAATGAACGTTTAAGACCGCCGGATTTCTCCATTGCTTGGCACTGTTTTGCGATGGAGAGAGGTTCGGCGGTTTTTTATTTTTGGGAAACCATGCGAGCGTATGTTCTGTCGCCGCGCTGGCCTACCGGCGATTCAGATTCGCCGGCGCGGCTCTGCCCGATTTTTACCCATTGCTTGACCTTCCTCTCACTGGAACGTCTATCCTTAGAAGGAATGAATGAGGGGGGGCGATGAAAAAAGTGAATCTGTTAATTATGGCGGCCTTATTGGCGCCGTTCTGTACTTTTGCTGCGGATAGTGCCCACCGCGGGCATGGTTCTGAAGATAAAACGGAATCATCCCAGCAGGCTTATATGAAAGGGATGGATGAGATGCATGCCCGGATGATGGAAGGTATGCAGTCCAGCGATCCTGATATTGCTTTTGCCAAAGGCATGATTGCTCACCATCAAGGGGCGATTGACATGGCAAGGACAGAGCTAAAATACGGCAAAGATCCCGAGTTACGTCAGCTGGCGGAAGAGATAATCAAAGCTCAGCAGCCAGAAATCGATCAGATGCAGGCCTGGCTGAAAAAGCATGAAAAGCCATAATCATGCGTAATTTATGCGCATCGTTTCCGGGGGCAAGGTATGGATGGGCATCGGTAACATCGCACCGGGATACGGCCATTGATGACGATTCAGGGAGGTTATCAATATCCCCGGACGATCGGGATATTTTGATGGCGTGAATAGCTCAGAAAAAACAAAGGAGCCACGCGGTTAACGTAACTCCTTGAAATTCTGGTGGCCCCTGTTGGGTTTGAACCAACGACCAATCGATTATGAGTCGACTGCTCTAACCACTGAGCTAAGGGGCCTGACGGGCGACGATTATACGGTAATGAGCGGGGGAAGGTCTATAGCTGTTCGGCCGGATGGCTGTTTTCTATGCAGGATAGCTTATTGTTATTACTGTCAGATTTTGCGATAACAGCGGAAAACATGACGTAAAAGGGGACGTATGATCACGGATATTCTGGCAACCAACCTTCAGGTCGTTTTCTGCGGCATCAATCCGGGATTATCGACCGCTCATCACGGTTATCATTTTGCCAATCCCAATAACCGATTCTGGAAAGTGATCCATCAGGCCGGATTCACCGAGCGTTTACTCGCACCTGAAGAAGAACGGCATCTGCTGGATACCGGATGCGGTATCACCATGCTGGTTGAACGCCCGACGGTAGAGGCAACGGAACTGGCGAAAGATGAGTTGCTGCGGGGCGGTGAGGACGTTATTGAAAAAATGACCCGCTATCAGCCACGCGCGCTGGCCATTTTGGGCAAGCAGGCATTCAGTCTGGCATTCGGTATTAAAAAGGTAGCGTGGGGGTGTCAGACGTTGACGATTGGCGATACTCAGGTCTGGGTCCTTCCCAATCCCAGTGGATTGAATCGTGCAACACTGGCGTCGCTGGTATCGTCTTACCGGGCGCTTTATCAGGCACTGCATGAAAACCGATAAAAAACGCCGCTTGCGAGAGTCCGTAAAGATCGCAACGGGAATATGACGGTAAAAAAATAGCCCCGGCAGAAGCCGGGGCTATTTGAGTACGTTATTGACGGCGATTAATTAATCGTCCAGGAAGCTGCGCAGCACTTCGGAACGGCTTGGGTGACGCAGTTTACGTAACGCTTTTGCTTCGATCTGACGAATACGTTCACGTGTTACATCGAACTGTTTACCCACTTCTTCCAGCGTGTGGTCGGTATTCATATCAATACCAAAACGCATACGCAGTACTTTCGCTTCACGCGCGGTCAGACCCGCCAATACGTCGTGCGTTGCGGAACGCAGGCTTTCCGAGGTTGCGGAATCCAGCGGCAACTCCAGCGTCGTATCTTCGATAAAGTCGCCCAGATGTGAATCTTCATCATCACCAATCGGGGTTTCCATCGAAATCGGTTCTTTCGCGATCTTCAGCACTTTACGGATCTTGTCTTCCGGCATCAGCATGCGTTCGGCCAGTTCTTCCGGCGTTGGTTCACGCCCCATCTCCTGTAGCATCTGGCGCGAAATACGGTTGAGTTTGTTGATAGTCTCAATCATATGCACCGGAATACGGATGGTGCGTGCCTGGTCGGCGATAGAACGCGTAATGGCCTGACGAATCCACCAGGTCGCATATGTCGAAAATTTATAACCACGGCGGTATTCAAATTTATCTACCGCTTTCATCAGGCCGATGTTCCCTTCCTGAATCAGGTCAAGGAACTGCAAGCCGCGGTTGGTGTATTTCTTGGCGATGGAAATGACCAGACGCAAGTTTGCTTCAACCATCTCTTTCTTCGCGCGGCGAGCTTTCGCTTCACCAATCGACATACGGCGGTTGATGTCTTTGACCTGCTCAATGGTCAAGCCGGTTTCTTCTTCAATCTGATGCAGTTTCTGTAGGCTGCGCTTAACGTCTTCTTCTACGTCATGCAGCTTATCCGACCAGGGTTTCGCCATGGCGATCGCGGCGGCGAACCAGCTTTCGTTGGTTTCATTACCGGAGAACAGCGTGACGAAGTTTTTCTTCGGCATTTTGCAATGTTCAACGCACAGCTTCATGATCAGACGTTCCTGAGTACGTACGCGATCCATCATGGAACGCATGCTGTTAACCAGGAAATCAAACTGTTTAGGGACTAAACGGAACTGTTTGAAGACTTCAGAAAGATTCAGAATCTCTTGCGCTGCTTTTGCATGACTACGACCATGCATTTTGATGACCTGACGAGTCGTTTCATATTGCTGACGCAATTCGGTAAATTTCTCACGGGCCAGTTCAGGATCGATGCTGTTGTCGTCTTCGGTATCGTCGTCTTCTTCCTCTTCATCGTCATCGTCCCTTTCTTCACTCGAAAGCTCAGAACCGACGTGCGTCGCGGTAGGGGCAATATCTTCTTCCGCGTTCGGATCGACAAAACCGGTGATCAGGTCGGACAGACGGCTTTCACCCGCCTCGACACGATCGTATTGTTCCAGCAGATAGGTAATTGCTTCTGGATATTCTGCAACAGAACACTGAACCTGATTGATACCATCTTCAATACGCTTGGCGATATCGATCTCGCCCTCGCGCGTCAGCAGTTCAACGGTACCCATTTCACGCATGTACATACGTACCGGATCGGTTGTGCGGCCGATTTCCGATTCAACGCTGGATAACACTTGAGCAGCAGCCTCTGCCGCATCTTCATCTGCGTCATTGGTATTTTCTGCCAGCAACAGATCATCCGCATCCGGCGCTTCTTCCATCACCTGGATGCCCATGTCATTAATCATCTGGATGATGTCTTCGATCTGGTCGGAGTCGATGATATCTTCCGGCAGATGGTCATTGACCTCAGCATAGGTCAGGTAGCCTTGCTCCTTACCACGGGTGACAAGTAGCTTTAGCTGTGACTGCGGGTTTTGCTCCATAAGACGGTATCCACACTTCAGAGTATTTGGGTTGGTGTCGGTCGGCGTAGTTCGTTCGCCAACAATAGCATTAGGGGTATTTTTTCTTATCGCCGCAGCCCCTGTAGCGGCTCTTCGCAGAGTTCGACTCTACTAGTTATCGGCAATTAAGCCTCGGTAATCAGTTTTTTCTGGTTAAAGCCAGTTGCAACGACCAAAGTTCTTTTTTTTCTTTGGCGTTAAGCCCATGCGTTCTCTCACGGGCAATCAATGTTTCCTGACGCTGCTTCAGCAGTTGATCGTAGAGTTCCGTCAGGCTTATTCTGAACTTGTCGTCCAGTTCATCCTCTTCGATCATATGGTTCCAGGAAGCCATGGTTTCAAGCTGCTTCCGGTATTTACTGTCTCTGTATTTCTCAAGCAGCAATCCCATGCTCATGCCGGGGCTCGCGTTACAGGTTTTCACTAAATCCTGAAACAGAGACAAACCTGCTACCTTGTTTTCTTCAATGCCCTCCAGTGCAAGCTCAGGCACTTCCACAGAAAGTCTGGGATTCTGTACTAAAAGTCCTATAAGTATACGCATAGTTGTGACTTTTAGCTGTGGCGGCTGATAGGGCTGAGCCTGTTCTGCCACTTTTGGCAACAACCTGTCCAACTGGTTGTCATCCAGAATCCCGAGTTTGTTGCCAAGCTGCTGGCGCAAATATAGACGCTGCGTCTCTCCAGGGACCTGACCAATCAAGGGCAGTACCAGCGTGCTGAGTTTGGTTCGTCCATCAGGCGAACTCATATCTACCTGCTGCTGTAATGTCTCAAAAAGAAACTGCGACAGCGGCAGTGCCTGCTCCATCCGCTGCTCAAAAGCGGCCTGGCCTTCTTTGCGAACCAGCGTATCGGGATCTTCACCGTCTGGCAGGAACATAAAGCGTAGCTGACGACCATCATTCAAATAGGGTAGCGCGGTTTCCAGCGCACGCCAGGCGGCTTCCCGTCCGGCGCGATCTCCGTCATAGCAACAGACGACCTGGTCTGTGGCACGAAATAGTAACTGAATGTGATCGGCCGTGGTGGATGTCCCCAATGAAGCAACCGCATAATCAATACCAAACTGTGCCAGAGCAACGACATCCATATACCCTTCAACCACGAGTAAGCGTTTGAGTTCAGGATGATTTTTCTGTGCTTCATAAAGCCCATAGAGCTGACGGCCTTTATGAAAAATTTCTGTTTCAGGTGAGTTCAGATATTTGGGCGTGCCATCGCCTAATACCCGGCCTCCAAATGCAATAACCCGTCCGCGTTTATCGCGGATAGGAAACATGACACGCTCGCGAAAACGGTCGTAGGTGCGGCCCTGATCGTTAGTCACCAACATGCCTGCATCGTTCAATGTACTGCGATCGTCGCTGTTGCGGCCGAAACGTTTTAATGCGTTGTCCCAACCGGCTGGCGCAAAGCCAATCGCGAAATGACGAATCACTTCGGCGCTTAATCCCCTCTGTTGCAGGTACTGCAACGCAGGGGTACCAACGGATTGACTCAGTGTTTGTTGATAGAACGCACTCAATTGTTCCATCAAGGCATATAAACTCTGTCGCTGGTGACGTTCAAGCTGGGTTGGGCCAGTACCGGTTTCATACGGCACCTCAAGACCATGCATGGTGGCCAATTCTTCAATGCTTTCGACGAATTCGAGACGATCGTAATTCATTAAAAAATCGACGGCATTACCATGTGCGCCACAGCCAAAGCAGTGGTAGAACTGTTTCTCACCGTTGACGGTGAATGACGGGGTTTTTTCGTGGTGAAACGGACAGCACGCATGATAGTTTTTGCCCTGCTTTTTCAGTTTGACGCGCGCGTCGATGAGATCGACGATGTCGGTGCGAGCCAGCAGATCATTAATAAATACGCGTGGAATTCGTCCAGCCATAAGCCCCTGTTTTTTAACTTATAAACGATAGCTTATAAACGACAACAAGCCGCGCATTCCTTTCGGAAAGCACGGCCTTCGTATGCAACTGCTAAGTCTGCGGATTAATCACGCGGTGGAGGAAATCCTCCTAAAATTAATACAGACGAGTGCGGCGTGCGTTTTCTCGAGCCAATTTCTTCGCGTGACGTTTTACTGCAGAAGCTTTAGCGCGCTTGCGTTCCGTAGTCGGTTTTTCATAAAACTCACGACGACGAACTTCAGCCAGAACACCTGCTTTTTCACAGGAACGCTTGAAGCGACGCAGAGCTACGTCGAACGGCTCGTTTTCACGTACTTTAATTACCGGCATGTGCCTCTCACCTCAATAAATTCGGTTTGCCGCTGGCCTTGTGCCAGCCTTTTCAAAATGGTGCGGAATTCTACTGCAAACGGGATGCCTTTGTAAAGCATGGCGGCGATCATAAAACACTCAGCCTTCGTCAGCGCAGAAAACAGGGCGCTTATGGTAGACTATCTGCCGCATGAAGCAAGCTGCATTAACCGAGAGCTTGTCCCGTAATAAAAGTAGGAACAGCAATGCGCGTATTGGGTATCGAAACATCCTGTGATGAAACCGGGGTTGCCATCTATGACACTCAGGCCGGTCTACTCGCCAATCAACTTTACAGCCAGGTAAAACTCCATGCCGACTATGGTGGCGTGGTGCCCGAACTGGCGTCGCGCGATCATGTGCGTAAAACCGTGCCATTGATTCAGGCGGCGCTGCTTGAGGCCGGATTAAAGGCCCGCGATATTGATGGCGTGGCGTATACCGCAGGTCCCGGACTGGTCGGCGCGCTATTGGTCGGCGCAACCGTGGGACGCGCATTGGCGTTTGCCTGGAATGTGCCGGCAGTACCGGTGCATCATATGGAAGGACACCTGTTGGCGCCGATGCTGGAAGATAACCCGCCTGAATTCCCGTTCGTGGCACTGTTGGTTTCTGGCGGTCATACCCAACTGATTAGCGTAACAGGTATTGGCGAGTATCGGCTGCTTGGCGAGTCGATCGATGATGCGGCAGGCGAAGCTTTCGATAAAACGGCAAAGCTGCTCGGGTTGGATTACCCCGGCGGGCCCCTGTTGTCGAAAATGGCGCAGACGGGCGATGCCGCGCGCTTTACCTTCCCACGCCCCATGACCGATCGACCCGGTCTGGATTTTAGCTTCTCTGGTCTTAAGACATTTGCCGCCAATACGATCCGGAATAATGGAGATGATGAGCAGACGCGTGCCGATATTGCTCGCGCATTTGAAGATGCGGTGGTGGATACGCTGTCAATCAAGTGTCGCAGGGCACTGGATGAAACTGGCTTCAAACGTCTGGTTATCGCCGGAGGCGTGAGTGCTAATCGTACGTTGCGTCAGCGTCTGGGAGACATGATGGCGAAGCGCGGCGGCGCGGTGTTTTATGCCCGGCCTGAGTTTTGTACTGATAATGGCGCCATGATTGCTTATGCAGGCGTTGTTCGCTTACGGCACGGACAACGCCACGATCTCGGCGTTTCCGTGCGTCCCCGCTGGCCGTTGGCCGAGTTACCCACCGTCTGATCAACTATCACCAGCAACGTTTATTGCTGGTGATACAACTAATATCAATTTTTAGCAAAATTGCAGAGCGCTATCGCGGTTTCCCGCGATTGAGTGCGTTATAATTCCTGCTCGAATAAAATCAGAATAGCTTCGTAGAGTTGCTTGACGCTGAAGCCTCTGGCTGGTGTGGTGAATATGGTGTCATCACCGGCAATGGTGCCCAAAATGCCTTCTGATTTCCCCAGGGAGTCGAGCAGTCGGGCAATCAGCTGCGCCGCGCCCGGGCTGGTATGGATCACCACAACGGCATCATTGTAATCAACATCTAATACGAGATTTTTCAACGGACTGGTCGTGGTTGGCACACCCAGTTCCGCTGGCAGACAGTACACCATCTCCATTTTGGCATTGCGTGTACGAACAGCGCCAAATTTAGTTAGCATGCGTGAGACTTTGGACTGGTTGATATTTTCGAATCCATCGTCTTGTAAAGCCTGCACAATTTCACTTTGAGAACTGAACTTCTCTTCCTTCAGCAGCGCTTTGAACGCTTTAACTAAATCTTCTTGTTTTGTCGAGTTGCGCATTCTGCACCGGATTAGTGTGGTTGTTGGTTTTGTTATTATGCAGATAAGTGAATTTTTATGCAATGAAAATGCCTATAACATCATCTGTTAGTGTTTACCGTCGTCTCTCTGAAATAATTAAAAGCTCATGGTGTCGGTAGTCTGAGAAATGCGCCATTCGTCACATAAAAGTGAATTAAATGTTATCAGAATGATGTTGTTTGGATGTCGTTGATCGGTGTAATGTAGCTGACCAGTTAATCGGTCGTGAATGTGCGCCGAATTATTAGCCCTGGAGCCCATTAACTTTACTTACCTTTCAAAATGTATGGCTGCTTTTGATTTATTATTAGGGACATAGCGTATTTTTTCGTCTCTTACGGCGCATGCTGAGCGGTGAGTAGATAGACGTAACTCTTTCTTTTTGCGTTTAAGTTTATAACTAGATGAATTCACGGCATTTTTTTATTTTACGATAATAAGGAGTTTAGGATGAAAGTTGCAGTTCTCGGTGCAGCAGGCGGTATTGGTCAAGCCCTTGCACTCCTCCTCAAAACCCAGCTTCCTTCAGGTTCAGAATTATCTCTTTATGATATCGCTCCCGTAACACCGGGTGTTGCGGTTGATCTGAGCCATATTCCTACTGCGGTGAAAATCAAGGGATATAGCGGCGAAGACGCGAAACCAGCGCTCGTGGGTGCGGATATCGTTCTTATCTCCGCGGGCGTCGCCCGTAAACCAGGTATGGATCGTTCTGATTTGTTTAATGTCAATGCCGGGATTGTGCGCAACCTGGTTGAGCAAATTGCCAGTACGTGCCCTAAAGCCTGCATTGGCATTATCACCAACCCGGTAAATACGACGGTCGCTATTGCCGCTGAAGTGTTGAAAAAAGCGGGTGTTTACGACAAAAATAAACTGTTTGGCGTCACCACGCTGGATATTATCCGTTCCAATACGTTTGTGGCTGAATTGAAAGGCAAACAACCGCAGGACATCAACGTTCCGGTTATCGGTGGTCACTCTGGCGTGACTATTCTGCCGCTGCTGTCACAAATCCCCGGCGTGAGTTTCAGTGAGCAAGAAATCGCTGATCTGACAAAACGTATCCAGAACGCGGGTACGGAAGTTGTGGAGGCAAAAGCCGGTGGCGGATCGGCAACGCTGTCCATGGGGCAAGCAGCGGCGCGTTTTGGCCTGTCTCTGGTTCGTGCTTTGCAGGGAGAAAGCGGCGTTACAGAATGTGCATACGTTGAGAGTGATGGTGAGTATGCCCGTTTCTTTGCGCAGCCGGTTCTGTTAGGCAAAGACGGGATTGTTGAGCGTAAAGCAATTGGTGCGCTGAGTGCTTTCGAACAGCAGGCGCTGAAAAATATGCTGGAGACGTTGAATCAGGATATTGCTTTGGGTGAGTCATTCATCAATAGCTGATGACAACATGGATTTAATATCCCAATAAATATAAAGCCGGAGATGAAAATCTCCGGCTTTTTTACTTAACTGGGACGGATTAATTTTTTTCTATCAATGAGTTGGTTGGTTTCTGGATCGTAATATCGGCTGGGCCAGATTTCTGATGGATGAATACCTAACGCATCGGCAATGAGCCATTCTCCCTTGGGCCAGGGCCGTGACAGCGCATTAGCGAGTGTTGATGAACTCAATCCGGCAGCACGCGATACTGCCGCCAGCGTAGTGCCTTTCTTGCGCAGAGCAGCAATGATATCAGCGGGATGCCAGTCATGTTTCCTTAAACTCATAATCCTTCCCTTATTTGCTATAAGACGACTGTATATTAGTGGTATAAATAACAGGTGTTAGTTATATGCCAAGCTAACATGACATTATTATTTGGAAATAATATAGCATCAATTTTCTAAAAAATTCTCAATTAATTTCCAAATAGATTGGTTTTTGTTAGGAGTGGCACTATCAGGATGAAAGGCGATGAAAAAAGAGTGGTTTGCGACCAGCGAACTGGTTGGCGTTGGCGGCCTTCCGAAATCAAGACAAGGATTGAATAAGCGCGCGCGCGAGGATGGATGGGAAAAGCGCCGCCGTAAAGGGGTTCAGGGACGGGGCGTCGAATATTCGATTCACAGCCTGCCTGATTCCGTCAGAAAATCCTTATTACTTGAAAGCGAGTCACCGTCATATTCTATAAAGCAGCCCGCGACGCTGGCGGTCTGGATGCAAATTTACTCCCAGCTCTCTGAGAGAGAAAGGAATGAACTCATTGCTTATATTCTGCGAGTCGGTGTGTCTGCCACCTTGAACCAACTGGGAATATCTTCATCAAATGAAGCCCCCGATCTCAATGACACGATCGAGTAAATGCCCGCCGGTGCCTGCCATCTGGAGTGTGTCTGGAAGGATGGCAATGATTTCTCCTCTATTTTTTTCAACACGATTTTTTCACTATTTGCATGCCGTTTAATTTCTGCCGGGATGATGAACTGCGCATGCTTTAGTGATATCAATAACGCGTAAAGGTTAGATGTTTAGGTAATAATAGTCTATTATATGGAAACTTTTTGGGGCTAAGTTCAAGGCTGCCCATACAGGATAAGCAAGGGAGTGACGATGATGGACAAAGAGTGGTTTTCAACGAGTGAATTGGTTGGAATCGGTGGATTACCCAAGTCTCCCCAAGGGTTGAATAAACGGGCTCGTGATGACGGATGGGAAAAGCGGCGGCGCAAAGGCGTTCAAGGACGCGGCGTTGAGTATTCCATACGCAGTTTACCGCATGAAGTCAGAAGTTCTCTTGTAATGAAAGAGAGTATGTCGCCGGAATATCGGGTAGAAAAAGAGCCTGCGTTACTGGTGTCATGGATACATATTTTTAATCAGCTGTCAGAAAGCGAACAATCGCAACTGATTAATTTCATTTTGCGGGAAGGGACGCGGGCAATGCTGTCTCGTCTGGATAATGTGACGGATGACCAGACAGCATAGTCGATATGGCGATGGCGCAGCGGGAATGCGATCAGAAATCGCGCTGTACGGCTAAATGAGCAAGGCCTTCAAGTGCGGTACGAAAAGGGGTCTCTGGGAGCTGACGCAGCGCATCGATCGCTTTATCTGCCTCTTCCTCCGCGCGCTGACGAGTGTAGTTGAGCGAACCACACTGCTGCATAGCGGTAAGTACGGGGTCAAGCAAATGACGTCCGTTGCCGTCCTCTATCGCCTGACGAATCATGGCGCGTTGCTCGGCATTGCCATGGTGCATGGCGTGCAGCAGCGGCAGTGTCGGTTTACCTTCGTTAAGGTCGTCGCCGGTATTTTTACCAAGCGTTTGACCGTCAGCGCTATAGTCCAGCAAATCGTCTATAAGCTGAAACGCCGTTCCCAGATAGCGGCCATAATCCTGCAATGCGGTTTCCTGCTCGGGAGTGGCACTCGAAAGAATGGCTGACGCTTGGGCAGCCGCTTCAAACAGACGTGCGGTTTTACTGTAAATGACCCGCATATAGCTTTCTTCGGTAATATCGGGATCGTTACAGTTCATCAACTGCAATACTTCGCCTTCTGCGATCACATTTACTGCTTCTGACATCAGCTCCAGCACACGCAATGATTCCAGGCTGGTCATCATCTGAAATGCGCGGGTATAGATAAAATCGCCAACCAGTACGCTGGCGGCGTTGCCAAATGCGGCGTTTGCCGTCGCTTTACCACGACGCATGTCGGACTCATCCACAACATCGTCATGAAGCAGCGTGGCGGTATGAATGAATTCTATCAGCGCCGCGACCGTAATATGCTTGTTGCCTTCATAGGCAAGCGCTCTGGCGGCAAGTACAGCGATCATGGGACGGATACGTTTGCCCCCGCCGCTGATAATATAATGACCGAGCTGGTTAATAAGAACGACATCCGAGTTCAGTTGTTCAAGAATGACTTTATTAACCGCTTTCATGTCCTGCGCGGTTAGCGCTGTAATTTGTTCTAGATTCATTGTATGTGCCAGCTGTTTTCTTCAACATTGCCGTAAGATTACTGCTTCATATCGGCATATGAGGGAACTTATTGAGCCGATTGTACTTGAAAAATGAGAGAGATAAACGGCAGTTAATACGTTGTATTCTTTTTCTTCACATCCTTCGATTATGCACTTGTCATCGCCCGGTTTTTTGCGTAGAATTCGCGCCCTATTGTGAATATTTATAGTGCGCTCTGGATAATCATACGTTGAGTGCGCGGAAAGCGGAGTTTTTTATGTACGCAGTTTTCCAAAGTGGTGGTAAACAACACCGAGTAAGCGAAGGTCAAACCGTTCGCTTGGAAAAGCTGGACATCGCAACTGGTGAAGCTATTGAGTTTGACCAGGTTCTGATGGTTGCCAATGGTGAAGAAATCAAAATCGGCGTTCCTTTCGTCGATGGCGGTAAGATCAAAGCTGAAGTTGTTGCTCACGGTCGTGGCGAGAAAGTTAAGATTGTTAAGTTCCGTCGCCGTAAACACTACCGTAAGCAAGCGGGCCATCGTCAGTGGTTCACTGACGTGAAAATCACCGGCATCAGCGCTTAAGATTTAGGAGAGCGGATTAAATGGCACACAAGAAAGCTGGCGGTTCAACTCGTAACGGCCGTGACTCAGAAAGTAAACGCCTGGGCGTAAAACGTTTTGGCGGCGAAGCGGTATTGGCTGGTAGCATCATCGTTCGTCAGCGCGGAACCAAATTCCACGCTGGTAGTAACGTTGGCTGCGGGAAGGACCACACTCTGTTCGCTTTGGCTGACGGTAAAGTTCAGTTTGAAGTTAAAGGCCCGAAAAACCGTAAATACATCAGTATCGTTGCTGAATAATATTTCGCGTTAGGCCTTGCAGATTTAAGCCCCGCAATTTGTTGCGGGGCTTTTTACGTTTCTGATTCTTAGCAATCAACCTGAGAAAAGCATGAACACGAAACAACAGACGGGTATCGGTCTTTGTCTGGCGCTGACCACAGCAATATGCTGGGGCGCCTTACCGATAGCCATGAAGCAGGTTTTGGTGGTCATGGAACCTTATACTATTGTTTGGTACCGTTTTTTTATTGCATCGATTGGCCTTGGATTGGTGCTTTTCTCACGGAATAAGCTTCCTCCATTGCGTGTTTTCCGGCATCGGCGGTGGTGGGTTTTATTGCTGATTGCGACCTGTGGGCTGCTGGGGAACTTTGTTTTTTTCAGTTCATCACTACAGTATCTTAGCCCAACGGCTTCTCAGGTTATTGGTCAACTTTCTCCGGTCGGTATGATGTTTGCCAGCGTCTTTATTTTGAAAGAAAAGATGCGGCCGACTCAAATCATTGGAGCTGTGATCCTGATTTGTGGTTTGATCCTGTTTTTTAACACCAGCCTGATTGAGATTTTCACCCGCCTGACCGATTACACGCTGGGGGTTTTACTCGGCATGTGTGCGGCAGCGGTTTGGGTTTCCTATGGCGTGGCTCAGAAAGTGCTTTTACGTCGTTTGACGTCGCCGCAGATTCTGTTTCTGCTTTATGTCCTCTGTGTTTTGTTTATTACCCCCTTTGCCAAACCGGAGACCGTTTTGCAACTCAGTGGCTGGCAGCTTACCTGCCTGCTGTTTTGTGGTGCGAATACCCTGATAGGGTATGGCGCGTTGGCTGAGGCGATGGCACGCTGGCAGGCGGCACAAGTCAGTGCGGTAATTACACTCACTCCATTGTTTACATTGCTCTTTTCTGATCTGCTGGCGTTGACGTGGCCGGACTTTTTTGCGGCTCCGGTGCTTAACTGGATCGGATATTCAGGCGCTTTGGTTGTCGTAGCGGGAGCGATGTTCTCGGCGATCGGACACCGTATCTTTCCTGGGCGGAAACCACGTTCGCCGATTGTTGTGCCAAAATAAACCAAGGACGTTTGCGTCAAATGGCATTTTGACATTCCTTGTGGACTGTTTATTTTTAATACAGATGAAAATATTGGGATAAGCGGGTACAATTCGCCCCCTTGCCGGAACTGGTTCTGGTGCGTCAGTTTTTTATGACAGATGATAAAATAGCTATCTGTCTTTAAATCAAAAAGTTACGCCAAAGAGAACCAATGATAAGCCTAAAACAAGTAGATATTCTCTATTGGTTTTTTGCGGAGAAAGTCAATGAAGTTTGTAGATGAAGCGGCCATCCTGGTGGTCGCAGGTGATGGCGGTAACGGCTGTGTCAGCTTCCGCCGCGAAAAATATATTCCCAACGGCGGCCCTGACGGCGGAGACGGTGGCGATGGCGGAGACGTCTATCTGCTGGCCGATGAAAACCTGAATACGCTGATTGACTATCGTTTTGAAAAATCATTTCGCGCCGAGCGCGGCCAGAATGGCCAAAGCCGGGACTGTACCGGCAAGCGCGGTAAAGATATTACGATTAAAGTACCGGTCGGCACCCGCGTGTTGGATAAGGGAACCGGAGAAGTGCTGGGCGATATGACTCGTCATCAGCAGAGCCTTATGGTTGCCAAAGGCGGCTGGCATGGACTGGGCAACTCCCGGTTTAAATCTTCCGTTAACCGCGCACCGCGTCAGAAAACGAACGGTACGCAGGGTGAAGAACGTGAATTGATGCTTGAGCTCCTGTTGCTGGCCGACGTAGGAATGCTGGGTTTGCCGAATGCAGGTAAATCGACGTTTATCCGTGCGGTTTCCGCCGCTAAGCCAAAAGTGGCCGATTATCCCTTTACCACGCTGGTTCCCAGCCTTGGCGTTGTCCGTATGGACAGCGAACAAAGTTTTGTGGTTGCCGATATTCCGGGTCTGATTGAAGGGGCTTCCGAAGGCGCGGGGCTGGGTATTCGCTTCCTTAAACATTTGGAACGCTGCCGGGTTCTGTTGCATCTCGTTGATTTAGCACCGATTGATGAATCCGACCCAATAGAAAATGCCAAAGTGATCGTCAATGAATTGCAGCAATATAGCGCGGTGTTGTCTGAAAAACCTCGCTGGTTGGTCTTCAATAAAATTGATTTGATCGATAAAGCTGAAGCGGAAAAACGTGCGAAAGAGATTGCCGCTGCACTGGGTTGGGAAGAAAAGTATTACCTGATTTCTGCGGCGAACCGCGAAGGCGTCAATGCACTGTGCTGGGATGTGATGAATTTCCTGAAAGTGCAGCCTAAAGCGATGGCTATCGAAGAAAGCGCGCCAGAGAAAGTTGAATTCATGTGGGATGATTATCACCGTGAGCAACTGGCGGCCGCTGAAAGTGAAGCGGAAGAAGAATGGGATGATGACTGGGACGACGAGGATGAAGAAGGCGTCGAAATCATCTATCATCGTTGATGATTACCCGGGCTGACAACGTTCGGTCCGGTGAAGGATTATCGTCAGGCAATGAACCATTCCAGGATAAGTACAGCGCAGTACGCTCAGGTCATTAACAAAGTTAGATTTTAGGGGAAACACGGGGATGAGGTTCCCGCAGGGACGCCTCACCCCGTGGTCGCCCCCCGTGTATCTCAGGCTTACAGGCGGCTTTGTCAGCAATCTCAGCGCATTCCTGCGCTGTACTTTTTTGTCTTGGATTAGTTGCTTTGATAAATGTCTTTGTATAAACGACTTTCAAATCGCACCAGCGGAACCCGGCGCGAGCGCTGATCTTCAGGTGGAACGGCGTAACCGGAAAGGAATTGAACAAATGCCATCCGCTGACCACTTGCCGTGGTAATAAAACCTGCCAGATTATAAACGCCCTGTAATGCGCCGGTCTTCGCTGAAACTTTACCGTTTACTCCGGCCTCGTGTAATCCACCCCGATACCGTAATGTTCCGTCGTAACCCGCAAGCGGCAGCATCGTAATGTAGTTCAGTTCCTGATCGTGCTGAGCGATATATTGCAATACCTGCATCATGGTTGCCGGAGAGATCAAGTTGTGACGTGATAAGCCGGAACCGTCGACAATAATACTGTTACCCAAATCGACCCCCGCTTTCTGGCGTAATATCTGACGTACGGCGTCAGCGCCTGCACGCCAGGTTCCCGGCACATTGAAACGCTCGCGCCCGATGGTGCGAAACACCGTATCGGCAATCATGTTGTCCGACTTTTTCAGCATGATGGTCAGTAAGTCGTGCAACGGTGCCGATTGTGCCTGCGACAAGACCGTACCGGCGGCGCTTGGCTGAGTCTGGCGACGCAAATTGCCTGTGATTCTGATATCCGCTTGTTGAAGTTCGTCTTTTACGATAGCGCCTGCATAGCTGGCGCCATCCTGAATAGCAAAAGCGAGTGGAAGAGGCTCAGCCCGTTGAGTCAGACAACCCGTGATCGTAAAACGGTTCAGTTCCCCCGGTACGACATCCAGCTCGCAGTATTGTGCGTCGGGAGAGCCCTTCGCCAGGGTACGAACTTCACTAAACATTTGTACCGGATAGTAAGAAGCAACGCGGATAAACGCGTTATCACCGGCTTTGGGGGCGCTGTAGAGAGAAACGGAGAAACAGTTGCGATCGACAATCGCCGCTGCGGGTGGCGCACTGAAACACTGTGTCATGTCGTTCCATGGCCAGCCTGGCGCTTTGTCATGACTGGCGAATACCGATGTGTCGATCATGACATCCCCTGAAATTTCCTGTATGCCGCGCTTTCTTAATTCCTGCACCATATTGCGTATTTGCTGTCGTTTCAGGGTTGGATCACCACTGAAGCGGACGATCAGATTACCGCGCAATATACCGTTATTAACGGGGCCATGACTTTCCATTGTGGTAACGAAACGGTAGTCTGGGCCTAACTGGAGCAGTGCCGCCAATGCGGTTATCACCTTTTGCGTACTGGCAGGTAACGCCATTTGCTGGCTGTTAAAGGCCATTGTCGGCGTCGTTGCCCCGATTTTTTGAACGACCAGCGCCAGATTGGCGCCATCAGGCAAGTATTGGGTGTGATCTTCAATAGTTGCTGCATTGGCATGCAGAACAAAAGCGCAGGCAAGTCCGGTAACAATCGATGAAAAACGCATAATCTCAGCTAACAACAGGGTAACGTGTGGTCATACTACGGCGCAATACGGTCTAAAGTAAACGATGACCCTTATGGAACTCTGGGTTAAAATACGTATCAAAATGCAAAATCGATGCTGGCCTGGAAATTTTTTTCCGGGGCTGGTTACTTTTGTTTAATGCCCAGAAGGCGCTGGCGTGCATAGACACGACGTCGTATTTGATTTTTAACATGTCAGGATGACTACTATTTTTTGAGTCGTACGGATTTTTTTAGAGGTATAGACAATATGAAACAATTTCCGATGACGTTGCGTGGTGCTGAAAAATTACGCGAAGAGCTTGATTATTTAAAATCAGTCCGTCGGCCCGAGATTATTGCCGCGATTGCTGAAGCTCGTGAGCACGGCGATCTGAAAGAAAATGCGGAGTACCACGCTGCGCGTGAACAGCAAGGTTTTTGTGAAGGACGAATTCAGGATATCGAGGCTAAGCTCTCTAACGCTCAGGTCATCGATGTGACGAAAATGTCCGCCAATGGCCGTGTGATTTTTGGCGCGACGGTGACGGTCATGAATCTGGATAATGAAGAAGAGCAGACGTATCGCATCGTAGGTGACGATGAGGCGGATTTTAAACAAAATCTGATTTCTGTTAATTCACCGATCGCCCGCGGCCTGATTGGCAAAGAAGAAGAAGATATTGTGGTCATCCGTACACCGGGTGGCGAAGTTGAATATGAGATTCTGAAAGTTGAATATTTGTAACTTTTGCTGCATTGGCGATTAAATCGGCAAAGTTTGTAAAGAAAAGAAAAAGGCCGCTTGCGGCCTTTTCTCTAACAGACAGGCATGGCACCTTTCCGTTAAAACAGAGTATGTTGAAATAAAAAGTGCTATCGTGGTAACACAATTTTACGTTCTTTTGCAGGACGATAAAGCACCAACGTGTGGCCGATGACCTGAACGTTACTGGCCCCGGTTTCGCGAACGATAGCTTCAATAATCAAAGTTTTAGTCTCGCGATCTTCTGTAGCGACTTTCACCTTGATAAGTTCGTGATGCTCTAATGCCTGTTCGATCTCAGCCAGAACACCTTCGGTGAGGCCGTTATTGCCCAGCATGACAACCGGTTTTAACGGATGCGCCAGACCTTTCAGGTGTTGTTTTTGTTTATTACTTAGGTTCATTGTCTTTTTTGCTTAGGTTGGGATTGAAAACGGGTCATTCTACCGCCATCTCATGATTATAACCAATTTGGCTGTGCTGATTGGGGATATGTGAGAAGTTTCTATCCACCGAGAGCGTCTTACAAGAATAGTTGGAAAATAGATGGCTAATAAGAAGCGTTCTGCGAGTTCCAGTCGCTGGTTGCAGGAACACTTTAGCGATAAATATGTGCAGCAGGCGCAGAAAAAAGGGCTACGCTCACGAGCTTGGTTTAAACTTGATGAAATACAGCAGAGCGACAAATTGTTTAAACCGGGTATGACCGTTGTCGATTTGGGGGCTGCGCCTGGCGGTTGGTCACAATATGTGGTGACGCAGATTGGCGGACAAGGCCGTATCATCGCCTGTGATATTTTACCGATGGATCCTATTGTCGGTGTCGATTTCCTTCAAGGGGATTTTCGTGATGAATTAGTCCTCAAAGCGCTGCTTGAGCGGGTTGGGGATAGCAAGGTTCAGGTGGTGATGTCTGACATGGCCCCGAACATGAGCGGTACACCGGCAGTTGATATTCCGAAATCGATGTATCTGGTTGAATTAGCACTTGAAATGTGTCGGGATGTATTAGCGCCAGGCGGAAGTTTTCTGGTGAAAGTGTTTCAGGGAGAAGGTTTTGATGAATACCTGCGGGAAATTCGCTCCCTGTTTACGAAGGTTAAGATTCGTAAGCCAGACGCTTCGCGTGCCAGGTCACGTGAAGTGTATATTGTAGCGACAGGGCGCAAACTGTAGTACCCTAACGCTGTTTTTTAACACAGTTGTAATATGAGGTTAATCCCTTGAGTGACATGGCGAAAAACCTGATTCTCTGGTTAGTCATCGCAGTAGTGCTGATGTCCGTTTTCCAGAGCTTCGGGCCCAGCGAGTCGAATGGCCGTAGGGTGGATTATTCAACCTTCTTGACTGAAGTGAATCAGGATCAGGTCCGTGAAGCACGTATTAACGGGCGTGAGATCAATGTTATCAAAAAAGATAGCAACAGATACACGACTTATATTCCTGTCAATGACCCCAAGCTACTGGATAACCTGCTAACGAAGAATGTGAAAGTCGTTGGTGAGCCACCGGAAGAGCCAAGCCTGCTGGCTTCGATCTTTATCTCCTGGTTCCCAATGTTGTTACTGATCGGTGTCTGGATCTTCTTCATGCGTCAAATGCAAGGCGGCGGCGGTAAAGGCGCCATGTCCTTTGGCAAGAGCAAAGCCCGGATGCTGACGGAAGATCAGATCAAAACGACCTTTGCCGACGTAGCGGGTTGTGATGAAGCAAAAGAGGAAGTGAGCGAACTGGTCGAGTATCTGCGTGAACCAAGCCGTTTTCAGAAACTGGGCGGTAAGATACCGAAAGGTATCCTGATGGTCGGTCCTCCGGGTACGGGTAAAACGCTGCTGGCAAAAGCCATCGCGGGTGAAGCGAAAGTTCCTTTCTTTACTATTTCCGGTTCAGATTTCGTTGAAATGTTCGTCGGTGTTGGTGCTTCCCGCGTACGTGACATGTTTGAGCAGGCCAAGAAAGCGGCGCCTTGTATCATCTTTATTGATGAAATCGATGCGGTAGGCCGCCAACGTGGCGCTGGTCTGGGCGGTGGTCACGATGAACGTGAGCAAACGCTGAACCAGATGCTGGTTGAAATGGATGGTTTTGAAGGCAATGAAGGCATTATTGTCATCGCGGCAACCAACCGTCCTGACGTTCTGGACCCTGCATTACTGCGTCCAGGTCGTTTTGACCGTCAGGTAGTGGTGGGTTTACCTGATGTTCGCGGTCGTGAACAGATTCTGAAAGTACACATGCGCCGCGTGCCATTGTCTCCGGACATTGATGCATCCGTGATTGCGCGTGGTACGCCAGGCTTCTCCGGTGCGGATTTGGCCAACCTGGTCAATGAAGCGGCCTTGTTTGCCGCACGCGGTAACAAACGCGTGGTGTCCATGGTCGAGTTTGAAAAAGCGAAAGACAAAATCATGATGGGTGCTGAGCGCCGTTCCATGGTGATGACTGAGCAGCAGAAAGAATCAACGGCTTATCACGAAGCCGGGCACGCGATTATTGGTCGTCTGGTACCTGAGCACGATCCTGTGCATAAAGTGACGATTATTCCGCGCGGTCGTGCTCTGGGTGTGACGTTCTTCCTGCCAGAAGGTGATGCAATCAGTGCCAGCCGTCAGAAACTGGAAAGCCAGATTTCTACGCTGTACGGCGGTCGTCTGGCTGAAGAAATCATCTATGGCGTGGAAAAAGTTTCCACCGGTGCGTCAAATGACATCAAGGTAGCGACGTCTATTGCTCGTAACATGGTGACACAGTGGGGCTTCTCCGAAAAACTGGGGCCGTTGCTGTATGCCGAAGAGGAAGGCGAAGTGTTCCTGGGACGTTCCGTTGCCAAAGCCAAACACATGTCTGACGAAACGGCCAGAATCATCGACCAGGAAGTGAAATTGCTGATTGAGCGTAACTACGTGCGTGCTCGTGAACTGCTGATGGCAAACATGGACATATTGCATTCAATGAAAGATGCGTTGATGAAGTATGAAACCATTGATGCCCCGCAGATTGATGATCTGATGGCCCGTAAAGATGTTCGCCCGCCAGCCGGTTGGGAAGAGTCCAGCTCGGATAGCAATTCTGATAACGGTGGCTCACCAAAGGCCCCGACGCCTGTTGACGAACCCCGTACCCCAAATCCGGGTAATACGATGTCAGAACAACTGAGCGATAAATAACGCGGCAGTGGTTATGTTTCGACTGCACGTAGTTGTTTTTGTAAACCCTGGCTTTGGCCGGGGTTTTTTACTGAATAAGCTCACGGGAAAATTTTTAAGGTAATCCAGCGATGTCGAGGGAAATGTCATGCAATTGATCGCCAGAGGATCAACCCTGGATCTGTCCCGTCCCAATGTGATGGGCATTCTTAATGTCACACCTGATTCATTCTCTGATGGCGGCAAGCACAATACCGTGAATACAGCAGTGCGTCATGCTCAGGAGATGATCGCGGCTGGCGCCACACTGATCGACATTGGCGGCGAGTCGACTCGCCCTGGTGCCGATGAAGTCAGTACCGAAGAAGAACTGGAGCGGGTGGTGCCGGTGGTTGAAGCGTTGTCTGAACGTTTCGATACGTGGATTTCTGTCGATACGTCAAAACCCGAGGTTATCACCGCCTCTGCTCAAGCCGGCGCACACCTTATCAATGATATTCGATCGTTGCAGGAGCCGGGCGCTTTAGAAGCTGCGGCGGCAACGGGATTACCTGTTTGTCTGATGCACATGCAGGGATTGCCAAAAACGATGCAGCATAATCCCCATTATGATGATTTGATGTCGGAAATCGGGGATTTTTTACAACATCATATTGATCGTTGCGTGATCGGCAATATTCCGAAAAGTAAGCTATTAGTGGATCCCGGATTCGGATTTGGTAAGAATCTGGCCCATAATTACGAGCTTCTGGCTCGTTTGGGGGAATTGCATCGCTTTGGACTGCCTTTGCTGGTGGGCATGTCCAGAAAATCCATGATTGGGCAACTACTCAAGGTTCCCCCATTGCAACGCGTTCAGGGCAGTGTGGCGTGTGCCGTGATTGCTGCGATGCAAGGCGCACAAATCATCCGCGTTCACGATGTGAAAGAAACAGTCGATGCCATGCGCATCGTTGAAGCTACTCTTGCAGCAAAGGAATAAAAACGACTATGAGTAACCGCAAATATTTTGGGACGGACGGCGTGCGCGGCAAAGTGGGTGATACACCCATTACGCCTGATTTTGTGCTGAAACTTGGCTGGGCCGCGGGTAAGGTTTTGGCGCGCCATGGTTCGCGTAAGATCATTATCGGTAAAGATACCCGAATTTCCGGTTATATGCTGGAGTCCGCTCTGGAGGCAGGCCTTGCAGCGGCCGGTTTATCTGCTTCTTTTACGGGGCCAATGCCGACGCCGGCGGTTGCTTATCTGACTCGAACTTTCAGAGCGGAAGCGGGGATTGTTATCTCTGCTTCACATAATCCTTACTATGATAACGGCATTAAATTCTTCTCTATTGATGGCACCAAATTGCCTGACGATGTGGAAGAAGCGATAGAAGCCGAGATGGAAAAACCGTTGACCTGTGTAGAGTCAGCAGAATTGGGTAAGGCAAATCGTATTGTCGACGCGGCAGGACGTTATATTGAGTTTTGCAAAGGGACGTTCCCCAGCGAGCTTAGCCTCAGTGGTCTGAAAATTGTGGTTGACTGCGCGAATGGCGCTACATACCACATCGCGCCAAGTGTATTGCGGGAACTGGGCGCTAAAGTGATTTCCATCGGCTGTGAACCGGATGGTATGAACATCAATGAAGAGTGCGGCGCGACGGATGTAAGGCAGCTACAGGCGCGTGTTCTGGCGGAAGAAGCCGATGTAGGGCTGGCATTCGATGGTGATGGCGACCGGTTAATCATGGTTGACCACCTGGGTAATAAAGTCGATGGCGATCAAATTCTGTACATCATCGCCCGCGAGGGTTTACGCCAGGGGCAGTTGCGCGGCGGGGCGGTAGGAACCCTGATGAGCAATATGGGATTGGAGCTTGCATTGAAGCAACTGGGTATTCCGTTCGCTCGTGCCAAAGTCGGCGATCGCTATGTGTTGGAAATGATGCAGGCAAAGGGATGGCGTATTGGTGCCGAAAACTCCGGCCACGTTATTTTGCTGGATAAAACCACAACGGGTGACGGTGTGATCGCCGGTTTGCAAGTATTAACAGCGATTGTCAGAAACCACATGAGTTTGCATGATTTGTGCAGCGGTATGAAACTATTTCCGCAGATTCTGGTTAACGTTCGTTTCTCTGGTGAGCATGACCCGCTTGAGGATAACACCGTTCAACAGGTAACACAGGATGTTGAAAATGAGCTCACCGGTCGTGGCCGCGTTCTGTTGCGTAAATCGGGTACTGAGCCGTTGATTCGTGTCATGGTTGAAGGTGAAAATGAAGCAACGGTTATTGAGTTGGCAAATCGGATTGCGGATGCGGTAAAGGCGGTTGGTTGACGATCGTTAAACACTGACAATCAAGAAGATAAGGCTTTCAGTTATTATCACATGCTGAAAGCCGCTGTTTTTTTCTTCAATCAGCAAATGACAGCCAAATTACCCTTGCGTACGCTACAGCCTTTGGTTAGTATTCAGACCCGCTTAATAAGGGATGAGTGATTCATTCGAACTAGCGGACTAGACGCGGTTTACCGCAAGAATATAGCATTCTCCATTAATAATGGGGAAAACGGTTACGGGTACAACTATGTACGAAGCTCTTTTGGTCATTTTCCTGTTAGTAGCGCTCGGGCTTATCGCCTTGATTATGCTACAGCAGGGTAAAGGTGCTGATATGGGCGCTTCGTTCGGAGCAGGTGCTTCTGCCACTTTGTTCGGTTCGAGCGGCTCCGGTAACTTCATGACTCGCATGACGGCGGTATTGGCGGCTCTGTTCTTCATTATCAGTCTGGTGTTGGGGAATATGAGTTCGTTGCAGAAGAGAGGCGGCGCCTGGGATAACCTGAACCAGCCAGAGAACGTAGAGCAGACTACAACACCTGCCGCGCCAGCTGCCCCGGTTAGCGATATTCCGAAGTAGTAATCGTTTGGAACAGTATCACGGTAATGCCCGTCATTACTGTTGAATAAGTTATTGTGATGCCGAGGTGGTGGAATTGGTAGACACGCTACCTTGAGGTGGTAGTGCCCGATTGGGCTTACGGGTTCAAGTCCCGTCCTCGGTACCAATACAGAATCAATAGACGTCAACCGACGTCTATTTTTTTATCTCAACCCCACGAATTTACTGGCTTTTCCATTATGGAGCAACCAGATAACCATTTCCCGATCGGTTCTTCTATCAAACGATAGTGACAGTTAATATTCTCTGCCGGATAACAGAAAATTCAGCCGTCAAATCTTCTGATAAAACGTCATCCGATATTTACACTTCCACCACCAATCAACACGCCGCCGCAACTGACGGCATCGCCGGTACGTGCGGCGAGTTTACCATCAACAAACACGCTGGATGAACCACTACTGATGCTTCGGCCATGACCATGAGAGGCCAGAGGATCTCCCTGCCGGGCCAGTGGCAAACCATCCACTTTTACTGTTGGAGAAGCTTCAGTAACTGGCGTTGGTGGATAGCTGCCATGACCAGTATCTTTATCGCCCTTTTTAACCGCGTTTCCCATATTTTCTTCCCCTTGATTTATTGACACCACCGCGCTGCTTGCCGTTTAACCGCTTCTCTGCAGGGAGTGCCAACCTGTCCATATCGTTAGAATTGTACTCCTGTACTATCCCAGCAAGGCGTCGATGATTGAACACAACAAAAGTGAAATACCCCATAAGCAATATCAGCCAGCACAGCAGGATATGGACACCGTTAACACCACTGAACAGCATGATTATCGCCATGGCAAAGCCTGTCGGCCAACTGAGCGATGATTTTTTTTACCGTAATATTTACAGGATTTTCTGAATTCTTCTCCTCACTGGTTTTAGCAAACGGGATTCCATCTTTATTCAGGCCAACATGGAGTTGACTCAATATCCTTGAGTCTTTTCCCTTAAAGGCCGTTAGATCAAGTTCACAACCGGATTCCAGATTAAATTTTTTCGCGCTTCATCACTTATTTTTTCTTCTGAGAGCCATCCCAACGTACCTATTTCAAGGGTAATATCGTTTTCGCCATTCGCCATTCGCTAAGATAAGCATGGCATTGGTACTCGATGAACCGAAACCTCTCCCTGCCACTGCCGAGTCACGGTTATCCATACCAAGCACGCCATTGGTCTTAATAGCGCAAAATGCATAATTAATATCAAACACACTACGAATTCTTAGCGATTCATTAGCAGCATTGGCAGTAGTCATCATTATCACTCCTAAGAAAACCAAATTTTTCCATTTACCCATTTTATCTATCATAATATCGCCTTCGTTTATTTAATGACTTTGGTTTATAGATCATCGTTCACGAATCCACAGGTATCAATTTTGGTTTAGTGAGACTTCTCTCCTTACCAAATAGATTAATTCTCATTGGTGATTCTGATTCTTTTAGTGGTTCACCTAAAACAGTTCTATTTTTGTATGCATATTTTTTATTTGATAAATTTTTAGCACCACGACGAGGAGCCGATTTTAAATCAGCAAACAATTCTACTTCTGCGGTAATTCCATTATGATACCCTACCAAGTCTATGCCTTCATCGTGTTGATCCAGTTTAAAACCTGCTTCTGTTTTGATTATCCCCACCCCTTTCAGGGCGACTTCAACAAACAGAACCTCTGTCGTGAATGCTACACTGATAACCCCTTCCAGCGTAAAACCAAGCGGGGGTTACGCCTTGTTGTAATTCCCCGGACACGAGGACGCGACACTGCAACCACATGCGAGTTGCGCTGGTTCGAATACCATGGGACACCCGTTGTGAATAGCCGAACCGTCACCGCCTGTAACCAGCGGAAACGTTCCTTTGTGGGTGGGACATACTGCGTTATCGCCAAGCAGACACTGCGGAACGCCATTAATAGGAAAGCCACTGGCTTCAATCATTTTTCCTCCACCTGAATGGGCATCTCCCAGGCGAATGGCACCACGTCCTAACATAGACTTTCTCCTTCGGTGCACAGCACCATGCAATTTTATCTGCTGCCGCAACCGAGTTTCTTGCGCATGTGGTCTCTCATGATAGCTGCTACCTGTGCTGACTGGTCACTAAAAGCCCTGTCCACATTCTCACACCCCTTCGGCTGTGGTGGTGGCGGCGTATCGCCTTTGAGCGTTCCCCATGCCACGTAGAGAGAGAAAACGACTATCACGGGTAGCACCAACCACAAAAATATTCTGGTCTTGAAGTGGTAACGTACATCCCATTTACTCTTTTTATTGGCACTGCGCCTGAAATAGGCTGACACCTGCGCCTGCCCATAACGCTGTACGGCCCGTTGCCAATGCTCTGTGGGCACCAGCAGCAACTCTTCAGTGTCATTGACAACACCTTCTTCTGGACGTCGGTAGAGGAAGAGGTATCGACCTTTCATCAGTCGTTCGAGCTTCGCCAAATCCTGCTCGAACCCACCCGTTCCCATCGAGTGATGAGATAGCACAATCACCCTGTCGCCAAAGCGCACTTTCACCGTATCGTCGTTGTCATCAAAATCGGCGGTGAAGGTATCCCCCAGCTTTTCTTCCAGCCACTCGACAATACTGAAAGTGCCTTCTTTATAATCCAGAAAGTAACCATAGATTGCGATCAAGGTATTCACGTAGTTGTCTACTGATGATGCAGCCGGATCGTCATCGAATTCGTTGTATTGCTGGAGCAATGCCTCTCGCACAGCCTGTGCCTGCTTGTCGTTGGAGGCGGTGAATACAGAAGAAAATTGTTCCCACGTTGGGATTTGCATGGTAGCGGTTCGCTCTCTCATAGGCCTGGCGGTAGCACTTGAGGATCACGCTGACGTACCACTTCAAGAAAGCGGTCAAGCAGCTCATCGCGTTCAGTCACTTCTCCGGGCTGGCAGGTGATCGCGGCATAAGGCGTTTGCATCAGTGGATGGTCAATATGGGCTGGGTTCATCAACCCCACGGTTTCACGCAGACGCAATACGGCCAGGATCTCTGTAGGATGAACAGCGAGGAATACGGAGTTGAACTCGAATTGTTTAGCTTGCTGGTTGGCTTCGCGCTCGGTCACAGCAATACGCTCGACGTGAGTATCGCAGGCAGAGAGCAGAACAGGTAAAAGCTTGTCCGGGTCGGGTTCGCGCCAGTGCGCCACCAACTGGCCCCAGGCAGGGTCGCGTGGCAAGGCATGTTTGTCCAGATCCAAGGGTTTTCCCAGCCAGTCGCCGATGATAGTCAGACCGAAGGCGGCGTAGCGAAGCGTGGAACTGATTGGAGGCTTGCGCCCATCATGAACGCCATACCCGCCGTCGAGACTATCGAAAATTGCTTTGTGAAATGGCTCTATGAACTTATGATTACCTGTGGCTATAGCTCCCAATATGAAGTGGGTAAGAGTGTCGAGGCTATAAATGAATAGGCGATCATTTGTCTTCATGTCGTTAAGGTCTATCAATTGAGAATATATAAACCTTTTGAACGCATGTGCCATATGGATATTGGCTTTGTTTGCATTGTCAACAGTTGACAATAGGCTTTGCTTCACTTCCAACATGCCATGCTTGAATAAGTCAACAGTGGCTAGAGCAAGGTGCCCTTGTCCATTTACATAGTTTTCAACTCGATCACGCGGTAGAAAGCCATCTGTGGCCCACTCCCTAACTTGTGGCAAAATACTGTCGAGTCTACTTTTATCCTTTTTCATTGCGTCCTCTACCAGGTGTTAATCTGAATTCCAGAGCCATTCCCAACAGTTTTACTTAGTGCTCCTTGGGAGTCAAAAAATACTTGGGCATGTAGAAACTTGATTTTTCCTAATGCAACAGCGTCCTCAAGAGCATTGAGTTTATCTTGGACGTTGGGGTCAACCTCCAGCATTTTTGCTTTACTCCATCCTCCAGAATCTAATCCAATCTTCGCTTGGAGGTCAGCAACTTTGCCAGCCCCTGTCCCCTGAGTCTTATTAAATCCAGGTGTTTTAGTCCCACCCAATGTCGTTTTGGTCTCAATCACCAGCAGCGTGTCTTCCGTAAAGTTGAGCGTCTGGGTCGGGGCGGGAGTGCCATTTGCACCATCCATTGAATGCTGCATACTCTTCGACGTAGGCGCACGCACGGTCAGCGACGGTGGTGGCGGTACCCAGACCAGCATATCCAGGCCGTGACCGCTCTTGTTCGTCAGCCCGAAACGGTTCGGCACACCCGCTTTACCACTGTAACCCAGAATGCGCTGGGGATTGACGCCCCATTTCTCTACCATACTCGCGGCCAGCGCCTCTTCGCCCGCATCGCCTACTACTTTACAGATACGGCCTATCACTTTCAGGCTGCCACCGCGCTGGATAATCAGCATCGTCAGGCGACTACGTAGCGTATTACTCATGACAAAGTAATTGGCCTTACCCGTCGCCGTGGTCAGCGCAACCTGACTGCGATTGGTATCCAGTGACGGCCTGTCCCGCCATTCGATGTCGCCGGTTTCGTCATGGCGCCCCGCAGGTCTGCGACCACGCAGTTCAATCGCCAGCGGCTCACCACTCTTGTGTCCTCCCAGTCTGCGGCGCTCTTCTTCACTGATGGCATCGGTGTCGAAGCGGGCGCTGACGGGCACATCCCCCCGGATCTTGCGCAGCACCCAACGGGCTCCGCCCAGTGCGAAGGGGGTCAGCATGGCCAGATTGATGAACATAAAGACCTGACGGCCACGCTCTTCACCGTCTTTCGGATCGTACAATTTACCCAGGCTTTCAAAAAGGGCTTCGCCGTGGTCTATTCCTTCGCCAGTGATCAGTGTCGTGCTGCCGTTGGCAATGGCGTTGCCGGCGATTGCAATATCAATTGCCGCAAAAGTATATCTGACCCCCTTGTAAATACCGAAAAGTCCTCTGGTTGCGCCGACGACAGGAATAATGGACAAGACGCCAAATCCTGCTTCTGCGACAGCTAATATACGTATCCAGAGTTTGTGCAGCGTTTTAGCCTGCTGATAGTGGCGGTCCAGCTCTTGCGCAGCTTGTCGTGGATCGAACAGGCCGGAAACCGTCCATTCGAACTGGGTCTGGGCAAGGCGTTGACCATCCGCGCCTATCAGTGGCTCCTTTCGATAGCGGGCGGACGTAAACGTCCAGAAGTAGATGCGGCTCCCCAGAAAGACACAATTAGTCTGGTTACAGGAAATCGTGGGAAGTTCGGTTATATCTCCGTGAACCACCTCCATCAGAAAAGCAGGCGTAACGTGGGTTTCCGTCTCCATGTCGTCTTCCAGGCAGTGGAACACCAGCCCCTGAGCAGCCTGAAAAGCATGGAATTCGGCAAGGTAAGCGTCTCCGTACATCTCCCCCAATTGTTGGATCACTCGCTGCAAATAGGTATTACGAAAATTTTCGACGCGGTCGGTGATCCAGGGGTTCTGAGTAAACCACTCCGGTGTAGCAGCATCATCATGAGAGGGGATCCCCAGCCATTGATCGGCCTCCCGGGGTCCGTCGCTGCCGTTGAGGGAGAACGGTACGCCAAGTCCGGCGCAATCCGTACAAATCGATGCCGGACTGGGCACATTCCCCTCCATCGCATCCTGGGACAATTGTTCATAGCTGGCGCTGAGGGCGTTAGTCGTCATTGGGTGCCTCCTCCATGAGAATACGCTGGTGCCGTTGCAGAAATTGCAATAGGAAATGACAGACCTGGCGCGGATCCGATTTTTGATACAGCCCGTCATGCAAGGCGATGAATAAAGGGTTGGAGTAAAAAAAACGGCCAAAGCTCAGCGCCAGTAATATATGGTGGCCCAGGCAAATTAACTGGTTCAGTTGCAGATGCTGCAAGTCATCACTGGGCAGAAATATTCGTCCAGTCATATGACGCATGCCAAGCAGCTCATAAGCTGAATACTGCTGCCTACTGACAGGAGGCAACTTAAGTTGACTCAGCGCATCCGCTTCATAGGTTTCAAACAATGTCTGTATGGCCTGAGGCGTATCAATGCCGTACAGCAATGCGGATTGCTCGAAGGCTCGCCAGATGTTTTCAGCCTGTAACGCAGCAGGATTTATCGACAACAATGTGAGAAAAATCTGATGCGCCTGCGGCAAAATGCGCTCAGTCTGCTGACGTAGCGTAATGGCGGTGTTAATAGCCAAATTCAGCCGGGTCGGTTCAGGGAGTCCCGCCGCCGTCAGAATCGGGTTTAGGGTGGCTTGATGGATATCATTCTGCCAACCCAGACCAAGCAGTAAGCTCAGGCTAACGTGTGTACTGTATTGACGCCCGTTGCTATATCCAGCCGCTATCGCTTCTTTACCGGCGGCTTCCACAAAAGCAGGCATGCATTGCGGTATGCTGGGCAGCCGGGGTAACAGGGGGGCCAGCGTATCGCACAAGTAGCGTGACAACCGGAGATCCGCCTGCTTTCTTGCCAGGCGCTCCATGATGTCGAGATTGATAGCATTCAGCATCATCAGGCCTCCTGACCAACGGGAAGATCAAGCCAGACCAGACAGCCATCACACTCGGTTTCTTCATGGCGCTGTTGCTCAAACAGGGGTTGTACGCGCCGTGACAGTGATGCCTGCGGGTCGTGGAAGTACATCTCCTCAATCTCGCCATCAGCGAAAAAACGTGAGACGGCGGAAGGCGTATGGGAAATTGAAGCAATATAAAGTTGCAGGGCTGACGGGGTGCCCAGACGCAAAATAAACCGCCGGGTTCCCTCCACAAACTTACTGAAATACCTCAGATGTCGCCGAACTTCATCCGGTGGCATGCGGGCAAACATCACAATCATGGGCATCGTCTCAAACGCCTTGCCCAGCCACAGATCAAAGTCGCTGTCAGGCTCTGGTACACAGAGCCACGGCGTGTATTGCTCAAGCCCTGCCTGCGTATCCAGATGCCATAGCGGATAATGAACAACTTCATGAAACTCCAGTCGCGCCAGCAGGTGCTTCTCAGCGCTTGTTTCAGCCAGTACATAAAGATGAGTTCGGCTGTTGTGGACAGGTAGCCCGGCCTTTTCCAGTTGCTGATAGAAACTCATTTTTTGCCCTCTTTAAGGGGGCACTCTTCTACCAATGGGGAGCCCTGATTGATAGCAGCTTCAATAGCTTGTATCTGGTCGCCAGCGGGAGAAGTAATGCTGACATTGCCTTTCAGTTGGATGTTTGGTGCATCCAGTGTGATGCCGCTGCCATCGAGCAGAATTTTGCCTGCCGGACCACGGATTAAAATACGGTCAGTACCTTGCAGGACATATTCGGTCGTCAGCAGTCGCTGACCACTTCTGGCCTCAATGGACTGTATGCCTTCAATGACCACTTTTTCATGCTCGCCAATCGTGACGAGATGGCTGGCGGTAATATCTTCCTTCAGCGTATTACCGATATTGCGTACCTCGTTACGGTCAATGGTGACAAAGGCATCCTGACGGATATGCTCTTTGCGGTCACGGCCAACCGTATTGGCTTCATCCTGACCAATGTTGGTTGTGCGATCACGCGCTACGGCTATCCGCTGATCGTTGCCGATAGAAAGTGTTTCATCATGATTGACCTGAATATTCTGGTCTTTTTGCGCATGGATAAAAATTTCTTCGTTGTCTGCGGCATCTTCAAAACGCAGTTCGTTAAATCCCCCGCCTTTGTGCGTTTTACTCTTGATGGTCATCCGCGTTTTATGTAACGGCAGTTCATACGGTGACGGATTGGTAGCATGAAAGGTCCGCCCCGTCACAATAGGCTGGTCCGGGTCGCCTTCCAGGAAACTGACGATAA
>NZ_KZ819039.1 GCF_003115845.1 Brenneria roseae subsp. roseae | reverse complement strand
AAGTTATCGTCAGTTTCCTGGAAGGCGACCCGGACCAGCCTATCGTGACGGGGCGGACCTTTCATGCTACCAATCCGGTGCCGTATCCGCTACCGGAGCATAAAACCAAGATGGTGTTGCGTTCCGACACCCATCAGGGCAGCGGTTTCAATGAACTCTCTTTTGAGGATGAATCCGGGCGGGAAAATATTCATATCCACGCTCAGAAAGATATGTCGGTCAAGATATTGCACGACATGACCAAACGCGTGGACTCCAGCGTGGTGGAGAGTATTGGCGAAAATCAGAATACGGAAATTGGAAAACATCACCAGCATCGGGTCGGCGGCAATATGAATCTGACGGTGGGCGGGCAGGGACTCGGACTGCTGGGCGGTTTGTTCAGCCTGATAGCCAACAGCGGAAAATTCATGAAAAAGGAATCCGCTAAAGTGGGCGAGCCGGGCGTGGAGCAGTTTGCCGATGACATCAATAAAGTTGGGGCGGCAGCGGAAACGATGTCGCTGACCGCCGGGAAGTCCTTTACCGACGCGGGCGGATTCAAATCCCAGGCCGGGCTGGATATGGTATCGAAAGGCACCTCGCTGGCCGGATTGCTTTCCAGCCTGATGCCCGGTTCTGGAATTTTCAATACGGTCGTCGAGAAATTTCGTTCGGATACTACCGGTATCGCCAGTACCGAGCAGGTCGGTCTGTATAAAAACACGCTGGTCGGTCATACCCAGACGTTGTCAGTCGGGCAGGTGCTGAAGCTGCTGGTCGGGGATAAATACGATATCGAGAGCAAAAGTGCCATTTTCTCCCGCACCAAAAAGCATACGCTTTACGCTAAAGAAAAGATGGTGATTGGCGGGCCGGGCGGCACGATTACCATCGACGACAGCGGCGTGACCATCCAGGCGAAAAGCATCAAGCTGAAAGCACCATCCATTGATATGTCCGGTGGCGAGGCGGAGCAGGCGGCGGCGCTGAGCAGCGACAAACCGTTCTCGGAAGAGTGTCCGTATAAGAAAAAATAGGCAGGGAGGCATTATGTTGGACAATCCTTACGACGCGGTGAGTGACGGTCTGAAACAGACGGTATTCACTCCCGCATCCACGATTGTGGATGAACACGAAAAAAACCTTCACACCTACCTGTTGCTGAATGCGGCAGCCAGCCCGGATATTGCCATCTGTCTGGAAGGTTTTGCGCCATCCTATCGCTCGCTGTTTGATGTGTCGGTGCTGGATAATCTCGGCCACGTGGCGCCCTATCTGGTGCAGATTAATGCGCACAGTGATGTTCTGGACTGGTGGCTGGCGGACGGTTATATGCGGCAATGGGGCATCATTGTGCGCAGCACGCTGCCATTGATACCGCTGGTCAGGCATTTCAAGAAGTTCACCAAAGTCATCAATAATGGCAAAACTTACTTTTTCCGTTTTTACCAGCCTAAAGCCTTTAATCAGTTTATTCCGCGACTGACGCCAGCGCAGCAGGCGGACTTTTTTGCCCCGCTTTATGCCGTCTATACGGAAACTACCGATGAGTCGGCGCAGTTAATGCATTTCACCCATGATGCCCGCGGATTGAATGTAACTACGCTGGCATTGCCGGTTACCCCAAACCAGGAGGAGAGCACTGAACATGTGGCACTTTGATGACCTGCAAATGGAATCGCATCTGATGAGCGATAAAGACTTTTCCCGGTGGTTTGTGGATGAAGTGATGGAAGAAACCCTGCCGGAGCACAAGCAAGGGCATAAGCCGGAAACCCTGTATACGATGACGCTGAATGGCCGGGAGATAGCGAAAAAGTTCCATATCCATAAACCGACCAATCAGGCGAAATTTTTGTATTTCATGTGGGGCGTTGGGTCGAACTTCTTTGAGTTTGATGGTTTTAAGCAAATCCTTGCGGATACAGCGCGGGGCGAAGATGAACGGCTTGAAGCGCTGTTTAGCGAGGTCAGCGAAGAACAAGGGGTTGATGCGCTGATGCAGAGTCATCCGAATTACTGGTTCCCGGAGTGAAGCCGGTGAGACGACAGGGAGAATAATATGGCGAATATCAGAGCAAGGAGTGAGAGTCCTGAAATTGAAGCAGATCGCAAGAAAGTGCTTGAAATGGAGTCTCAATACAGTGAGCTTATTATTGATGGTGGCTTGGCAGCAGCAGGAGCCGCACCGCCACCGTTTGGTACGGCGGCAGATGTGGCGTCATTGGGGCGTTCGCTTTTCAAAGGCGACTGGAGTGGAGCCGCACTGGATGTATTGGGACTTATCCCGATAGTGGGTGATGCTGCGAAAGCAGGGAAAATAGCGGCAAAAGTTGAAAAGGTGACGGAAGCCTTATCTAAGGCCAAAGCTGCGCTGAATACGAAAGTGTTTGCAGCAACGCGTAAAAATGCAAAAAAATACTGGAACGAATTGATAGCCAAGAGAAAAAAGGAAAAATTGGACAGCGAGCTTGGAAAGTGCAAAACAGAAGAATGCAAAAAGCTGGCTCGTGAAAAATTTGAAAACGACAAATCTATGGATCCTGGCCGTCTTCCATCGTCAGAAAAAGGAACCTGGGTAGATAAAGATGGAAAACCTTGCCCGCCGGGGACAGGAATATATAAGCCCGATCCTGAAAAGAACAAGAGCCTTTATGATGCAGTTCAGCGTCATGGTAAAGAGGGGATCCCGTATAAAGATGGACATCCTGACTTCTCAGAATTTCCGCCATTGAAGGATGGAAAACCGTTTGGTAACGGAGATAAGCCTTACCAAGTAGAAATAGATATGGGGGGAGATCGTTCCGATTTCACAAAAGCTAAGAGTGCGCTGAATGAAAAATATGGAAAAAAACTCGCTCCAGACGAAAATGATATTGGAACTTGGCACCATGAGCCTGATGGAGTAACAATGAGTTACGTGGATATTGATATACATACTGCTTATAATAAAGCAGGTAAAGTTAATGGCGGAACCCCTCATAAAGGTGGTGATTCAATGTGGCGAAGTGAGGATTTTTAATATGACTATTGAAAAAGAAGACCTGAAAAACTGGGTAATTAGCAATGGGGGATTTATTCCTGATGAGATAAAAGTAAATGCCAGTATTTTATCTATAGAAAATGGACTAAATGTAAAACTACCTAGAGAATATAAAGATTTTCTCGCTCTGACAAATGATGAATCATGCAGTCCAATTGACGATAAATCATCTTGTTTATGTAAGTATAATTCGAAATTGATAGTCGTTCTTGTGAATGTTTTGTCTAATAGTAAAAGATTAATTTCACAAACAAATATGTTATCAGGTTCTGACGAAAATGGCTTGGTAAATGGCCTTGTTGCTATAGGAAGAAATTACGATGATGATGGAGATGCCTATATTATTTATGACGTAAGACCTAATTCTCCCACTTATCAACATGTATTTCATTGGCGATATTATGTTGACAATTTAGTCATAGGTGAGGGGTTGGGGTTTCTGGCTCACTCGCTGAAAGAATTTCTAAATACGCCAACATTGGAAGATGAATTGTAATTTCTCTATATGCTACTGTCAACAACAGGATGTTAAGGCTGATTGAGCATGTACTCTGAGCACAAACAGACGTTTATTGAAAACTGGTCGGAAGATATTTTGTCTTTATCTTTCAAGAGTGAAGGTATTGAGCTTCATGAGAGAGATGTTATCGCCATTGGTGCGTGTACCGATGAATTTATGACCGCCAGAGGACTACTGGAAAAACCGGTTTTTTCTACACAGTTATGTGACGATATCGAATATGCTTTGTCAGTGTTAAATAAGCCCGCTTTTGTGCGATTTGGGGGTGTTAGCTACCATGGTACTTCTCTTTCTCGATTGAATACGGTTGATGGGGTAGTAAAACAACTATCGGTATCTAGTCATCGCGTCGCATCCTATCTTTGGGATTGTCTGCAATCGTCAACACCTGTTTGGTTGTTCCTGAGGGAATGGCGCGATATTCCGCGCTGGGGAGAGTTCAGATGTTTCATTCGGGATGCTAAAGTCATTGGCGTTTCTCAATATCACTGTATGGAGTACTTTCCGTTTCTCAAAGAAAAGGAAAATGAAATACGCCTTCAAATAATCATGTTTTTGCAAAAACTCTTGCCTGTATTACATATGAATTCCGTGGTTGCAGACATTGCCATTGATTATCAAGATGGGAAATTTACTACAACATTGATTGAACTTAATCCGTTTATTCAGCGTACAGATGCTTGTCTTTTTTCCTGGGTAAATGGCGGCGACTTTAATGGTCGTATTCGTGTCAATCATAGTATTGCCGATGCGCAAGCAGAAAAACGGGAAAGGCCTTATTTATTATAGGAGGATGTATGGGGAAGCCTGTGGCAATACTGGGGCATATGCATATTTGCCCAAAAGTTGAACCGGGTCCGGTGCCGCATGTCGGCGGTCCAATTATTAATGCCGGTCAATCGATTGTCACTATCAATGGCGTTCCTGTCGCCGTGGTGGGTGGAAAAGCGCTGTGTACGGGTGTCGGGATGCTGGATGGCCTGGTTTCGGGTTCATCTATCTTCACCATTGAAGGTAAACCGGTGGTCAGGATGGGAGACGGTTGCGCGCACGGCGGAAAAGTCGTTCAAGGGTGGCCGACGGTGACGTCTGATTGAATGTTTTTAATTTATCCTGGAATAAATTAAAACTCTTAATTAGTAATGGTGTGGAAGAGCGTGTTTATCCAGTAGTTATCGGTCAGATATAGCTTGTAGGCTATGATAACCACTGAGTAATTGAATCTGTTAATTGCTTGTTTAGAACGATGGCGCGAGAATCGTGCTTGCAGACGCCTTTCAAAATGGCCTACAATGCGGCCCACAGCGATGACGAATGGTGATGGATTTTCTTATTTATCACATAGATGGATGATGAGGTAGATTTCCGTCCGTTCCGCCACATCATTGTCTTTGGATGTTTTCATACATCCTTATGAGTTAAGAAACCGCAACGTCATCAACGGCTTGCGGTTTTTTTCCGTCCCTATATTTCCACCGGCGTGCCGGGGAAGCCAAAGATAATGAGTAGATCGCCCGAAGAAGGTATTCCGGTACACTCATTTTGAATTGTTTATGACGGAAATGTGGTTTAATTCCAGAACATTGCAGCCATTCAACTTTTTGAAAACGGCTTTCAGCCAGTGTTTATCAAGGAGCAGAAATGGCTATCATTACCCGTCCTCTTTCCTCTTCCGGGGTTCAGAAAGCAAAGCTGAAGCAGCCTGATCCATAACGGACTATATCGTGGGATATTACAGTACGCTCAGACCGCACGGCTATAACGGTGGATTACCACCAAACGAATCGGAAAATCGGTTCTGGAAAAACGCTAAACCCGTGGCCAGTTTTAGTTGACCGCTTCACTCGCCCCTTTTAACATCGGCACGATAATCAGCGATGACTGGGGCCGTTATGCCAGAGAGGTGCCGAAGGAGAAGCATCTGACTGGCAAGATATTTACTCATCGTATTGAACGTAACAACCTGACGCTGAGAACCAGAATAAAAAGGCTCGCCCGGCGAACCCTCTGCTTTTCACGCTCTGTAGAACTACACGAAAAGGTAATTGGCGCTCTCATCGAAAAATACATGTTCTACTAATTGGAGGCATCACCGAATAGATTAATGCCGCGCAAAAAACTGGCGCTGCACTGGGAAAGGAAAATAAGTGCGTCGGAGCGTATTGGAGAATAAACAGATTCGTTTTCTGTTAATGGCAAAGGAAGGGAAAAATGAAAAAGTCGGTTGTTATCGGGGCGATGGTTGCGCTGGCGGGAATGATGAGTGCGGCGAGTCACGCGGAAGTTAAATATCCTTATAAAAATATCAACGGCCAAGTGGTCTTTCAACTGGATGCCAACGCGGCGCCGGCCGTACTGGAAGGCGCGAAGACGGATGATTTTACGCTGTTGTACAAAGGCGATATGACGATAGCCGTCGCCCGGTCAGATGGGCATTTTTATTGCAATGGCGCGCTGTTGCCGCAAGGTTTCGATCCCGGCACCGCCAAAGTGCTGGATACCTTTTTGCTGACTAATGTAGGCGCGTATTCCTACTGTAAATTGATGCCGCAACCAGTGGACGGCGACCATTTCGAAGCGCTGGAATTTCCGTTTTTCAGCGACGGCAAACATATCTTCATCCGTACCGGCGAAGTGCTGAAACAGGCGGATGCCGCCAGCTTTAAAACGCCGGCCGTGAATCAGGCCTACGATAAGGCGCATTATTTCTTTATTGGTGAAAAGGATATCGTTCTGCCTTACCAGCGCAGCGTAAATATCTATAGCCCCTGTCGGGGATGGGCCAGCATTGACGACCAGATCCACTACATGGGGGAGAAACGGCCGGATGTGGATGCCGGCACACTGCGCTGCCTGACCTTCAGCAATGCGGTGAGCAAGGCGGGATTCTATGTCTTCGGTAAATTGCAGCCCTTTTCCGTCGCGGATGTAAAAGTACAGAACGTCAGGCCGTGGAATGATAATGAAGATCGGGTCTTTACAGACGGAAGCCATGTCTGGTTCGTCAATGTGGACGCGCAGCTGCTGGAGGGCGTGAACAGCAAGACGCTCAGTGTTGAAAATGACTACGGCGACTACGTGATTAGCGATGGCGTGAATAAATGGAAATGCGGTTCATCACAAACGGTGGGCGAACCGGCGTGTCGTAAGACGTGATTTTTGTGTGCTGGTTTTTTTAGCAAACAAAAATTTATTATTCCATGGTGATTATATACCTTATGTCCAGCCAGCGGCTGGACTTCGGTGAGAGACAGAATGTCTCTCATTAATCCCAATGAGCTTACTCAGATAAGTGATGATGAGTAATGAGGTGGATTTCCGCCCGTTCCGCCACTTAATTTAAAAGCCCTGAACCAGCGATGATTCAGGGCTTTGTCATTTCAGAGCCGGACTTCCGTTAGAAATCCCAATCCTCATCTTCCGTATTAACGGCTTTGCCAATCACGTATGAAGAACCGGAACCAGAGAAAAAGTCGTGATTTTCGTCAGCATTGGGTGACAGCGCGGATAAAATTGCTGGATTCACGTCCGTCATGCTGGCAGGGAACAGCGCCTCATAGCCCAGGTTCATTAACGCTTTATTGGCGTTGTAGTGCAGGAACTTTTTGACATCTTCCGTCCAGCCAACGCTATCGTACAGCTCTTGGGTATACAGCACTTCATTGTCATACAAATCCTGCAATAGATCATAAGCGAAATTTTTAACCTGCTGCTGACGTGCCGTGTCCGCTTTCGCCAGACCTTGCTGGAATTTATAGCCGATATAATAACCATGTACCGCTTCATCACGGATAATCAATCGTATCAAATCGGCGGTATTGGTCAATTTAGCCCGACTTGACCAATACATTGGCAAGTAAAAACCGGAGTAGAACAGGAAAGACTCCAGAAAAACGCTGGCGACTTTTTTCATCAACGGATCGTCACTACGGTAATGCGACAGGATGATCGATGCTTTTTTCTGTAATGCCGGGTTTTCCTCGCTCCAGCGATAGGCGTCATCCACTTCACTGGTCAGGCAAAGCGTCGAAAAAATGGAGCTATACGAACGGGCATGAACCGCCTCCATAAAGCAGATGTTGGATAGCACGGCCTCTTCATGCGGAGTAACGGCATCGGGCATGAGTGTCGGTGCGCCCAGCGTGTTCTGAATGGTGTCCAGCAGCGTCAGTCCGGTAAATACTCGGATAGTCAACTGGCGTTCATGGGCGTTCAGCGTTCCCCATGAGGGGATGTCGTTGGAAAGCGGCACTTTTTCCGGCAGCCAGAAATTTGATGTCAGCCGATTCCAGACCTCCAAATCTTTATCGTCTTCGATTTTGTTCCAGTTGATGGCCTGGACGCGCGTTAGCAATGTCATAATCGGATTTCCTTCAGCGATGGCTTATAGCGCGCAGGACACACAGCCCTGAACTTCTGTACCTTCCAGCGCCATCTGTCGTATACGAATGTAATAGATGGTTTTGATACCCTTGGTCCACGCATAGATTTGCGCTTTATTGATGTCCCGCGTGGTGGCGGTATCGCGGAAAAACAGCGTTAGCGACAACCCCTGATCGACATGCCGGGTGGCGGCGGCGTAGGTATCAATGATCTTCTGCGGCCCGATTTCGTAGGCATCCTGGTAATACTCCAGATTGTCATTGGTCATATAGGGGGCAGGGTAGTAAACCCGTCCAATTTTGCCCTCTTTGCGGATCTCAATGCGTGACACAATCGGATGGATGCTGGATGTGGAATGATTGATATAAGAAATCGAACCTGTTGGGGGCACCGCCTGCAAATTCTGATTATAAATACCATAGGCCATGACCGATTCGCGTAAAGCGGCCCAATCCTGTTGACTGGGAATGGCGATCCCGGCTTGTGAAAACAGCGCCTTTACGCGTTCCGTAGCAGGCAACCAGCTCTGCTCGATGTATTTGTCAAAGTATTCACCCGAAGCATACTTCGAGTTTTCAAAACCTTTGAAGCGCTGACCACGTTCTATTGCCAGTTGGTTTGAGGCGCGAATGGCATGATAGGCAACGGTATAAAAATAGATGTTGGTGAAATCAATACCTTCCTCTGAGCCATAAAAAATACGCTCTTTCGCCAGATAGCCGTGCAGGTTCATCTGACCGAGGCCAATAGCGTGAGATTCGTCGTTGCCTTTCTCAATAGAAGGCACGGAACGGATGTGGCTCATATCGGAAACGGCGGTCAGGGCGCGAATGGCCATTTCCACCGTTAGCCCAAAATCGGGAGACGACATGGTTTTGGCGATATTCAGCGAGCCGAGGTTACAGGAGATATCCTTGCCGACATGGCGATAGCCAAGGTCCTCGTCGTACAGGCTGGCATCATTAACCTGCAAAATTTCAGAGCACAGGTTGCTCATGTTGATACGCCCTTGAATCGGGTTCGCACGATTTACCGTATCCTCAAACATCATGTAGGGATAGCCGGATTCAAACTGGATCTCGGCGAGAATCTGGAAGAATTCTCTGGCCTTGATATGTGACTTGCGAATGCGTTTGTCGTTTACCATTTCATGGTATTTTTCGCTGATGCTGATTTCCGACAGCGGAACGCCATACACCTGTTCGACATCGTAGGGAGAAAACAGGTACATCACCTGATTGTCTTTAGCGAGCTGGAACGTGATATCTGGTATGACTACCCCCAGCGACAGCGTTTTAATCCGGATTTTTTCATCGGCATTTTCGCGTTTGGTATCCAGAAAACGCAGGATATCGGGGTGATGCGCGTTGAGGTAAACCGCGCCGGCGCCCTGGCGCGCACCCAACTGGTTGGCGTAGGAAAAGGCATCCTCCAGCATTTTCATCACGGGAATAATACCGGATGACTGGTTCTCTATGCGTTTGATTGGCGCGCCGGTTTCACGGATGTTGGTAAGCAGGAAGGCGACGCCGCCTCCACGCTTGGAAAGCTGAAGCGCCGAATTAATCGCGCGGCCAATGGATTCCATATTATCTTCGATTCGCAACAGGAAGCAGGAAACCAGTTCGCCACGCTGCTTTTTGCCGCAGTTCAGAAACGTGGGCGTTGCCGGCTGGAATCGACCGCTGATGATTTCGTCGACCATGGCGCTGGCAAGCGCGGCATCGCCTGCGGCAAGGGTCAGCGCTACCATACAGACGCGATCTTCATAACGTTCCAGATAGCGTTTGCCGTCAAAGGTTTTGAGGGTATAGCCGGTATAATATTTGAACGCCCCCAGGAACGTTTGAAAGCGGAACTTATGGCTGTAGGCCTGCTGGAAAAGGCTCTTGATGAAGCTGAAGGCATATTGATCCAAGACTTCGGCTTCGTAGTAGCCTTCTTCGACCAGATAGCGCAGTTTTTCTTCCAGATTATGAAAGAACACGGTGTTTTGATTCACGTGTTGCAGGAAATAACGCCGTGCGGCCAGTTTGTCCTGTTCGAACTGGATATGCCCCTCTGCATCATAGAGGTTCAGCATGGCGTTCAGAGAATGGTAGTCCAGCTCCGTGCTGGCTGGTTTAGTGATCACGGATTCTGTTGTTGCCAAAATTCAGTTACTCCCTTACGCACATTTGCAACGTCTTCTGCGGTGCCAAGCAGCTCGAAGCGATACAGGTAAGGTACCTGGCACTTCTGCGCGATGATGTCACCCGCGATGCAGTACGCTGCACCGAAATTCATATTGCCTGCGGCAATAACGCCACGCAGGTAATCACGATTTTGCCGTTCGTTCAGAAAATGGATCACCTGACGGGGTACGGCACCTTTGCTACTGCCGCCACCGTAGCTGGGAACCACCAGAATATACGGTTGATCCACTTTCAGTATCGGCAGCTCGGTCGCGATGGGGATTCGCAGGGCGGGCAGCCCAACCCTGCTAATGAAACGATGGGTGTTTTCCGACTGGCTGGAAAAATAGACCAGTGGGTTCATCGCGCCCCCTTATTGCAGCCGTTGGGATGCGTGAAGCGTACTGATTTTGTCCGGACGGAAACCGCTCCAATGATCGTTGGCTGTCATGACGACCGGCACCTGCTGATAACCTAATGCTCTTACCTGCTGTAACGCCTGGGCATCTTCCGTTAAGTCCACCAGTTGATAGTCAATTCCCTGTTTATCCAGTGCACGGCATGTCGCATTGCATTGAACGCAATCTGGTTTGGTGAAAATAGTAATACGCATGATTCGTATTTACCTTTTGGCGTGAGAGAAGTATATCGGAGCGGCTATCTTCAACGGGTATCTGTACCCTGACCGATCCACGAAGCAACCATCAGTAGTGATGAGGTCACGACTTGAATACTAGATGTAGTTGTTTTGAATTTCAACCATACAATATATAGGATTTATCAGTGAGCTTATGCAAAAGGCGACTAACCCAGATGGGACAAGGGAAAAGGTGAGGTCAGGGGAAAAATAATTTTTAAGAAACGGTAGTGATGGTAGGGGAAGGGAGCCTCGCTCCCTTCAAAAAGATCACAGTATCGGCAGATTCCTGCCGTAATAGATCTCCTGCATCTCGTGATACAGCAGGTCGGTGATTCTCTTGCGTTCCGCAGCGCTCAGTGCGTCAGGGTTGACGTTGAACAGATAGTGTTTCAGGTCGAAATCTTTCAGCAACATCTTGGTGTGAAAGATATTTTCCTGATAAACATTCACGTCCATCATGTGATAGAGCGATTTCATGTCTTCTGACATAAAATTCTGAATGGAGTTGATCTGGTGATCGATGAAATGTTTTACGCCATTGACATCACGGGTAAAGCCCCGCACGCGATAATCAATGGTTACAATATCTGATTCCAACTGGTGAATCAGATAGTTAAGCGCTTTTAATGGTGAAATCACGCCGCAGGTCGACACCTCAATGTCGGCGCGAAAAGTACATAACCCGCCTTCAGGATGGCTTTCCGGATAGGTATGTACGCATATATGGCTTTTGTCCAGATGAGCGACCACCGCGTTGGGCAAGGGGCCTGGATGTTCCGAGTTATCGACATCACGCGGGTCCATGGGTTCTTCGCTGACCAGAATGGTTACGCTGGCGCCTTGTGGCTCGTAGTCCTGGCGGGCGATATTAAGAATATTGGCCCCGATGATCGAGCAGGTTTCGGTCAGGATCTCTGTTAAGCGGTTGGCATTATACTGTTCATCAATATAGGCGATATAACCGTCGCGGTCATCGGCTGTCTTGGTGTAACAGATATCGTAAATACAAAAACTCAGGCTTTTGGTCAGATTGTTAAAGCCGTGTAGTTTCAGCTTGTGCAATTTAAGTCACCTCCTTATTGATTTGCTAATGCGATAATTACCGTGCGCCGGATAATGCGTTTAATAAATATTGCGGTAGTGCAAAGCTACCCACATGAATGTCCGGATTGTAATAGCGACATTCAATACCCGAAGCCGCAAAGCGTTGGCGTAATGTTTCGGTGGTAAGCTGACGGAGCGCCGCATTATTACTGGCCCAGGCAAATGTCATAATGCCGCCGTAGTAGGTCGGTATAGCTGCCTGATAAAAACTGACGTCGCTGAAATAGTGACCGAGTTTTCTATGGCTGTTAACGGCTTCATCTTGCTGTAGGAAGCAGACCCCGTTTTGGGCGACAAAAATCCCGCCTTCATTCAGGCAGCGCGCGCATCCCTGATAAAAATCCGAGGTAAACAGGCTTTCACCTGGTCCGATGGGATCGGTGCAGTCAGAAATGATGACGTCAAATTTCCCGGAACATTGATTAACGAAGTTCACGCCATCATCAATGACCAGATTGAAACGAGGATCGTCATAAGCGCCGGCATTATGGTTGGGTAAATATTGGCGGCAGAATTCCACCACGCCAGCGTCGATTTCTACCATGGTAATATGCTCAACGCTGCGGTGTCGACTGACTTCACGCAGCATGCCGCCGTCGCCGCCGCCGATGATCAGCACGCGTTTAGCGTTGCCGTGAGCCAGTAATGGAACGTGGGTAAGCATTTCGTGATAGATGAATTCATCACGCTCAGTGGTTTGAACCACGCCATCAAGCGCCATGACGCGACCTAACGCGGCGTTTTCAAAAATGATCAGATCTTGATGATCTGTCTTTTGGTGATACAACACCCGATCAATAGAGAAATACTGACCGAAGTTGGCATGCAGGGTTTCATACCAAATTTCTTTCTGGGACATGTTAGGGCTTCCTCCGCGATAACAGCCATGAAAATTGGCGCGCCATCATAGCTAACTCTTGAGCCGCTTGCACGGTCAAATTTCAGTCAGCCCGGAAAGAGAGAGAATTATTGCGCGTAGGAAAGCAGTCCGAGTGAATTACGAGCCAGCGATTGGCATTTTTTAGGCGTAGGGATCGCAATCTTGCTGAGATCACGATAGCTGTCCTCACCCATGGCCGTCATGTTGTACGTATTGTAATTGCTGAGATCCCAACGGTTTTGCTGCGCAAATGCCACTAGCGTCCGGCGAATCTGTTCATTGGGCAGATCCTGATAGCCGCAATTGTTTTTCAGATAGACGAAAATGGCAGTCAGATCGGCAAGATCTTCCGCTTCAAATTCGTTAAGTGCCTTGCTGACGGAGGAGAAGCTCATCAGACTCAGCAAGAGCATCGCCAGCGCAGTGTTTTTCATGGTTAAACCTGTTCCGGGTATCGTCAGATGACGTTATCACAGATGTTGCCTCTGGTTCCAAGCTTTCTTGCGGGCAGAACGCGGCGGCATGAGTAAAAAAAGCTGCTAATACAAAGTGGACAGCGGGCCGAAAAGCAAGTGATGACGGCTATTGGCTTCAGACAAATCGAATTCTTTCAAGTTAATCGTGCGATTACAGGCTATTTATCGTTGATTGACACCATGACGCCGACATCAGGCTCTGTTATTAATAATAGTGGACTAACTTAACATAGCTCTTATTTTATGATCTCCGGTGTCTGGCGCGTCAGTAGTTGGTTGTTGGCGGGGCTGTTGCTGCTTCCTTTAGCGGCGATTTTCTTTCAGGCATTTTTTGCTGAAGGGCGGGGATTTGTCCTGATATGGCAAACCGGATTACCCGCATATCTGCTCAATTCGGCGGTGCTGGTGGTCGGTACGGTGCTGCTCAGCCTGCTTATCGGTTTACCTGCCGCCTGGTTGATGGCGATGTATCGTTTTCCCGGCCAGCGTATGCTGCGCTGGGCGCTCTGTCTGCCGTTGGCGATGCCTGCTTTTTTGCTCGCTTATCTTTATGCTGATGCGCTGATGTTCGCTGCACCTTGGCGGCATTTACTGATTTGGCCGTCCGATTCGGTGGCTTCTCTCTGCGGAGCATGCGTTATCCTTGCGCTGGTTCTGTACCCTTATATTTATTTGCTGGCGCGTCATGCATGGGTGAAACAGCCCGCCAGTCTGATTCATTCTGCCCGATTGCTTAAGCATTCCCATTCGCAAGTGATATGGCGCGTATGTCTGCCAATCGCCCGACCGGCAATGGTAACCGGCGCGGTGCTGGTTGCGGTGGAGGCATTCGGCGACTACGGTGTGGCATCTTATCTGGCGATCCCCACGCTGACGACCACCGTGCTGGATATCTGGCAGCAGCAGGGCGATCTGGGCGCGGCAGCGCGTATTGCCGTTATCATTCTGCCCATTATTTTTTTACTGATGTTTTTGGCGCACGTCTGGCGGCGGAAACAGCAGGTCTATCAAACGCGTTTGCAGTCAGAACCGCTTGCTCCGTCAGTATTGCGCGGCTGGCGTAGTGGGCTGGCGCAGTTCTACTGTTGGGGGCTGGTCTGTCTGGCATTCATTGTGCCGCTTTTGCGACTCGCATTTTGGGCGGTAATGCATTTTATGCAGGGGTGGGATATGGCATTCCTGCACGCTATCGGTAATAGCCTGTTGGCATCTGTCTTGACCACGGCCTTGATTACGCTTATGGCGTTGTCGTTTGTGTTTTATACCCGAACGGCGGGCCAGTCGGCGAATCAGCTTCCGGTGAGACTGGTCGGTTTGAGCTATGCGATCCCCGGTACTGTCCTTGCGGTTGGTTTGTTTATCCCGCTGGTTTTGGTTGATAACGCTATTGGATTGCTGGCTGAGAGCATGGCGTTATCCGTACCGGAACGGCTGCTATCAGAATCATTGTTTATCTTGATACTGGCATACAGCGTCAAGTTCGGTCGTTTGATGCTGGATGGTCTGGAGTACAGTATGGCGAAGATCCCGGTATCGCTGGATCGAGCCTGTCTGGTGTTGAAATGTTCTGCTGGAGAGCGCTGGTCTCGGGTGCATATTCCCTTATTAAGCCGCAGTCTGCTGGTTGGTGCGGTGCTGATTTTCACCGAAAGTATGAAAGAACTGAATGTGTCTTTGCTATTGCGTCCGCTTCATTTTGAAACACTGGCAACTTATGTTTTCCGGTTTACCTCTGGAGAGCAGGTGGCGTCACTGGCTTTGCCGGCATTGGTCCTGGTCGTGGTGGGAATTGTACCTGTGGTTGGCTTGAGCCGGGTTTTGAACATCAAAGGATAATCGAATGGTAACGTCGGTGGATATTCTGAGTGTGCAGTCATTGAACTGTAGATTGCCCACAGGATTGAGTCTGGAAAATGTGACGTTCGCCGTTAGGGCTGATGAAACGATCTGTTTGCTGGGCAGGAATGGCAGCGGTAAAACCACGCTGTTGCAGGCTATCGCCGGGTTACTGCCGATAGAACACGGCGAAATCAAGCTCGCCGGACAATCCATCAGCACCCCTCAGCAGGTGTTGACGCCGGAGCAGCGTCAGATCGGCATGATTTTTCAGGATTATGCCTTGTTTCCTCATTTGACTGCCGAAGGTAATGTGGCGTTTGGTTTATATGGCCAATCCGACAGCGAAGTCGCGCGGATCTGCGGCGAAATGCTGACACTATTGAAACTTGATGACGTAGCCTCTCGTTATCCCCATGAACTGTCAAATGAACAGCAGCAGCGTTTGTCCATCGCTCGGGCGCTGGCTTGCGAACCCAGGCTGCTGTTGCTGGATGAACCTTTTCCCGGATTGGATAGCCAGAGCCGTTATCATCTGATAACCGAGCTGCGGCAAATACTTAAACAGCGGCACGTTGCGGCCATTTTTGCGACACACAACCGGGAAGAGGCGTTTGCCTGCGCAGATCATCTTATCCTGCTGGAAGAGGGGAAAATTATGCAGCAGGGCTATCCCTCGGAGCTCTATCATCGCCCTGCGAGTCGGTTTGTAGCGGATTTTTTGGGGAACACGAATTATCTGCCGGTGAGGATCCTGAGCGATCACCAATGGCAGAGTGCGTTCGGCGAACATCATGCAAATCATCCCCTGAATCAGCCGATTGATTCGCAATGCGACTGGATGGTTCGTCCACTGGATGTGGCGCTGGCGCTGGACCCTGAGGGGACGGCGCAAATCAAGGACCGCCTTTTTACCGGTACATCCCATCTCTATAAGGTGAGTCTGGGAGATCGGGTGATCCTCATTCAGACCAGCAACTGGTTTGAACCGGGTCAGAAGGTGCGCCTGAGCATTAAAACCGATCAGCCCGTGTTCTTTCCTGCCATTTCGATGCCGGCTTCATAAGCCAGCAGGTTTGGGAACCTCCAGATATTCACCATTAATATTGCGCTTATAGTAGCTCCCATTTTTCACATAAAAACGCTCGCCGTTAATATCTAAAACCGTCATCTCACCCTGAGTGATGGCATGGGCGGGCGCGGGGGGCGTTTCCACCACGACATAGCTATTGTTCTGTCGTTGGTAGAAAATACCGTTGAGAACATAATAAGTCAGTCCGGCAATCAGAACGGTTTCGACCCCATAGGGCAGGCGATTAACAACAATGCCTGGTCCTGGTCTGTCATGCCAGGGAGCGCCATGAGGGCCGGGGCCCATTCCATGGCCCGGACCGGGACCGGCGAGGACGCTGGCTGGCGATAGGATCGCCAGTGAAATCATCAATACAAGGTTCTTTTTCATCGCGTGCCGGACTCCTGCCTTCATGTGTATCACTCACTTTATTCGCGACATGTTGTGTCCCGATTACTTACTTGTCGCCTGTCGGCGCCGTGGGTTCCGGTTCTGGCGGCAATTCCCGGATCATCACCCTGACTTCGTAATTTTTGTCGGCTCCCTGTGGGGCGTTAGCGATCAGTTTGCTTAATGCCTGATCGGGATGACGAGTTTGTAGTGATGCTTCATAGAGCGGCGGCGGCATATCTGGTCGCCCGTGAAGCGCGAACGCAGACGGTCCGTTTGGTCGAGGCGCATTCGCGCCAGGAATGGCGGTGATACCAGCGACGGCGCTGGTAATGGACAAGGTTGCCGCAAGAGCGAAGATGCTCAATACATGGTATCGTTTTTTCATAAAGCGCCTTTAATCAGCTATATATGCTATGCCCATCGTCTTTCCAGTTGCAAAGGCGGTTAACTTGAGCCAGTACGAAAATTTACCCGGCCGCCGCGCTGCATCTCGAAATCGATTGGCTATATATAAAGACGCTCTTGAGGGTGGCCGCAATCCAATTTACGCAGATTTATTCTGCAATAACGCAATCCTGATGGTTTGTTAACAATGATGGGGAAACGATGCGGCAAACTCAGGAAGATATCGCTGGCTGAGACGATTATTTTTGGGCCGCGTTAAACTCGTTGCCTGGCTGGAAGGATGGGGATGACGGTTGGTTTCTGGTATACTTCGCGCCCTTAGGCGCAATCTGCCTGCGCTGACAACAGGTCAGCATGGGGCATCATCGGGCATATGCATTCGTCTCTGCCGATGATGCTGGATTCTTTTATTTAAAGAGTTATGAGTATGATGAAACATACCGTAGAAGTCATGATTTCTGAACAGGAAGTGATGACCCGAGTTAACGAGTTAGGCAGGCAAATCAGCGAACACTACCGTAACAGCGGCAACGATATGGTGTTGGTTGGCTTACTGCGTGGTTCATTTATCTTTATGGCCGATCTGTGCCGGGCTATCGATGTTTCACACGAAGTCGATTTTATGACGGCATCCAGCTATGGCAGCGGTATGAATACTACCCGCGATGTTAAAATCCTCAAGGATCTGGACGAAGATATTCGTGGCAAAGATGTGCTGATCGTCGAAGATATTATCGACTCCGGCAATACGTTGAGCCGAGTGCGTGAAATTCTGCGACTGCGTGAGCCCAAATCGCTGGCGATATGCACCCTGCTGGATAAGCCGGAACGCCGGGAAGTCGATGTGAAAGTCGAATGGGTTGGCTTCTCTATTCCTGATGAATTCGTCGTGGGATATGGCATCGACTACGCACAGCACTATCGCCATTTACCCTATGTTGGCAAAGTGGTTCCCCAGGAATGAGATGGGTGGATAAATGACGCCCGTTGCGGGGCGTCGACTGATATCCATCAGGGCATGGACGAAATCGCGCGGCGATAGCGTTGTTCCAGCGTCTCCCGGTTGGTGGCGGTGACTTCCAGATCGCGCAGCCGACCATCCTGAATACCGTAAACCCAGCCATGGATCATGATTTTTTGCCCACGTTTCCAGGCTGACTGCATAACGGTAGAGTGTCCAAGGTTATAAACCTGTTCGACGACATTGATCTCGCACAGCGTATTCAGCCGCTGTTCGGGAGGCAGTTCTCCCAGCAGCGAACTATGCTTGTACCATAGGTCGCGGATGTGCAGCAGCCAGTTGTTGATTAAGCCCAGTTCGGGGTTTTCAACCGCCGCCTGCACACCACCACAGCCGTAATGGCCGCAGATAATGATGTGTTCGACTTCCAGAACTTCGACAGCATATTGCACAACAGACAGGCAATTGAGGTCAGTGTGAATAACCAGGTTGGCGACGTTACGGTGAACGAACAGTTCTCCCGGTGCGAGGCTGGTCAAGCTTTCCGCAGGTACGCGACTATCCGAGCATCCAATCCACAAGAAACGAGGTCGTTGCGCCTGCGCCAGCCGTTCAAAATAACCAGGATCTTCTTCCACCATCGTTTTTGACCAGCGTTGATTATTCGCGATGAGCGTTTCAATTTCTTTCATGAAAGTAAATGACCTGTAACAGACAAGAGCAGTGGAGGTAATATAAGGCAACATTCTTCGTTTGAAAAACGATAGTTTTAAAATCGGAACTGTAGAACCCACTGATAATAAGGCAATCCATTTCTTATGACATACGCACTGGAGCTGGCGCAGTTAACCAAAACCTACGCAGGGGGCGTCAAAGCATTGCGCGGAATCGACCTGCAGGTTAAAGCGGGCGATTTTTATGCCCTATTGGGGCCTAATGGCGCAGGAAAATCGACGACCATCGGGATCATCAGTTCATTAGTCAATAAGACCGCCGGAAAGGTACAGGTTTTTGGTTATGACCTGGATCGGGATGTTGTTAACGCCAAGCGTCAACTGGGGTTGGTTCCCCAGGAGTTTAACTTTAACCAGTTTGAAACGGTATTGCAGATCGTGGTTAGCCAGGCGGGATATTACGGCGTAAAACGCAGCGAAGCGTTGCTGAGAGCGGAAAAATACCTCAGACAATTGGACTTATGGGAGAAGCGTAATGAAAAGTCCCGCATGCTCTCGGGCGGGATGAAACGCCGTCTGATGATTGCCCGTGCGCTGATGCATGAACCCAAACTGCTGATTCTTGACGAGCCCACCGCCGGCGTGGATATTGAGCTGCGACGTTCCATGTGGGGCTTTCTGAAAGAGCTCAACGCGCAGGGGACAACGATCATTCTGACCACCCATTATCTGGAAGAGGCTGAGATGCTGTGCCGCAATATCGGCATTATCCAGCATGGTGAACTGGTGGAAAACACATCGATGCGTCATCTGCTCTCCAAACTGAAATCGGAAACGTTTATTTTCGATCTGGCCGCTAAAAGTCCGTTACCTCAGCTTGAGGGCTATCCGTTCCGTTTATTGGACACCTCGACGCTTGAAGTGGATGTGATGCGCGAGCAGGGACTGAATGGCGTGTTCAGCCAGTTAAGCGCGCAGGGGATACAGGTACTGAGTATGCGTAACAAGGCGAACCGACTGGAAGAGCTGTTTGTCACCCTGGTTAATGGTAATGGAGAAAAAGCATGATGCAGTTGTATTGGGTGGCCTTGCAGAGTATCTGGATGAAAGAAATCAATCGTTTTGGCCGCATCTGGGTACAAACGCTATTGCCGCCGGTTATCACCATGACGCTGTATTTTATTATTTTTGGTAACCTGATTGGCTCCCGTATTGGTGAGATGCATGGTTTTGACTATATGCAGTTCATCGTACCCGGTCTGATCATGATGTCGGTGATCACCAATTCTTACGCCAATGTGGCGTCGTCATTTTTTAGTGCGAAGTTTCAGCGCAACATCGAAGAGCTGCTGGTGGCGCCGGTGCCGACCCATGTGGTCATCGTTGGTTATGTCGGCGGTGGCGTGGCTCGCGGGGTGTGTGTCGGCATACTGGTGACCGTGGTATCTCTGTTTTTTGTACCGCTTCAGGTTCATGCCTGGTGGATTATCGTCTTGACGCTATTGCTGACGGCGGTGCTGTTCTCATTGGCGGGGCTGCTGAATGCGGTATTTGCCAAGACCTTTGATGACATCAGTCTGGTTCCAACCTTTGTGCTGACGCCGTTGACCTATCTTGGGGGGGTATTTTATTCCCTGACGCTGCTACCGCCGTTTTGGCAGGCCGTGTCAAAGCTTAATCCGGTGGTGTATATGATCAGCGGGTTCCGCTATGGCTTTCTCGGGACTCATGATGTTCCGCTGATCTTTACCATGGCGGTGCTGGTTGGCTTTATCGTCGCGTTTTATCTTTTGGCGTGGTGGTTGATCGAACGTGGCCGCGGGCTGCGGACGTGATCGACGCATAAACGAAAAGGCGGTGTGTCCACCGCCTTTTTCACGTTCAGGCAACCTGAACCGGAATGGCTTTGGCCTGACGCTGCAATTCGTTATCACCAGAGAAATAGGCGACTTTGGGATGGTGCTCTCTTGCCTGCTCGTCGGACATCTGCACGTAAGAACAGATGATCAGTTTGTCACCCACGCAGGCACAGCGTGCCGCCGCGCCGTTCACAGAAATAATCCGCGAGCCTCTTTCGCCGGGAATGGCATAGGTCGAGAAACGCTGACCATTATCCACGTTGTAAATATCAATCGCTTCATATTCCAGAATGCCGGCGGCATCCATAAAATCCCGATCGATGGCGCAAGAACCTTCATAGTGCAGATCTGCCTGGGTGACTTTTACCCGATGCAGTTTGCCTTGCAGCATGGTACGTATCATCGCTTTGTTACCTCTGTTCATGCAGTCAAATCGACCTGCTGGTTATCAATCAATCGCGCTTTGCCTAACCAGGCGGCCATGAGAACAACCGCACGAGTGCTGGCTGCTGTCAGTGGTTGTAAGGTGTCGGCGTCACGAATAAACAGTTCATCAGGTGTGAAGCCGGCCTGCCGAAGTTTTTCTCCAGCCTGAGTCAGTAAATCATCAATCTGGCGCTCCCCGCTGGCCAACTGCTCAACCACGCCAGCCATCACCTTATTTAGCTGGGGAGCGAGCCGGCGCTCTTCCGGGCTGAGATAGCCGTTACGCGAGCTTAAGGCCAGACCGTCTTTCGCTCGTACAATAGGCACGCCGACAATGCTGATGTCATAGCCCATATCGCTGACAAGCTGACGGATCAAGGCTAACTGCTGATAATCCTTTTCGCCGAAGCAGGCCAGATCCGGTTGCACCATATTGAACAGTTTGCTGACAATGGTGGCAACACCGCGGAAATGTCCGGGGCGGCTGGCGCCTTCCAACATATGGGACAGACCGGGCACTTCGACAAACGTCTGCCCTTCCAATCCGTTTGGATAGATCACATCCGGGCTGGGTGCGAAAACCAGATCCACACCTTTACGATTCAGTTTCTCGCAATCTTCCTGCAATGTCCGGGGATAATGCGCCAGATCATCCTGTCGTTCAAACTGCATGGGATTGACAAAAACGCTGACGATGACAATATCGGCCCGCGCTCTGGCCTCATCTACCAATGTCAGATGCCCGTCGTGCAAATTCCCCATGGTGGGCACCAGCGCAATACGCTTCCCCTCTTGACGCCAGCGACGAATTTCGCGGCGTAGCAGCAGAGGGGTTTCAATAATCAACACGCCTAATACTCCTTAACTTAACAAACACAGCCTGCATTAATGGAAAGAATGTTCTTCGGCTGGATAAATACCTTGTTCAACTTCTTGTACATAGAGGCGGGCGGCGGCGCGAATATCGCCGCTTTGCGCCAGAAAATTTTTGGCGAACTTAGGGGTTTTCTCCCCGGTAATACCCAGGGCGTCATGCATCACCAGAATTTGTCCGTCGGTAACGTTGCCGGCTCCGATACCGATAACCGGAATAGAAAGGGCATCAGTGATGCGTTGCGCCAGAACAACCGGTACGCATTCCAGAACCAGTAGTTGGGCGCCGGCCTGTTCCAGCGCGAGCGCATCCTCAAGCAACTGGTTGGCGGCCGCCTCGTCCCGACCCTGAATTTTGTAACCGCCGAAGATATTAACGGATTGCGGCGTCAAACCCAGGTGCCCGCAAACGGGAACGGCACGTTCGGTCAGCATTTTCACCGTGGGCGCCAGCCAGCTTCCGCCCTCCAGTTTGACCATATTGGCGCCAGCGCGCATCAGCTCTGCGGCCTGGCTAAAGGTTTGCTCGGGTGTGGCGTAACTCATGAACGGCATATCGGAGAGCAGCAGTGCAAAGGGCGCGCCGCGACGAACGCAGCGTGTGTGGTAAACAATGTCATTGATGGTGACGGGCAGCGTTGAGTCATGTCCCTGTAATGTCATACCCAGGGAATCGCCAATCAGCATCACTTTGATTCCCTGTTCATAGAACAGGCGAGAGAAGCTGGCGTCGTAAGCGGTAATCGAAGCAAATTTCCGCTTTTCTTGTTTCCATTGGCGCAAGTGGGAGATGGTCGTCGGTTTCATGACAGTCTTCCTATGTCAATAGGGCGAAGAATGAAAGGCGATCATTCTAATGGAAGCTGGCGTGCAGGGATATACCCTTATCTTACAAGTTGCTGTTGTAAATCGGGGAAAACGTGCGGTGGGACATGGTGGGCTGAGTTGGCACGGTTCAATCGTGGTTATCGTTATCCCACAGCGTCAAGCCGTTGCGATCGACATGGGCAAGACGCTGAGAAAGCGGCTCGCCATCGGGGAAAACCAGATCCGGCGCGATCTCTGCGAGCGGATACAACATGAACTCGCGATTTTTCATATCGTAATGCGGAACCGTCAGGCGCGCCGTATGAATCACGGCGTCGCCGAACAGCAAAATATCCAGATCCAAGGTGCGCGGTCCCCAACGATGTTCCTTGCGCTCACGCCCCTGCTCAAGCTCAATCTTCTGCGTATGGTCAAGCAACCGTTCAGCGTTCAGACCGGTTTCCAGTGCGACGACCGCGTTGAGGTAATCCGGCTGGTTTTGCGGGCCGAGCGGGCGGCTACGGTAAAACGAAGAGCGATTGACTACCCGGGTGAGTGGGACATTATCCAGCGCCGCTAGCGCGGTCCGCACTTGCCGTAACGGTTGTGCCAGATTGCTGCCCAGCGCCAGATAAACGCAGGTCATCAGGTATTTTCTCTGTGAGCCGTCGGTTTGCGTGGACGACGGGGCCGTGAGCGACGGTGAGCGGTTGGGCCATCATCCAGTGATTTCAGCATATTTTGCTGTTGCGGCGGTGCGGCAACCTGAAACTCGCCCCACCATGCGGCCAGACGCAGTAGTTCCTGATGGTTTTCTATTTCAGCACGCAGGCAAAGCAGATCATAGGCGGCGCGGAATTTCGGATGTTCCATCAGCTTATACGCACGTTTTCCCTGGCGGCGCGACAAACGCAGTTGCAGTTGCCAGATATCCCGTACTAAAGACGTAATACGTTTAGGAATAGCCAGTGAACGGCATTGTTCGTCCAGCACATCGTTCATTGCCAGCGAAAAGGCATCGAAATACGCCAGACCGCTTTCCTGCGCCAGCTTTTGCGCATGCTCGATCAGCGGATACCACAGCATGGCGGCGAACAGGAACGCCGGGTTAACGCGCATACTGTTTTGCAGACGTTGGTCGGTATTTTTCAGAACCTGCTCGACCATACGTTCCAGCGTCGTGTCACCGGCTTCGGTAAAGTGACGGCTAATCAGCGGGAACAGCGGCTGGAATAACTGATATTCGCACAGCATTTTGTAAGTGGGGTAGCCGTAACCGGTTTGCAGCAGTTTCAGCGACTCTTCAAACATACGGGCTGCCGGTATATCGTGCAGCAAGGCCGCCAGCCGGGGGATCGGTTGTGCGGTTTCAGGGCTGATGGTCATCCCCAGTTTGGCGGCAAAACGCACGGCGCGCAGCATCCGCACGGGATCTTCACGGTAGCGGGTTTCCGGATCGCCAATCATGCGAATGATACCCTGACGCAGGTCATTCAACCCATTGGTATAGTCACGGACGGTGAAATCGGCAATGCTGTAATACAGGCTGTTGATGGAAAAATCACGACGCTGAGCGTCTTCTTCAATCGAGCCAAAAATATTGTCGCGCAGTAGCATGCCGCTCTGGGCTTGCTGGGCGGAATTCTTGATTTCCTGCTGTTCCTGATGCTGGTCGTGATGGCCGCGGAATGTCGCGACTTCAATCACCTCTGCGCCAAACATCACGTGAGCCAGACGGAAACGGCGGCCGACCAAACGACAGTTGCGGAATAGCTTACGAACCTGTTCTGGCGTCGCGCTGGTGGTGATATCAAAATCTTTAGGCTTTTTGCCCAGCAGCAGATCACGAACGCCGCCTCCGACCAGATAAGCCTCGTAGCCCGCTTTGTTCAGGCGATAAAGTACCTTCAGCGCGTTATCGCTGATGTCACTGCGTGAAATATTATGCTGGTCACGCGGGATCACCGTCAGATACCGACGCGGCTCCTCGGGTTCGACCGTTTCGTTCTCACGATTCAGTACTTTACGGCAAAAATTAGCGACTCGGGTAAAGATAATACACCTCGATAGTGATGGATAAATAAAGGTACGCCACGAAAAATAGCGGCTAATCATAGCTCACCAGACTCTCTTTGAGAATGATCATGTGATCTCTGACAGATTTATTGCTGCTTTCACGGGGATTTTATCAAGCGACCACTGTGCGACAGACCACTCAAGCAGCGCCGGGAGCGTCAAATCCTGCCAGCTTTCCGGTAACGGCTGATGCAGGAATTGCAACGCGGCGGCCAGAATCGGTCGCGGATCGCTATCCGGCAGCGCAGGGGCATGATTTTGTTTGGAGAGTTTCTGTCCCGCGACATTCAGCACCAGTGGCAGATGAACGTAATCCGGCTCCTGATACCCTAACTGACGATAGAGCGCGATTTGTCGTACGGTTGGTTCAATCAGATCGGCGCCGCGCACGATCTCCGTGATCCCCTGTTCATGATCGTCTACGACGACGGCCAGATTATAGGCAAACAGCCCGTCCCGACGATGAATGATGAAATCTTCTTCAGCCAGTGCGCGATCGGCATGGATATCGCCGCGCAGGCGGTCATGAAAGTGGAAAACGGGGGTTGTCTGCCGTAAGCGGACGGCGGCCTGATGCGCAGGGAGACCCAGATCGCGGCAATGGCCGTCATATTGACCACCCAGTTGCCGGATACGGCTGCGAGTACAGGTGCAGTAGTAGCTTAATCCGCGTTGTTGAAGTTGACGCAGTGCTTCGAGGTAGAGAGCATGCCGCTGTGATTGATAGACGACCTCGCCATCCCAATGCAGGCCGTAATGTTCCAGTTGAGAGAGAATGCGGGATGAGGCGCCGGGAATTTCACGGGGAGGATCGATATCTTCAATGCGCACCAGCCAACGTCCGCATCGGGCCCGAGCCTGAAGGTAACTGCCCAGCGCAGCTATCAGTGAGCCGAAATGCAGATCGCCGGAAGGAGAGGGGGCAAAACGCCCAATATAATGGTTTGTTTCAGACATACCAGCCATAAATGTGTACACCGGGTCGGGTATACGAATGCTAACACGTTGAGTGGTACTGAAAAGCGCAGAGTAAAGAAACCACACCGATCAAAACCTATTTGATCGCCACAATCATGGGGTTGGAAAGCCTATGCCATAAAGCCTGTCCCTGCGTACGTATCCACGCTCGCAGGGCAGGCTTTTGAATGGATAGTTAACCCGCCATTTGCTTTTCGCGTATTTCTGCCAGTGTCTTGCAGTCAATACACAAATCAGCGGTTGGGCGCGCTTCCAGACGGCGGATGCCGATCTCTACGCCACAGGATTCACAGAAACCAAAGTCTTCATCTTCGATTTTTTGCAATGTTTTTGCGATCTTCTTGATCAGCTTACGTTCACGGTCGCGGTTGCGCAGTTCAAGGCTGAATTCTTCTTCCTGAGCGGCACGATCCACGGGATCGGGAAAATTAGCTGCTTCATCACGCATATGCGATACAGTACGATCCACTTCGTCCCTGAGTTGGTTGCGCCATGCTTCAAGAATACGCTTGAAATGAGCCAGCTGAGCGTCGTTCATATACTCTTCGCCCGGCTTCTCCTGGTACGGCTCTACTCCGGCAATTGCGAGAATGCTCAGAGAAGATGTCTTACGGTTTTGCCCTTCTTGCATGTTGCTTCTCCTACATAACACGACACGCACTATACCCTGCTTATTTGAAGTTACCGCGTTGTCGGTCACAATAAAGGTCGGCTTCTTTCACTTATCCAAATGACTTATCTTGATAAGCTATCCGGCGTCCCTCCGCTTGCTGCCCGACCGTAACTTCAATCACTTTGGGTATATCGATCCCCTAAGGGGGAAAAACAGGCCGCTATAAATAGCAGATGGAGATTAGGTTGGCAATGGTTCCTGACACCGGCCTGATAAAGTGTGAGGAACAACGGATTATCATCAGATGATAAACAACGTGTTAGCGTGTTATAGCGATGCTCACTTTATTTATCTCCTATACCCTTCATCTTGCTGGTTGCAGGTGGGTTGGCGGCTTTACCCGGTCCATCCGGGACCGCTGCCAGCCGCGTTCAAATCTGCTCCTGGCCGATTTGTCACTCACCCGGGAGACGGCGTGAATGCCCGTCATAACGCTATTGGGTATATAAAGGCAACTTATGCGTAAGCCTGATGCCATCAGGGGATAATGTGGAGGCATAACATAAAATTTCAACCCCTTTCCGTTGTGCCTCCGTGAATAATTCGGCATAGCGTGGATCAATATGCCGAGCGGGAGAAACCTGCGCTATCCCTGAGTGCAGTACGGCGAAGAACAGAACGGCCCGCTCACCATGGGTTACGACCTGTTGCAATTCACGCAGATGCTTCTGACCCCGGAGGGTAACCGCATCGGGAAAATAACCACATCCATGTTGCAATAATGTGACAGACTTTACCTCAATATAGCAGTTAATCTGGTCTGCCGCCTGCAAGAGCAGATCGATACGGCTGTTTTCCGTGCCATATTTCACTTCGGTCTTGACCGTCGTGTAGCCGGCCAGCTCCGCTATCCGGTTTGTCGACAAGGCTTCGTGCAATAACGTGTTGGCGCGCAGCGTGTTGACACAAATCCATTCATTTTGTTGTGTTTCCGTCAGTTCCCAACTGTGGGGATATTTCCGTTTCGGATTATCGGATGTGGAATACCAGACGGTGTCTCCCGGCGTAGCGCAACCCGTCATCGCTCCCGTATTGGCGCAGTGCAGCGTAAGCATTTCGCCCTGCGGGGTGATGACGTCGGCAAGAAAGCGTTTGTAGCGTTTAATCAGCCTGGCCGGCTGTAGGCGAGGAGTAAATTGCATGTGTATCCTATCGTGAGAGAGGCTTGACCAGTGGCCAGCTTGCCAATGTTTGATAGCGGGTTCTGCCATTTTCAAACAGAGACTGGTAAAGCGAGAAATGATCCATTTTTATCGACCAGCTGAAATCTGCAGGCGGTAAGGCGACCGGTCTGGTCGCTCCGCGTAACAGGGTGATATGAGGATGGAAGGGCTGGGATGTCTGATAACAGCCATTACGGGCAGCCTGCGACCGTAACAACTCGGCCAACTGCAACAATCCTCGCGGTGCCTGCCGGCATCCTATCCAGACCACGCCGGGACGAGGCCACTGTCCGGCGTCGTTCAGGTTTACCGTAAATGCCGGCTGGCTGATCCGCCCCGCCAGTGTGCGCAACACCTGTTCTTTTTGTTCGCTCACTTCCCCCAGGAAGGCCAATGTCAGATGAAGGTTAGCGGCGGCTACCGGACGGCCGGCTTCAGCCAGGAAATGTTCAGCGCGCCAGCGGATAATGTCCTGCTGGATTTTTTCTGGCAGCGATAAGGCAAAAAACAGTCGGCGGGTGACGCGCATGTCTATCTCTCTGTTCTGATTCCATCCGGTGCTACTTTCATTCGATGCTACAATGCTCACCGCTGAAAGTTAACCTTTACGGAGATTTCTGTGATTTTACCGCCCGTCAGCGCCGTATTCGATGATGTGATCTCGGCGCTGCATACTTCACCTCAGGTGTTGCTCTCGGCTCCCACCGGCGCCGGGAAATCAACCTGGCTGCCGCTACAGTTGCTTCAACAGGGCAATCTGCACGGACGGATCATCATGCTCGAACCCCGTCGGCTGGCGGCAAAAAGCGTCGCCTGGCGGCTGGCCCGGCAATTAGGTGAAAAGCCGGGCCAGACGGTAGGTTACCGCATGCGGGCGGAAAGTCGGGTCGGTGCTTCGACGCGTCTGGAAGTGGTCACGGAAGGGATGTTGACGCGTTTATTGCAGCAGGATGCTGAGTTGAAAGATATCGCGCTGGTCATTCTGGATGAGTTTCATGAGCGCAGCCTGCAGGCCGATCTGGCGCTGGCGTTATTGTTGGATGTGCAACAAGGGCTGCGTGAGGATTTGAAACTGCTGATTATGTCCGCCACGTTGGATAATACGCGGCTTTCAGCCCTGCTGCCGGCCTCGGCCTGCGTGGTATCCGAAGGTCGAAGCTATCCGGTCGAACGTCATTATATTCCCTTGAACAGTCAGGAACGGCTGGAAGAGGGCGTTGCTCGTCAGGTCAGGCGACTGATGACGGAACAGACGGGATCGCTGTTGCTGTTTTTGCCCGGCGTCGCCGAAATTAAACGTGTTCAGGCATTGTTGAAAAGCAATATAACGGATGACGTGGATCTCTGTCCGCTGTACGGCGCGTTGACGCTGGCAGAGCAGCAAAAAGCCATCCTGCCGTCTGACCCCGGTCGCCGTAAAGTGGTATTGGCGACCAATATTGCGGAAACCAGCCTGACCATTGAAGGTATTCGTCTGGTTGTGGATTGTGGTCTGGAGCGGGTTGCGCGTTTCGACGTGAAAAGCGGATTAACCCGGCTGGTTACGCAGCGTATCAGTCAGGCTTCCATGGTGCAACGCGCCGGACGTGCCGGGCGCTTAAGCCCGGGGGTGTGCTGGCATCTCTGTTCGCGTGAGCAGGCTGAACGCGCTGCGGCGCAAAGCGATGCCGAGATACTCAGCAGCGATCTGAGCAGTTTCTGGCTGGACCTGTTGCAATGGGGCTGTACGGACGTGGAGCAGCTTACGTGGCTGGATACGCCGCCGTCATCCGCTTTGCAGTCTGCCCGCAATTTGTTGAGACAGTTGAAGATTACCGACAGTCAGGACCGGCTGACTTCCGAGGGGCGGCAGATCGCCTCGCTGGGGTGTGATGCGCGGCTGGCAACCATGTTGTTTGCCGCCCTCCGGCAAGGCGACGATGCGCTGGCGACGGCAGGGTGTCTGGCGGCGATTCTGGAAGAACCGCCCCGTAGCGGGTCGATCAACCTGATGGATTGGCTGCATCGGCCGCTGCCGCATTGGCAGCGCCGCGGACAGCAACTGACGCGCCGCCTGGCGTCGGTATCCGGTCGTATTGATACGGCGTGGGCCGCCTGGCTACTGGCGCAGGCCTTTCCCGATCGCATCGCCCGGCGGCGCAGTCAGGATGGTCGCTATCAGTTGGCTGGCGGCATCGGGGCCATGATGTCGCCAGATGAGGCGTTGTCCGGCACCGAGTGGCTGTTGGCGCCGGCGCTGCTACAGAACAACCAGTCGGCGGATGCGCGCATTCTGCTGGCTTTGCCACTGGAAATAGATCAACTGGTACAGCAGTTACCCATGTTGGTGAGTGAACATAACGTCGTGCAGTGGGATGAGGAAAAAGGTACGCTGCGCGCCAGCAGATGCCGTCAGATTGGTAACCTGATATTACAAACGCGCCCGCTGACGAAACCTTCTGATGAAGAGCTACAGCAGGCCATGCTGTGCTGGCTGCGGGAACAAGGGCTATCTCTGTTGAATTGGGAACCTGCGGCGGTGCAGCTTCGCGCCCGCGTGCAGTGCGCCCGGCAATGGCTGCCTGAGGTTGACTGGCCGCCGATGGATGATGAAACGTTGCTGGCTACGCTGGAATCATGGCTGCTGCCTTCTTTGGCCGGCGTGCGTGATTTGCGCGCGTTACGGCAGGTGAATCTCAGTGAAGCATTGATGCGTTTGCTGGACTGGCCCCTGCGACAACGGCTGGATAGTGCGTTGCCGACCCATTACACTGTGCCAGGCGGTAGCCGGTTGCCTATCGCCTATTATGACGATAAACCGCCGGTGCTGTCGGTACGGCTACAGGAAATGTTTGGCGAACGGCAGAGTCCGCTGCTGGCGGAAGGGCGTGTTGCGCTGGTTTTGGAACTTTTATCGCCGGCCCAACGTCCATTACAGATTACGCGTGATTTGGCCGCGTTCTGGCAGGGCGCCTATCGTGAAGTGCAAAAAGAGATGAAAGGGCGTTATCCCAAACATGTCTGGCCGGACGACCCGGCAAATGCGATGCCGACCCGGCGTACGAAGAAATACCAGCATCACTAATTTCAGACGTTTCCGCTTCCTTGAAATGTGCGGCGGAAACAGAGTAGACGGCTTGAGCGCAAAGCAGGTGGCCGTTAACAACCTGACGGAGAAGTAACAGTAATGTCTCGGGATGATCGCGAACCTATCGGGCGCAAAGGAAGAGCGTCAGGACGGAAACCTACGCGTAAGCAGGCCGTAAGGCGTCGTAGGGACGATGACTATGATGATGATTATGAAGATTATCAGGACGACTTTGACGACGACGATGGCTATGACGATGAGGAAGAGATGACGCAGAAACCGCGTAAGAAACGACGCTGGCTGGGGCTTTTTATCAAGCTCTCTCTGGTGCTTGCGGTCGTGCTGGCGATTTATGGCGTGTACCTTGACAGCCAGATCCGTAGCCGTATTGAAGGCAAGGTATGGCAATTGCCTGCGGCGGTGTATGGCCGCATGGTTAACCTTGAACCAGGCATGTCTTATAACCAGAAAGAGATGATCAGCCTGCTGGAAGGCATGCAGTACCGTCAGGTCAGTCGTATCACCCGACCGGGTGAATTCAGCGTTCGGAGCAATACCATCGAAATGCTGCGGCGTCCGTTCGATTTTCCGGATGGCAAAGAAGGGCAGATCCGCGCGCGCCTGACGTTTAATAACGATCGTCTGGCGCAGATCCAGAATCTGGAAAACCAGCGCAATTTCGGCTTCTTCCGCCTCGATCCGAAGTTGATCACCATGATGCAGTCGCCGAACGGCGAGCAACGTCTGTTTGTGCAGCGGTCCGGATTCCCCGATCTGCTGGTGGATACGCTTATCGCTACCGAAGATCGCCACTTCTACGAGCATGACGGGATCAGCCTGTATTCGATCGGTCGGGCGTTTTTGGCGAATATTACCGCCGGACGCGCCGTACAGGGAGGCAGTACCCTGACGCAGCAATTGGTGAAAAACCTGTTTCTGACCAATGAGCGTTCTTTATGGCGCAAAGTCAACGAAGCCTATATGGCGTTGATCATGGATTATCGTTACAGCAAAGATCGCATTCTGGAACTGTATCTCAATGAGGTCTATCTCGGTCAGAGTGGTAACGATCAGATCCGCGGTTTCCCGCTGGCCAGCCTTTATTACTTTGGCCGTCCGGTCAACGAACTGAGCCTCGATCAGCAGGCGCTGCTGGTGGGCATGGTAAAAGGCGCGTCGTTGTATAACCCGTGGCGTAACCCGCAGATCACGCTGGAGCGACGCAATCTGGTATTGCGTTTGCTACAGAATCAGCAGGTGATTGACGCCGATCTGTACAATATGTTGAGCGCCCGTCCGCTGGGTGTGCAGCCTAAAGGCGGGGTCATCAGCCCGCAGCCAGCCTTTATGCAGGTGGTGCGTCAGGAATTGCAGCTGCGGCTGGGCGATAAGATTAACGATCTGTCGGGCGTAAAAATCTTCACCACGCTGGATCCCGTCTCTCAGGATGCGGCAGAAAGGGCGGTGGAAGAGGGGATCCCGGCGTTAAGAGCGGCGCGTAACGTCAACGATCTGGAATCGGCGGTGGTGATTGTGGATCGCTTTAGCGGTGAGATCCGTGCGATGGTCGGCGGTTCGCAGACGCAATACGCCGGATTTAATCGTGCATTGCAGGCCCGTCGGCCGGTGGGTTCTCTGGCGAAGCCGCCAACCTATCTGACGGCATTAAGCCAACCCGACGTTTATCGCCTGAATACCTGGCTGGCGGATGAACCCTTGTCGCTCAAGCAGCCGAATGGACAACTGTGGCAGCCGAAAAACTACGATCGTGAATTCCGCGGCCGGGTGATGCTGGTTGACGCGCTGGCGAATTCTCTGAACGTCCCGACGGTGAATCTGGGTATGGCCGTTGGTCTGGATCAGGTCACCGCGACGTTGAAGCGTTTGGGCATTCCCGACAACGTCATTCAACCGGTGCCGGCAATGCTGCTGGGGGCCATCAGTCTGACGCCAATGGAAGTCGCGCAGGAATACCAGACGATCGCCAGCGGGGGAAATCGCGCACCGCTGTCCGCGTTACGCTCGGTGATCGCGGAAGACGGCAACGTGCTGTATCAAAGTTTCCCACAGGCGGAACGTGCGGTTCCGGCCCAGGCGGCTTATCTGACGTTGTACGGTATGCAACAGGTGGTCGCGCGGGGCACGTCGCGTTCACTGGCGGTTAAATTCCCGAATTATCATCTGGCGGCCAAAACCGGTACGACCAACGATCTGCGTGATAGCTGGTTTGCCGGGGTCGATGGTAAAGAAGTGGCGATCACCTGGGTCGGGCGCGATAACAATGGTCCGGCGAAGCTGACGGGGGCAAACGGTGCGCTGACGATTTATCGTCGCTATCTGGAAAATCAGACGCCTTTGCCGCTGATGCTGACTCCGCCGGAAGGGATCACCACCATGACGGTCGACGCCAGTGGCAACTTCATCTGTAACGGCAGCGGCGCCGGACGCGTGCTGCCGGTCTGGACGGATAATCCACAGGCGTTGTGCCAGGCCAGCCAACCGCAGGCTCCGCAGCAAGAGCAGCAGGATGGCGAGGGCGTGGCTGACTGGATCAGGCAAATGTTTGGTCAGTAACGGTTTATTCCCCCGGATTTTCCGGGGGTTTTTGGGCGCCTGTTTCAATCCTCCCATGCGGTAAATTTCTTGCGGGGACGATTCCGTTAAGCCTATTATGCAACCTTTATAATAATCATTATCGTTTACTTTTTTCCTGATAACGGTTGCATCTTTTCCCTGATTGTCATTGAAAACCAAAACGTTATGCAAAATCAAAATCGATTGCCTGATACGACGTTCAGACTGGATGAGGTGAGTTTTTCCGTCACCGGTCGTACGTTACTGCATCCATTGTCGCTGACCTTTCCCGTCGGTAAAGTCTGTGGTTTGATTGGACACAATGGTTCAGGGAAATCCACGCTGTTGAAAATTCTGGGGCGCCACCAGCCCGCCAGCAGTGGCAATGTGCTGTTGGGCGAGCAAGCTGCCGCCAACTGGGACAGTAAATCCTTTGCCCGTCAGGTTGCCTACCTGCCCCAGCAACTGCCGGCGGCGGAAGGTATGACGGTACGCGAGCTGGTGGCGATAGGGCGTTACCCATGGCATGGCGCGCTGGGACGTTTCGGTAGTGCCGATCGGGAAAAAGTTGACGAAGCGATTACGCTGGTCGGGCTAAAAGCGTTCGCCAATCGTCTGGTCGACAGTTTGTCCGGCGGTGAACGGCAGCGCGCCTGGCTGGCGATGACGGTGGCGCAGGACAGTGGTTGTCTGTTACTGGATGAACCCACCTCCGCGCTGGATATTGCCCATCAGGTCGAGGTGCTGGCGCTGATTCAACGGATGAGCCGGGAGCGTGGATTGACAGTGATAGCTGTCTTGCATGATATCAATATGGCGGCTCGCTACTGTGATTATCTCGTCGCATTGCGCGGCGGGGAAATGATCGCCCAGGGTGAACCGGCTGCTTTGATGCAAAGCGACGTGCTGGAAAATATCTACGGCATCCCGATGGGAATCTTGCCTCATCCCGGCGGCGGTGCGCCGGTAAGTTATGTTTGCTGACGATGTCTGATTTACTGCCTTCTGCGACGTTGCCGGATCACGGGCGTCGTCGTCTATTGACCGCGTTGCTGCTGTCCCCCCTGATGTATTGTTCAGCCGGTCAGGCGGCTACTTATCCCGATCTTAACCGGATTGTCGCACTCGAATGGTTACCGGTGGAGTTGCTGATGGCGCTGGGGGTGATGCCACTGGCTATTGCGGATAAACCGAACTATCGCCTGTGGGTGAATGAACCGGCACTCCCCGAACGTGTGATTGACGTAGGGTTGCGTACCGAACCGAATCTGGAACAACTGACCCAGTTGAAACCGTCACTTATTCTGTATTCTGAAGGCTATGGTCCCTCGGTGGAAAAGATGACCCGTATCGCGCCCATTATGGGGTTCGGTTTCAGTGACAATCAGGGCAAACCGTTGAGCGTGGCCAGGGCATCGCTGATCAAGCTGGCGAATGCGCTGGGGATGCCTGATGCGGCGGAACGACATTTAGCGCTGCTCTCACGATTCATACAGCAGTCGACGACCAGACTACACCCCTATACTCAACGCCCGCTATTGCTGATATCGCTGCTGGATTCGCATCATGCGCTGGTCATCGGTAAAAACAGCCTGTTTCAGGAAGTCATGGATCATATTGGCATTGAAAACGCATGGAAGGGCGAAACCAATTTCTGGGGCAGTGCCGTGGTCGGTATTGAGCGTCTGGCTGAAATCAACAATGCGCATGTGCTCTGTTTTGAGCATGGCGATAGCGCTCTGATCGAGCAGGTCGCCCGTAGCCCGCTCTGGCAGGCCATGCCCTTTATCCGGGAACGGCGTTGGCAGCAGGTGCCTGCGGTTTGGTTGTATGGCGGTACGCTGTCGGCAATGCGTTTTGCTCAGGTTCTGGCGCAGGCACTGGAGGATCGGCGTGACATCCGTTAAAAAATCTCCGGGAGAGATTTTCAACGCCGCTGGCGGCGGCCCTAAGGGTGACGGGCAGGACGCCCGTCATAAAAAATCTCCGGGAGAGATTTTCAACGTCGCTGGCGGCGGCCCGAACGCTCGTCATAAAAAACAGGCGTTGCCCATCCTGCTGATCGGCGTGCTGCTGGCGATAGCGCTGGGTCTGGGCGCTTACAATTTGCAGCGTCAGTTGCCCATGATGCTGTGGCCGCAAGGATTCTGGCGGCCTGATACCGACGATATCCGTCAATTACTGTTTCACTATACGTTGCTGCCGCGCATGGCGATTGCCCTGCTGGTCGGCGCCGGTCTGGGATTGTGTGGCGTCTTGTTCCAGCAGGTGTTGCGTAACCCGTTGGCGGAACCTTCGACGCTGGGGATTGCGGCAGGCGCGCAGCTTGGCATCACGGTGGTGACGCTGTGGGCGGTGCCGGGTGGCATAGCGGTTCAACAGATTGCCGCAATGGCAGGCGCGTTGGCGGTGGGCGCTCTGGTTTTTGGGGTCGCCTGGGGAAAACGGCTCTCGCCGGTTACGTTGATACTGGCTGGACTGGTGTTGAGTTTTTACTGCGGCGCGGTGAACCAGCTATTCGCACTGTTTCACCATGATCAACTGCAAAATTTGTTTTTATGGAGCAGCGGTGCGCTGAATCAGCAGGATTGGAGCAACGTTCAGTTTGTTCTTCCGCGCCTGCTGGTCTGTTTCTGTCTGACATTACTGTTGCTGCGGCCACTGACTCTGCTAGGGCTGGATGATGGCGTGGCGCGTAATTTGGGCCTCGGTCTGTCGCTGGCGCGATTGAGTGCGCTGGGCGTGGCAATTTTCCTGAGTGCGCAATTAGTGAACGCGGTGGGGATTATCGGCTTTATCGGGCTGTTCGCGCCCCTGCTGGCCAAAATGCTGGGCGCCAGACGCCTGTGGCATCGCCTTTGGCTGGCGCCGCTATTGGGCGCGTTGCTGTTGAGCGTCGCCGATCAGGCGGTGATTTGGCTGACTGACGTATGGCGTGAAGTGCCCACGGGGGCCGCCACGGCGTTGCTGGGGGCTCCGTTATTGCTGTGGCTGCTGCCTCGCCTGCGTAACAATGGGTCGCCCGCGATGATGGATAGGGCTGGCGCATCCGTTAATGAACGTCGCCAATGGGGATGGTGGCTTTTGCTGGGCAGCGCGTTGCTGATTGCGGTGACGCTGGTGGCGCTGCTGCTGGGGAAAAATGCGCAGGGATGGCACTGGAGCAACGGTGAGCTGTTGATGGAACTCTTGCCGTGGCGTTGGCCGCGTGTTTTGGCGGCGCTGGCGGCGGGAATGATGTTGGCGGTAGCGGGAACGTTGATACAGAAGCTGACCGGCAATCCGATGGGAAGCCCGGAAGTGCTGGGGATCAGTTCGGGGGCGTCATTTGGCGTTGTTGTCTTGTTGTTTTTTGTCCCCGGTAATGCATTTATCTGGCTGCTTCCTGCGGGTAGCGCGGGAGCGGCGTTAACGCTGCTGATCATGGTGATCGTCGCGGGACGAGGCGGGTTTTCCACGCAGCGCATGCTGTTGGCGGGGATTGCCTTAAGCATGGCCTTCACCACGGTGATTACGCTGCTGTTGGCTAGCGGCGATCCGCGTATGGGAAATGTGTTGACCTGGTTGTCGGGTTCGACCTATGCCGTGGAAGCCGCTGACGCGGTGAGGACTGCCGCGATCGCCGTCGTGCTGTTGCTGGTGGTGCCGCTGTGTCAGCGCTGGCTGCGTATTCTGCCATTGGGTACGACGACGGCGCGTGCGCTGGGGGTCGCCGTCACGCCGGTGCGCCTGCTGGTGCTATTACTGGCCGCGGTACTCACCGCGATGTCGACGATGTTGGTGGGGCCATTGAGCTTTGTTGGCCTGATGGCGCCACACCTGGCGCGAATGTTGGGATTCAGTCGCGTTATTCCACAGCTTGGTTGCGCCGCACTGATTGGGGGCGGGCTGATGGTCATGGCCGACTGGTGCGGCAGAATGGTACTGTTCCCGTATCAGATACCGGCAGGGCTGCTGGCGACCTTTATTGGTGCGCCATACTTTATTTATCTGCTACGCAGGCAGGTGACGTAGGTTACTTGGTGACATTGATCGCCTCCATCAACATCCAGAGGGTGGTGATCACCAACGACAGCGCCATAACGCCGTTGAACCACCGCAGTTTCCAGGGTTGCTGAAGGTGCCTGCCGATTCGATCGCCAAGTGCCGCCCACACCAGAATGCAAGGCAGGTTTAGCGCCATAAAAGCGAACATGATCGTGAAAATGCCGCTGCTGGCCGTATAGAGCAGCGCCACGTTACTGGACATAATCCAGGCTTTGGGGTTGACCGCCTGGAACAGCGCGCCTTGAAGCAGGGTCATCGGCTGGTTTTTATCGTGTAACTCCGGCGCGGACGATCGTACAATTTTCCAGGAAAGCCACAGCAGATAGGTACACCCCAATACGGTGAGCGGCAGTCTTACCGCGCTCATCCAGCTCAGCAACAGTTCCAGCGCCACGCCCATCAGCGCCGTTTGCACCCCGCAACCAATCAGAATGCCCATTAGCATTGGCACCGTGCGCCGTATGCCAAAATTGACGCCGGAGGTCGCCAGCAGCAGGTTGTTGGGACCGGGGGTAATCGACATGACGGTGACATAGCTGAAGAAAGAGGGATCGAGCATAGTGCTTTCCTTTTAAACTGAATGAGAGCACTCATGATAAGTGGAATGATGGCTATGGTAACAGACACACAAAAATACTATTGTAATGAGTACAGATAGCATTAATCATTAATTGTACCCATCGATTGGCGAGGTGATTGTGTCCATTGTCGACCCGCAGGAAAGTACGCTTTATCAACAGCTGGCTGAAACTTTTGCTACGGCGATCCATCAGGGAACCTGGTTACCGGGGAGCCGTTTACCCGCAATCCGCCGCGTAGCGGGATCGCATCAGGTGAGTGTGAATACGGTGCTCAATGCCTGGCGCATTCTTGAGGATCGCGGTCTGATCGAAGCCCGTCCGCAGTCAGGCTATTTCGTGCGCGGACGTCTGCCATCGCTGACGAAAACCCGACAGCATCGTGCGCAGGTCATCACGCCCGGCAGTGAAAAACTGGACCTGATTGATACGGTCTTTGCCGCGCAAAATCATCCCGATTATCTCAATATCTCGCTTGCCTGCCCGCAGAATAGCGATTTTTATCCTACTGCGAAGCTCAGTCGGATTACCGCTTCGCTACTGCGCCGCCATCCCGGCATGATTGGCCGCTATGCCTTGCCGCCGGGCAGTGAGCGCCTGCGGCGAGAGGTGGCCCGGCGATCGATGGATTCAGGCATGGCGCTGAATAGTGATGATATTACGGTGACCCACGGCTGCATGGAAGCGTTGCAGCTGGCGTTGCGAGCCGTGACCCAGCCGGGTGATTGTGTCGGTCTGGAGACGCCAACCTATTTTTATCTGTTCCCGCTGCTCGCTAGTCTGGGGTTGAAAACGGTGGAGATCCCGACCGATCCGCAACGCGGGCTGTCACTGGATGCTCTGGAGATGCTGCTTTCAGAGCAACGGCTTCAGGCGATCGTTGCCATGCCTAATGTACAGAATCCACTGGGTTGCAGTATGACGCTGGAGGATAAAAAGCGTCTGGCGAAGCTGGTGAACGATTATCAGGTCCCGCTGATAGAGGATGGTTTGTATGGCGAGCTCCAGTTTAACTGGCCGCTTTCTCCGGCGGTCAAGGCGTTCGATCGCCACGGGTGGGTGATCTACTGCTCCAGCTTTACGAAAACCCTGGCTCCCGATTTTCGAATTGGCTGGGTGGCCGCCGGACGATTCAGTGCGGCAGTGGCGCGACTTAAAGCCGTGTCGTCAATGGCGGAGTCGGCTCTGCTATCAGAGACGCTGGCGCAATTTCTGGAATCAGGCGGATACGATCACCATCTGCGAACGTTGCGCCGTCGCTATGCGACTCAATTGGATGAAGCCCGCGGGCTGATCGCCCGCCATTTTCCTCAGGGCACCCGCGCCACGCAACCGCAGGGCGGCTTTGTCTTCTGGCTGGAGATGCCGGGCAACGTAGACGGTGTCGCGCTGTTTCATCATCTGTTGCAGGAGAAGATCTGTGTGACGCCCGGTGCGCTCTACACGTTGAGCGACCGCTGTAAACATGCGATTCGCCTTTCCTGTTGTTACCCTTTTGATGAGCGTTACACCTATGCGTTAAAACGGGCGGGCGCACTGGCTTGTGAAATGAGCGGTATTGCGCCGGGCAACGAATAGATCCACTGACAATGGGCGTGGTTGGCGCGAAATAACATCAGGATGATCGCAAGAAGAGATGTTTATGCCGGGCTACACACCCGGCGCCGGACAGATTTTAATTACGGATCTCACTGAGTAGTTCAGGATGGCGATCGAGGACTTTTAGCAATTTGATCGTTGAAGGATGGGGTTGCGCTTTTCCTTTTTCATAGCGTGAAAACGCATTCACACCACCGCCAAATATTGCGCTGGCCTCACGCTGTGTCAAATCTAACTTTTTACGAACCTTCACAATATATGCTGGCTCAACCGTTTCGGCGATAACCGAATTTTTGAAATCAGCGATTTTTGCCAAATAGGCCGCCGACTCTGTTTTGTTCATGATGACTTCATGACACACAGTGCAATGCAGACCATCAATAGCGGGCAAAACTGTCTTTTTCCCACGAAATGAGTACGGAACGTCTTTTGCACCCTGTACTAATTCGGCACCGCCACAGTTAGGGCATTTCATATTATTTCTCCTTAAATGAGACGATTAGTACCCCATTGATAACCGTGATTTTTACGTAGATCCTGACACCATCTACCAGCGGACGATACACGTCATGCCAAACCGTGTGATCATGGTATGTCGTCATGCTTTTGTAAAAATCCTGAGTAGTCAACGCGGATATCACATTGCACATGCCGTCAAAATCCATCCCCAACAGATCCGCATCGTTCAACGCTGAATTAGTTGCTCTAACATTTGCCTGAGCTACCAGTGCCTTGACAATATGCAGTCGGGTATGGGGAGTCCGTTTTTCCATATTCCGCATCCATACTTAATGTTATCGTCGAATTTTAACCTATTAGGTGTATTTTTCAATGAGAGATACACCTAATAGGTTAGGGGGTGAGTCTAATAGACGGCGCCAGAGAGATGACGCCGTTGGAAAACAGGGTAAAACTCAGGCCGCTTTACAACCGTGCAAAGCAGAACTGCGCTGCTTCGATAGTGCGGTCAATATCCTGATGGCTATGAGCAAGAGACATAAAACCCGCTTCGAAGGCGGACGGCGCCAGATAGACGCCTTCATCCAGCATCATATGGAAAAATCGCTTAAAGCGTTCCACATCACACTGCATCACATCCTGATAGCAGGTCACGCTTTCTGCATCGGTAAAGAACAGACCGAACATGCCGCCCGCCTGATTGATAACCAGTGGAATATTTTCCGCTTTGGCGGCGGACAGAAGACCTGCTGCAAGCCGTTGCGTCAGTTCAGTCAGTTTCTGATGCACGCCGGGTTTGGCCACTTCCGTCAGGCAGGCAAACCCTGCCGCCATCGCAATCGGATTACCGGAGAGCGTTCCCGCCTGATAAACCGGGCCGGTTGGCGCCAGCGCCTGCATCACTTCTCGTTTGCCGCCGAATGCGCCAACGGGCATACCGCCGCCGATGATTTTTCCCAGACAGGTCAAATCAGGCTGAACGCCATAGTGGGCCTGAGCGCCCGCCAGCGCCACACGGAAACCGGTCATCACTTCATCGATGATTAACAGAGCGCCGAATTCGTCGCACAGCGCGCGCAGCCCCGGCAGGAATTCCGGCAGCGGCGGCACGCAGTTCATATTGCCGGCGACGGGTTCGACAATAACGGTGGCAATCTCCTCTGGGTATTGCTCAAAGGCGGAACGCACCGAGGCCAGATCGTTGTAGGTGCAGGTCAGCGTGTGGCGGGCGAAATCCGCCGGTACGCCGGGTGAATTCGGCTGGCCCAGCGTCAGGGCGCCGGAACCGGCTTTCACCAGCAGACAGTCTGCATGTCCGTGATAGCAGCCTTCGAATTTGATGATTTTATCGCGTCCGGTAAAGCCGCGCGCTAAACGAATGGCGCTCATGGTCGCTTCTGTACCCGAGTTCACCATGCGCACCATATCCATGGTCGGCACCAGCGAGGTCACCAGCCGCGCCATCTGGACTTCCATCTCCGTCGGCGCGCCAAAACTCAATCCACGTTCGGCGGCGGCGATGACCGCCTGACGAATGGCCGGGTGGTTATGTCCCAATATCATCGGCCCCCAGGAGCCCACGTAATCAATGTAGGATTTGCCATCGGCATCGTAAAGATAGGCGCCGTCTGCCCGTTCGATAAACAGAGGAACGCCGCCAACGCCGTTAAATGCACGTACCGGCGAGTTGACGCCGCCCGGGATGAGTTGCTGTGCCGCGGCATACAAACTTTCAGATTTGTTCATTAAGTGGGTCCTGACGTTGCGTTTAGCATGAGAAGTAGGGCCATTCTAATAAACTGACCGCCGTTATGAAATCTTTGTACGGATATCGTTGGTGAATGTCAGCCGGTGACGATTAATTGAACAAAAGATGTCAAATCTTGAACGTTTTAGTCTACTGCTGGATAATAAGCGTATGATTGGGTGTGTATGACGACCCTGAGTTGGGAGTAAAAGAGATGAGCGACGATATAGCATTGCCACTGCAATTTACCGATGCGGCAGCAAACAAAGTGAAAAACCTGATTGCTGATGAAGAAAATCCTGAGCTGAAACTTCGGGTTTATATTACTGGTGGCGGTTGCAGCGGCTTCCAATACGGTTTTACCTTTGATGATCAAATCAATGAAGGCGACATGACCATTGAAAAACAGGGCGTGGCACTGGTGGTAGATCCGATGAGCCTGCAATATCTGGTGGGTGGTTCGGTTGACTACACCGAAGGGTTGGAAGGGTCGCGTTTTGTTGTCACTAACCCGAATGCGAAAACCACGTGCGGCTGCGGTTCTTCTTTCAGTATCTGATAAAACCTTCAACGGATAAAAATAAAACCCGTGTGGCCTGAATAGGCACACGGGTTTTTTACATATGAATGGACATTTTTATCGGTGACAGATAGGGCAAAACTATAGCGGTAAAGATTGAAGCACATATTGGTTATCAGTGGGTATGGTCATGCGGGAGGGCCGGGGGTTTACCATTCAACCGTAATCAGATGTATTTCCACATTGTTTGCTGTTGTCGCCGCCGATGTTGTTATCCGTTCAGTCAGTACGCGTGACTCGGTTATTCTGGGCTGAGACACGGAAGCCACATTACATTGCATCTGATACTGGTCGTCCTGCAACTCAACGCCACATGAAGGCAGAATGGTTAACCGGGCGTTAATTTGCCCACTATTATTTCCTGCATAAGCAGAACCACAGACTGCCAGAAGCAAGCCTGCGTAAAGCAATGCCTTTTTCATTTTCAAATTACCTGGTGTTAAAAAAGAACCGATTACGGTTCAAAATAGTGCTATTCGTTTTTGCCCTGCTTTTGGCGTTTTCGCCGGGTGGTTTAGTTTGTTTCCCACCATTTTTTTGCTCAGGCTATAGGCACAACATTACCCTATTTTTGGCAAAGCGGATAATTGCTGACAAATTTGCTGCGCCGCCAGCAATAAACGGGGCCCGCTACGATTAAACCAATCTTCATTAACCGCAATAACCGGGACGCTGAGCTGGGGTTTCCAGAAAGCTTGCGTATTGGCAATCGCAGATGCTGAACCACTGATGATAATGACCTGCGGTGAGCGCATCAATACCTGCTCCCGACTGACCTGCGGCCAGGGCACCGGGCTGTCGTTAAAAATATTCTGCGCGCCACACAGTGACACAACCTGACTTTGCAGCGTGTCTTTCGCTGAAGTAAAAAGCGGCTGGGAACCAAACTGCATAAAAACACGCAGCGGTGGACGCGGTTCACCCGTGGGGAGCCTGCTGGCGTAGCGCTGCCGCAAGTCCGTGATTTGCTGGCGAAGCCCGGCGGCGGTTTTTTCTGCCACCTCCGGGTGGCGACTGTATGTTGCCAACTGTTGCAGCGCGGCAGGAATATCTTCCAGCGTTTTAGGATCAAGGTAAACGATGGGAATACCAAAATTGGCCAACTGCTCCAGCGGCCTTTGCGGGTTACCTTCACGCCAGGCCAGAATGAGATCGGGTTTGAGCGCAAGGATCCGTTCCAGATTGATCCCCTGCCAGGAAGCCACCTGCTCCAGTTTTTTCGCTTCGGGTGGATAGTCCGACCAGGTGCTGACCGCAACCAATTGTTCCCCCATTCCTGCCGCATAAGCGATCTCCGTGGCATGAGGCGCCAGACTGATCACGCGTTGAGGCGCGGCGTGTGCCGCCGCCAACAGGGAAAAAAACAGGATACCCAGCAGGCGGAGCATCCATCGCTTCAGCAACATTAGCGCTTAGCCAACGCTTGCAACATGGTTTCGACCATACGGGTAGATTGTTCGGCGGCCACGGCCAGGAACGCATCGAAACTCAAGTGCGATTCCTGATCGGCAACGTCGGAAATGGCACGCACGATAACAAAAGGCACGCCAAACTGGTGGCAAACATGCGCCACGGCGGTCGCTTCCATTTCTACGGCGATGGCCTGCGGGAAGGTGTGACGGATGCGAGCCAGCGGCGCGGCGCCGTTGATAAAGGCGTCACCGCTGACGATCAGACCGCGTACCGCGTTCAACTGGAGTTTCGTAATCGCATTTTGAGCCAGCGTGATTAACTCTTCATCGGCGATGAACGCCGCAGGACAACCCGCCATCTGACCCGGTTCGTAGCCAAACGCGGTAACATCGGCATCGTGATAGCGAACTTCATCGGAAACCACAATGTCGCCAACTTTCAGCGTAGACGCGAGTCCGCCTGCGGAACCGGTATTAATCACCACGTCCGGCTGACAATGTTCCAGCAACAATGTGGTGCCCAGCGCGGCGGAGACTTTGCCGATACCGGACTTCAGTAATGCGACATCGACACCGTTTAACTGCCCACGGTAGATTTCACATCCGGCGCGCTGCAAGGTCTGACGGTTTTCGATGCGATCGCGTAAAAGAATCACTTCTTGTTCCATAGCGCCGATAATGCCGACTTTCATAAAGATCCCCACAAAATTTGTTATAAATAGCACGAGTATGACGTCAAGCTAGTCTATCATGGCTGGCAAGGGTAAATGGAGCGTGTGAACTGACGTTAGCGGTATAACATGGAGAATCCTATGTCTGATATCGATTTTGCGAAGAAGATAAGCTTTCAGCGACCTTTCAGTGCCGAGATTATTGCCGAGGATGAATATGCCGTCATTCGTCAGTTTGAAAGCGATCGTGGACGTATCGTCAATTCGGCCGCCATCCGCCGTCTACAGCAAAAAACGCAGGTTTTCCCGCTGGAGCGCAATGCCGCCGTGCGTTCACGACTGACGCACTCCATGGAGGTTCAACAGGTAGGGCGTTACATTGCCAAAGAGATTCTTCATCGCCTGAAAGAAACAAACCGACTTAAAGCGCTGGGATTGGAAAACATGCAAACCCCGTTTGAAAGTATGGTGGAAATGGCGTGTCTGATGCATGACATCGGCAACCCGCCTTTTGGACATTTTGGTGAATCCGCAATTAATAACTGGTTCTGCCAGTTAATGGACATTACCTCTCTTGATGAAGAGGCGACTCATGAAGATCGGTGCCGGGTCGATTTCTTGCGTATGCAGGATGACGGGTTGAATGAATTACGCGGCAGGATTCGGCAGGATCTCAGTCATTTTGAAGGCAATGCGCAGGCTATTCGCATGGTGCATACCTTACTTAAACTGAATCTGACCTACGGTCAGGTTGGCTGCATATTGAAATATACCCGTCCTGCTTACTGGTGCGAAAAAATCCCCGCTGAATACAACTATCTGATGAAAAAACCGGGGTATTATCTGGCGGAGGAAGCGTTTGTTTCCCGGTTGCGTGACGAATTATCCATGGGTGAATTTCACCGTTACCCGCTGACCTACATTATGGAGGCTGCGGACGATATCTCTTACTGCATTGCCGATTTAGAAGACGCGGTAGAAAAAGATATTCTCACTATTGAACAACTCCACGATCGTCTGCGTGACGCCTGGGGAGAAGTGCGAACCGGGGATCTGTTTGCCAAAACGGTGGGCCGGGCGTACGAGGGGCGCGAGCGTCAGCCGTGGCGCAGTATGAACGATCAATTTTTTATGAACCTTCGGGTGAATACCGTGGCCAAAATGGTGCCGCATGCTTCACAGCGGTTTATCGATAATTTGCCGGCAATCTATGCCGGATCGTTTAATCATGCCCTGCTGGAAGATGGCAGCCCGCAAAACCGGCTGTTGAAAATATTCAAAAATGTTGCGCTGAAACACGTTTTTAATCACTACGAAGTGGAACAACTGGAGTTACAGGGATATCGGGTGATCCGTGGACTATTGGATATTTATAGTCCGCTGCTTGAGATGTCATATCAGGATTTCAGCCAACTCGTAAAAGAAGATCACCACAAGCGTTACCCTATCGAAACCCGGCTGTACCATAAATTATCCAGCAAACACTGCCTGGCTTACCGTGAAGCCGTGGAGAAACTTGCAGGATTGTCTTTCAAAGAACAAGAGATTCGCGAGTACTACTATCGTGCCCGTTTGATTCAGGACTATATCAGCGGTATGACTGATTTATATGCTTATGATGAGTATCGGAGATTGATGGCGGCGGAATAAGCACTTTTGTAAAGAGGTTCAATATTTTCTTACGCTTCATCTTCTTCTCCGGATGAACTTTGTTAGTCCATATTTATCTCATACAGCACGACCACTGCATGTATCCGCTGTCTTCAGGCGGCAGTGTACCGGCGGCATTTGTTTGCCGCTTTCCTGCTTTTTGACTGCGACCGGGTATAAAAGGCCGTAAGACTTGCGTGTTGATTAATATGAGATATATCCCTTATGAAAAGAAAATCATTGGTTCTAAGCGCGCTGACCTTAAGCCTGGCGATGGCAATGGGGCCTATCGCTGCTAATGCGGCAGAGTCAGTTTTGTCCTCGTCTTCCAGCGGACAGCTTCCCAGTCTGGCTCCCATGCTGGAAAAAGTGATGCCTTCCGTCGTGAGTATTTATGTGGAAGGACATACTAATGTCGATAAAGAGAAGATCCCTCAGCAGCTCCAACCATTCTTCGGAGAGAATTCACCATTCTGTCAGGAAGGTTCCCCGTTTCAGACATCACCGATGTGTCAGGGAGACGGTGATGATGGACAACCCTCCAGACAGCAGAATTTCCAGGTGTTAGGTGCCGGGGTGGTGATCAATGCGGAAAAAGGCTATGTGGTGACCAATAGCCATGTAGTAGAAAACGCAGATAAAATTCAGATCAGACTCAGCGATGGCCGTAAATATGATGCCAAGATTATTGGCAGAGATCCGCGTTCGGATATTGCGCTGGTGCAGTTGAAAGATTTTAAAAACCTGACCGCCATCAAATTGGCTGACTCGGATCAGTTACGCGTCGGGGATTATACCGTGGCGATCGGTAACCCTTATGGATTGGGGGAAACGGCAACGTCCGGCATTGTTTCCGCTCTGGGACGGAGCGGGTTGAATATTGAAAACTATGAAAACTTTATTCAGACCGATGCGGCTATCAACCGGGGGAATTCCGGTGGCGCGCTGGTAAATCTCAACGGTGAATTGATCGGCCTGAATACGGCAATTCTGGCGCCGGATGGCGGTAATATCGGTATCGGTTTTGCGATCCCCAGTAATATGGTGAAAAGTCTGGTCGGACAGATAGTCGAATTTGGCGAAGTGAAACGGGGCGAACTGGGGATTACCGGAACGGAATTGAATTCCGAACTGGCTCAGGCCATGAAAGTGGATGCCCAGCGCGGCGCCTTTGTCAGCCAGGTTCAACCGAAGTCTGCGGCGGCTGAAGCGGGTATAAAGGCAGGCGATGTGATCGTAACGTTGAACGGAAAAGCCATCAGCAGCTTCTCTGCGCTGCGTGCCCAGGTCGGTTCATTGCCGGTCGGCAGCAAGGTATCGCTGGGATTATTGCGCGACGGCAAACCGTTGACGGTCGATGTGACGCTTCAACAAAGCAGTCAGACTCAGGTGTCGTCAGGCAACCTCTATTCAGGTATTGAAGGCGCCGAATTAAGTAATACTGAATTGGATGGTCGGAAAGGCGTCAAGGTTGATAATGTCAAAGCGGGAACGGCCGCGGCGAAAATCGGCTTGAAAAAGGACGACATCATTTTTGGCGTCAATCAGCAACCCGTGCAGAACATTGGTGAGTTGCGTAAGATCCTGGACAGTAAACCGGCGGTTCTGGCGTTGAATATTCGACGTGGCGATAGCGATATCTATCTGTTAACTCAGTAATTTCTCTCTATGCCGGGTGCGCCTGTGCCCGGCTATTCCATTTCCCTGCCCGTATTCTGTGAGTTCTTCCACAGTTTTAAACGAATCCACCATTCTTTGTTAATTTGCACAATGTGCGAGGTAACAAGTGACGTTATGCTGGTGCAATTGTCAGTGTTCCCCGCAGAGGTCGAAATGGCGTCATATCATCTTAATGCCAGGATGGCTCAGGATATCGTTGCACGAACCATGCAGATTATTGATAGTAATATCAATGTGATGGATGCCCGCGGCAAAATCATTGGCAGTGGCGATCAGGAACGATTGGGTGAATTGCATGAGGGAGCACTGCTGGCGCTGTCTCAGGGGCGGGTTGTCGACATCGATGATGCGGTCGCCCGTCATTTGCATGGCGTCCGTCCCGGCATCAATCTGCCGTTGCGAATTGATGGAGAAATTGTGGGGGTCATCGGTCTGACTGGAAATCCCGGCCAGCTGCGGCAGTATGGCGAGCTGGTTTGTATGACGGCTGAAATGATGCTGGAACAGGCGAGGCTGCTGCATATGTTGGCGCAGGATAGTCGTTTGCGCGAAGAGCTGGTTTTGAACCTGATTCGTACCGATGAATTATCTCCTGCGCTGATGGAATGGGCGCAGCGTTTGGGGATCGACCTGAATAAGCCGCGAGTGGCGGCGGTTGTGGAAGTCGATAGCGGACAACTCGGCGTAGATAGCGCAATGGAGGAACTGCAACAGTTGCAAACGCTGCTGACGACGCCAGAGCGCGACAACCTGATTGCCATTGTGTCGCTGACGGAAATGGTGGTACTGAAGCCGGCGTTGAACTGTCACGGTCGCTGGGATGCGGAGGAACATCGTCGGCGGGTCGACAATCTGCTCTCCCGCATGGCGGAAAGCAGCCGTTTTCGGGTTCGTCTGGCCTTGGGGAATTACTTTTCCGGCCCCGGCAGCATTGCCCGCTCTTATCGGACCGCCCGAACCACCATGAGCGTCGGCAAGCAGCGTATGCCATCGCAGCGTTGTTATTACTATCAGGATCTGATGCTGCCGGTATTACTGGATAGTTTGCGCGGTGGTTGGCAGGCAAATGAACTGGTGCGTCCTTTGGGCAAACTGAAAGCAATGGATGGCAATGGACTGTTACGCCGGACGCTGGGAGCCTGGTTCCGCAACAATGTTCAACCGGGTGCGACAGCTAAGGCGCTGTTTATTCACAGGAATACGCTGGAGTATCGCCTTAATCGCATTTCCGAACTCACCGGACTGGATCTGGGAAATTTCGACGATCGCCTGCTGCTGTACGTCGCCCTGCAACTCGACGAAGAAGACTAAGTCCGCACAGTAGGGGACGCGTCTGCTTCGATCTTTAAAAAGGAGGCGGGCGTTATTCCTGTACTAATATTCACTTAGATTGAAAACCATTACATAACCATTAACAATATAACGTGATAGCATAAATTATCGCGAAACAGTATTTTTGCCACTTTCCCATATCCTCTATTGTCACTTCCATGTTGTCAGTCTGATAGCCGTGTTGGTTCAGCACGTAAATCAGGAGCATTCGTCGTTATTTTTATATTCGCCTGATTCGACATTTCTTTGTAGTCGCAACGAATAAATCGGACAGGCCGATAAATACTTTCAAATTTTGGGGAGTGATAATAATGTCAATACGTCGTCTGGGGCTATCTGTTGCTACGGCAGCGCTCTTATTTTCTGGCGTCGCCTCTGCGGCGACGGAATTATTGAATGTTTCTTACGATCCCACTCGTGAGCTTTATCAGCAATACAACGCTGCTTTTATCAAGCACTGGAAAGCGACAACGGGTGAGGATATCTCCATCAAGAATTCACACGGCGGTTCAGGTAAGCAGGCGCGTTCTGTTATCGACGGTTTGCAGGCTGATGTGGTCACGTTGGCGCTGGCCGGCGATATTGATGCACTCAACCTGAATCAGCAGATTATCGATCCTAAATGGCAGACCCGCTTGCCGGATAACAGTACGCCTTATACCTCCACCATTGTATTTCTGGTGAGAAAAGGTAATCCGAAACAAATTAAAGACTGGGGCGATCTGGTTAAGCCGGGCGTGGAAGTCATTACGCCAAACCCGAAAACGTCTGGCGGAGCGCGCTGGAATTTCCTGGCAGCCTGGGCTTATGCCAAAGCGCAGCCCGGCGGCAATGATGAAACGGCGCTGAAGTTTGTAACAGAACTGTATCGTCATGCACCCGTTCTAGATACGGGGGCCCGCGGCTCAACGATCAGCTTTGTACAGCGCCAGTTAGGTGATGTTCTGCTGGCATGGGAAAACGAAGCGTATCTTTCTCTGCAAGAACAGGGCGGCGATCAACTCGAGATTGTCACGCCATCCTTGTCAATTCTGGCAGAACCGCCTGTTGCCGTGGTAGACAAAGTGGTTGAGCGCAAGGGAACGCAGAAACAGGCGGAAGCCTATTTGCAATACCTTTATAGCGATGAAGCACAGCGCATCATTGGTAAAAACTTCTATCGTCCGCGTAATGCCAAAATTGCTGAAGAATTTAAAGATCAGTTCGCGCCGGTGGAGCTGGTGACGATTGATAAAGATTTCGGCGGCTGGACAGCCGCACAGGAAACCTTTTTTAATGATGGTGGCGTGTTCGATAAAATTTTCCAGGAAATCAATAAGTAACCTATGACTTTCTGATATACGCAGGCCGCTATTTATTCCTGATGGATTTCAACGTGAAAAAGGCCGGTATGGTTTCATGTTGAAAGATAAGGGAAATAGCGGCCTTAGTTCGTCGGCAATTATTTAATTGGCCAGGATCTTTGAGCATGACAATTAAAGGCACAGTATGTCGCAGCGTTCTTCCTCGGTGATTCCCGGTTTCGGATTAACTTTGGGCTTTAGCCTGAGTTATTTAGGATTGATTGTCCTTATTCCATTGGCCGGTATGTTTCTTTATGCCAGTCAATTGACGCTGGTACAGTTCTGGGAATTGATTACCAGCCGCCAGGTGCTTTTCTCCCTGCAACTCTCCTTTGGTACTGCGCTGGCGGCTGCCTTTATTAATGGTGTTTTAGGTACGCTGCTGGCATGGGTCTTGGTTCGTTATACGTTCCCGGGGCGTAAAATCATTGATGCGATGATCGACATGCCGTTTGCGCTGCCGACGGCAGTAGCCGGGATCGCCCTGACGGCGCTGTATGCGCCCAATGGTCTGATTGGTTCGCTGTTTCCCTTTAAAATTGCCTATACCAGCATCGGGATTACGCTGGCGTTGATTTTCGTCACGCTGCCTTTTGTGGTCCGAACGCTGCAACCCGTGCTGGCGGATATTCCGAAAGAAATTGAAGAGGCGGCGGCGTGTCTTGGCGCTCGTCCATTGCAGGTGTTTCGCCACGTTCTGGTTCCTACACTGTTGCCCGCATGGTTGACCGGCTTTGCGCTGGCTTTTGCGCGCGGCGTTGGGGAATACGGATCTGTGGTATTTATCGCCGGCAACATTCCGTTTAAAACGGAAATTTTGCCGCTGCTGATCGTCTCGAAACTCGATCAGTATGACTATAAAGGGGCAACCGGGATTGGCGTATTTATGCTGCTGGTTTCTTTCATTATGCTGCTGCTGATTAATTTATTGCAGCGTCGTATTCAACCGAAACTGTAAGGCAAGATCGTCATGGAACAGGTTATTTCCTCTCAATCCCGTGTGCAGAAAGCCAAAAAACAATCGGCCGCGTATTACATTTTGGTGTCGCTGGCGTGGATTGTGTTTTTCCTGATTTTGGTGTTGCCTTTGCTGATGGTAGTGACTCAAGGTCTGGATAAAGGCATTGGGGCATTCTGGGATGCAATCTCTGAGCCTGATGCCGTTTCGGCACTGAAACTGACCTTACTGGCAACGGCGATTTCCGTACCGCTGAACGTGGTTTTCGGGTTGACAACCGCATGGTGTGTAACCAAATTTGAATTTCGTGGCAAGAGTCTGCTGCTGGCGCTGATTGACCTGCCATTTTCCGTTTCACCCGTAGTCGCCGGGTTGGTTTATGTTCTGTTGTTTGGTGCTCAAAGCAAGCTCTATCCCTTCCTGACGGCTCATAATCTGGAAATTGTTTATGCGGTTCCGGGCATTGTGCTGGCGACCATTTTTGTCACGCTGCCCTATGTCGCGCGCGAGCTGATCCCGCTGATGGAGCAACAAGGGTCTCAGGAGGAAGAAGCCGCGAGATTGCTGGGCGCCAATGGTTGGCAGATGTTCTGGCACATTACGCTGCCGAATGTGAAGTGGGCGCTTATTTACGGCGTCGTGCTATGCACCGCCAGAGCAATGGGGGAATTTGGTGCGGTATCCGTTATCTCCGGCCATATCCGCGGGCTGACTAATACGCTGCCGCTGCATATCGAGATTCTTTATAACGAATATAACATCGTCGCTGCTTTCAGCGTCGCAATTCTACTGCTGGTGATGTCGCTGGTGGTTCTGTTGCTGCGCCAGTGGAGCGAAAGCAGGTTGACGAAGCAAATACAGAAACAACAGGAGCTGACCAAAAATGAGCATTGAGATCCGCAATATTAATAAACAATTTGGTCAGTTTCAGGCACTGAACGAAATCAACCTGGCCATTCAGAGCGGCGAACTGGTGGCGCTTCTGGGGCCGTCCGGATGTGGCAAAACCACGCTGTTGCGTATTATCGCGGGTCTGGAACAGCCGGACAGCGGCAGCATCATTTTTCATGGCGAAGATGTCTCCGTTCACGATGTCCGCAAGCGTAATGTCGGTTTTGTTTTTCAGCATTATGCGCTGTTCCGACATATGACCGTGTTTGACAACGTGGCGTTTGGGTTGCGCATGAAACCAAAAAGCATTCGACCCTCAAAGCGTGAAATTGAACAAAAAGTTCATGAATTACTGAATCTGGTCCAGTTGGACTGGCTGGCGGATCGTTATCCTGAACAGCTTTCCGGCGGACAGCGCCAGCGCATTGCGCTGGCTCGTGCGCTGATTGTCGAACCCAGTATTCTGTTGTTGGATGAGCCTTTTGGCGCGCTGGATGCCAAAGTCCGTAAAGAGTTGCGCCGTTGGTTATCCCAGTTACATGAAAACATCAATCTGACATCGGTATTCGTAACGCACGATCAGGAAGAGGCCATGGAAGTTGCCGATCGTATCGTACTGATGAACAAAGGCGTCATTGAGCAGATTGGTTCCCCGGATGAAGTCTATAATCGGCCTGCAAGTGAGTTCGTTTATCACTTCCTGGGAGACAGCAACCGATTGAAGATCGCGCAGACCGATGAAACCATTCTGTTCCGGCCGCATGAAGTCGCTTTGTCCACGCAGGCTCAGGAGGGATACCAGCCCGTTGTGGTGCGGGATATTCGCCCGCTTGGCGCGTTGACCCGTCTGTCATTGAAACTGGGCGATGAGCAGGAACTGATAGAAGCGGAAGTGGCAAAAGACGATTTGAGCCTGCATGGTTTGCAAAAAGGGGATGTCATTCAGTTCAAACCCAAACGTTATAACCATGATTGGGAAATTTAATGATCGTGCGGTGATGCTTCAGCTATAAAAAACGCCCGGTAAGGGCGTTTTTTACATCAGTAATGATAGGCGGCGGGTAAAATAATAGGTAAAGCGTTTTTAAACCATGATGAGGAACAGAAAAGGCATGGATTCGCGATATGGGTTAAACAAGGCGGAATGACTTCAGGAAGATAAAACTCTGGCGGAATTGGTGGGGCGTGCAGAATCCTGATTTTGACTCTAATATCATGAAAAAAAAGAGATATCACACAACACTCTATCATTGTAGACCCGATGTACCGTTACCTCGCGGCCATTCAGCAACAGACGTCCGGCGCTGGGCTGGTTATTCAGCAGGGTGCTTTTGCCCGAACCGGACGCGCCGACGATGGCGCAGCTTTGGCCAGAAGGAATGGACAGCGAAACATCATGTAGCACCGACTGTATGGATGCGCCGGTACGGTAGGCGTGGGTGACGCTTTGCAGGCAGAGCAACGGCGTATTTTCCATCAATCCCCCAGCATTTCGGGCAGAGACGATAACGGATTATTTTTTATTGTCATTGGCAAGCAGGGTGAAAAGGCTCATCGGGGCGAGATGGGAATTTTTCTCCTGTAGCTCGTTTTTCCAGTTATTCAGCGTACTAAACAGGGAGGTGCTATTTGTTGTAAGCGATGATGAGCTTAATGATATTTTTGCCTGTAATTGCGCTTCATAACTTGCTGGATATTGTGCCTGCTCTATCGCGGGCTGTGATTTATAAAATTCGAGTATGTCCGAATAAATCTGTGTAATTTTTCCAGTTCGGTTATATTCAGCCATGGCTTTTGCAACAACTTTCTGTGCCCATGCTTCGTATTGGTTATTAGATTCATTCCATGCGGCCCTGCGCTCATTAACAGTAAACGTGCCACTGTCATCGTAGGTAATCAGCGCCAACTGCTCTCGCGACATCCCCTTGAACGGATTGCTTGCCTTACCATTTAAATAATCAGTGGCCTGTGTTGCCCTAGCCAGCAAATCTGGGTCAGTTGTATCGGGCACCTCGGCGTCATAAATTTTTTTATACGAATCGGTATAATAATTCGCATCGGTGATCTCTTTGAGAACTGACTCGGCTTTAGTCTTGAGTTCGCTGCGGCTAAGACTGGCATCGCGTTTTTCTGCTCGAGTAGCTGCATCACTTAATTGTTGGGCGAAAGACGATACCTTAGTGGATGTTGTATTGGTGGATTTATTTTGTTCACTCTGTACGGAATTGCTGTTCACTTGATTTTTAATTGCTGAACTCGATGTATTACTTCTTTCATTCGAAACATAGGTCGTCGAGGCTGTGTTGATTTCCATGTCCCAATCCTTGAGGTATCAATAGCGTCAGTAGATTTCATTAGAAACAGGTGGAAACATCTGCCTGATTAAATATCGACACAATCATTTAAATCTTTACTGATTCTTTACTATTTGCTGCGTTAATACTTTCGCCGTGTTTCTCCTTTCTTCTGCTTGTTCATCGAGTTAGTGTCACGATTGCCTCTTCTAAAATTTATTTTTTTGATTAATTTTTAAACCATCATATAAATCACTAACAAAGTGATACTGATCGGCCAAGCCGGTCGATACGATCTGACCGCTCTATAAAAACGATTATCTTTTGCTCGTTACTTCAAGATAGACTCTTTCGAAGGCTCTGCTAACTAAATGACTTTATTGACTTTATACTCAATAGAGTGAGCGGGCTGGTTTTCCCTGTTTGTCAGAGAAAGCGCGATATGCGGAACCTGATGCTCAGGTTTCATCTTCATACGCGCCGCCGGGCGCGTCCTGACGAACAGGGGTCGGTGCCTGTTCGTCGTTATCGGCGGGTTCTGCCTTCTGGATTTCCGAGACAGATAATGGGCGGGTAAGAACAGCTATAAAATCACTCCTTATGTGTCAGCGGAACATGACAGTGATGGAGTGGTGTAATATTCTGTTTTCTATAATTTTTTTAGCCTGAAACCCAAAATGGGCCTACAAGACTCCCATCTCCAGGATAGTCCTGTCTCGTTTCGCACGACTCGGTGCAGTATAAAAAGCAAGGTGGATTTATTTCAGAAGGGTAAACTTTGCGGATATTGGTGGGTCGTGCAGGATGACTCGGCCTCCGGCCTCGCCCTTCGGGTCAACGCTGACGCGTTGCTGTCTCGCTTCGCTCGGCTTGAACCTGAACGCAGGGCTATTCGTCTCATCCTGAGACTCACCCTTGCAGGGCCAACGCAAGCGTTGTTAAAAATCGTTCCAGACGATTTTTTCTCACCCACACGACTTGGGGCACTATAAAAGCAAGGTGGATTTCATTTCAGAAGGGTAAAACTTTGCGGATAATGGTGGGTCGTGCAGGATTCGAACCTGCGACCAATTGATTAAAAGTCAACTGCTCTACCAACTGAGCTAACGACCCGCAGAAGTGGTGGGTGATGACGGGATCGAACCGCCGACCCCCTCCTTGTAAGGAGGTGCTCTCCCAGCTGCGCTAATCACCCACTTCTGTACTTCATTCAGCAAGAAGACGGCTGGTATGAGGATGGTGGGTGATGACGGGATCGAAGCGCCGACCCCCTCCTTGTAAGGAGGTGCTCTCCCAGCTGAGCTAATCACCCACTTCTGTACTTCATTAAGCAAGAAGACGGCTGGTATGAGAATGGTGGGTGATGACGGGATCGAACCGCCGACCCCCTCCTTGTAAGGGAGGTGCTCTCCCAGCTGAGCTAATCACCCAATCTCAAATCTTCTTGCTTTACACAACGTAGCACTCTAATAGAGTGGTGGGTGATGACGGGATCGAACCGCCGACCCCCTCCTTGTAAGGGAGGTGCTCTCCCAGCTGAGCTAATCACCCTCGCTGTGTGGAGTCGCATTATAGGGATAGTTGAAAGTGAGTCAACGCTTTTTAAAAGTAAAATGCTTGTTCGTTGTAAAATTAGGCAGGGCGCGTTATTTCTGGCCGCGGATGTCGCTTCTTTATTCAATTCTGCGGGTAATCGATAGATTTCGGCGGTAATAAACGCCGGTGTGGCGAGTTACAGCGTTGAGGAATCGGGGCAGAATGATAGAATGTTGCCCACTTTTGTTATTTGAACTCATGTCGGTATACGCCGACAGCCGTTGCGTAATAAGGCTTTAATCCCAAATGAAAATCAAAACCCGTTTCGCACCCAGTCCAACTGGCTATCTGCATGTCGGTGGTGCCCGTACCGCACTTTATTCCTGGTTGTTTGCCCGTCATCACGGCGGTGAGTTTGTTCTGCGTATTGAAGATACTGACCTGGAACGTTCTACACCGGAAGCGATCGAGGCCATTATGGATGGTATGAACTGGCTGAATCTGGATTGGGATGAAGGTCCGTACTACCAAACCAAACGTTTCGATCGTTATAACGCGGTTATCGACCAGATGCTGGAAAACGATACGGCTTATAAATGCTACTGTTCTAAAGAGCGTCTGGAAGCGCTGCGTGAACAGCAGATGGAAAACGGTGAAAAACCGCGTTATGACGGCCACTGCCGTGATTCTCACGAACACCATACTGACGATGAGCCGCATGTCGTTCGTTTCCGTAACCCGCAGGACGGCTCCGTTATTTTTAATGACCGTATCCGTGGGCCGATTGAGTTCAGCAATCAGGAACTGGATGATTTGATCATTCGCCGTACCGATGGCTCGCCGACCTATAACTTCTGTGTGGTGATTGATGACTGGGATATGGAAATCACGCACGTGATCCGTGGTGAAGACCATATCAATAATACGCCGCGCCAAATCAATATCTTGAAGGCATTGAACGCGCCAGTCCCGGAATATGCGCATGTTTCCATGATCCTGGGGGACGATGGCAAGAAGCTATCCAAACGCCACGGTGCGGTCGGTGTAATGCAGTATCGTGATGATGGTTACCTGCCAGAGGCCTTACTTAACTATCTGGTCCGTTTGGGGTGGTCCTCCGGCGATCAGGAGATTTTCTCTATTGAAGAAATGAAGGCGCTGTTTTCACTGGATGCTGTCAGCAAATCAGCCAGCGCCTTTAATACGGAAAAACTTCAGTGGCTGAATCACTATTATATTAACCATTTGCCTGCGGAATATGTGGCGACGCATTTATCATGGCACGTTGAGCATGCCGGTATTGATACCCGCAATGGCCCGCAACTGAGCGAACTGGTGACGCTATTGGGAGAGCGTTGTAAGACGCTGAAAGAAATTGCTGCTTCTTGCCGTTATTTCTATGAAGATTTTGATCAGTTTGATGCTGACGCCGCGAAGAAACATTTGCGCCCTGTCGCTCGTCAGCCGCTGGAACTGGTACGAGCGAAGCTAGCCGCTATCACAGACTGGACGGCAGAGAATATTCATCATGCCATTCAGGGAACGGCCGATGAGCTGGGGCAAGGGATGGGGAAAGTCGGGATGCCGCTTCGCGTCGCCGTCACGGGTGCGGGGCAGTCTCCTGGCGTTGATGTGACCGTGAAAGCGGTAGGTCAACAGCGTTCTCTGACGCGTATTGATAAAGCGCTGGCGTTCATTGCCGAACGTGAAGCTCAGCAATGATGGTTGCTTTCAGGTAACGGATAAACGAACCCCGGCCAATCAATCAGCCGGGGTTTTTTATGGGGAAGGTTTTGGGGCGTTGCTACAACGTTGAATGCGGCGTCCTGCTGGCTACCTTACAGAATATCGCTTCTCAACATAGCGCATTATTGCCCTGCGATCACCACTGCCTTTCCCATCGCATCAGGGATGACGCTACCGTGATTCTTGCCAGGGAACAGAATGAATTCTGTATTGGTTCCTTGTTCTTTTAATTGCGCCGCCAGGGTTTTCGCTTTCATTACCAATTTTCTCCGGTTTTTCCGTTCCTCTCGCTCGGCGTCAATGGGTTGTCCTGCGTTAACCTTTTCTGGCGCATCTTCATATTCACCGGCACTCAGCGTGATGGACTGTGGCGGTGTGCTCAGCAATGGCGTTCTTGCCGGTATAACAACGCCGTTACCCCACCAGATGGACGGGCTGGCCGCGACATAGCGCTGGAAAGATTCGCTGTGATTAAACAGCGTATAAAGCGTAAACAATCCCCCAAAGGAGTGTCCGGCGAGCGTTTGTTTTTGGGTATTAACCGGATAACGCGCTTCGACCCAGGGTTTCACCTGGTTTTGCAGGAACTGATAAAAATCTTCGGCTTCCCCGCCTGCCGCAAAATCGGGCTCGCGGATTGTCGTCGGTGGCGTATAGTCCCGGGTTCTGGCCGGAACATCGTAGGCCTGGGTTATCTGATAACCGATGGCGACGATCAACGGCGCAGGGCCATTTTCTTCTTTATAGCTGTTCACGGCGAAAGGGAATTGCGCATTGCCGTCCAACATATAGAGAACGGGATAACCCTCCTGGGGAGCCTCCTGCCGTGGTATGGCAACGAAAAGACGATAGGCATGCTGCTTACTGCTTTGCATATCAAACTGCTGAATCTCGAAATGGTGTTGTGCCTGCTCAATTATCACCGGAATACTGGGTTGTGCCCGAGCGGGAAGAATAGAGGAAACCATCAGTGTAAAAGCAATCATAGAAAAATAGCGCATGTGGTGGCTTATGAGGTCGTGTGAGCCTAAGGTAAAAAGATGATAATAAATCACGTTATCATTAGCAGCTTATTTTTAACGCACTTGATTCGGCAAGTCGATATTTCAATAAGATGTTGCAAACCTATGGCAATATTTTATCTATTGCAACGGGTGTTTGGCGGCTTTTTCAGCGGTTGACTGCATAAAAAGATTTAGCCGTTGACACTGTTAAGCGGGTTTCATATTATGCGACCCGTTCGCACGGAACTCTATTATAAGTATGGGTCTGTAAGTGACGGGGCTATAGCTCAGCTGGGAGAGCGCTTGCATGGCATGCAAGAGGTCAGCGGTTCGATCCCGCTTAGCTCCACCAAATCTTGATGGTTTGGTTCTATGATTTAGTTTTGAGTGTGACGAACATTCCACATATGTGGGGCTATAGCTCAGCTGGGAGAGCGCTTGCATGGCATGCAAGAGGTCAGCGGTTCGATCCCGCTTAGCTCCACCAAATCGATATTTCGCTTTACAATTTCCCGATATTCGCTGTTATTTACGCTATCTGTTTCCTAACTTTTCATCAATAACTGATTGATTTTATTCCCGTGTTGTTTGCTGCCTCCGATTATGAAGGCAGAGGAAATTTATGCGTTGTCAGGTAAACGTGGCGTCCAATCGATTGGTGTCAAACCTTGTTTCTCAAGGATCTGATTGGTTTGCGAAAAGTGCTTACATCCCAAAAATCCACGATGCGCAGATAAAGGGGATGGGTGGGGGGCTCTTAATACATGATGGCGCTGACGATCAATAATGCTGCCTTTTTTCTGTGCATGGGAACCCCACAGCAGAAAGACAATCCCTTCACAATTTTCATTCAGGGCGGCGATAACGCGGTCGGTAAAGGTTTCCCATCCCAGATTGGCATGTGAGTGTGCCTGTCCCGCCTCAACCGTCAACACGGTATTGAGTAACAAGACACCTTGTTCAGCCCAGCTTTGCAGAAATCCATGATGAGGGATCTCAAACCCTGGAATATCGCTGGCCAGCTCTTTATAGATATTTACCAGCGATGGCGGCGCCGGAATACCGGGGCGAACGGAAAAAGATAATCCGTGAGCCTGATTGGGGCCGTGATAGGGGTCCTGACCCAGAATGACAACTTTGACCTGATACAGTTCGGTAAACCGGAACGCGTTGAATACATCCTTCTGGGGAGGATAAATGGTTTTTCCGGCGGCGCGCTCTTTACCAATGAATTCAAGCGTATTCACAAAATAAGGTTGCTGTTTTTCTTGTGCCAGCACATCGTGCCAGGTGAGGGAAGTCGCCATCATGCACTCTTTCAAGGTGAATTTTCATGAGGATAGCTTACCGATCAATTGTGTTGAGGTAAAATCGTAGCGACAAAAAAATGACCGCCCTCCTGATTTTTTGAAAAAAAATTGAAAATTTACAAAAATATTTGTAATTGAGTTTGTGGGTTTAATTGATATAAAACAATAAATTGCCCTCTATCCCTGTTTTGGTGTGATTTTAAAATTGATTTAAATCAAAGATGCGTAGTGATTGTACTGGTATATAGGGAGTCAGATTCAGTCGGTTTTATTTAATCGTTAAATATTAATGGCAGTTTGTTACTGATACCGATTTTCAATTAAGACAATAACACGCCGTTTTACGGAGGCAATAATGGTTACTGGTATTCAAATCACCAAGGCGAACAACAGCGCTCTGATCAATTCCTTCTGGCTGCTGGATGAAGAAAAATCCCAGGCACGTTGCGTTTGTGCAAAGTCCGGCTATAGCGAAGATGAGGTTGTTGCGGTCAGCGATCTGGGGCAGATCGAATATCGCGAAATCCCGTTGGAAATCAAACCTGAAGTGCGTGTAGAAGGTGGTCAACACCTGAACGTGAACGTTCTGCGCCGTGAAACGCTGGAAGACGCGGTTAAGCATCCGGAAAATTACCCGCAGTTGACCATTCGTGTTTCTGGCTATGCGGTACGTTTTAACTCTCTGACGCCAGAACAACAGCGCGACGTTATTACTCGTACTTTTACAGAAAGTCTGTAAGTCGCGTTTTTCGCTTTACCCCAATAAAATCAAAGGGAGCGACAGCTCCCTTTTTGTATTTGCACGTTTGGCGTCAGCCCGTTTTTAAACAACCGATGTTATTCACTGGCTGACTCATCCGCTTTTTTAGCGGGCTGGCGGCGTTTACCGACATTTTTGCTATCGCGATGGCGCACTTTCACCCTCACTTTAGCTTTTTCTTTATCCTGCTCTTTCTTCTCTTTTCGTTTGGCCAACGCTTTCTTTGATGGTTTTCCGGTTATTTTGGCGCTGGGCGCTTTTGTTGCCGGTCGCAGTTCATCAATCACTCTGGGTTTCAGCGGTTCATTTAAATAGCGGGTGATCTTGCCGAGTAACAGATGATCGTGTGCTTCGACGAATGAAATCGCGCAGCCTTTGCGTCCTGCGCGACCGGTACGTCCGATACGATGCAGGTAAGTGTCAGCCGTGCGCGGCAGGTCAAAGTTAAATACGTGGCTGACATCGTTGATGTCGATACCACGCGCCGCCACATCGGTTGCAACCAGCACATTCACCCGGCCGTCACTCAGGCGTTTGATGGCTTCATTACGTTTGGCCTGCACCATTTCGCCTTCAAGATAGCAGGCGGTAATTCCGGCTTCACGCAGCCAGGCAACCAGCTCATGCACACGCTCGCGTTTGCGGACAAAAATAATCGAACGTGTCGCATCCGGTTGCTTCAACTGGTGGCAGAGCAGGGCGGTTTTGTGTTTGGTGTCGTCAGCCCGGTAATACCATTGCAGAATTTTTTTGCGTTCCCGACGTGAGGGATCGGCTTCTACCTCGACAGGATCATTCAACAGACGCTCGGCAAAATCTTTAATCGCCTCGCCTTCCAGCGTCGCGGAAAATAACAGTGTTTGCTTGCGCCAGCGGGTTTCGCCTGCAATATGTTCGATATCCTGTGCGAATCCCATATCCAGCATTCTGTCTGCTTCATCCAGAATCAGGGTTTCGACAGCGCGGCAGTCAAAGTTTTCTTCTTTTATGTATTGCAGCAGGCGTCCCGTTGTTGCAACGACCACATCTTGATTTTCACTGAATACTTCCGCGTGGTTCATATACGCCACGCCGCCGGTGATCGTCGCGATATCCAGGTGCGTATGCGCCGCGATGGTCCGTGCCTGGTCGGCGACCTGCATGGCAAGTTCACGGGTCGGCGTCAGGATCAAAATGCGAGGTGGCCCGGATTTTTTACGAGGGAAATCTAAGAGATGCTGCAAGACCGGCAACAGGTATGCGGCTGTTTTGCCAGTGCCTGTCGGAGCCGAGCCGAGCACGTCGCGGCCTTCCATCGCTGGTGGAATTGCTGCCAGCTGGATGGCTGTCGGGCGTTCATAACCCATATCACGCAGTGCGTCTAGCAGGCTGTCATCAAGATCAAGCTCGGAAAAATTTGTTGCAGTCATGGTCTACCTCTGTTTGGGGCGCCGATTATAGACGCATTAGCCGGGTACTTCACCTGTTTAAACAGGCAACGGCACTTTTCCTGTATTGAGGATTAACTTATGCTACGGCAGTTTTGGTCTGGAACCATCGATAATGAGTCATGATAATAAACCGACATTGCGTCGGGATGGATTTACCTTCAAGCAATTTTTTGTCGCGCACGATCGCTGCGCCATGAAGGTCGGTACCGATGGCATATTGCTGGGGGCCTGGGCGCCGCTCTCTGGCGTGCGGCGCATACTGGATATTGGCTGCGGTTCGGGACTGATTGCATTGATGCTGGCTCAGCGCGCCGATAACGATGTTTATATTGATGCTGTTGAATTGGACGCGGGCGCAAGCCAGCAGGCGTTGGATAATATCACCGCCTCTCCGTGGGCCGATCGCATGCGCGTTTATGCTGGCGGCATTGTAGATTTCGCCGCCACCGCCGAGAACGATTACTCATTGATTGTCAGTAATCCACCCTATTTTTCGCCGGGTATCGCCTGTTCCAGCGAATTACGCACCCAGGCCCGTTATACCACCTCGCTGACTCATGACGTCCTGCTCGATTGCGCCCGGCGACTGATTGCCCCTGATGGTTTATTTTGTGTGGTGCTGCCTGTTCGGGTGGCAGAAGATTTTTTGCCGCTGGCGCATCAGTGCGGCTGGTTTGTCCGCCGGCATATGACAATAACTGAGTCCGATTCCCGGCCCGCGCATCGCGTGCTGATAGCGTTATCCCGGCAACCGGGAGAGAGCCTGACGCAGCGTTTGGTTATTCGTGACGGGGACAGGGGATACTCTTCTGATTTTCAGCAACTGACAAAAGGTTTTTACCTCTTTATGTAGGCTTGGCGAAAATCGTTATGTGTGTACTGATAGAGGCGGAGAGTTAAGACCACGGCATGAGGTCAGTTTGAAAAACCCCATCGCCGTGTTTGCGTCAACATCCCATTTATGTCGCGATCTGGCTACATAGAAGTGATGTGCTAGGGCGTCAGGATGGTTGGCTGCGGCATATCGAACTGTTCTGGATAATCCAGCGTATAGTGCAGGCCGCGGCTTTCTTCCCTTTCCAGCGCACAGCGCACAATCAGCTCCGCAACCTGAACCAGATTACGCAATTCCAACAGGTTATTGGAGATGCGAAAATGAGAGTAATACTCATCAATTTCCTGTTGCAGCATGATGATACGACGTCGTGCGCGTTCAAGCCGTTTGGTGGTCCGGACGATCCCGACGTAGTCCCACATAAACAGGCGTAATTCATGCCAATTATGCTGAATAACAACCTGTTCGTCCGAATTATCGACCTGGCTTTCATCCCATTCGGGCAGTTTCTTGATGGGTTTTATCTGCGGCAGACGTTGCAGAATATCTTCTGCTGCCGACCAGCCGTATACCAGACATTCCAATAATGAGTTCGATGCCATACGGTTTGCACCATGCAAGCCGGTATAGCTGACCTCGCCAATCGCATATAACCCGTCGAGATCGGTACGTCCGTGCTGATCGACCATAACGCCACCGCAGGTGTAGTGCGCTGCCGGAACGATAGGAATCGGTTCCAGAGTCAAATCAACGCCCAGTGATAACAGCTTTTCGTAGATGGTCGGGAAATGCTGTTTAATGAATTCGGCAGGTTTATGGCTGATATCCAGATACATGCAGTCTGCGCCGAGGCGTTTCATCTCGTGGTCGATTGCTCTTGCAACCACGTCACGCGGCGCCAGTTCTCCCCGGGAATCAAAGTCTGGCATGAAACGGGAGCCGTCAGGGCGTTTCAGGTAAGCGCCTTCGCCACGCAAGGCTTCTGTCAGCAGGAAGTTTCGCGCCTGCGGATGGAATAAACAGGTTGGATGGAACTGGTTGAATTCGAGATTCGCCACCCGGCAACCGGCTCGCCAGGCCATGGCAATACCATCGCCAGATGAAATATCCGGGTTGGTGGTGTACTGATAGACCTTGGATGCGCCCCCGGTGGCCAGAACCACGGTTTTCGCCCGGCAGGATTCCACCATTTCCCGTTCGCGGTTCCATATATAAGCGCCGACGATACGCCGCGTACCGGGCAGCCCCAGCTTATTGGAGGTAATCAGATCAACGGCGTTGCAGCGTTCCATGATCCGGATATTCGGATGCGCCAGCGCCTGGCCGACCAGCGTATTCTCGACTTCTTTTCCCGTGGCATCGGCGGCATGCAGGATCCTGCGGTGGCTATGTCCGCCTTCGCGGGTAAGATGATAACGTTCTTCACCACTGGTACTGGTTTCAGTATCAAACAGTACGCCTTGTTTGATTAACCACTGTACACAGTGTTTGGCATTGCTGGCGATGAATTCGACGGCTTCACGTTCACATAAACCATCACCCGCGATCAATGTGTCTTCAATGTGCGAGTCGATACTGTCAGTTTCATCAAAAACAGCCGCAATTCCGCCCTGAGCATAAAACGTTGCGCCCTCGTTCAGTGGGCCTTTACTGAGAACGGTAACGTTTGCCTGGGAAGCAAGACGAAGAGCAAGAGAAAGGCCGGCAGCGCCGCTGCCGATGATTAATACATCACAGGAGTGTTCTACGGTCGGTTGCATGTTAGTGCCATTGATGCAAGAAAAAAGAGGTGAATTGATGTTAGCACCCAATTATTTATTCATGTATTGATTTTTCACTCCTGTAAAGATGTATAAATACCGGGCGTCAGAGCGGTGAGAATCGTGCTAATGCTATGAATTTATCGTATGATCCCCCGGCAAATGCCCCTGATAAGTCCAAAAAATGGATTGTTCCGGTATCAGTATTCGGGGCGATAACGATAGCGCTATAGAAGAAAAAATGATTACCAGGAACTTTATGCCGGGTGTTAGCTCTAAGCTAGAGCTTGCTCCGGTATAACTTAATATGGCTGGCAGTACTATTTTACGTGTGGAGATCGGTTTGAGGAGATATTACCTCGGATGAGTGAGCAGCTGGCAGATCAAGTACTAGTCGAGCGAGTCCAGAAAGGCGATCAAAAGTCGTTTAATTTGCTGGTCGTTCGCTACCAGCATAAGGTGGCGAGTCTGGTGTCGCGCTATGTGCCCCAGGGGGACGTGCCTGACGTGGTACAGGAGTCGTTTATCAAAGCATATCGCGCATTGGAGTCATTCCGTGGTGATAGTGCCTTTTATACGTGGCTGTATCGTATAGCCGTGAATACAGCGAAAAACTATCTGGTAGCGCAGGGCCGCCGTCCCCCATCCAGCGACATTGATGCCAATGATGCTGAAAACTATGAAAATGCGGGCGCATTGAAAGAAATTTCGAACCCTGAGAATTTAATGTTGTCTGAGGAATTACGAAGCATAGTTTTTCGCACGATAGAGTCTTTACCGGAAGATTTGCGACTGGCAATTACGCTGCGTGAATTGGATGGATTGAGCTACGAAGAGATCGCCGTGATTATGGATTGTCCCGTCGGCACTGTTCGTTCTCGTATCTTCCGGGCACGGGAAGCAATTGATAATAAAGTACAACCGCTTATTCGGCGTTAGCTCGTTTTTAGCTAGTCGCATGATTAATGATGGATTTGACAAGGTAAGGGTGTCGGTATGCAGAAAGAGAAGCTTTCCGCTTTAATGGATGGTGAGACAGTCGATTCTGAGCTGCTGAAGGCTTTGTCACAGGATGACAAGCTACAGCAACGTTGGCAAAGTTATCATCTAATTCGCGATACGTTGCGTGGTGATATCGATGAAAAAGTCATTCATCTGGATATCGCTTCCCGTGTTGCTGCCGCAATTGAAAAAGAGCCTGTTCGTCTGGTTCCTCAAGCGCAACCCGAGTCTCAACCACATCCTGCGCAGTGGTCTCAAATGCCGTTCTGGCATAAAGTTCGCCCTTGGGCGGGGCAATTGACTCAGGTCGGCGTTGCTGCCTGTGTGTCTCTGGCCGTGATTGTGGGCATTCAGAATTATGATCGCCCGGACGTTTCGGAGGGAGTAACCGAGTCTGCTTTGTTCCGGACGTTGCCTGCGTTGGGCACCGCTTCTCCGGTTAGTCTGGGAACACCGCAAGACGGTGTGTCTGCCCATAATAACGGACAGCAAAAATACGACGCGCAGCGTAACCGCCTCAATGCTATTTTGCAGGATTATGAATTACAGCGCCGCCTGCATGCTGAACAGGTTCAACAGCATGATGATCAGCAAGCTGCCATTCAGGTCCCTGGAACTCAATCATTAGGAACTCAGCCTCGGTAATGAAGCGTGTTTTGTTTGCCGCCTGTTTGCTGATTGGCAGTCTGTTCTATTCCACACTCGCCCCGGCTCAAACTGAGTCCGGGGCGTTGTTGCAACAGATGAACAGCGCCAGTCGTTCGTTAAGTTACGAACTTTCTTTTATCAACATCACCCAGCAAGGATTCGAGTCGGTCAGATACCGGCATGCTATGCTGAATAATCGTTCTCTGGCGCAGCTTGTGCTGATGGATGGGCCAAGGCGTGAAATCGTACAGCGTGGTAATGAAATCAGCTATTTTGATTCCGGGCTTGAACCTTTTACGCTGACGGGCGATCACATCGTTGATTCGTTGCCCGCTCTGGTTTATGCGGATTTCAAAAAACTCGCGATGTACTACGATTTCGTCCCTGCCGATGGGCGAGTGCGCATTGCCGATCGTCTGGCGGTGGGCATCCGGATTATTTCTCGAGACGCCACGCGCTACAGTTATACCGTCTGGGTCGATGCCCAGTCCAAGCTGCCTTTGCGGATAGATCTGCAGGATCGGAATGGTGAGCGTCTGGAACAATTTCTGGTGACTTCGCTGATTATCGATAATGAGGTTATAGAAGCCCTGCGGCCGCTGGAAGGCATCAATTTGCCTCCTTCATTGCCGGCACCAACGCCGGAAAACGTCAGTTTTTCCTGGAGTGCGGAGTGGCTGCCCGCAGGGATGAAAGAGGTTTCGCATAGTCGTAGAATACTGTCGGGGACGAATCTTCCCATTGAGACGCGTTTATACAGCGATGGTTTGTTCAGCTTTTCGATTAATGTCAGTCCTTCTCCTGAAGTCCGTCCCGAACAAGCAATACGTACCGGAAGACGTTCAATACATACGGAAGTTCATAATAATAACGAAATCACCGTTGTCGGCGAGATCCCACCCGCCACGGCTAAACGTATTGCCGACAATATTATCCAGAAGGCGCAGTAATGATTAAAGAGTGGGCAACGGTTGTTTCATGGCAGAATGGCATTGCTGTTGTGCGCTGTGAGCAGAGTTCCGGATGCGGGGGCTGTAAATCCCGCTCGACCTGCGGCACCGGGTTGCTGAATCAGCTCGGCGCTTCTGCCGAACATCTCTTGACGGTGCCTTGTACACAACCGCTTGAGGCAGGGCAGCAAATTGAATTGGGCATCGCCGAAGGCAGCCTGCTGCGTTCGGCGATGATGGTCTATTTTTTGCCTTTGCTCGGATTGTTTATCGGTTCGGCGTTGTTCCAGATGTTTTTTGGCAGTGAATTGTCCGCCATTGTCGGGGCGTTTGTCGGCGGTGGTCTGGTTTTTGTGTCGGTAAAACATTGGGCCAAGCGATTGGGCAAAAATAATCGTTATGAGCCTATTATCCTGCAAATTGCGCTACCCGGTGAACTCTTGCAAATTCAGACCGCCGCCCAGTCGTCGTAGCGGCGTTTATTTGCGTCTTGCCGCTGCCAGTGCCTCTTGATTATCCTGTGTTATTTTCATCAATTATCATCCGTTTACTCTCTGCTTTTGTCCTGCTGCTTCGCCATTCCGAATAAAACGGTCAGAATCAATGGTAATGCACGGGACATGACTAGGTTTTCGCTCTTCTGACATGTAGAATGCTGCGATTCGGGTGGAATAACATCGCGGCTGTTTTCACCTAATGCGCATGCCCATCGGCAAGAATTTCAGGAATATCAAGGTAGAAAAATTTTTATAATGAAGCATATACGAAATTTCTCCATTATTGCCCATATCGACCACGGTAAGTCGACCTTATCCGATCGTATTATCCAGATTTGCGGTGGTTTGACCGAACGTGAAATGGCTGCGCAGGTTCTGGATTCCATGGATCTGGAACGTGAACGCGGTATTACAATCAAAGCACAGAGCGTAACGCTGGATTATAAAGCGCAGGATGGTCAAACCTATCAGTTAAACTTCATTGATACTCCCGGACACGTTGACTTTTCTTACGAAGTTTCTCGTTCACTGGCTGCCTGTGAAGGCGCATTGCTGGTGGTTGATGCTGGTCAGGGGGTTGAAGCGCAGACATTGGCGAACTGCTATACCGCGTTGGATATGGATCTGGAAGTGGTGCCGGTGTTGAACAAAATCGATTTGCCTGCTGCCGATCCGGATCGGGTTGCCCAGGAAATCGAAGATATTGTTGGTATTGATGCGACGGATGCGGTGCGCTGTTCCGCTAAAACGGGTGTCGGTGTGCCTGATGTACTGGAACGTTTGGTTCGCGATGTTCCGCCGCCTGAAGGCAGTGCGGACGCGCCGTTGCAGGCGCTGATTATTGATTCCTGGTTTGATAATTACCTTGGCGTTGTTTCATTGGTGCGTATTAAAAATGGCACCATGCGTAAAGGCGACAAGATTAAGGTTATGAGTACCGGTCAGGTTTACAACGCCGATCGTCTGGGGATTTTTACGCCCAAGCGCGTGGATCGCGAAGTGCTGAACTGCGGCGAAGTGGGCTGGCTGGTTTGTGCTATCAAAGATATTCTGGGGGCGCCGGTTGGCGATACGCTGACGCTGGCTCGCCAACCGGCGGAGAAGGCACTACCGGGCTTCAAGAAAGTGAAGCCGCAGGTTTATGCCGGACTTTTCCCGATCAGTTCCGATGATTATGAAGCTTTCCGTGACGCGTTAGGTAAACTGAGCCTGAATGATGCTTCCCTGTTTTATGAACCGGAAAGTTCTACGGCGCTGGGCTTTGGTTTCCGCTGTGGTTTCCTTGGGCTATTGCACATGGAGATCATTCAGGAACGTCTGGAGCGTGAATACGATCTGGATTTGATTACGACAGCGCCTACGGTGGTTTACGAAGTAGAAACGACCGACGGTGAGACGGTTCATGTGGATAGCCCGTCTAAGCTGCCGCCGCTGAATAATATTCAGGAGCTGCGTGAGCCTATCGCCGAGTGTCATATGCTGATGCCGCAGGAATTCCTGGGTAACGTCATTACGCTGTGTATCGAGAAACGTGGCGTACAGACAAACATGGTTTATCACGGCAACCAGGTGGCGCTGACGTATGAAATTCCGATGGCGGAAGTGGTTCTCGACTTCTTTGACCGTCTGAAATCGACGTCCCGCGGCTATGCTTCGCTGGATTACAGCTTCAAACGTTTCCAGGCTTCCGACATGGTACGCGTAGACGTGTTGATTAACGGCGAACGTGTCGATGCGCTGGCGCTGATTACGCACCGGGACAATTCTCAATACCGCGGTCGCGATCTGGTGGAAAAAATGAAAGACCTCATTCCACGCCAACAGTTTGATATCGCCATCCAGGCGGCAATTGGCAATCACATTATTGCCCGTTCTACGGTTAAGCAACTGCGTAAGAACGTATTGGCGAAATGCTATGGCGGTGACGTCAGCCGTAAGAAGAAGCTGTTGCAGAAACAGAAAGAGGGTAAGAAACGTATGAAACAAGTGGGTAATGTTGAGTTACCGCAGGAAGCGTTCCTGGCCATTTTGCACGTCGGCAAAGACAACAAATAAATCCTGAGGAGTTGGCATGGCCAATATGTTTGCCGTAATTTTGGCATTAGTGACGCTTGTCACAGGTATCGTCTGGTGTTTGGAGCGCTTTATGTGGGCACCTGCGCGCCGGAAAAAATCAGCGGCCTCGGGTGAGCTGGTTGCGTTGTCAAAATCGGGGGCGCAACCTGGATGGATTGAAACGGTCGCATCGATATTCCCGGTCGTGGCGCTGGTATTGGTGGTGCGCTCGTTCATTTATGAGCCTTTCCAAATACCATCGGGTTCAATGATGCCAACGTTGCTGATCGGTGATTTTATACTGGTAGAGAAATTTGCTTACGGTATTAAAGAGCCCTTTACTCAGCAAACGTTAATTGAAACCGGACATCCGAAACGCGGTGATGTGGTGGTATTTAAATATCCATCCGATCCAAAAGTTGATTTTATCAAACGTGTGGTTGGCGTTCCGGGCGATCGCGTCAGTTATAATCCGATGAGCAAACAGGTGACCATTAGTCCTGACTGCGATGGGCAGCAACGTTGTGATAAAGCCCTGGCTGTGACCTATAATAATGTACAGCCCAGTGATTTTGTTCAGACGTTTAATCAGCCGGGTCTGGAATCACGCAGCGGTTTCTATCAGATCCCGGTGACGGATAATAGCGTTAATGGCGTTCGCATGGGTACGCGTAAAGAGTCGTTGGGGAATGTAACCCATAATATATTGATTGTTCCTGGCGTGCAGGATCAGCTGGGCGGCTATTATCAGCAGTCCCAGCAGCAGCTTGCGACTTGGGTGGTACCCGCCGGCCATTATTTTATGATGGGAGATAACCGCGATAACAGTCTTGATAGCCGTTATTGGGGTTTTGTTCCTGAAAGAAATCTTGTTGGTAAAGCAACCGCAATCTGGATGAGCTTTGAAAAACAGGAAGGTGAATGGCCTACCGGTGTTCGACTGAGTCGCATTGGTGGTATTCATTAATCAAATTGATAAACACGCAGCATTATTATGCCGCCCGTTGTAGAATATTTCCTGAAACACTATTTTCGAAACGTTCTTTTTGAAAGAATAAAATGCAGGCTCCCGGTCGGGAGCCAATGCAAACGAAACAGTTTTGACGGGTAATTAGCGGGTCAGGACTGTTCCGTATGCTGCTGTTTTTGACGCATCGTTGATCTATTGGTAAGACATGAACCCCATCCTGATAAATCGTTTACAAAGAAAGCTAGGCTATACTTTCCAGCAGTATGAGCTATTGTTACAGGCCCTGACACACCGCAGTGCCAGCAGCAAGCATAACGAGCGACTTGAATTTCTGGGTGATTCCATTCTCAGCTTTGTTATTGCCAACGCGCTGTATCATCGTTTCCCCAAAGTTGATGAAGGAGACATGAGCCGGATGCGTGCGACGCTGGTGCGTGGTAATACGCTGGCAGAAATTGCGCGTGAATTTGAATTGGGCGAGTGCCTGCGTCTTGGTCCGGGTGAATTAAAGAGCGGCGGTTTCCGCCGCGAATCCATTCTCGCTGATACGGTAGAAGCATTGATTGGCGGTATTTTCCTCGACAGTGACATCCAGACTATCGAGCGTTTGATCCTTAATTGGTATCAAAGCCGGTTGGATGAGATCAGTCCCGGTGACAAGCAAAAAGATCCCAAGACGCGGTTGCAGGAGTTTTTGCAAGGACGTCATTTACCGCTGCCAACCTATCTGGTTGTTCAGGTTCGCGGTGAGGCGCACGATCAGGAGTTTACGATCCACTGTCAGGTCAGTGGTTTTAGTGAATCGGTAATTGGTACCGGTTCGAGCCGTCGGAAGGCTGAACAGGCTGCGGCAGAACAAGCGTTGAAAAAACTGGAGCTTGAATGAGCGAAGAACAGACATACTGCGGTTTTATCGCGATTGTTGGTCGGCCTAACGTCGGTAAGTCAACCTTATTGAATCAGCTGCTGGGGCAGAAGATTTCGATTACGTCGCGTAAACCCCAAACAACACGTCACCGTATTATGGGCATTCATACCGAAGGTCCCTATCAGGCTATCTATGTGGATACTCCCGGACTGCACATTGAGGAAAAGCGGGCGATTAACCGTCTGATGAACCGGGCGGCCAGCAGTTCTATTGGCGATGTCGAGCTGATCATTTTCGTCGTGGAAGGTACGCACTGGAACGCCGACGATGAGATGGTATTGAACAAGCTGAGAGACCAGAAACATCCTGTCCTGTTGGCAATTAATAAAGTGGATAACGTAACGGATAAAACCAAGCTGTTACCGCATATTCAGTTTATCAGCCAGCAGATGAATTTTATGGATGTGGTGCCGATTTCCGCGGAAAAAGGAACCAATGTCGACACAATCGCCAGCATTGTGCGTAAGCACTTGCCGCAGGCCGAACACCATTTCCCGGAAGATTATATTACCGACCGTTCACAGCGTTTCATGGCATCAGAAATCATCCGTGAAAAACTGATGCGTTTTCTGGGCGAGGAATTACCTTATTCCGTGACGGTTGAGATCGAGCGTTTTGCAACCAATGAGCGCGGCGGCTATGACATCAACGGCCTGATCCTTGTTGAGCGTGAAGGTCAAAAGAAAATGGTTATTGGAAACAAAGGCGCCAAGATCAAAACGATTGGCATTGAAGCTCGCCATGATATGGAAAATATGTTTGAAACCAAAGTTCATCTTGAACTGTGGGTAAAAGTAAAATCAGGTTGGGCGGATGATGAACGTGCCCTGAGAAGCCTGGGTTATAGCGAAGACTTGTAAGGTCCGCGCCGATGGAAGGCTGGCAGCGCGCATTTGTCTTGCATGGGCGACCTTATAGCGAAACCAGTTTATTGCTGGATTTGTTCAGCGAAAGTGAAGGGCGGATTCGGGTACTGGCAAAAGGCGCCCGGGCGCGTCGATCCAGTTTGAAAGGATGTTTGCAGCCTTTTACGCCTTTGCTGGTGCGCTGGAGCGGCAGGGGAGAAGTGAAAACGCTGCGTAACGCCGAGCCCGTATCGCTGGCGCTTCCCCTTTCCGGCATCATGCTTTATAGCGGTTTATACGTGAATGAGTTACTGGCGCGGGTGCTGGAACACGAAACCAATTATTCCGCTCTCTTTTTTGATTACCTCCATTGTTTACAACAGCTTGCAGCTCAGAATGCGTCTCCTGAGCCGGCATTGCGTCGTTTTGAGCTGGCGCTGCTGGGATATCTTGGCTATGGCGTGGATTTTCTGCATTGTGCGGGGAGCGGAGAACCGGTGTCTGACACCATGACATATCGGTATCGCGAGGAGAAGGGGTTCATAGCCAGTCTGATTGTTGATAATAATAGTTTTACCGGCTATGAATTGCGCGCGCTGGCTTCCCGGGAATTTCCTGATGCGGCGACATTGCGGGCGGCAAAACGTTTTACCCGCATGGCATTAAAGCCCTATCTTGGCGGTAAGCCGCTGAAAAGCCGGGAGCTGTTCCGCCAGTTTGTTCCTGGAGCCAACGTTCCCAAAGCACCATCCTCTGAGAAATAATACTCGCCCGCCTGTACCCAGCAACCCATACATCGGTGTAAACTGCCAGACATTACGCGTTACCCTTTTGAGGATTTACCATGGCTGAATTGTTGCTGGGCGTTAACATCGATCATATCGCCACCCTGCGTAATGCCCGTGGAACGGCGTATCCTGATCCGGTTCAGGCCGCATTTATGGCTGAACAGGCGGGGGCCGATGGCATTACCGTACATTTGCGTGAAGATCGGCGTCATATTACCGATCGTGACGTGCGTATTTTGCGGGAGACCATTCAAACCCGAATGAATCTGGAAATGGCGGTGACGGAAGAAATGCTGGGGATTGCCTGTGAACTGAAACCCCACTTTTGTTGCCTGGTGCCAGAGAAACGTCTGGAAGTGACCACTGAAGGCGGGCTGGACGTTGCCGGGCAGCAGGAGAAAATGAATGACGCCGTCGCCAGACTAACCCAGGCCGGCATTCTGGTCTCTCTGTTTATTGACGCTGATAAACGCCAGATTGATGCCGCCGTTGCCAGCGGCGCGCCTTATATTGAAATCCATACCGGTGCGTATGCGGAGGCATCCGGCGATAGTGAACGCCAGCACGAATTTGAGCGTATTCGCGATGCGGTAACTTATGCCGCGGGAAAAGGCCTGAAAGTGAATGCCGGCCACGGGTTAACGTATCATAACGTCCAACCTGTCGCGGCCTTGCCGGAAATGCATGAGTTGAACATTGGCCATGCCATTATCGGCCGCGCAGTCATGAGTGGGCTAAGTGAAGCCGTTTCTGAAATGAAACGTCTGATGAAAGAAGCTCGCCGTTAATGCCGATTCTTGGACTTGGCACCGACATTGTCGACGTCGCCCGTATCGAAGCGGTGATTGAGCGCTCTGGTGAGCGTCTGGCCCGCCGCATCTTAACGGATGCGGAATGGTTTCAATATCAGCAGCATCAGCAACCGGTCCGTTTTCTCGCCAAACGTTTTGCAGCCAAAGAAGCGGCGGCTAAAGCGCTTGGTACGGGGATTCGCAATGGATTGGCGTTTACTCAGCTCGAAATATTCAATGATGAACTGGGCAAACCCTGCCTGCGCTTTCTCTCCAGAGCGGCGGAGCTTGCAGATCGCATGGGGGTGAAGCATGTGCACCTTACCCTGGCGGATGAACGCCGTTACGCTTGTGCTACGGTCATTATTGAAAGTTAGTCGTTATAGTCTATCTGCATGGTGCATTAAGACGAATTTTTCCCATAGCTGCTCGTTACCTTCCGGATGCGCAGGATCTTTAACGATCGTGTTATCAATCGGGCAAACTTTCTGACAGGTCGGCGTGTCGTAATGTCCGATACATTCGGTGCATCGATCTGCATCAATTTCGTAGATATCCATACCCATCGAGATGGCCTGATTAGGACACTCCGGTTCACACATATCGCAGTTGATACATTTATGGGTGATGAGTAATGCCATGATAGCCTTCTGTCTTACAAACGGGGCGCAGATTATACCTGTTGAAGCGCGTTTAAACACGCGTAACGATGGCTGATGAGTAAATATACCCCCTATATTCAAGATATGAAAAGCCAATGACGGAAAACGCCTGGTCCAGATTTGCACTAACGAATACTGCGGTGACGAGGTTTATGGCGGGAAAATAATTGAACGAAGTCGGGCTGGCTTCAGCTTGAAAGATCATGGGTATATAGATGGTCAAGTTACAGGGTAAAATAACCATCTGTTCGTTACATTGGCGCCAGATTTATCCTTTAGACTGTATTGGTCAGCCAATACGGCCTCTGAGTTCATGAGCCAATTGGCTGATTTACAAATTAAATTAATTTAGTTGTGATATTGATCTGCTTATTTTTATCCGTTAGCCAGTGTGGGATTTAATCATTATCACCGGTAAAGTTTGTACCAGGAACGTCGATAACGGTATATATCCGTATGATATAATTTTTATAACTAATAAGTGTCAGTCTAATGGCGGAACTCATAGTGCAGCAGGAAGGTGATCTGGATCAGTTTGGGCCATTGTTTTCTCATCAGGGAGACTCTGAGTCATTAGAGGTTGATTATTGGCGTGAATGCCAACGACGGTATACTTTTCAACCAATTTACCGAACGTCGGGTAAACTGATGGCCATTGAGTTACTTACCTCCGTCTCCTCTTTTACCCTGCCGCAAAAATTTATCTCACCTGAAAAATACTTTGCCAATATTAACGTCGATGCGCGGCTGCAAATTATTGTAGAACAACTACAGCTTTTATCTCATTGGCACTTGCGTTTTATCCGTGAAGATCTGCTTGCGTCCGTGAATATCGATGGCATGACGCTACTGGCGTTACAGAAAAGCCATGAAGCAAAGCGGCTGATCTCTTCGATGCCTTGGATTCGTTTCGAGATGGTGGAAAACCAAGGCGGATTACCCAAAGAAATCCTGACTAAACTTCCGGAAGCTCAGGCGCTTTGGCTGGATGATTTTGGTTGTGGGATGGCTAATTTTTCATCATTAATGCTGGCGCAGTATGATTGTATTAAAGTGGCTCGGGAACTGTTTATTTTGTTACAGCAGAGTGGCGAAGGACGTGAAGTTTTCCCGGCATTAATCGCGTTGCTTGCCCGTTTTTGTAACTATATTGTGATTGAGGGAATTGAAACAAAAGAAGAGTGGGCGACAGTCAAAGCCTCTCGTGCGGATGCGGCTCAGGGATACTACCTTTCACGTCCTCAGCCGTTTGATAACTTCGAGATGTTGAAATTGGAACTTTAAGGATAGATCGTTGTGTTGTGTCATTAACATGCCGTTTCGATGTATGCCTTACTTTTCATTTTTCTTGCTCTCCCGGATTTTGTTCCCTTCAATAACATTTGGTTATCGTATAAAAGCACATTCTGCAAAATAACAGCATTTTGCAGTCAGAAAGTGGCGCATTGTCTTGTTAATCGAATTATTCCATCTTCTTATTCTTGTTAATCTCGTAATCATAGTGTTTTATTTTGTTATGAAAGAAGGTGATAAGTTTTATGACTTTTTTAAGGGTGAGCTGGCATTCTCATTGCATAGACGGTTGAAGGATTTTAGATTTTATTTTAAACTTCTGATTTATAATGATAAAAAATCACAGTATTCGCCGATAACGATCGAAAATCATTTTGTGATAGATTTTATTGATTAAAAGAATGATACTTATTGGTATAATTGATTTGCTTACAAAAAATTGATGTTCAAAATATATCACCATGCGTTTGGTGGAATATTTTTTTATACCATTAGCAAAACTTATAACGTAAACAATTACTAATATTCAATTAAGATACTCTTTGATCTTGTTATTCTTATTTGCGCACAGTCACATGCGGGGGCTTTATGCTGACGTTCCTATGTATCTGAACACTCCACCCATATGGAGCATTTTTTCTTTCATCCTTTCTGCTCTCCGGAAATGTGCCAATCCTGAAAATCGATGGGATAGGGATTTGTTACCGGGATTTTTCGTCATCAATGCCGTGATTTGTACGATCAGGACCGCTCGGGCCTGAGGAGAGTGTTATTGTGTATGAAATTATAATAACCATATTGTTATTGCTGCTGCTGTTTTCTTCTATAAAGAATAGAAAAATTAAACAAAAGTTTACTTCTGAGCAGAAAAAACAAGATTTTCTAAACATGATTTTCTTCGCCGCGGAATACAGCCCGGCTTCTATTATGATCGCGGACGAGAATTGTGAAATTGTTTACGTCAATCGTCAATTCATTACCATGTCTGGCTATATGCCGGATGAAGTTATTGGCAAAAAAACGAATATATTAAAGTCAGGGATGACCAACGCAAGTGTTTATGAAGATCTGTGGGCTACCATAAATAAAGGTAATGTATGGAGTGGTGAGTTTGTTAACCGTCGTAAAGATGGTCAACTCTATTGGGAAAAAGCCAATATCGTCAAAATATATAATAAAGCGACTAACTCAACCCAATATGTTGGCGTAAAACTGGATATCACAGAGAGAAAATCACAGGAACATCATGACAACTCTTACAATCGAGCACTGGAGCTGTTGTCGAGTGGCGCACCACTAAAAGATATTCTTGACGCGATTATATTCAGCGTGGAAGAGAAAAATCCCGGCCGCATCGTCTGTTCGGTGTTGCTGGTTGATAAAGATAAAAAATGCCTGACTTTAGGTTCGGCGCCGAGTTTGCCTGGTTTCTATAAAAATGCTATCCATAACGTCAAGATTGCTGATGGCGTTGCGTCGTTCGGGACGGCTGCGTATACGGGAAAGCGTGTGATCACGGACGATATTTCTGTTCATCCGGACTGGTCTCTCCATAAAGGGTTGGCATTATATGCCGGGTTGCGTTCATGCTGGTCTGAGCCAATTTATGGGCAAAATAAAGAAATACTGGGGGTGTTAAGTGTTTATCACCGGAAAGTCTATGTTCCCACTGAAGATGAAATTTTTTCTATCGAAAAGTCTGCGCAACTGATTTCTGTCGCAATTGAGCGTTATCGGGCAATTGATATGTTGCGTCGGAGTGAGGAGCACTATCGCCAATTGGCTCACTATGATTCGCTGACGTCACTGGCAAATGGTTTAACCTTTGCCGAGCAAATGGAACAGGCAATATTGCTGTCTAAACAAACGGGCAGAAAAATTGCGCTCATGTTCCTCGATTTGGATAAATTCAAGCAAATCAATGACTCTTTTGGTCATGCCGTTGGCGATTTGCTATTAAAAGAAGCCGCGGCGCGTATGCGTGGCGCAGTAAGGGATTCCGATACGGTATATCGGCGCAGCGGTGATGAGTTTATTATTCTGCTGCAAGGAATTAAAGAAGTCGATAATACATTGTATGTTGCAGATAAAATCCATAACGCATTAAATAAGCCCTTTGAAATTGAAGGGAAAAAACTCGATATATCCTGTAGTATAGGTATTGCTCTTTACCCTGAGCATGGTACTGACTCTTTGACATTGGCAATTAATGCCGATTCAGCAATGTATCAGGCAAAAGCCATAGGGCGCAGTCAGACCCAAATCTATCACGACCTGAATAATCCTTAATCTCCCCATATAAGTCTTCTAACAGAGCGCTCTTCTTTTAGTTAGCGTTCTTTTCCTGCTTGATTATCTTTCTCGCAGAGCCTCCGCCCTTGCTCGAATGATGGGTTTTAACAGATAGCTGAGAATCGTTTTCTTTCCGGTGATTATATCTACCGATGCCACCATCCCCGGAATAATAAGAAGCGGTTTGTCGGCCGAACCCAAATAGTTTTTATCCGTGCGTAAACGAATAATATAAAAACTGTTCCCCTCTTTATCGGTAACGGTATCGGGACTAATCTGCTCAAGCTGACCTTTAAGTCCACCGTAGATGGTGTAGTCATAGGCCGTTAATTTAATAATAGCTTCCTGACCGGGGTGTAAAAACGCGATATCTTGTGGTCGAATTCTGGCTTCAACCAGCAGGTTATCATCCAGTGGCACAATTTCGACCAAATCACTCCCAGGTTGAATAACACCACCAATAGTGTTAACCAGAATCTGTTGGACAACACCACGTACCGGAGAAACAACCAATGTCCGGTTGACCCGATCTTCCAGCGCCTTACCGGTTGCGGTAATTTTGTTCAGATTGGTTTGCGCTTCGTTCAACTGTGATAATGCATCACTCTTATAACGGCCGCGCGCTTCCTCTATTTTATTTTCAATTTCCTTTATTGCCGACTCTGCTCTCGGTATCGACAGCGTGACTGAATCGAGCTGTCCTTTGGTCTCTACTTCGGCTCGTCTTAAACGCAACACTTCCACTCTGGAAATTGCCCCTTCGGCGATGAGTGGTTCCGACATTCTGATTTCCTGTTGCAGTAAATTCAGGCTATTACGAAACTGAATCTGCTTTGCAGAAAAGTCCCGTAATTCCTGACGGCGCTGCACCAATTGTTCTTCCAGGCCGGATATCTCGTTGTGAAATTGCTGGCGTCGGCTGTTGTAAAGTTCACGCTCTCCGTTGGCCACTTCCGGTACTTGCCTGGTGACCTCCTCTGATAAGACCAACTCACGATCGTTGATTTCGGCGTTCAGGCGTTCGATTCTTGAAATCAGCGCCAGCCGATCGGCTTCGGTTTCACCGACATTTGAGGCAAACCGGGTATCGTCCAGACGCAGTAGCGGATCTCCAGCTTTGACGACCTGCCCCTCATGAGCGAATACTTCTGTAACAATGCCGCCCTCCAGGTTCTGAATTTTTTGCAACCTTGATGAGGGAATGGCTTTCCCATCACCCCGGGTGACTTCATCAATGTTGGCGAACGCCGCCCACAGGATGAAAAACAGGAAAAACGCACCGATGGTCCAGAGTGTGATGCGGGCAATTCTGGGGGAATCCTCGATCATCGCACGACTGACTTCCGGCATCGTCTGAAGATTATCGCGGTTATCATCCCCGGAAAAATAGCGGTGGATTCGCTTAATATATTTAGCGAGACGCATTGATTTGTCCCTTCTTCAAGGCGTCCAGTACGATGGCTTTTGGGCCATCGGCAATAATGCGACCTTTATCAACAATAACCAGACGATCAACCAACGCCAACATGGATACACGATGTGTCACCAGCAATAAGGTTTTGTTGGCGAGTACGGGCACTAGTGCCTGCTTCAAGCGGTCTTCACTGGTGTTGTCCATTGAACTGGTTGGCTCATCAAAAACCAAAATCGGGGGATCGAGCAGTAACGCTCTGGCTAATGCTACCGCCTGACGTTGACCACCGGAGAGTTGCTGGCCACGTTCACCAACCTGAAGGTTGTAACCATCCGGATGCAGACGGGCGAATTCATTTACCCCGGCAATTTCTGCGGCCAGCAGCATTGCTTCATCTTCGACATAGCGTGCACCGCTGATCAGGTTATCGCGCAGCGTACCGCTGAATAGTTGAATGTCTTGTGGTACATAGCCGATATTGTGTCTTAAGTCGCCGACATCCAACTGGCGCGCATCGACGTCATCAATCAGCAGGTTACCGGTTGAAGGTTGGTAAAGATTGACGATCAGCTTTTGCAGCGAACTTTTACCGGAGCCGCTTCGGCCGATAATGCCGACTTTCTCACCAGGAGTAATGCTCAGATTTATGCCTTGCAACGAACTGTTTTTTTGTTCGGGGTAATTGAAGGTGACATCACGAAACTCAATGCTGCCGCGGATACTTTCGCGTTTAAGAGGACGCTCATTATCGCTTCGTTCCTGCGGCAATTGCATCATTTGTTCTGTGGTGGTCATCGTCAGGGAGGCTTGTTGGTAACGGGTTACCAATCCCGACAGTTGCCCCAGCGGCATTAGCGCTCTGCCGTTCAGCATGTAGCAGGCAATCAATCCGCCCATACTGAGGTTGCCGTTAATCAACATGTAAACACCGGCCACGATCATCGCGACACCGGCAAACTGCTGGAACCAAAGTGTCAGGTTAACCGCTAATGATGACAACGTTTTCGCCCGCAGTTCGAGTTTGCTGAGGCTACCGATAGTTTGTTCCCACAGGTGTTGTCGTTCACTTTCCGCATTATTGACTTTTATGGCATCCAGGCCTCCCAGCGTTTCAATCAACGTTGCCTGCCGCTCACTGGCAAGATGCATGGTTTTTTCAATCGTGGAAGAGAGCGGTTTTTGCAGCGCCCAACTGGTGAGCAAGGCGATAGGGTAGGCGAGAATCGATATCCAGACCAGCGGACCGCCAATGAATCCGATCACCAGCAATAGCAGTAAGGTAAAAGGGAAATCAATCAGAGTGGTCAGCGTCAAGGAAGAAAGGAAATCCCTGAGCGACTGAAATTCATGAATATTTTGTGCGAAGTTACCGATTCGCGCCGGTCTGGCTTTCATCGACATGCCAGTAATGCGTTCAAACAGCGTCGCGGAAATGATCAGGTCGGTTTTTTTACCGGCCATATCCAGGCAGAGCCCACGCAGCGTTTTCAACACCAGGTCAAAAAGAAACGCGCCCGTAATGCCGATAGCCAGCACCCATAGGGTCGCCGTTGCCTGATTAGGAACGACCCGATCGTAAACATTCATGACAAATAACGGAGTGGCCAGAGCAATGATATTGATCAGCAGGCTGGCGAACACGGCGTCCAGATACAGGAAACGCGAGAGCTTGAGCGTATCCTTGAACCAGGATTTGGTGCGGGGAATCAGTGAATTGTTTTGAATATCAAATTGATGGCGAGGTTGGGCAAACATCACTAACCCAAGGTAATTCTGCTGTAACGTGTTGTAGTCGACAGAAATCTCTCCGCCTTCTGTTTCACTGGGCATGATACGGGCACTGCCATCGGCATTCCAACCTAACAGAATGGCGGCCCTTCCTTCGAGCAGTAACAGCATGGCCGGCAGGGACATGGCCGGGATTTTGTTCAGCGGACGTTTGAGCACTCTGCCTTGTAAACCAGCGCGAGCCGCGGCACGGGGAAGCAGTTTGATGGATAGACGCTGATTGGCAAGAGGAAGTCCGGCTGTCAATGTTGTTCGGCTGGCGGATTTCCCCTGCAAAGCACAAAGTATCAGCAGACCATCCAATAATGGATCGTCATGGCGATTGCGGGGATCGCTATATTCATGGACAACCGATTCGTCAGGGTTGTTACTTTCATCTTGTACAGAGTGCAACTTCATTTAACGGAACTTTCCCTTACGTAGGCGATCCATGTAACTGACAATATGCAAACAAATGCTTCCCGGCAAGACCGGGAAGCAATATAGACAGTTATCACTTAATGGTGCGGTATGATTCGCGACGTTCTCTTGCCCGAATGACTATCTGTGATAAGCCCGGTGCGGGATGTCGTCATCCGCTATTTTATCCACAGTATCAATGATACTGACAAATAAAAATCCCAGGCTATTAATATATTAATTCAGGTTCGGTAACTCTGCGCGAGTAGTCACGTTAGTAAGACTTTTCCCCGCAGTGGGCGCCGGGATTGATAAACTGTTCAGGAGATCTCCCATACGCGACTTTATCCGATACTCGGTAAAGAGTGACGTAAAACGAACTTCAACCAGACGTCGTTGCGCGGTGAATAATTCATTTTCACTATCCAGTAAATCCAAAAGAGTTCTTTCGCCTAAGCTAAATTGCTTCTGATAGGCCGTACGAACTTTCATACTGCGATCGGCATATTCTGCGGCAATAGGAAGTTGCTGGCGAGCGTTATTCAACGCAGACCAGGCAAGACGCAGCTCCTCGTCCAGCATGCGCAGAGCATTGTTTCTGATATCCTGTGCTTCTTTGATCTGGTAGGCCTTTGATTCCATATTGGCTTTGCCGGAACCGCCTTCATACAAATTGTATTGCATTCTCAGCATGGCCTGCCATTCATTACTGTGGCCGCGTGCGCCGTCGATGTTATTGTCCATACTGCGCGCCAGTTCAACATTGACCCGTGGGTAAAATGTCGACTTACTGGCTTCATATTGTTTTTCTGTTGCCTCAACATCAGATTCTGCAGATTTCAATGCCGGGCTGTTCGCTATCATGATACGCCGCGCATCTGCCAGCGAGGCCGGCATTGAGAGCGTTGCGCTATCTGGCAGTATCAAACTGCCAGGTTCTTTGCCAATTACGCTCAGATAATTGGTTTTGGCGTCATCCAGATTGGTTTTCTCTGTTAACACGTTATTCCGTGCCTGAGCAAGGCGCGCTTCTGCCTGTTCCATGTCTGCCAGACGACCCACGCCTTGCTCGCTACGCAACCTGATTTGATCGTAAATACGTTCATGGCTGGAGAGATTGGCTTCAGCAAGTCGTACAAACTCCTGACGTTGCAGGACAGAGAGATAAACCTGTACTGCGTCTAATGCGGTGGATTCACTGGTGTTTAATACTTTGTATGCACGGGAATTTACGGTGGCTCGTTGCCGGGCGACTTCACTGGACGTGGCAAAACCATCAAATACCATCTGGCTTAGGTTGATACCGGATTCACCTCGCGTCAGCTCAACGCCATGATGACCGCTAGAGCGCGTCGAAACACTGTCTGTTTCCTCACGTCCTATGCCTGCATTTAATGTCACTGAGGGCAAATAGGCTCCTTTGGCGGCACTCAGATCATGCTCGGCAGAAAAACGGCTGTTCACTGAGGCGCTGACTTCCGGATGGGTATTGAGCGTGTGTTTAATCGCTTCCTGAATAGTGTCGGCATAAGCCGCATTGGAAGAGGCTACAATAAGCATTAAAGTAACATTGTATTTACGCAATATCATACTATCTTCCTCACAAATGTTTTTTTTGTGATTATTCCTATTAAATGGGATGTGTGGGTCATTAGTGCTGTCTTTGTTTTTATTTATTAAAAATCAATGCGTTATCTTTTGAGAAGATGTCTTTTTATTGTTGGAGAGATATTTATCGTACTTAATAATTAAAGTTGTGGAAAGAATATTCCGAATTTTTTATTATATCAGTCATTGAGTCAAGTGCCTGGCACATAAGAAAACACTAAATTAGTACGTTAACCCCAAATTTAAATCAGGACGACACACAGCAAACCTAATTCATTAGGATGATGTCGAAATATAATCATTTTTATCTGCACCATAAAATAACTATAGATATCATGGAGAAGCTATCATGAATAGCGTAATCGGTATCATCAAATATGTCATTGGACAGGTCTTTGTTATCGCTTTAGATGGGAGCCAGCGATTATTGGCTGTGGGCGATCGTATCTATAGCGGTGAAGAAATTGTTACCGGTGACAATGGTGCAGTCTCTATAACATTACCTGATGGGCGCTCTCTGGATTTAGGTCGTGACAGCCGTTGGAGCGAAGTTGCTGGTGCAACTTCGCAGAAGACGGAGGACGCCGCGGATGATGTTGCCGCTTTGCAGGCCGCCATTGAACAGGGCGCGGATCCGACACAAGTGCTTGAAGCTACGGCAGCGGGTAATGATAGCGCTGGCGAAGCCGGTGATGGCGGCGGCGGGCACACGCCTGTGGTGCTCGATCTGACTGCTGAAATTGTTGATCCCACGATTGGTTATGACACGGCTGGATTAGCCGCTAATACAACTGCAACGCGTGAAGAAAGCGGCAGTACAGTAACAACGTTGACGGCAGCAGGTAGCGATACTGTCGATAGCACACCTCCTTCTTTGACCGTTGTCATTAATGATGACGGTACAGTCACCTTTACATTTACAAAATCACCTGTCGGTTTTGATGCAAGCGATATTACTGTTGAAAACGGTACATTATCGAGTTTGAGTCAGGATCCTGACGATCCCACCCGCTGGACAGCGGTGCTGACGCCTTCTTCTAATTTTGAAGGAGAGGTGAGAGTCACCGTACCGGATGGCAGCTATACCGATGATACCGGCCTCTCCGGTATTGGCGGAAGTGATTCAATCGTTGTCGATACATTACCGCCGACAGCTTCAATCACTATCGATACCATTGCCGGCGACGATATCGTTAATGCCGATGAGGCGGGTCAGACCATCAGCGTGACCGGTCAGGTGGGTGACGACGTGAAGGCCGGCGATGCGGTTAGCGTCAAGGTGGGCAGTGAGATCTACCAGACCACCGTCAATGCGGATGGCAAGACCTGGAGCGTCAATGTCCCCGGCAGCGTGCTGGCGGCGAATACCGATATCAGCGCCACGGTCACCACCCGCGATGACGCCGGGAATGAGACCACAGCAGATACTTCGCGTTCCTATATTGTCGATACCAGCGCGCCGGCGGCGTCGATTAGCATCGATATCATCGCCAGCGACGATATCGTCAATGCCGATGAAGCCGGACAGACCATCAGCGTGACCGGTCAGGTGAACGATGACGTGAAGGCCGGCGATGCGGTCACGGTAACGGTGGGTAACGAGATTTACCAGACCACGGTGAATGCCGATGGCAAGAGTTGGAGCGTCAGTGTGCCGGGCAGCGTGCTGGCGGCAAATACCGATATCAGCGCTACGGTGACGACTCGTGATGACGCGGGCAATGAGACCAGCGCGGATACCACGCGGTCATATACGGTGGATACCGATGCCCCGACAGCGTCAATCACCATCGATACCATTGCCGGCGACGATATCGTCAATGCGGATGAGGCGGGACAGACCATCAGCGTGACCGGTCAGGTCGGTGATGACGTGAAGGCCGGTGATGCGGTCACGGTGACGGTAGGTTCGGAAACCTACCAGACCACCGTCAATACCGACGGTAAAACCTGGAGCGTGAATGTGCCGGGCAGCGTGCTGGCGGCAAACAGCGATATCAGCGCCACGGTCACCACCCGCGATGACGCGGGCAATGAGACCTCCGCCGACGCCACCCGGTCATATACGGTGGATACCAGCGCGCCGGCGGCGTCGATTAGCATCGATACCATCGCCGGTGACGATATCATCAACGCCGATGAAGCGGGTCAGACCATCAGCGTGACCGGTCAGGTGGACGGCGACGTCAAAGCCAATGATGCGGTGA
>NZ_KZ819038.1 GCF_003115845.1 Brenneria roseae subsp. roseae | reverse complement strand
AAAGTCCTGGCCGGCAGGCCAGGACTTTGTCATCAATCTGAAGCATCCTTACGGATGCTTTTTCATTAATCGAAAATAAATTATTATACCGCTAATTATTCGATGCAAAACTATTATAGTCCATGCATCTTGCAGATAACAAAATTTTCAAAGCGCTGCATTCTTGAAACTATAGTATTTTTGATAGTAAGATTAAATAATAGGGATAATGAATGAAAGGAACATGCCATGTTGACGTCAGAATACTTAAAATCCAAGATGGAAGCTGACAGAGTTATCGCCTCACAGCTAGAAAGTATGACTAAGAAATTAAAAGACAACACAATAAGCCTAACAACTAATCTATATAGTGGTATAGAAAGAACAAGCTGGTATTCATCATGCCTTTTCGAAAAATATAACGATGTATGCGAAGAGCTTAAATTTGAAGACCGCCGCATGTTCTTTTCTATAGTAGAAGTATATAAAAGAGAGGACGTTATCCTTGATATGGTAAAGGCTTATGTTGATATATTAATGAAGAATTTTGATGAACATAAACAATTAATGATTGCCAAATCTGTGTTGGGAACAACATCAGAGATAATAATAAATCGAGCAATAAAAGAATCAATAGCCTATCTATTAGCAAAATCCATTACGTCTTCATTTGGTTTTGGTGCTATTGTTCGAAAAAAAATTAACACCTATTCACTTCATGGAATAACTATAACAGCATTTTATGGCAAGGTGCAGAAAGCTGCAATGTCGGCCCGTCATTTACGTGATATCAATCCACCGCTTTACTGGTCTCTTTATTCTATGAAAATTGAAATGTTGTATTTTCTGATCGAGCCTGTCTTACCAGCTTACATGCTAATCGCACAAAATAATGAGATAGAGGTTATCAATTTTATTAATGGAATTATAAAATGATGAATTTCATTAAATACATAATAAAAGACTTTTTTTCTACCTGCATATTTCTGGCCTTGATTGCTGGCTTATGGTTCTTCTATCTCTTTTTTATTCCTGAACATAGCGTTAAGCTGATATTGATTTCCATCGTTGTCATTATTTATATTGATGTAAAGTTCTTTTCAAAAAAGTCAAGAAAAAAATAAAATCATCATGAAATACATAATAAAAAACTTTATAACCACTGAGGTTTTGATAGTTTTAACCATTGCCTTATGGTTTCTATATGCCTCATTCATTCCTGAACATTGGATGAAACTGATGCTTATATCAATAGTTATAATTATGTTTGTAAATATTAAATATGGTTCAAAAAAGTAAGACCGAATATAACATCCGGTCTTCATCAACATTAGTAGGCTACATTCTGCCAAAGCATATAAGCACTGGTTCTTGCAATAACATGCTCCCACTCAATAGAAGCAAACTTGAATGACACGCTTTCTTGTGGCTGAACTTCATTATGTGTTAGTGAGTTAGGATAAAAAAAGCGGATATTGTTAATAATCGCATCTCTCAGCTTCATTCTGAAATAAAGTTCATTCCCGCCTGACTGAGCCGTTCTGTAGAAAGAAAACTCACACTCCAGCTTTTCATTGTCATTAATCGCCTGAGCAAACAATGGAGTGGCTTTGTCTATTGGTTTTCTGATCTCCACAGGAAGAAGAGCAACGTTCTCTGCCCGATTAATGTTATTTACCAGTTCATAAACAAAAATTTCATTTTCATGGGCGGATTGATACTTGTTGCCAATAGAATCCAGTGATGAACATCCTGCTGATATCAGTCCCTGTTTTTTCCCGGTAACGCTAAGATAAATAAGATTGGACATTATGCCTCCATACAAAAAATCCCATTCTACGGCACAGTGTCGCCGTATCTATTACATGAATATAATACCTCATCAGAAGGTTTTTTTAAATACTATGAGGCTCTGTTTTTGTATGAATATGGATTGTCAGCACCGTGCTTTATCGTTTTTATGATGAGTGATTGATAGCAGATAAGCACTACATGTTTAATAAAAAGGTATCCTCTAAAAGATACCTTTTACAGTTCTTAATATTACAATCGGTATCCACTTCTCTTGGCCTTATTCGTTAACTCTTTTTCAACAGGAAGCCTGGCAGATTGCAGAGATCGAGCAAGCCATCAAGGAAGCCGACGCAGGTGATTTTGTTTCAGCCGATGAGATGAACGGCCTGTTCAAAAAGTTAGGCGTGGTAAAGCATGGAAGTTAAATGGTTGCGCAAGGCAGCAGCCAATCTGGAAGCCGAATACCTATACATTGCGCAAGACGATCTACAGGCTGCCAGCCAGTTTGTTAATGAAGTTCAAAGATTAGCGGGATTACTACCGCAACAGCCTGCAATGGGAAGACCTGGCCGCGTTCCGGAAACGCGTGAGCTTGTGTTAACACACTATCCCTACATCATCCCTTACCGTGTGAGAGATAACATTATCCAGATTTTACGCGTTTTTCATCCCCATAGACGTTTACCCTCTACATGGTAATTGATGAAAAAGCGGTGGTATTTGTCGAATAGCATCTGTTCCTCTTTCCCATGGAACGGAGTTATATTGTGTTCTCTAAAAATATAATAATATAGATATCAGCTGATAACGGTTAAACGACGAAAAGGAGTATATGGAGAGATGAGTCTGCTAGAAGCAATCCAGTCAAAGGAATTGGACATATATATATCTTTGTTTTTTACCCTGCTGGGGCTTGGGTTGGGGGTTATTGTCGATTCCATAAGAAATAAAGGCCCATCGGTAAAAAATCAACAAGGAAATTTCTTTAACCTTACCGTAAACAATGTAATAAACCTAACCAGTCCTCCCGCTCATCGACCTCAAGACGAGCAGGAGCTTGTTCTTTTCATTTGCTTTCTTTCTATTATCCTGGGAATTATATATTTATTCCTCAGAAGCGAAGTGCTATATGTGCTTTCATCCATAACGATATTTTCTATTTCTCTATGGGCAGGAGGAACGTTGCACGGCCTATATAAAGGATATCTCCGTGGGAGCGCATGGTTTTTTTCATTGGTTTTTGCTTCAGCCTTTTGTGCGGCTAACTTGTTTCTCGTTAACAAAGCATTCTCACCAGATTATGCGCCACGGTATTTCCAGTATAGTCAGGAAATAATAAACAGATATGGCGTCACCGGGCTCTCCAATTATTTCAATAAACAAGATGCTCTCTGGTTTGTTTTTCATCTGGCGGGGGTATGCTTGTTATTTCTGGCTGAAATCAGAATGACACTTTTTTCAATCTATTTTCTGGCGGCGAGGAAAGCCCTCCGGTCTGAAAGCGCCGGAGAATCCTGGATTGTAAGAAGAACGAATAAGTATGCGAATCCCAATAAAAACATACTCTACGTGACCTTGCTATCAGTGATTGCCTACTACTTTATTTCTGGGAAATTCTTCATGTGGTTTGAGTACAGCTTTCCCGTCCAATTTGGCAACCTCATCGATTTTGTCCTCTACGGTCGAGGATAAATAACTTCACAACATAATGATTATATGAAGGAAACTCAGTCTGAATTGTGCGATCGGAGCAATCGCCGCATATCCGACATCATCAATCGGACTGGGTTCCCTATCTGAAGTTCAGCACCACTAACCGGAACAACCCGCAATGGGTGGATTTAGCCGTGTGCCGGGCACTGCGTAGCTCGCAGTCATAACATTGCCAAACGTAATCTTCCTTCACTGTCAATCAAAAAAACAACATAAATGTTGTATTACATAACTTTCATGCTATTCTGTTATCGATTTCAATAAATCGGAGACGTTATATGTTCACCTACCCGGCATTAGTGAGTTTTAATGAAGATTCAGGACAGTATGAAATTCTCTATAGAGATTTCAAAAACTTAACATCCACCGCATTCACCGAAGAGGATATTGACCTGGAAGCGGCCAGTTGGTTGACGGGGATTATTGGAGAATACATTGATGCAAGGATACCGATTCCCAAGCCATCAGAGTTGCAGCACAACGAAATACGCATTCACCTGCCCGTGCTTGTCAACCTGAAAGCGGCTTTGCATAACGCAATGATTCAGACAGGTACACGAAAAGCAGATCTGGCTCGCAAGCTTAATCAGAAAGGGCCGCAGATAGACCGGCTATTAGACGTGAATCATGCGTCAAAAATTGAAACATTAGAGCAGGCTTTATATTTACTCGGTTATGAAGTTGCTGTTTCTATTACAAAAGTTGATTCTTAATTTATCGGACTCAATGCTTACCGCGGTTATTTCATGGCATTTTCATCCGTAATTTAGTCATTCCGCCATAGCCGCTGAGTCCGGCAAACCCCTAAGGCCATGGCGTATATTATTTTAAATTATGGATTAGCCTAAATTAAGAAAAATATAAAATAACCTCCAGACTGTAACAATCAACTTCCGTCATAACCTGTAAATATGCACTGGAGCATCGATCCTGCTGCTGGTACTCTGTTAACTGTCCATTGCCACCAATCCCCCTTTGCACCGGGGGATTGCACCAGATGATTGGCGCATCGTTCTGCTTTCTATTGAATTCAGCGGGGAAACGTTGGGATATCACCAAGCTCGTTTTATGAGCAAACTTAAAGATACAGACTGGTATAAAAAACGATATTCAAATCGAGTGCTATTCTGGCGAGAAATCGCACCGCTGGCTTTCCCTATTTTCATCGAAGGACTGTGTGTTGTCCTGATGGGGGTGTTCAGCACCTTGCTGGTGAGCTGGCTGGGCAAAGAAGCAATGGCTGCTGTTGGTCTGGCAGACAGTTTCAACATGCTTATTATCGCCTTTTTTACCGCGGTGGCCTTAGGTACCGCCGTCGTCGTCGCCTTCAGTCTGGGGCAGCGAAACAGAAAACAGGCGCGCTCGGCATCACGCCAATCCATCTCTCTGCTCGTTCTCGTATCATTCCTGCTGGTTGTGCTGGTTGAGTTTGCCGGCGAACCGATTATTGACCTGATCGCGGGACAGGCCGACGAATACGTCAAAAGTCTCGCGTTAACCTTCCTGCGCTGGACCGTCTGGGGTTACCCTGCATTAGCTATCACGCTGGTAGGATGCGGGGCCTTACGCGGCGCGGGCAATACCAAACTACCGATGGTCATTAACATCGGTATGAACATCCTCAATATTGCTATCAGTAGCTTGCTGATTTACGGCGTATTCTCCTGGGATGGCATTGGATTTATCGGCGCAGGCATCGGAATTACCATCTCCCGCTATATTGGTGCGTTGTTTGTCATCCTGACGCTGATGCACGGTTTTAAAGGCGCGCTGAGAATACCGTTTAAATCCTATTTCGCACCTTTTACCGTCTCGATTTTGTATGAAGTGCTTAGCATCGGTATCCCCGCCAGTATTGAATCCGTCATGTTCAATGTCGGTAAGCTGATCACTCAGCGTTTTGTCGCAGGCATGGGCACCGAAGTGATCGCCGGTAACTTTATTGCCTTTTCGATCGCAACACTGATAAATCTTCCAGGCAACTCGCTTGGCTCTGCTGCCACCATTATTGTCGGTACGCGATTAGGCAAAGGGCAGATTATGCAAGCTACCCGACAGTTGAACTATATCTTCTGGCTCTCCAATGTCGGCCTTTGCATTCTTGCGATCCTGTCCATCCCCGGTGCGCGCTATATGGCGGCGTTTTATACCAATGAACCCGACGTGATCGAGGTGGTTCAGCATCTCATTTGGCTGAATGCGCTTTTTATGCCGATCTGGGCTGCATCCTGGGTTCTGCCAGCGGGGTTGAAGGGCGCAAAAGACGCCAGCTATACCATGTGGATCGCTATGGCTGGCATGTGGGGATGCCGTATCATCGCCGGTTATATCCTGGGCGTCATGCTCGGATTTGGCGTCATCGGCGTCTGGATGGGGATGTTTCTGGACTGGATTGTTCGCGGCTTTTTTTACTACCGCCGTATGACGAGCGGACGTTGGCTGTGGCGTTACCGCCCCCAGCAACCGCCACAGGCTTAAGCGTAGCTGGCCCGAAGCAGCAGCGCAACGCCGCTATTCATCCACCACCGAAGAATATCCGCCATAAAAAAATCCGCCTCAAGAGACGGATTTTTATTGACACATCTAACAACCAAAACTGAAGGCAAAAACCACTCGTCTTAGATTAGAAGCGGTAACCTACGCCAACAGCCCAGGTACCGACATCAACACTGCGGATACGGCTTTGTTCGTAACCCACGTCCAGAGCAACGTCCTGGAGCGGATTGAACTGTAGGCCAGCACCGTAGGTGAAGCCATAATCGTCATTGCTCTGATGGGAAGAACCGTCAGTTTCGTTGCCGGTATATTTACCATGGCTGAAACCGACAACACCGTAGATGCTTGCCCAGTCATTCAGACGATAGGCTGGACCGGCAGTAAAGCCCATGTATTGACCTTTGGTGTATAAACCGTCGTTAGTATTGCTATCTCCCAAATAGGTGAAAGAACCAATTACACCCAGCGGATCATTATCTTGCTCATAACGATATTTCAGGTTAAAGCCTTTTGCTTTATTAATGACGCCTTGAGCGTCACCCTGAGCATAACCGGCAGTCACAGTGCTCTGGCCAGCCATTGCGGAACCTGCACTAACGGCTAATACACAAGCCAATGCTGAAAGACACGCGATTTTTTTCATATATACAGCCTCGAATTCATCTTATGAAAGAATACCTAACGCCCTAAATATAACAAACAAATGATAGACTTTCTGCCTGATAAATAATCTTCAATTGTACCTTTGATGTAACAAATATTTTCAAACTCGCTCTATCACGCTAATTATATTGATTTTTTAAAGAAGACAACCAAACCGGAAAATAATTCTCCATCAGGGGCTAAAACAGATAATTCTTAATTATTCGCTCAGTTTTCATGCTAATTAATTTGCATAAAAATACACCAGATAAATATATCGTAAATAAAAGTCAATAAAAGTAAGTTTTACCCCGACAAATCCTTTACAATTGACTAGTCTGGCAGTAATGTTTTTTTGTCCACCACCATGATTTACTCCATTATTAAGGCCGAAAGCATGACCTTATCCTCTCAGCGTGTGTCGGCGTTGCTTGCCATACTGCTGATCATCATATCCATGATCTCCATCCAAAGCGGCGCCGCGCTGGCCAAAAGCCTGTTTCCGGTGGTTGGTGCTACGGGAATAACCGCATTGCGTCTGGGTATCGGCACATTGATCCTTTGCGTCATTTTCAAACCCTGGCGGATGCGCTTTAGCAGTAACCGCCTGCCGTTGATCATTTATGGCGTGACGCTGGGGGGCATGAATTTCCTATTTTACCTTTCACTGCGTACCGTTCCTCTCGGCATTGCCGTAGCATTGGAATTTACCGGTCCACTCGCGGTCGCAATGTTATCATCACGCAGGTTGATTGATTTTGTGTGGGTTATTCTGGCAATACTGGGATTGTGGTTTTTATTACCGCTTGGACATAATATCGGCAATGTCGATATTACAGGCGCATTTTGCGCAATTGGGGCGGGCGCATGCTGGGCGTTATATATTCTCTTTGGACAAAAAGCAGGCTCAAATCACGGGCCGGGAACCGTTGCTATCGGGTCATTTATTGCAGCGATGATATTTTGTCCAATCGGGGTCATCTATGCTGAACCTGCATTATTTTCTCTCTCAATATTACCATTGGGTATTGCGGTTGCTATTCTTTCCACCGCGCTCCCCTATTCTCTTGAAATGATAGCCCTAACTCGTCTGCCGGCCAGAACCTTTAGCACACTAATGAGTATGGAGCCGGCGATTGCCGCCGTTTCTGGTATTCTGTTCCTCAATGAGCATTTATCCTTTACCCAGTGGATGGCGCTATTATTTATTATTACCGCCTCCATTGGCGCAACCATGACGATAAAATCAGCTACGCCTGCGGAGGAGGAAAATAATCACGCCGCATAATGTTATGCGTCTTCAGAAAATCGTTGCAGAAAGGCGTTACTTTCCCGGGGAGAACGCAGCTGAATAAAATGGGACAAAAGGATAATGATTATCATTATATAAAAATAAATTATTTCAATTTCGCTTAATGGGAATATCATTTTAGCTTATATCTGATGACCAACGGTTGATCGCTATCAGAAAACATCCGATAATAAAGACCATCACCTATATCTTCTATAACTATTTATTCGATAGGTAATTCTTTTCAATATTTTGTTTGATTGCTGCTATAATTAACCAAGTTGAACAGTTAGATGATGAAAATTAAATAAGAGGATTAGATTTATGCGTACCGCTAAACTGGTAAACCCCGCATCTTCCGAACTTATCTACACTCGTAATGATTTGGATGATGATGTGAAGACCTCTACTATCAAGCTGTTAAACCATCTGGTAGTAGACTTTATTGACCTGTCTCTGATAACCAAGCAGGCGCACTGGAACATGCGTGGCGCAAACTTTATTGCCGTACATGAAATGCTTGATGGTTTCCGTACCGCGATTACCGATCATCAGGACACCATGGCAGAACGTATCGTTCAGCTCGGTGGCGTTGCGCTGGGTACCGTACAGGTGGTCAACGAGCAGACTTCGCTGAAAAGCTATCCAACGAATATCCATGGTGTGCAGGACCATCTGAAAGCGCTGGCGGAACGTTATGCCGTCGTCGCCAATGATGTTCGCAAAGCAATCACCAAAGCAGAGGATGAAGATACTGCGGATATCCTGACAGCCGCATCGCGCGATCTGGACAAATTCCTGTGGTTCATCGAATCCAATATTGAATGATGCCAACATTGAATGATGATTGTCATCGGGGCTGCTTCGGCGGCCCTTTTTATTTGTGCCTGCTCACCAGCGATTTTCCGCTCACCCGGCGTACCGCCTGGATTTTGTTCATGATGTAACCCGTTACGGTCATTACTCGCTATTTTATCCGTTTTAGCGCTCAAAAAATTAGCTTTTACCTGAAATAATGCAAGATAACCGCAATCAACGGTTGTTTCCCCAGTATAAATTAGTTAATCATAGCAACGCTCTGCGCAATGACATTGGATTAAAAAACGTTCATCTTCGGCAGAGCAACGACATAAAAACAACAGGTTAAGTAAAGCACTTGGTGACTAACCTAATGTTTTGATAGGTTTTTTACTACGGTCGTTATTTTTGAACGATGTCTGATCGTGCCTGTAAAACATCGTCCCTATAAAGCACAGGGCTTTCCACAACTGATATAAACAGGAAGGATTTGATGAAATCATTACTTAAAGCCTCTTTGGCTGCACTGACGCTGGCTATGAGTATTTCCAGCTACGCCGCAGAGAAAGAACTGATTGTCGCCACTGACACCGCATTCGTTCCATTCGAGTTCAAACAGGGTGACAAATATGTCGGTTTCGATATCGATCTTTGGGATGCTATCGCCAAACAACTCAATCTGAGCTATACCCTGAAACCGATGGATTTCAGCGGCATTATTCCTGCGCTGCAAACCCGCAATGTGGACCTGGCTCTGGCGGGTATTACCATTACTGACGAGCGTAAAAAAGCCATCGATTTTTCCGACGGTTATTACAACAGTGGCCTGCTGGTCATGGTGAAAGCCGACAATAATGAGATCAAAAGCGAACAGGATCTGGCAGGGAAAGTCGTTGCCGTGAAAAGCGGTACCGGTTCCGTTGATTACGCTAAAGCCAATATAAAAACTAAAGATCTGCGCCAGTTCCCGAACATCGATAATGCCTATATGGAATTAGGTACTAACCGTGCTGATGCCGTTTTGCATGATACGCCGAACATTCTTTACTTCATCAAAACAGCAGGTAACGGCCAGTTCAAAGCCGTTGGCGATTCTATCAAAGCACAGCAGTACGGCATCGCATTCCCGAAAAACAGCGATCTGCGTGAAAAAGTCAATGGCGCACTCAAGACTCTGCAAGAAGACGGCACTTATGCCGAGATCTACAAAAAATGGTTTGGTGTGGAACCTACACTCTAAATAATTCGAGCTGCCGGACAAAACGTTATCGTTTTGAATAATGCAACGCGTTGGCCTTTTACGGGCGAGGCCCATGGAGGCAAAGCCAACGCCCATCAACTCGAAATATAACGAGTATAAGTAATTGCCGAATTAATCTGGAGATATTCCATGCAGTTTGACTGGAGCGCCATTTGGCCTTCTCTGCCCCTCTTATTAGAAGGGGCAAAAATGACATTGCTGATCTCAGTGCTGGGTCTGCTTGGCGGTTTGGTTATCGGTGTGCTCGCGGGCTTTGCCCGCGCTTACGGCGGTTGGTTTTCCAGCCGCATCGCACTGGTCTTTATTGAAATCATCCGCGGTACGCCGATCGTCGTGCAGGTCATGTTCATCTACTTCGCCTTGCCAATGATTTGGACCTCAGTGCGGATCGACCCTTTTGCCGCTGCGGTGGTGACCATCATGATCAACTCGGGCGCCTACATTGCGGAAATTACTCGCGGCTCGGTGTTATCTATCCATAATGGTTTCCGTGAAGCCGGGCTCGCGCTGGGCTTATCTCGCCGCGACACCTTGCGCTACGTCATCGCGCCACTCGCGCTGCGTCGGATGCTGCCGCCGCTGGGTAATCAGTGGATTATCAGTATCAAAGACACCTCATTGTTTATCGTGATTGGCGTGGCGGAACTGACCCGTTCCGGCCAGGAAATCATCGCGGGTAACTTTCGCGCCCTGGAAATATGGAGTGCAGTCGCCGTGATTTATCTGTTCATCACGCTGGTACTCAGCTTCATCCTGCGTCGTCTGGAAAGAAGACTTAAGATTATATGATTGAATTTAAAAACGTATCTAAACACTTTGGTCAGACAAAAGTTTTGCACGATATCGATCTGAAAATTGACCAGGGTGAAGTGGTCGTGATTATCGGGCCTTCAGGCTCCGGTAAATCGACGCTGCTGCGCTGCATCAATAAGCTCGAAGAAATCACCAGTGGAGAACTGATCGTCGATGGGTTGAAAGTCAACGACCCGCGCGTTGATGAGCGCTTAATCCGTCAGGAAGCGGGAATGGTATTCCAACAGTTCTATCTGTTCCCGCATTTGACCGCGCTGGAAAACATCGCCTTCGGCCCGATCCGGGTTCGCGGCGCCAGTAAAAACGAGGCGGAAAAGCTGGCCAAAACACTGCTGGCCAAAGTCGGTTTGTCCGAACGGGCGCACCACTACCCTTCCGAACTCTCCGGCGGGCAGCAGCAGCGTGTCGCGATTGCGCGCGCGTTGGCCGTCAAACCTAAGCTGATGCTGTTTGATGAGCCCACTTCCGCGCTCGATCCGGAACTGCGCCACGAAGTGCTGACGGTAATGAAGGATCTGGCCGAAGAAGGCATGACTATGGTCATCGTAACCCATGAAGTCGGCTTTGCTCACAAAGTCGCTTCCCGTCTTATCTTCATTGATAAGGGCCGTATCGCAGAAGACGGCGATCCGGAAACGCTGATCACCAACCCGCCAAGCGATCGCCTGCGTGAGTTTCTGCAACACGTTTCCTAAGTCAACGCGTTAAAGGGTGCAGCCGCACCCTTCCTTTAACTCATCAATTAGCGCGGATATTCCTTTTCAATAAACTCGGCAAAATCCTGACACATCGCCTCATCGCCTTTTTCATTATCCGCCAGAACACGATCGCCATCGACAATCCGTATCCGCGCGGACAAATCAAAATCCGCCCCGGCCTGCGGGCGTAGCTGCGCCTGCGCCATGGTCGTCTGAGCCTGTTGCCAGGCTTCATCGACGGTCAGATTGCAGGCACGAGCCAGATATGCCGGATTAAACCCTTCACCGGTAAGACTGATCAAGGTTGCGTCATGACTGACGCTGTTTCCCGGCAGCCAGTAATGTTTTGCCAGATCGGGGCCAATTGCGGCGTTATCGGTCAGATAACCATCACGTTGCAGAAAATAGTGCCGGGTCTGCTCTACCGCCATCAGCGCCAGCAAATACCCCTGGTAGGAACAGGCTGACTCCATCGACAACAGATGCGGGATCGCCAGAGTAGGCCGCGGACTGCCGCTGACGCCCAGAATACGTTGCTCAACATCGCGCGCCAGTTGCGTCATCGCCTCCGGCGTCCGCTGCTCATCGGACCATGAATAGAGTTCCCACTCGAAGTAAGGCACCAACAGAATATGCCGTTCATTAAAGGCGCGCATTGGCTGACGGGTACTGATATCCGCACGGATCAGATCATCAGGGATCACCTCACCCTGCGCGTTTTTTGCATAACGTTTCAACCAGTCGGCATCGTGCAACAGACTGTCGCAAAACATGGACTGGGTTTCCGCATAGGCCATGGACGTTGGCGGAAACTCCTGTGAGAAACACGGCGCATTTTGACGGATATTGGCAAAATGCGCGGCATGTCCCCCTTCATGAAACAGCGTATTAATGCCGCTGGCGCCACTGCCCACCTGATCCGGTCTTGCCAGACTGGTGAAATTAATACGTGCCGGGATCCATTTATTCTGCTGGACAAAAGCGGGAACCGGCGCATGCATAAAGCCGTTCTCGTATTTGCCCTTGCGCACCAGCAAATCAAGCTGCATTTCTGCGCCGTTAAAACCAATATGCAGACGTTTAAAACTATTGACCCAACGCGCCAGCGAAGCGGCAAAAGGGAAATAGGGATCAAGCTGGCGGGTGACATCGCCTGCGCTGGCGTAACGAACGTTCCACGGCAGCAATGCATCCGGTCCTTTCGACTCGGCCAACTCCCGCAGACTTCGGACATTCGCTTCGCGGGTTTGCGCTTCAAAAGGATCGAGAATGGCGAAAAGCTGTTCCGGCGACATACGCTCGGTTTTATTGACCTTATAGTCAAAATAGTTGCGGTAACCCATCTGACGGGCAAAACGGTTACGCAGGCTAATCAACTCGGGAAAACCGTTATGCAATAACCACTGTTCCAGATTGCGCAGCGCCTGCTGAGAACTCTGTCGATAGGCTTCCGTATCATTCGTCGCCTGGTTGGTCAGCAATTCACCTAATGACGCCGGGACCCATTCACCTTTTGCATTCAGATGCGTCATCTCATACGCTTTGCGCTTTTCGTACAGGGCGCTTTCCGCGGCGATAATGTCATCCATCAACGCCTGCGCCTGAGGATCTTCGATAACATTGCAGTCAAAAAACCGATACCACCCTTGCAGACCGTGCAACAACGCCTGCCGATTGTCACTTACCGGACTCGCTTCCAGCGCTGAGATGTGATTGCGCAACTCAACCAAACGTTGCGGTTGAGAAATAAAACGCTTGTAAGCGCTTTCCGCGACAGAAAACCGAGCGGACGCGTCATCACTCCCCATGCCCATATACAGTTGCCAGAACAGGTCTTCTTTCGCCTGATGAACGGCAAGATAATCGCGATTCAGCGCATTAAAATAATCCACACTCTGTTGCATGATATTTCTTCTCCAGGAGGAAAATCAGGATAATTGAGACAATATGTTACGCCCAATCGACCTATCCCAAACGTTTTCTAATCGTCGCGACGGCTTGTTCCATGGTTGGCGTTTCCCCGGCGGCTACCAGGCAGCAGGCAAGCTGCAAACGAATCGCATACGGTATGGCGATTTCTCCGGCCAGACATTGCGCCGTCCAGCGCGCCGTGGTTGCCGCATCCTTCGCAATCGGCAGGCTGTCAGGCGCGACCACAATATCCTGCCGCACATGCAGCACCTGCGTTTTTTGCTGATGAATAAAGTGAATTTCCGGGCAGCGCTGCGGGTTGGCATACACTTCCCCCTCCGTACCCTGCATCAATAGGGCACGGCCATGAATATCGTTAAAAAAGGTTCCGACGCGGGTAATATATTCAGGGTGCGACACGCTGACGATCCTTAATGCCTTATCCTCTGCAAAAGGCGTAGCCACTTTCGCCAGAGTATGGCTGCTGTTACGCACCCCCATACGCCAGCGTAGCTGCAACTGCCGATCAATCTCAGGACACAACACCGAAACGGGGATAAACACCGGATAGCCTTCATCAATCTGCCGCTGCGCCTGTTCCGCACTCTCCACCTCCGCAATACCGAGGTTGCGCAGTATCTCGGCGCTGGTAACGCGCGTTGGATCTTCACTGACGCCATGAATGACTACGGGAAAGCCCAGCCGGGTCAGCAACAAAGCCAAAAGCGGCGTCAGATTAGCCTGCTTTCTCGCTCCGTTATAACTGGGAATGACAACCGGCATGGGGCGATTGACCGGAGGCTGAAGGCGAAGAACGCGCTCGTGCATGGCCTGATAAAAACCGAGCATTTCTGATTCAGATTCGCCTTTGATGCGAAAGGCGATCAGTAGCCCGCCCAATTCAAGCTCGGGTACTTCACCATCCAGCATCCGACGGTAAAGCTCACCGGCGGTGGCCTGATCCAGATCGCGGGCATGATTTTTGCCGCGTCCGACCTCTTTAATAACCTTGGTGTAATCCATGCGGGCCTCTCGTTAACGGCGACACAGTTGATAGCTCGTCTGCGAAAATAGCATGTTTCACTTTGGTCCGGGTAATGTAAACATGGCGGTGATGATTTCATCGGGATGGCGAAGCAGACCCGTATTCCGGATGGTCACGGCCTGCCGCAGCGGGACGGCGGAGAGGAATATAGAGGCGTCGGGCGCAGTCCCCCTTAAGGCATCTCCCTTTCTTCAATCGGGAACACGGGCAGCGCGGCGAGCAACTGGGCGCCATAGCCTTTACTGAGCAAACGGCGATCGTAAATCACAATTTCACCAAAGCACTCATGGCTGCGGATCAAACGTCCCACCTGCTGGATCAGATTAAACGATGCGCTGGGCAAGCTCTGAACCACAAACGGATGACGTTTCAGGCTTTTAAGCCATTCGCCTTCCGTCAGAATGACCGGGCTGTCGATCGGCGGAAAGGCTATTTTGTGGATATGAACCTGAGACAACAACTCGCCTTTCAGATCCAGTCCTTCAGCAAACGACTGTAGGCCAATCAGTACGCTGGTCTGCCCCGCCTCAACGCGCTGTCGATGCAGTTCAACCAGCCGGTAACGAGGTTTGTCGCCCTGAACCAGCAGTATCAGACGCAAATCGGTCACCTGCGTCAAAAAAAGCTGCATGGCGCGCTGACTGGCGAACAGCATCAACATGCCGCGATGCGTATCCTTTTCCAGTTCTGCCCTGAAAAACATGGCCATTTCAGCAATATGCTGCGCTTCGTTCGCCATCAGCGGTTCATACCGCATTTTGGGGATCACCAGCCGCCCTTGTTCCCGGTGATTAAACGGGGAATCCAGCGTAATAAAATGATCCCCTTCCCGCTCGTTCAGACCGGAGAGTTCCTGTATCCGGGCAAAACTGTTCAGCGAACGCAGGGTTGCCGATGTCACCACCACATGCGGCACCTTGCTCCACAGCAGTTTTTCCAGTTGATCGCACACCCGGATACCGGCGCAGTGCAGATGCAAATGCACCTGCTTGTCGCGAATATCACGGGTAAGCCATTTGGAAACCGGCGCATTAGAGGATTTTTCCATCGCGGCCAACCGCCACAGTTTGCTCAGCGATTCCAGATAGCCCAGCGTCCGGCTCATCTTCAGCAGTGAATGATGCAAACGTACCACATCGTGTTTGGCGGTTTTCTCGCCGAGATCGTTGAGCATGAATTCCGTCAGCGCGCGCAGCGTATCGGTCAGCTTGAACAGTCGGACACAGATCTCGCGCATTTCCTCCGGCATTTGCCCCATCGGAAAGCGATATTCGGCCTCACTGCCGTCGCCCGGCAAAAATAACCCGCTGATTTGCGCGAACATCTGTACCTGTTCACGCAGTTCTTCGCAATGGGCGGTCAGTCTTTCGCTGTGTGCCAATCGCGGCGGCGACTTTGGCGCAAACTGCGACATGCACTGCCCGATCAACTGAACCAGCTGTTCCAGTTGCGACGTGATATAGGCCGGCGTCACATCACCCGACATTTCCAGCGTATCGCGGGCCACATCGGGAATATGGTGGCCTTCATCCAGCACCAGCAATAATTCTTTCGGATTGGGCAGCACCGATTCACTTTCCATCGCCGCCATGACCAGCGCATGATTGGTCACCACCACATCCGACTGCTCAATTTCACGCCGGGCGACGAAAAAAGGACACGACCGGAAATAATGGCAATTATGGGCGAGGCAGTTTGCCTTATCGGTACTCAGCTTGCGCCACAGGCCGTCATCAATCGATTCCTGATAATGATCGCGCAACCCGTCCCAGGCGTAGCTTTGCAGCGCTTTCTCAATCCGCGCGCAAAGCCCCTGTTCTTCCCGGCTGGAAGGCGCAAGCTCATCATCCAGAAACAGCGTTAAATCGCCCTGAGCATCGACATCGGTTGCCAGCCTTGCCAGATTGCGCGGACAGACATAGCGTCCCCGGCCAAACGCCGCGGTAAACGTCAACTCAGGGATAAATTTCTGCAATAAAGGCAGGTCTTTGCTGAAAATCTGATCCTGTAACGCCACATTGGCGGTACTGATCACCAGCGTTCTTTCCTCTGCACGCCCTACGGCAATGCCGGGAATCAAATAGGACAGCGTCTTTCCCACCCCGGTAGGCGCTTCAATAACCAGATGGCGCGGATAATCGCCCGCCAGCGTTTTCGCCACTTCGGCAATCATCTGTCGCTGGGGGATACGAGGGATAAAATCCGGGATCTGCTGTTGCAGGGCCTTATACCATTGACCAATCTGCAATTTTATTGCGGGGGACAGCGCCATGCATTCTCTGTATTTATTGAGTCTGACGGGCATTGTCCCACAGACGAGGAAACACGTCAGCCGATATCACACATTGCCGGTACTCCGCCTCGACAATTTCCCTCTCAAAGATTAGGGTATAGGTTGCCGCCATGATTGGGATTAAGGTGCTGCTGAGCTATGTTATGTAAAAATATATCATCTAAAAACAGGTCGTCCGTTTGTCACGTCGAGCAAACCTACTGGTTTTCACCGCTGTTGCCTCATCTGGAAAGCCGTTCAACCTGGCACAGCCGGCAGGCGTATAAAACGCATACCCACCCGCAGTTCTCCATCGGCGCGATTGAACAAGGAGGAACGCGCAGCCATTACCGGGGGCAGCAGCACCTGCTACAGGCTGGCGATCTGATCCTCATCGACCCCCATCAGCCACACAGCTGTAATCCCCTGCCGGGGCAAACCCGCAGCTATCATATGCTCTATCTGGATACGACATGGTGCCTGCAACAACTATCCAGACTCTGTGGCCATCCCGTAACATCGCTGCACTCGCGTGGTGTTGTTTTGCATGATCCGGCACTATTTACCCGTTATCAGCAGTTGATCGCCCAACTTCATCAGGGAGAGGTTGCCGCCGCCGAAAAAACGCTACATCACCTCATCACCCCCATCCTGCAACAATATTGTCTCCCGGTGGAACCGGCTTCGCATTCATCCTTTCCCCCGGAATCCACATACCATACGACGACAGGCTACGTGCGCCAGCGTTTGCTGAGTAACCTGCAAACGTCGCCCTCGCTGGAAGCACTGGCCGAAGAGCTGAATCTGCGGCGGGAAACCATTGTGCGCCAGTTCCGTCGCGAGACAGGCGTTACGCCGATGGCCTTTCTGAATAACGCCCGCGTGGAATATGCCAAGACGTTGCTGCGTCAGGGCACGCCGCTGGCCGATGCCGGGTATCAAAGCGGCTTTTGCGATCAGAGCCATTTCCACAAGACATTCGTTCACTATACGGCAGCAACGCCCGGGCAATACCGGCATTCACGATCAATATTTGACAATAAATAGCCCTGCCGATTGCCTAGACTGACCCCGATTATTTTTCGAGGTCACAGGTATGATGCTTATCAGTACATTATTTCCCGCTAATTTTCCGGCACTGGCATTGGCTCACTTTGTGGCGCTGCTGAGCCCGGGACCCGATTTTTTCTTATTGACCGCCTACGCTATCCGCTATCACTTGCGCGGCAGCGCCGGTATCTGTCTGGGTATTGCATTGGGGAACGGTATTTATATTTTGCTCGCGACGCTCGGCTGGGCGGGCATTCAGCACTCGCCACGGCTATTTAGTCTGATTGAACTGAGCGGCGCCTGCTATCTGCTGTGGATTGGCTATCAACTGCTGAAAAGCCGTTCATCACCTCAACTCCAGCCGGTTCAACAGACAGAAAAGCCCCTGACGTTGGGTCGGCAAATGCTGCTGGGTCTGGGTTCGGCGTTACTCAATCCTAAAAACATGCTGTTTTACATCAGCCTGATGACCACAATTCTGGGGCAGAATGTCACTGCCACGCAGCAGATCGTTAGCGGCGGCTGGATGTTTTTCGTCGTACTCGGCTGGGATTTGTTGATTGCGGCGCTGATTACACGCCCATTGGTACAACAACGGCTTCAACGTTATCTGAACATCATTGAACGCGGCGCAGGGATTGTTTTAATCTTCTTTGGCCTGATTCTGCTGTTTCATCGTTAAGTGACGTTCACGCCTTGTTTCACCCGCTGAAGGCTTTATAATCCGTGGCAGTTAACAAAAGGATAACCTGATGAGTTTAGGCAAACTGGGTATTATCGGGCTGTTCGCGCTGTGTGCCATCGGCGGGATCGGCGGCGTCATGCTGGTGGGGTACATCATTATCGTCGGCGGTTGACCGTTGCCCCGCAGCATCAACGGCCGTGTCAGCATTTATTCGCCGCGGGCATGGTCAATCTGAAATTGTTTCCAATAGGCGGGAATGCGTGAGAATGTCAGTCGGAACCAGGCCGTGAAGCGTTCCGGTGACCTATCCATACTTTGTTTGATCTGTTCCAGCGATAGATATTCATAGCCCGCCGCCTCTTCAGGATTAACCTGGGGAATGTCATCGGTTATACCAAAATAGACATGCCCCAACTCATGTTCGGTGAGTCCATTATCCAGCGGTAATCGGTAAGTCAGCGTAAACATGGGGGTAAGCGGGCAGCGCAATCCCATTTCCTGATACAGCCGGCGATGCGCAGCCTGCACTGTCTCTTCTCCCGGCGCGGGATGGCTGCAACAGGTATTACTCCATAATCCACCGCTGTGATATTTGTCTTCCGCCCGTTGCTGAAGCAGCAATTGCTGACGGGAGTTGAACACATAAACGGTTACGGCACGGTGTAATAATCCTTTCTCGTGCGCTTGCTGCTTTTCCATCACGCCAGTTGGCTGGTCGGTTTCATCAACCAGAATGACTTCCGTCAACGGCATACTGCTCTCTCTTCACTACATAGTCGTACATGATATAACACGCCGCCGGTTAATACCGGCGGCGCGGCTGGACCGGCATCATTATAACAACGATTGGCGGCAACAAACGTTTACGCTGGCAACGCATTGATTATAGCAGCGTGAAACGCTGGCTATTCAGGCGCTGCGAGTCCAGGCCGATCAATACATCGAATGCGCCAGGCTCAACCACCTGCTGCATGTTGGCATTATAGAATTGCAGCGCCTCCTGTCCGATCGGGAAACTGACCGTGCGCGATTCGCCCGGTTGCAGCATGACTTTCTGAAAACCGCGCAGCTCTTTCACCGGACGACTGATCGATGCCACCACATCATGCAGATACATCTGCACCACGGTTTCCCCGGCCCGATCGCCGGTATTTTTTACCGTAACGCTGGCCGTCAACGCGCCATCACGTTTCATGGTCTGACTCGACAACCGCACATCCGAAACGCTGAACGTGGTGTAGCTCAAACCATATCCAAAGGGATAGAGCGGCCCATTGGCTTCATCGTAATAGTGGGACGTGTATTTACCAGGGTTTGCCGGCGAATAAGGACGACCTGATGGCAAGTGGTTGTAATAAATCGGAATCTGTCCAACAGAACGCGGGAAGGACATCGGCAGTTTACCGGAGGGGTTGTAGTCGCCGAACAGAACATCAGCGATCGCATTTCCCCCCTCCGTACCGCTGAACCAGGTTTCCAGCAGCGCATCCGCCTGTTGGTCTTCACGCACCAACGCCAGTGGACGGCCATTCATCAGTACCAGAACCAACGGCTTGCCCGTGGCTTTCAATGCCGCAATCAGGTCACGCTGGCTTTGTGGCAGATCGATATTGGAACGGCTTGAGGCTTCGTGCGCCATACCTGCCGCTTCCCCCACCACCGCAACCACGACATCGGCTTGCTTCGCCGCCTGAACCGCCTCATCAATCATCGCCTGTGGAGGACGCTTATCGACCTGCACCGCCTCTTCATATTGATTCAGGAAATCGATAATCCCCTGATGGTTGCTGACGTTAGCGCCTTTGGCATACAGAATGGTGGCGTTATTGCCGACGGTATTCCTGATCCCCTGATAGACGGTGATGGTTTGTTTAGTCACGCCGGCGGCGGACCAGCTCCCCATGGTATCGCGCTTGCTGTCAGCCAGCGGCCCCACAACGGCAATGGTGCCCTGTTTCTTCAGCGGCAGCGTTTGCAGCCGGTTTTTCAACAAAACCAGACTGTTACGCGCAACCTCACGGGCTTCCAGACGGTGTAAGCGGCTTTCCGCATTGGTATCCGCCGGATCGGCGCCCGCAGGCCCCAAATGACGGTATGGATCGGCAAACAGCCCCATATCGTACTTCACATTCAGTACCTGACGGCAGGCATCATCGATCTCCCGCTCGGTGACGGCCCCGCTTTTCACCAGTTCCGGCAGATAGCGTATGAAATATTCATCGCTCATGCTCATACCGACTCCGGATTTCAGCGCCAGACGCGAAGCATCACGCGGGTCACCCGCCACGCCGTGTTTAATCAACTCTTTGATCGCGCCGTGATCGGTAATGGTGATCCCTTTGAAATGCCACCGATCGCGCAAAATATCTTTCAGCAACCAGCTGTTTGACGTTGCCGGCGTACCGTTGATAGAGTTCAGCGCCACCATCACCCCGCTGCTGCCGGCATCAATGGCGGCTTTATAAGGGGGCATATAATCCTGAAACATGCGCTGCGGACTCATGTCCACCGTGTTGTAATCGCGTCCGCCTTCCACCGCGCCATACAGCGCATAGTGTTTTACGCTGGTCATCAGCGAATGACGGGCAGTAACGTCATCCCCCTGAAACGCTTTGACCACCACGCCCGCGATTTTGCTGGTGAGCCAGGTATCTTCGCCGAAACCTTCAGACACCCGGCCCCAGCGGGGATCGCGGGTAATATCGACCATAGGCGCCCAGGTCATATTCAGACCGTCTTCCGTGGCTTCATAAGCCGCCACGCGCGCGCTTTTGGCAATCGCGTCCATATCCCAACTGGAAGCCAGTCCCAGTGCGATCGGGAAAATGGTGCGCTGACCATGCACCACATCATAAGCGAAAAACAGTGGAATTTTCAGGCGACTGAGTTGCATCACCTGATCCTGCATCATGCGAATATCAGGACGCGTTACCGTATTAAAAATCGCCCCGACCTGACCGTTCCTGATCATCTCGCGAATTGCTTTTTTGGGATTATCAGCCCCGACGCTGATTAACCTGAGCTGACCGATTTTTTCGTTCAGCGTCATTTTTTTCATTAAATCAGAAACAAAAGCATCACGCTGTTGATGTGACAGTGTCACCGATACCGGCACAAATGGCGTGTTCTGTGCAAAAACCGGGTTACAGACAAGCCCAATGGCGATAGTCAGTGAAATAAGCCAATTCATTCTTTATACAAACCCAAACGTTCCAGGCACCAGGAAGCGTCACTGAAGCACAAGACAGGTTGAAGATAAGTCAGCAACTGCGCCATAAAATCTGGCAAAGTGAAAGCCCCGAACCCGACATTCACCGACAACGCCAACGCACTTAAATACACCGCGCGTAATCATAGTGTATTTATTTACGTTTCATTTAATAAAAACTGTAAGAATAATGCGATACGTTGCGCAGAATAAAAATTCTTCTTCGCCGTGCCCGACAAATTTCGAATAACGAAAAAACAGCAGGCGCAATGACCCACAGGATGATGTGACTTCTTTATATTTCGTATTCCTGACGAATCTGTTCCGCCCATCGTTGCGCCGCCTCAGCCAGGGTAAAAGGCGGCGACTGAAGAAACTTGCCGTCCACCAGCACAAACGCCACGTATTTCCTCCGTACTATCCAGACATCATTAAATCCTTCAACGCGTTCGGGATGTAACGGCGGCGCGGGCTCGACGCGCGATTGGTAAGTCAGCACAGGGCGATTTTGTTGACGCAATGGTTTCATAGGCAATGCAAAACGAACAAGTGAACAACCTCATCATGATAACGGATCAACAGGGTATACGTCGTGCTTTGCGACACGCCTGCCGTTCACGCCTCATCGTGGGAGATAAATAGCCATCCGCCAGCAGGGACCGCGTATTGTTCTATAGTTAGAAGGGTCTTTAACATAATCATCTTGTTCAATACAAAAACAGGAGCAGAGTTCAATGTCGAAAAAAGATAAACCCACATTAAAACACGTAGCGCCGGTTCATGATGCTAACCAAGCAAAGCCCGGGTTAGGCTCTTTAGCCCCCAAAGACGGCTCTCATCATCCATCGGCCAAACCCACGCCCCCCGGCGCGGAACCAACCGCATCCGGCAGTGCGAAAAGTCCGAAAACCACTAACGAAAAGCTGAAGTCGCTCGATCCGCTGCGCAAAAACGGTGACCTGTCACCGCTGACGACCAATCAGGGCGTACGCATCGCGGACGATCAGAACTCATTACGTGCGGGTTCGCGCGGGCCTACGCTACTGGAAGATTTTATCCTCAGAGAGAAAATCACCCACTTTGACCATGAACGTATTCCCGAGCGTATCGTACACGCCCGCGGCTCGGCGGCGCATGGTTTTTTCCAACCGTACAAAAGCCTTGCGGATATTACCAAAGCCTCGTTCCTTGCCGATCCCGATAAAATCACGCCGGTATTTGTCCGGTTTTCTACCGTACAGGGCGGTGCGGGCTCGGCGGATACCGTACGTGATATTCGCGGCTGGGCAACCAAGTTCTATACCGATGAAGGAATATTTGACCTGGTCGGCAACAACACCCCCATATTCTTTCTTCAGGACGCCCACAAATTCCCCGATTTCGTCCATGCGGTAAAACCCGAGCCGCACTGGGCCATCCCGCAGGGGCAAAGCGCTCATGACTCGTTTTGGGACTACGTTTCACTGCAACCGGAAACGTTGCATAACGTAATATGGGCGATGTCCGACCGTGGCATTCCCCGCAGCTACCGGACGATGGAAGGCTTTGGTATTCATACCTTTCGACTGATCAACGCCAAAGGAAAAGCCACTTTCGTACGCTTCCACTGGAAACCGGTAGCCGGCAAAGCCTCACTGGTCTGGGATGAAGCGCAGAAGCTGACCGGGCGCGATCCGGATTTCCACCGCCGCGACCTGTGGGAAGCGATTGAGGCCGGCGACTACCCGGAATACGAGTTGGGATTCCAGCTTATCCCTGAAGAAGACGAGTTTAAATACGATTTCGATCTGCTCGACCCGACGAAACTCATTCCTGAAGAACTGGTGCCGGTACAACTGGTAGGCAAAATGACGCTCAATCGTAATCCGGATAACTTCTTTGCCGAAAACGAGCAGGTGGCATTCCATCCGGGGCATATCGTACCGGGGCTGGATTTTACCAACGACCCGCTGTTGCAGGGGCGTTTGTTCTCCTATACCGATACGCAAATCAGCCGTCTCGGCGGGCCGAATTTCCACGAAATTCCGATCAACCGGCCGGTTTGCCCGTACCATAACTTTCAGCGCGACGGCATGCACCGCATGGATATCGACAATAACCCGGCAAACTACGAACCCAACTCCATTAACGACAACTGGCCGCGGGAAACCAAGCCGGCGCCGCAGCGCGGTGGTTTCGAAAGTTACCAGCAACGCATGGAAGGCCATAAGATCCGCGAGCGCAGCCCATCGTTTGGCGAGTATTATGCGCACCCCAGACTGTTCTGGCTAAGCCAGACGCCGGTTGAGCAACAACATATCGTCGAGGCTTTCAGCTTTGAATTAGGTAAAGTGGTACGGTCGTATATCCGCGAACGCGTTGTCGATCATCTTGCCCATATTGACGGCTCACTGGCCCGGCAGGTGGCTGACAATCTTGGCATTGCATTGACCGATGAGCAAAAGCGCGTAGCCCCGCCCAAAAACGTCAACGGTCTGAAAAAGGCGCCAAGTCTGAGCCTGTACGATACGCCAAATGCTTCAGTAAAAGGCCGTACCGTGGCGATCCTGCTGAATGGAAACACCAGCTCCGCAGACGCGCTGGCCATCGTTAAAGGGCTTCAGGCGCAGGGCGTTCATTGCAAGCTGCTCTATTCACGGGCGGGCCAGGTGACCACCGATGACGGTTCGGTATTACGCATCGCCGATACCTTTGCAGGTTCACCTTCGGTGAGCGTGGACGCGGTAATGGTTCCGGGCGGGGAAATAGATACCATTATCAACAGCGGGGATGCCGTCTACTACCTGCTTGAAGCCTACAAGCATCTGAAAGTCATCGGTCTGGCAGGCGATGCGCGCCAATTTAAAGCCAAACTGGGTTTGGACAAAAAAAGTGAAGCAGGCATTATTGAAGCCGATACCGCCGCAGGAGATTTTATGAAGGATTTCCTCAAGGCGTTGAGCGAGCACCGCGTCTGGTCACGCAGTAAAAGAATCGCCGGCATTCCCGCATAAACAGGCGATAATCCGGCGTATTCAGACCATTGACAACATGTTCATTCACGATATAGAACCCAACGCCGTCATTCCTGCGCAGGAAGAAACCTTCAGATATCAACACGTTATCTGAAGAAAAATCCCCACCTTCGCGAGAATGGCGGCAGGGTTCGGAGGTTTGTCATCAACCTCGCGTATTTTCCCCATTCAAACAACGCCAGCCTTAACGCGCCGCGCCCAACGCCTTATCCAGCGCGCCAACCAGCCAGTCGATATCCTGTTCCTGGAAGGCCAACGGCGGACGCAGTTTCAGCACATTGCCGTGCGGCCCCGCCACCGAGGTCAGAACGTGGTCGGCACGCAGTTGTTCAATGACATCCAACGCCAGCTGTTTGTCCGGCGTTTTTGCCTCACGATCGCTGACCAGTTCAAACCCGATGAACAACCCGGCCCCGCGGACATCACCGACACAATCGTGACGATCGGCCAGATGTGCCAGCTCAAGACGCAGTTTTTCACCGACGACGCGGCTATGTTCCTGTAGATTTTCCTCGCGGATCACACTCAGAACCGCCTGTGCGGCGGCAATGGATACGGGGTTGCCGCCAAACGTATTGAAGTAGGGAATCTCATCACTGAAGGCCGCCAGCACATCGGCTTTTGCCAGCAGTGCGGACACCGGAATGCCGTTGCCCATGGGTTTCCCCAGAGTCACCACATCCGGGACGATATCGTGGCGGGCAAAGCCCCAGAAACTGTCGCCCGTGCGCGCAAATCCGGGCTGCACTTCATCCGCGATGAAAATACCGCCGTTGGCATGTACCACGTCAATCGCCGGTTTCAGGTAGCCCGCCGGCCCCGGCAGCACCCCATCGGACGAGAAGATGGAATCCGCCAGAAAACCGGCAAACTTAATGCCGTGCGCCGCCATATCATCAATCTGTTTCTGTATCTCATTGGCAAACCAGACGCCCAGATCGGCAGCATTGACGCGATAGCGATCCGGCGCAGGAACCAGACGCGTGGTAGCGGCCAGCGGTTGGCCGCTTCCCAACGCCGGCGAAGCGCCGGACGTCAGCTCACTGGTGCCATGGTAAGCCTCCCGACTGACAATGATACCGGCGCCGCCGCTGTAGGCCCGGGCCACCCGGATCGCCAAATCGTTGGCTTCCGACCCCGTGCACATGTACATGGCTTTATTGATTTCATCAGGCACGGTGGTAAGCAAGTCTGCGGAATAATCCAGAATACGCTCGTGCAAATAGCGGGTGTGGGTATTCAGCAGGCTCATCTGCTGATGGACGGCTTCAATCACCGCAGGATGGCAGTGACCGATGCTGGCGACGTTGTTGTACACATCCAGATATTTATTCCCGGCGGCATCCCACAGATATTGCCCTTTCCCCCGCACCAAATGCACGGGGTTGCGATAAAACAAACGATAGGATTCGCCAAGTATCTGGCTGCGCTTATCGGTCAGCTTACGAACGTCCTTATCCAGCGCATCGGCATGTTCCGCACGAAAGCTGTTGGTATCCATGATGGTTGAGCGTGTCGCCATGATGACTCCAGTTTAAATAGTAAATAACCGGGCTTTCCCCTGCGATCAAATCGGTTAGGCCAGACGATAAAACAGCAAACCAATTGATATGGGCTACCACCATACAACAAAAGCAATAAAATACACAAACACAAAAAATCGCACTTTTTTAATGCACATAAAACACCAAAAAAGTGCAATAAATCGGCAATGAATTATTAAAAAACTCCATTACCACTCATCCCTCGCTAATCACATCTCAACCAAAAACTATCAATATATTGTTTTATATGAATTTAAAATAAATCAAAGTCAAATAAAAATGAAATGGCATGATTAGTGCTAGAAATCCCACAATAAGCAAAAAAATGCACAAATAAGCGCGGTGCGCAAAAAACACCAAAAAACTCACGCACTGAATGGTGCCGTCACCGTGTTAACACTTTCAGCAACCGTAAGGGGAACGTTCATGAAAAAATTCTCACTCCGCCGCACCAGCCTGATGGCCGCATTCTCGTTTGCCACGCTGGCGGGCGCCGCGCACGCCGGCACCATCACGGTGTATACCTCACTGGAAGAAGACGAAATCAAGGACTATGTGGCGCAGGCCAAAAAAGACATGCCGGATCTGACGATTAATGTACTGCGCTTGTCCACCGGCGATCTGGGGCCGCGTATTCTGGCTGAATCCCGGAATCCACAGCATGATGCGATCTGGGGATGGGCGCTGACCAACGTGATGGACCCGCGCATTTCCGCCCTGCTGGAACCCTATGCAGCCAAAGGCAGCGAGAAACTGGGCGACACTTACCGTGCGCCGGACAATAAATGGTTCGCCGCCACCGGTTATATGGCCGCCTTCTGCGTCAATACCGAAGCGCTTAAAGCCAAAAACCTGCCGGTTCCGGCCTCCTGGCAGGATCTGACCAATCCGGTTTATAAAGGCGAGATCGTCATGCCCAACCCGGTCTCTTCCGGTACTGGCTATCTGCAAATCGCCGCCTTATTGCAGTCCAGAGGCGATGATAAAGGCTGGGAGTTTCTAAAAACGCTGGATGGCAATATCGCCCAATACACCAAATCGGGCTCACGCCCCTGTAAAGCCGCACGCACCGGCGAGTATGCCATCGGCGTTTCGCTGGCTTTCGCCGCCATGCAGTCCATTGAAGAAGGCTATCCGGTCAAAATGGTTATCCCGAATGATGGCGCAGGCTATGAGCTGGAAGCATCGGGTTTGATGGCGGCGGCAAAAAACAAAGACGATGCCAAACGTTTCCTCGACTGGACGATGTCCAACAGCGCCGCGGCGCTTTACACCAAATATAAAGAGATCGTCACCATTCCGGGGGTTGAACAGTCGAAAGCGGCTCAACTCGCGGGGCTTCCAGCCGATCTGTCCTCCGTGCTGTATCCCGTCGATTTCGTCAAGAGCGCCGAAGAACGTGACGGAATTCTGGCAACCTGGCAGAAAACCATTGGCCGTTAATCGTCAAACAGGGTGATAAGAGGTAACTATCATGGCGCTGGTTATTCAGAATCTTTATAAAAGTTTTGACGGCTATGTTGCACTCGATCGGATTAATTTATCGATCGGGAATGCCGAGTTCGTCTGTCTGCTGGGCCCGAGCGGCTGTGGGAAAACCACGCTGCTGCGCATTATTGCCGGGCTGCTCAGCAGCGATGGCGGAAAAATCAGCCTTGATGGCCGCGATCTGGTGAACGTTCCCGCCCGTGACAGGGGGTTTGGCATTGTTTTCCAGTCCTATTCACTGTTTCCGCATATGACCATCGCACAAAACATCGGTTATGGGCTGAAAATCCGTCGTACGCCCGATGCCGAAGTTCAGGATCGCGTGAACAGCCTGCTGGATACGGTCCGACTGAGCGGCTTTGGCGATCGGTATCCCACTCAATTGTCCGGCGGTCAACAGCAGCGCGTGGCGATTGCCCGCGCGCTGGCCGTTAATCCTTCCCTGCTTCTGCTGGATGAGCCGCTCTCGGCGCTGGATGCGCGGGTACGAGCCGGCTTGCGGCAGGAGCTGCGCGAGGTGCAGCAGCGGCTGGGGATCCCAACGCTGATGGTGACGCACGATCAGGAAGAGGCCATGAGCATGGCGGACAAAATCGTCTGTATGCATGGCGGGCGTATTGTGCAGGAAGGCACGCCGCGAGAGCTGTATACCAGCCCGCGAACCCGCTTTGTGGCGGAGTTCATGGGACATAGCAATCTGCTGTCCCAGTCCACGGTACGGCAATGGATGCCGGAGCTGCTTCACACCGCGCGGCATGACGGCCTGCCGGATAACGCCGAGCTGTTTATCCGCCCGGAACGCATCACGCTCCATAAAGCGCCCGACGCAGAAGGCCGGGTGATCAACACCAGCTTTCTGGGCAGCATTCAACGGGTACAGGTGCTGTGGAAAACGCAGCCGCTGTTAGTTGAAACCAGCAGCGCCGTCAACTGGCTACCCGGTGACAGCGTTAATCTTTCCATTGCCGCGCAAGATTGTGCCTGGGTGCAAGCATGAGTCTATCCCTTCTCCCTCCTCAAACCGCCGGCGACCGCTGGTTATCACGCCTCTGCCTGTGGCTGCCGCTCGCCGCCCTGCTGGCTTTTTTCGGTATTCCGATGCTAAGCATCGTATGGCACAGCCTGATTGACGATCGAAGTGGCGCCTTCGGTCTGTCGAACTATCTGGCGCTGATGGATTCTCCCGGCATCTGGCGGGCAACGCTGAACAGCCTGTTACTGGGCGTGGTGACAACGCTGGTGACACTGGTTCTGGGTTTTATTGTCGCCTACGGGTTGGAATGCACGGTCATGCCCGCCAAACGTTTCATCGCTTTCGCCACATCGCTGCCGGTGCTGGCGCCGTCGTTGGTACTCGGGCTGGGATTGATCTTCCTGCTGGGGCGCAACGGGATCGTCGGCAACATGCTGGGCGTCCGGCTGGATATTTATGGCTTTTGGGGCCTGCTGATTGCCAACGTACTGTACGCCCTGCCGCAGGCGATCCTGATCGTTCGCGTGACGCTGCGCCACAGCGATGCCCGCCAATACGAAGCGGCTAATGTGCTGGGCGCCACCGACTGGCGACAGTTTATTGATATCACGCTGCCCGGCGTCCGCTACGGCATTCTGAGCGCGGCGTTTGTTGTATTCACCATCACCATCACCGACTTCGGCAACGCGATAGTGATCGGCGGTAACTTTTCGGTATTGGCGACTGAAATTTATAGCCAGGTCAGCGGGCAGATGAAGTTTGGTATGGGCGCCGTGGTCGGTATTTTACTGCTGCTGCCTGCCGCCGCCGCTATCTGGATCGAACGAGCCGCCGCCCGCCGCCAGAAAATGATCGGCACGCACGCCGTCATTCCACATGTGCCTCAGCCGCTACGCACCCGCGATATCTCTTTCTATCTGGCGACCATGACCATTGCGCTGGCGATCGTCATCGTGATTGTCACCGTCGTGATTGCCAGCATGATCCGGCTGTGGCCGTACCGTCTGGATCTGACGCTCAGGCATTACGATATCGACCTCGCCGGAGGCTATGCGCCGCTGTGGACATCGATTTGGATCTCGGCACTGGCCGCAATAATTGGCACCGTTCTGCTGTTCCTGCTGACGTTCGGCATCCGTCGTCAGCCCGGCAGGAGCGCTAACTTCGCCGCGCTGCTCAGCGCGCTGCCAGTCGGCGTTCCTGGCCTGGTATTAGGTTTGTCCTACGTTTTTACCTTCAACAGCGCCGATCTGCCCTGGGGAATGCTGTACGGCTCCGCCATTCTGGTGGCGTTGTGTAATTACTACCACTACCACACTCAGGGCTATACCACGATGATGATGGGAATGCGCAACGTACCGAATGCCATGGAAGATGCAACAACCGTGTTAGGCGGCGGCGTGGCGCGCATTCTGCGCGATGTCTACCTGCCCGCCATGCGCGTCACGTTAATCTCTGTCGCCATGTTCCTGTTTATGCGCTCAATGGTGACGCTATCCGCCGTGATTTTCCTGGTAACGCCGTCGCTGCCACTGGGCGCCGTTACCGTTATGCGGCTGGATGAAGCGGGTTTCACGTCGCAGGCAGCGGCCTTTTCTACATGCATCATGGGGATTGTGGCTATAATGGCGTTGCTTCTTCATACCCTGACGGGGAAGCAGAATAAATAGCCGCCGTCTGCTCCGTTAATCCAGAGAATCGATATTCATGTTAGAAGAAACGCGCTTACATCGTATACGAGCCCTTTTGTCCACGTTGAACCGGGTCAGTACCGAGAAAATCATTCAGCACCTCGGGGTATCACGAGAAACAGTACGGCGCGACATCCTGAAACTGGAAGCCATGGGCGCATTGCGCCGCGTTCATGGGGGTATTGTCGCCACCACGCTGGAGCCGGAACCCCCTTTATCCGTTCGTAATACGGTGCGTGAAAAAGAAAAACAGGCCATTTCCCGCGCGGCGGTACAGCAGTTAAAAGCCGGGCAAACGCTGTTTATCGATGCAGGGAGCACCACATCACTGCTGGCTGATGAATTGTTGTCGATGCCCGGCATGACGGTCATCACCAATAGTCTGAACGTGGCGCTCAAGCTGACCTCGGCGGAAACCACCCTGCGCCACGAGGTCATTCTGCTTGGCGGGCATATGGGCCCCTCCGTTCAGGCGACCAGCGGCGATTTAACCATCCGCGAACTTCAGCGTTACCGTGCCGATGTCGCCCTGCTGTCTCCCGTCGGCATTGCCAGCGCGTCGGGGGCCAGCAGCTTTGCCCACCATGAAGCGGCGATTGCCGGTACCATGGTGCAATATGCCAAGACACGGATTATTCTGGCGGATAACAGCAAAATTGGCGTTACCAGCCGGGTGATTTACGCCACGCTGGCTGAAATCGATATCATTATCACGGATGCCGCATCGGCCGCCAAACCCGATCTGGCTCCGCTTCAGGCGCAATGCCAGCAAATCATTCTGGCCTGATCTTACATGGCATGACGCCCGGCGATCGGGCGTAGGTAGCGTCCCGCGATATTTTTTGATTTAAGTTAATAATCAGCGATGTTTTCCGGCGTTTTTCGTGTTAATGCTACTCTTCGGTTAACGTAAGGAATCTCAGACATTATGTACCAATTGTATATTGCCAATAAAAACTACTCGTCCTGGTCGCTACGCCCATGGGTACTGTTGAAAACACTTTCAATTCCTTTTGAGGAGAAGAAAGTCGCGTTTGCTCCCGGCGCGACCCAGGCGGCATTTAAGGTTTTTTCACCAACCGGCAAGGTTCCCTGCCTGATTGATGGCGATATCACCGTCTGGGATTCACTGGCGATTACTGAATATGTCGCAGAAAAATATCCGCAGGTCTGGCCCGCTGAGACAAAAGCACGCGCCTGGGCCCGCTGCGCCGCGGCGGAAATGCACTCTGGCTTTACCGCGCTGCGTAATCAGTGCGCCATGAGCTGTGGCGTGACGGTGAAAATGAACGCGATATCTCCTGCGCTCAACGATGAAATCCAGCGTATTAACACCCTGTGGCAGGAAGGCTTAACGCGATTTGGCGGCCCGTTTCTGGCTGGAGAGCAATTTTCGGCGGTGGATGCATTCTTTGCGCCCGTGGTGTTCCGTATCAGAACTTATCAACTGCCGGTATCACCAGAAGCCAGCGCCTATTGTGAACATATGCTGTCACAACCCGCGATGCGGCACTGGCTGGACGCCGCGCTGGCAGAAGCCTGGCGCGAACCCTCACATGAAGCAGACGTCGCCGGCGCGGGAGAGGTTATTGAAGATTTGCGGGCGCAGGAGTAACGATAACGCATTGTTACTCCCACTCTGGCGTAAAAGAAAGCGAGGCGATAACGGCATGAATCGCAAAGAGATATCTGCTTACTCCGACTCCACACTCGCCATACTTTGCGGCTGTCGTGACGCCAGCGCTTTCTGTTTTTTATAGCTCAGCGCCGCAGCGGGAACCGCGGTGATCTTCCCGCTTTCCAGCCAGTTGCGCAGCCGGCTGGCATCGGCAAAATGGGTGTACTTGCCAAAGGCATCCAGCACCACCAGCGCCACCGGACGCTGATTGATCATCGTCAGCATCACCAGGCAATGGCCCGCCTGATTGGTAAAACCGGTTTTGGTCAACTGAATATTCCAGTCCGGTTTATAAACCAGATGGTTGGTATTTCTGAACGGCAAACTGTACGCAGGACGCAAGAAGGTCGCCGTTTTCTCATGCGTGGTGCTGAGCTGGCTGAGCAACGGATACTGCTTGCTGGCAATCAGCAGTCTGGTGAGATCGCGGGCGGTCGAAACGTTATTAATCGACAGTCCGGTCGGCTCCACGTAACGTGTGTGCGTCATCCCCAGTGACCGGGCTTTGGCATTCATGGCATTGATAAAGGCCTGATAACCGCCGGGATAATGATGAGCAAGACTGGCGGCCGCCCGGTTTTCTGACGACATCAGCGCCAGCAGCAACATATCACGGCGACTGATTTCACTATTTAATCGCACGCGCGAATAGACGCCCTTCATTTCTTTGGTCTGACTGATATCAATGGAAATCACTTCATCCAACGGCTGGTTCGCATCCAGCACCACCATCGCCGTCATCAGTTTGGTCACCGAGGCGATCGGCACCACCACATCCGGATTCGTTGAATACAGGATGTGGTTATCACGTAAATCCACCACCATCGCACTACCAGAAGCAATCTCCTGCTGGACGGTAGGCGTAGGACTGGCGGATTCCTTCGCGATAGCCGCAGGAATAATCACAGCATGGGTTGACAGCAGCAACAGGCCAAACAAAGAAGCTCTAAACGTTTTACTCATTATTCAACAACTTAAACAGTAATCTGTTAAATGAAAAGAGATAGGCCGTCGCATTATAATTTACCGTCACTTGCCACGCACTCACACAGCAGAAAAAGCTTTGTCACAAAGTTTAACAAGCCGTTGAATGTTTTCCTGCTCTACGCGATATGACATCAAAATCAGCCAGGCGCGGACAGCAAGAACAACGAGCGACATCAAGAATGAGAGATGTTCAATCCGCGCCTCTGGCTTAGCAGGTGCAGACTGATACCCCAGAATATCCCGGCGGTTATCCCACCTGATGCACCCGATAGCGTGCTGAAAAGCACGTCGTGCGCCAACGCGGGGAAACGGGCCTGTTGCAGGGAAAAGTAAAAACGCGTACAGAAAGTCAACAACATCAGTACCAGCGGCCACGACGAACCATTGCGCTGGAAGCACCGTTCATCCGGCAGATAGACGCCCGCATTTTTACCTCCCCACCAGCCGATCGCCACACCCAGTATTAACGTCAGCAAAAAACCGACCGCCACGGCTTCAGGCGACGTCGGCGCATTAAAAATGGAGGCGATGCCCCAGCACAGAAAAAGACCGGGGACGATCAGCATATGTGGCAGCGATTGCCGTCTTGTCTGGCGGGCTTTGAGCCCGGCATAAATCAGATAGGCCAGGACTCCCCACACCCAGTAGGGCGTGTGACTAACCAGCGTCAGTATATTTTCCATTCATGACTGTTCCGGTTTTATGAATACACCGAATCATACGCCAGTCAGAGGCGCTGTCACCGTCTGCGCGACGCGGGAGGCGTCTTCTGACGGACAGACCGCCGCTGTCGCCCCATCCCTGGGGGATCGTCCTGACGGGCCAGCGATTATTCCTTCACCGTCTCCTCCAGTTGAAAACGCCCCAGCGGATTCTGATGGAAGCCTTTGATGTTTTTACGGCTGACGTTACGGTACGGGCTGTAGTACAGATCGATCCAGTTCACGTCGGCTTTTGCCATCTTCTGCAAATCAATGTACATCTGCTCGCGTTTCTGCGGATCCATCTCAACGCGAGCCTCTGCCACCAGCGCTTTCACCTTATCATTCTGGTAGTGGGTCATGTAGTTGTTGTTGGCGTCATGCCCCAGCACAAACGTGGTTTTCTGGTCGGGGTCGAGAATATCGTTGGTCCAGTACATCACGGAAATATCGTATTCTCCCGCAACCAACATGTCCCAGCTCTGGCTGGGATCGACTTTTTGCAGGTTCACCGTCACGCCAGCTTTCGCTAACTGCTGCTGCAACAGAATCGCGATTTGCTCATCAACCTCATCGCCTGCGTTCACCACGTAATTTAATTTCAAGCCGCTGGCGCCGGCGTCCGACAGCATTTGCTTCGCTTTCTCAGGATCGTAAGGGCGGCGCAGGTTGTCCGCATAGTGATACAGCGCTCCGGCTGGAATATAGGAATTCGCCACGCTGCCATAACCAAAGGTCACCGTTTTCACGATGGCGTCTTTATCAATGGCGAAATCCAGCGCCTGACGAACTTCGGTTTTTGCCAGCGCGCCATGCTCGTGGTTGATCAGCAGGTGGTCCTCGCGGGTAGAACGATCCAGATCCACCGTCAGGTTGGGATCTTTCTGCAACGATTCGATACGGGAGAACGGCACTGATAGCGCGGCATCCAACTCCCCGGCCTGCACTTTCAGCATGCGGGTATTATCATCCGGCAGCGTCAACCACTCTACGCCGTCCAGACTGACCTGATCCGCCTGCCAGAAATACGGATTCTTCACCAATACCACTTTCTCGCCGCGCGTCCACTCTTTCACGCTGAACGCACCGGAACCCATCGGTTTTTCTGCAAACGCTTCCTCGCCTTCGGCTTTCAGCGCCTTCTCCGAAATCACCGACGCATTCGGTAAAGCAAGCTGCGACAGGAACGGCGCCGACGGCGATTTAAGCGTAATCACCAGCGTATGAGGATCGGGGGCTTCCGCTTTATCAATAATGCTGTAAGAGTCACGCCACAGCGACTCGCTGTTATCGCGGATACGCAGCAGGCTGAACGCCGCATCGCTGGCGGTCACCGGTGTGCCATCGGAGAACCTGGCATCACGGATCTTCAGGGTGTACACCTTGCCATCCTGAGAAATGCTCCAGCTTTCCGCCAACCCCGGCTCCAGTTTGGTGCCGCTGTTGTCTACCCGTACCAGCGGGTCAAATACGTTGGAAAATACCCAGTTATCGGCGTTCTGCGCCGATTTGATCGGATCAAAGGTGGTGCTGTCTTCACGACGACCGATCGTCAGTATTCCGGCAGCCTGAGCCATTTCGCTGACCGCGCAGAGCGACAGCAGCAGACCGGCAGCGGCGACGTTAAAGTGCTTTTGCTTCATTTCGTTTTCCCTCAGTCAACGGATACACCCAATCACCTCCGCTGCGCTCCAGTACGCAGGCAAAGGCATGGTCGGCAACATGCCGGATTTCTGGCGTCGTACCCTGACGGCACGACGGTGTGGCATAAACACAGCGAGGATGAAACGCACAGCCGGCGGGCAACGACACCGGGCTGGGCGGCTCACCCTGCAAAGGATTGGCGGGCAGCGGGCGATCGGGGTCGATTTCCGGGATCGCCGCCACCAGCGCGGCGGTATAAGGGTGACGAGGGGTGGTAAAAACCGCCTCTGTCGGACCTTCTTCAACGATACGGCCCAGGTACATGACGGCCACGCGGTCGCACAGACGACGGACGATCGCCAGATCGTGGGCAATAAACAGGATGGCCAATCCCATCTTTTCCCGCAGTTCCATCAGCAAATTGATAATCTGCCCCTGAATCGACACATCCAGCGCGGCGACACATTCATCAGCCACAATCAAACGCGGCTCCAGCGCCAGCGCGCGCGCGATCCCCGCACGCTGACACTGCCCGCCGCTCAGCCCTTGCGGACGCCGGCTGGCCTGTTCGGGACGCAGACCGACCAGCGTCAGCAATTCACCGACCCGTTCAGGGATGGCGGATGGCGGCGCTTTTCGGTGAACGCGCAACACTTCGGCAATACTTTCACCAATGGTTTGCCGTGGATTCAGTGACGCAAAGGGATCCTGAAAAATCATCGCCGTTTGCTGACGCAAGCGGGCAATATCGCTTTTCAGTCCGCCGGTAATCAGATGTCCATCAAAACGCACCCGTCCCGCGCTGGAAGACTCCAGATGCAGGATGGCCCGCCCCAGCGTACTTTTCCCGCTGCCCGATTCGCCGACCAGTCCCAGCGTTTCCCCGGCGTGAATCTGCAACGAGACATGATTAACCGCCTGCAACTGACGTTTGCGCCAACCCAGCCCCTCGGAGACCGGAAACGTGACGCAGAGATCGTCAATATCAAGCAACGGATAAGATTGACCCGCCATTCACGCCTCCTGAGCTATCAAAGAAGACAGCGGATGATGACAGGCCGCGCCATGCTCATTCGGCAGCATGCGCATCATCGGCTGAACGGCCCGGCAATCGTCCCCCGCGTACTGACAGCGGGGATGAAAACGGCAACCGGCAGGAAAACGCTCGGCTAGCGGCGGCTGTCCCGGAATGGTGATCAGCCGCCCGCGACCGCCCTCACTCACTGGCTGACACTGAATCAAACCACAGGTATAGGGATGAACGGCGTTCGCCAGCACCTGACGCTTTTCGCCAATCTCACACAGCCTGCCGCCATACATCACCGCGATCCGGTCGCAGGTTTGCGCCACCACGCCCAAATCATGGGTGATCAGGATGATGGCAATGCCCAGCCGATCGCGCAGCTCACTGAGCAGACGTAAAATCTGCATCTGCACGGTCACATCGAGCGCAGTGGTCGGCTCATCGGCAATCAGGATGGCAGGTTCGCAGGCCAGCGCGACGGCAATCATCGCCCGCTGCCGCATGCCGCCGGAAAACTCATGCGGGTAGTTGTCCACCCGCCGCGCCGGATCGGGAATACCAACCTGACGCAACCATTCGATCGCCTGTTGATGCGCTTCCCGTCGGCTGGCGGCAAAATGCAGACGGCGGCTCTCGGCAATCTGTTGGCCGATGGTCATTACCGGGTTGAGGTGACTGGTGGGATTCTGAAAAATCATCCCGATTTCCCGCCCGCGAATGCCGCTCATCTGCCGTTCACTCAAGGCCTGCAGATTGTTTCCGCGCAGCAGGATGCTGCCGCTGCTGATGCGTAGCCCTTCTCCGGGCAATAAACGCATCAGCGCCCGGCAGGTGATGGTTTTGCCCGATCCGCTTTCGCCAACCAGACCAAGGATTTCCCCTTCGTTCAACGAGAGGGAAACCCGATCAACCAGCGCAACGCCCTGACGGTTTTCGAGCGTAAGTTGCGATACCGTTAATAGCGTCATGGACGTTCTCCCAGCTTATCGCCCAGCCCATCCGCCAGCAGGCTAAATCCCATCGCCAGCAATACAATCGCCAGCCCCGGGAAAGTGGTAATCCACCAGGCAGTGGTAATAAAACTCTGACCTTCCGCCACCATCACGCCCCATTCGGCAACCGGCGGTTGGACGCCCAGACCGAGGTAACTCACGGCGGCGCCATTGAGCAGCACCAGAACACAGTCGGACATGGCAAAAACCACCGAGCCGGTCAGGGCATTGGGCAACAGGTGAACAAACAGAATGCGAAAATGGTTGTAACCGAGGCTGCGCGCCGCCAGCATAAAATCGCGGTGTTTCAGCGACAGCACCTGTGAACGCACCAGACGGGCATAGGACACCCAGCCAACCATTGCCATGGCAATATAGAAACTGCTCAATCCGGGTCCAAGAATGGCAATGATCGCCAGCATCAGTACCAGAAAAGGGAATGCCAGCACGATATCAATACCGCGCATAAGCAACGTATCGACGATCCCGCCGACGTAGCCGGAGAACGCCCCCAACACCGTGCCGATGATGAAGGGAAAAATCACGCCCATTACGCAGATTTGCAGGTCGATTCTGGCGCCCCAGATCACCCGGGACAGAATGTCGCGACCAAAGTTATCCGTGCCAAACAGATGAGTGCCTCCGGGCGGCAACAGGCTGGCCTGCGAGTTTTGGGCGATAGGATCGAAAGGCGCTATCCACGGCGCAAAGAGCGCCAGCAGCAGCCAGGTTGCCAAAATCAACAACCCGATTTTCAGCGTATGCTGGCGCGGTAACCAGCGGCGGAAAAATCGATGAACCGGATTTATCGGCATCATGTCACGGGCACATGGTTCGGACACGACGCGATCGGCGGGGCTCGCGATGCCGGGTTTTATCAGATTCCTGGGTTTGATCACATTCATAGTTTCACCCTTGGATCCAATGCCACCGTCAGCAGGTCGGCCAGTAAATTCACCGCCACCGTAGCCAGCGCGAACACCATCACCACGCCCTGCACCACCATATAATCACGGCTGAAGATGGCCTTAACCAACAGTTGCCCCATGCCCGGAATAGCAAAAACGCTCTCAATGACGACCGTACTCCCAATCAGCCAACCGATGTTGACCGCCAGCAGATTCACCGTCGGCACCAGCGAGTTGGGCATGACGTGTCGCCAGAAAATGCGCCGTTCGCTCTGCCCGCGCGCTTTGGCCGCCGTGACATAGTCATTTTGCAGTTCCATTAACAGGCTGGCGCGCAGGTTGCGGGTCAACACGGCGGACAATGCCAACGCGACCGTCAGACAGGGCAACACCAGATGGTGTAGCCGATCCGACCAGTCGCTGCCGTAGCCCGATACCGGAAACCAGCCGAGCGTGACGCTGAAGAGCAGGATCATCATGATGCCCAGCCAAAAGGCGGGGAAACCAAGCCCGGCCGTCGAAAACAGACGAATAAACTGATCGGCCCACCGGCCACGATGGCGGGCTGCCGTGGCCGCCAGCGGAAACGTAAACAGCAAGGCAAGCAGTACACTGCCCGCGACCAGATACAACGTGGGCTCAATGCGGGACAGAATCAGCTTCAGGGTATCTACGCGATAAACGATGGATCTCCCCATCTCGCCATGCAGCAAATTGCGGAGAAAGTAGAGATATTGCAGCCAGACCGGTTCATCCAATCCGTACTGGGCACGAATACGCGCAATCGCTTCCGGCGTACTGCGCACTCCCAGCAGAATGCGTACCGGATCGCCGGGAATGGCGCGTACCATGACAAAGGTAATCAGGCTGATGCCTAACAGCACCGGCACCAGCTGTAGCGGACGCCAAATCAAAAAGCGGTAACGATGCATGGTTACCCCCTGCCGGCATCGCGCTGGCGGGCAAGAAAATCCAGCAGGACCGGATAATAAGCCTGCGGTTCTTCGTAAAACGGCATATGGCTGCTATTGGGGAACACATGCAACTCCGCCTGCGGCAAGCCTTGTTTCATTTTCAACGCACAGGCGGGCGTCAGTTCATCATGCTGTCCGGTGGTAATCAGGCAGGGAATACTGATACAGGCCAGATCGGCGCTGCGATCCCAGTCGCGTAAATTACCGGTATAGAGAAATTCGTTCGGCCCCTGCATGGTGACATAAGGTCCGGCGTTGCAGTCGGACAGCGAACGCGTCACCGGTGCGGGCCAGTCATCCAGCCGGCAAACATGACGGTAGTTCAGCAACGTGATCGCCGCCTGATAGGCCGGATGATCCAGTGTCCCCACCGCTTCGTGCCGTTGCATCATCGCCACCGTTTCCGGACCGAGCGCCGCACGCAACCGGTTCAGTTCCTGAATAAGATGCGGCATATCCGCAACCGTATTTTCCAGAATCAGACTACGCAGCGCACTTTGATGGTGCAAAGCCACTTCAATCGCCAGCCAACCGCCCCAGGAATGACCAAGCAGATGCACTTTGCCCAGATTCAGCGTTTTCCTTATGGTTTCCACTTCACGCACATAGCGCTCAATCGTCCACAGCCGTTCGTCGGTCGGACGATCGGATTTCCCGGTTCCCAGTTGATCAAACGCAATCACCCGATAGCCGTGCGCCGCCAGACAGGAGTGAGCTTCCCGCAGATAATCACAGGGTAATCCCGGCCCACCGTTCAGACACAGCACCACGTCATCGCCGGCGCCAAACTCATACGCCACGACGTTATAGCCATCAACTTCAATGACGTGTTGCCTGTCGGCATTGATTTCGCTCCACATATTTCCTCCAGCTCATCATGCCCGATAGATTTCAGAATGCCGTTTTCCAACGATCCGAAAGGGGCATAGCGGTAATGGGTAATGCCATTCCTTGCTTCCTACGCTAACCGCCGCCGCCACAAAGGGGTAGTTAGTAAAAATGCTAGGTTTGTGTCCGTCAGCTAATGGCATTTTATTTGCATGCTTACTCTCAGGATTTGCAGGATCCATGCCCGAATGGAAGGGCCGCGAGCTTGTAGAGGCGAAAATGAAACTCGTAGTGAAAGAAAATGACACTCGGCCACAGAAAGCCACGCTGGACGCGGCATTCGAACACTTGTTTGCCCAAACGTCACAGCTCGGTTTCGATGCGCTGATTTATGATTACACCCCTGTACCGCGCTCCGTCGAGGGGGATTTGATTACCCCGTCGGTGCTGCGAATGCGTAATGTGCCGGAAGATATGCGCCAATTATGGTGCGAGAGCGGCTATTATCAGGTTGATCCGGTGCAGATTTACGCGCTGGAAAGCTGTGCGCCGTTTGTCTGGTCCTATCAGCGGCCAGATGACACGTCATTACGCAATGTGATCAGCGATAGGCACCATCCCGTCACGCATTACATGCGCGACAACAACATGCCCTGCGGCGCGACAGTGCCGCTGCATCTGCCGCATGGCGGATTCGTTACGGTAACGGGGATACACACCGGCGCAGAACACGAACAGGATATCAGTCAGGTATTAGCCGAACTCGGCCTGCTGGCGCACACCTTTCAGGAACAGATCTACCCGTTGTTTGATGACAGCGTGCTAACCTGCCAGCATGTGCATTTGAGCAAACGTGAACGGGAATGTCTGGCCTGGGCGGCGGAAGGGCTGACGGCTAAAGAGATCGCCCGTAAGCTGCACCGCTCCATTGCCACCGTCACGCTGCACCTTAATTCGGCGGCCCGTAAACTGGGGGCCAGCAACCGCGTTCAGGCCGTGGTGCGTGCCCTGCACTACCGATTGCTGGATAGCTGACAATGGGAAGAGAAACCTATCTTTTTTACTAGCTGTGTCCGGTCATTCGCACGTTTACCCTGAAAGCACCAATAGCGACAGGGTAAACCGTATGTACACCATTACAGAAGGCTACGCGCCTTATCTTGAGTACCAAACCTGGTATCGCATCTGCGGCGATTTACACCATGGGCTGACGCCGCTGGTGGTGGCGCACGGCGGCCCCGGATGCACACATGATTATGTCGATGCCTTCCGGGATATCGCGCAAAGCGGCCGGGCGGTGATCCATTACGACCAGTTGGGTAACGGCCGTTCGACCCACCTGCCCGACAAACCCGCTGATTTCTGGCGACCGGCCCTGTTTCTCGCCGAGCTGGACAACCTGTTACGCCATCTGGGCATCGCCGATAATTATGCGCTGCTCGGCCAGTCCTGGGGGGGAATGCTGGGTGCGGAACATGCCGTGACGCAACCTGCCGGGCTCAGGGCGCTGATTATCGCCAATTCTCCCGCGTCCATGGCGCTGTGGCTGTCAGCCGCCGCCAGACTGCGCAGCGAATTGCCACAAGAAGTACAGGATTGTCTGCTGGAACATGAAACCGCCGGGACATTGGACAATGACGTCTATCGCGCGGCCTCACAGGTATTTTATCAGCGTCACGTTTGTCGCCTCGATCCCTGGCCGGAGGAAGTCAAACGCACCTTTGACGCCATGGACGCCGATCCCACCGTTTATCATGCGATGAATGGTCCGACAGAATTTCATGTTATCGGCAGTATGAAGGACTGGAGCATTATTGACCGGCTGTCCGCCATTGCCGTTCCCACGTTGTTGATTTCCGGGCGCTACGATGAAGCGGCGCCGGAAGTGATAGCGCCGTTTGCAGAACATATCCGTGACGTTGAATGGATCATTTTTGAACAGTCCAGTCACATGCCGCATGTGGAGGAACGCGCCGCCTGCATGGCCGCCGTCAATGATTTTCTGACGCGTAAATTGTCGGGCGCGGGCGAGGCATGAAAATAACGCTCTCCCCGCGCACGAAATCACGCTGAATTCACCCGGACGATATATCGGTAAACCGGTGCGCGGATCAGATTGGGTAATCACCATTGGCCTGAGGTTTTGATTCACTTGCTATCGCGTCACGGTGGTGAAAACGCGATAGCAGCCGACCGTCGATGGTGATAAGCCCAAGAAAAATGGCCGCCATACCGATCAGCATGCCGGCCGTTATTGTTTCCTGTAAAAAAATCACGTAAGCCAACGCCGCCTACCCCATGTCAGTGCGGGAACAGGCCGTCATTTTCCCGCTTTAATTTCTTTTACCGCTTCATCCGCGCCAATACGGCCGTAAGTGACAATATCCGCCAGTGAATTCCCTCCCAGACGGTTAGCGCCATGTACCCCGCCGGCCGCTTCACCCGCAGCGAACAGGTTAGGGATTACGTTACCGTTCACATCCAGCACCTGTGCTTTCGTGTTAATCGCTATCCCGCCCATGGTGTGGTGGATACCCGGAGTGACTTCAATGGCATAGTATTTACCGCTGTCCAGCGCAATCTTCATGCTGTCACGACCAAATTCAGCATCTTTTTTATCGTTGAAATAACCACTGTACGTTTTGATAGTCTGCGCCAGCTGTTTGCTATCAACGTTGATTGCCTTGGCCAGCTCCTCAGGCGTAGCGCCTTCAGCAACGAGCTTCTGTTTAAAATAGGTATCGATCGTATGATTCTGTTTTAACAGCTCATCATTGAAGATCACATAGGCATGTTTACCCGGCTGTTTCAGAACATTTTGGGAAACCACATCGCGGGTTAACAGCTCATTGGTAAAGCGTTTACCCTGTTCATTAACCAGAATGGCTCCGTCGCCGCGTACTCCTTCCGAAATCAAAATCCCTTTACCGGGTACGGTTGTGGGATGGATCTGGATATACTCCATATCAACCAGTTTGGCATTCAGACTCTGCGCCATTTTGATCCCTTCACCGAGCGTCCCCGGTGCATTAGTGGTTTTAAAATCGACCAGTTTAGGATCGTATTCTTTAATCATGTCGAAGTTGGCGCCGAATCCCCCCGTCGTAATCATTACTTTCCTGGCGTCGATGGTGAATTCTTTGCCGTCTTTATCTTTCGCCTTGACCCCTGATACTTCACCCTGGTCATTTTTCAGGATTTCAGTGGCTGAAGTGTGGGTCCGAAGATCGATGTTTAACGCTTTCACCTTTTTGAGCAGCGCGGTAGCAATAAAACTACCGGCCGGCTGTCCGCCCATCGGGCGATGGATGCGGTCAACACTTGCACCGCCCGCCCGGGTCACATCAGACAGCTCCGCCCCATTCTCTTTCAGGAAAAGGATCGAGTCTTTGGCATGCTCAGACAGAACTTTCACCAGTTCCGGGTTGTTCTTTTGCTGACCGCCCTTCATGGTGTCCTGATAAAAAAGCTCCGGGCTGTCCTTGATGCCTTTCGCGTTCTGATACTCGGTGCCTGCGGCATTTAATCCGCCCTCGGCTCGTGCGGTATTCCCCCCGGCAAACGGCATTTTCTCCAGTAATATCACTTTTGCGCCCTGATTATGCGCCTCGATTGCCGCTGACATCCCTGCACCGCCCGCACCGATAATAACAATATCGGTGGTTTCGCTCTGCGCGGCGACGGAAAAGGCCAGCGCTAATGCACTTAATAATAGGATTTTTCTTTTCATGATAGATGAACCTGCATTTTGTTATTTTCAAGATGGAGTTCAATTATTGAGATGGTTTGTTGCATCATCTCCTGCTGCCAGAAATTAATGGCAGTTTCCCTTTTGCATTAGAAAATTAACAGGATGACAACATAAATAAGACATTGATGACATATTATTTCCCCACTACAAAAAATCAGGATAAATTCTTAATCAGCCTGACTTGCCACAGGGGAATAGCATCAAATTTAAAAACTGCCAGACGGTTCCGTACGAATTACCCGCGCGGACATTAAGCCGTCATTGAAGAGAGTGCAATACCTTAAAAAGCGGTATGTAAATAGAAGAGGCAATCCAAACAGGATCGCATCAGCCCGCACCCCGACGATGCAGGCTGATGCAAGATGATAAAACAAACGGAATATTATTTTTTCGCTTGTTCAAGCGCTTGCTTAATTGCCTCAATCACGCCCTGGCTCGACAATGTCGCGCCCGTCACTGCATCAACTTTATCGATATCCTGTGTTTCAATCAGCTCAGGGATAACGTTATCAATTACCCCCAGCATCAACGCTTCGGTGTCTTCATGATTCACCACTTCGGCATTGGCGATTTTCCCGTCGTTGATACTGACGCTGACTTCGATTTCTCCCTCTTTTCCCTGCCCTTTTCCGGTATAGGTGCCGTCTTTGTATTGTGCGACATCGCTGCTATACGCAGCCAATGAGAACGAAAGCGTCAAGGCGGCCAATATGGCCGGAATCAATTTCTTCATAATTTTCCCATAAATAAATGACATCACTGCCCCAGTTGGCAGCATTAATAATAAATGACAAATAATAGAGCCACTGTGATCAACGTCCTCATTGTGGCTCCCTGCAACGAAAATCTATTGATAACTTATTATTGGCCTGCTTTGATTTCTTTCACTGCTTCAGCGGCGCCAATGCGTCCATACGTTACAATATCCGCCAGTGAATTGCCGCCCAAACGGTTGGCGCCATGTACCCCACCCGCCGCTTCACCCGCAGCAAACAGGTTAGGGATTACGTTACCGTTCACATCCAGCACCTGTGCTTTGTTGTTAATGGCAATACCGCCCATGGTGTGGTGGATCCCCGGCGTGATTTCAATGGCATAATATTTACCACTATCCAGCGCGAGCTTCATGCTGTCACGATCAAATTCACCGTCTTTTTTCGCTTTAACCGCGGCACTGTATGTATTGATCGTCTGCGTCAGTTGTTTGCCGTCCACGTTAATCGCTTTGCCCAGCGCTTCAGGCGTGTCACCTTCAGCCACCAGTTTTTGCTTAAAGTAGGATTTCGTCGCCTGATTCTGATTCACCAGTTCATCGTTGAAAATCAGATAAGCATGCGCACCCGGCTGTTGCAGAATGCTTTGTGACACCACATCACGGGTCAGCAGTTCATTGACGAAACGCTTGCCGCTTTCATTGACCATGATCGCGCCATCGCCACGTACCGCCTCCGTAATCAGAATGCCTTTACCCGGTACCGTTGACGGGTGAATCTGAATGTATTCCATGTCCACCAGTTTGGCATTCAGGCCCTGCGCCATTTTAATGCCTTCACCCAGCGAACCCGGAGCATTGGTGGTTTTAAAATCGACCAGTTTAGGATCGTACTGTTTGATCATGTCAAAGTTGGCGCCAAAACCCCCGCTGGTGATCATGACCTTTTTGGCGTCGATGGCGAATTCCTGACCGTCTTTTCCCTTCGCTTTAACGCCCGTCACTTCCCCTTTGTCGTTTTTGAGGATGTCGGTTGCCGACGTATTGGTACGCAGATCGATATCCAGTTCCTTAACCTTTTTAATCAGCGCGGTGGCAATGAAGCTGCCCGCCGCGACACCGCCTGCCGGACGGTGGGTACGGTCTACGCTCGATCCCCCGGTCCGGGTCAGATCCGCCAAATCCGCCCCATTCGCTTTCAGGAAGGTCACGGAATCTTTGGCATGCTCGGTGAGGGTTTTCACCACTTCCGGGTTGTTAATATTCCGACCGCCTTTCATGGTATCTTCATAGAACAGTTCCGGGCTGTCCGTAATACCTCTGGCCTTTTGCAGATCAGTCCCCGCCGCGTTTAAGCCTGCCTCCGCGCGGGCGGTATTTCCTCCGGCAAACGGCATTTTTTCCAGCAAAATGACTTTTGCCCCTTGATTGTGAGCTTCAATGGCAGCCGACATCCCCGCTCCTCCCGCTCCGATAATGACAATATCGGTCATTTCACTATGAACAGCAGAGGAAAAGGCAAATGCCAAAGCACTCAATAATAGAATTTTCTTCTTCATATTATATGAACCTATATTTTGTTATTTTTAATCGGAAATCCAAATAATTGAAATGATCGTCATTATTACTGCTTTCATACCGCCAAAATCACGGCCATCCCAACGAAATCCCAAACGCCGATTGCAATTACCTGGATCAGGTTTTACTGGCACTGATTCGATACAAACGAAAATTAATTGCGCTGTAACCACTAACAAAACAATGTCAGGAACTGATCCTACTCTTATTGCCATACAAAAATTTTAACTCGATCATATATTTATAAATTTATATCGAATAGATTTCACAATACGGAAAAGCGGTAACCACGGGGATGATTCAGGCATAAAAATAACACGGCAACAGGAAAAATAGCGGGCAATACGCGTTACTGTAACGCGAAAGACAATCAAGAAACGGCAATATATCCGACCAGGAATAGACAAAACAAAATCGGAAGGATGTGTATTTCCCTATAATACATCCCTCCGTCAATTTACGGAATCAGACCAACAGAATCTATCGGCAGAATATCGATAATTTGCATTTAATTTAACAACACAACAACATAAAAAAGACATCATTGCCATAACAATTCATTCTGATATAGCAACCGATTAAAAACCAAGTAATTGTCGATAAGAATGATTTTCAATATTATCCAGTGATAACCCCAGCCGCAATGCGCATTCGACACACAGATCTCTCAACGCCTTCAACTGTGTCTCGTCATCCGTCATCACGGATATTTCGACAAAATGGCCGAGCGGCTCAATATAATCCAAAGTAATATGAAAAATATCCATAAAATAGATACTGCGTACTTTATTGATTTCGTAAAGCGATCTATACCCCAGGGTTTTCAGCATACTATCCGTTTTCTCGAACGACTCGACATTAACGGCTTCACAGCGCCCCGCGCCAGGACCTTTGACAATCAATAGCTTAATTCCTGACGGTTCCATGCTCCGTAGTAACATGCTGATATTTTGCTGCTGTAGGCGTTGTTGAGCATCATCATAATAAATATCATGCTCTTTATTTTCAAAAACAAATGCTTCAGGATGATGGCTAAAGAGTGTACTCCGGAAAACCACAATATCCTGAATACGGAATTTTAGTTCAACTTCATATTTCCCTGTAAAATGTTCAACCATGTTCTTCCTCCTTACTGGACTGCCTGCCAATACTCTTGAACGCCCACCCTCAACAGCAACGCGTTTTATCAACACATTGAGCAAGGACGCTTCCCCAATACACATTCGGCAACCCGCAGATTGATCCTGGTAACATCAAACTACACATCAGATAATAACCTTGCCTCGGAATCCTGCAATGGCAAAAGACCTCCGATGACCTGACGCCAGTCAAATAATCCGGGTATTGCCCAGCAGCTTTCAAGATGCAGGACAAAACGCCGTCGTTTTGAACAACGCAGGGCGTTGGCCCTTGACGGGCAAGGCTCATGCATAAGCCTCGTCACGCGGCAACCGGGTGGATCCCCGGAACGGATGGATATCAAAAGGTTGGGATGGCAATCCCTCCCCCACAACAGAGTCATACACCGCCTGCCGCGGCGCGCCAATGCGCCGGCGTTTCCTTTCCCCTGCGCGGCCAATACGGTAAAGCATCTTCCTGACAAAAAAAACGGCCGCGTCCTTTCACTGGTTATCGGCCGTTAATGGTAGCTGAGATGGCAAAAATCGCCAGTGCTTCACGCCGCCGCTGGCGGATAAGACATTATCGCCACCGTATCAAAACCATGATGGTGCATGAATTCGCGCAGAATAAGCAATCTGGCGGCAAAATCGCGCGCCAATGGAATGCCCTCCCATGAGGCCGGGCTGCCAAATATCACCTGTTCCAGCCGCTTAAACGTTCGCTCCATTTCATCCTGAGAAAGTTGCCAACCGCCGGCCTCTTCCTTTACGCCGGAAATCCGGGCAATCTCGGCTACGCCGGGATCGACGGAGAATAGCAATGAACCGGCCGGCAGGTCGTGGCGAATACGAATCACCTCATCTTCAACAACCATGATGGCCCGTTCCATTTCGTCCGGCGTCGGCGGAAGATGTTTAAAAAATGTCTCGCCCGTCTTACCAACCCCCATCGCCAGTGGCAAAACGACAGCGGGTTCCGCCTCATTACCACAAACAACCAGCGACTGCTGTTCACCAATATACAATAACGTCACGGGTACAGGCGCCGTAACCCGTTGTCTGACCTGCGCATAAGACTGACGGGCAAGGGTTTCATTTTCCATCTTATTCTTCTTCGTTAATCATGGCAGGATCGTGCTGACAGCAGCGGGCGATACCGGCGATGTCCGCGGGCGTGGTTCGGCAGCAGCCCCCGATCAGCTTCGCGCCTGCGGCCTGCCATGCGGGCAAATGGGCCGTCAGCGAGCCATCGTGGGCACCATGCCGGCTCCAGGTTTTACTGGTTGCATCGTACAGTTCGCCCGAATTGGGATAGACCACCAACGGTAACGCCGTCAGCGAAGACAGATGCGTCAACGCAGCGGTGACCTTATCCAGAGCAATGCAGTTGATGCCAACGGCAACTATCTGGGGATAAGCCTGCAATAATGACAGCACGTCGCTCAACGGCGTGCCGTCACTCAGATGTTCATTGTCCCGCAAGGTAAAAGAAAACCATGCTGAAGCCTGCGGGAATTCCGTCAACAGTTCAGCCAATGCCTTGATTTCCTCAAACGACGGCATGGTTTCGCAAGCGAGAATATCGACGCCGGCGTTCAGCAACGCCGCCATACGCGGGCGATGAAACGCCATCATATCGGCCTGTGGCAGCGAATAGTCGCCGCGGTATTCCGAACCATCGGCCAGATACGCGCCATAGGGACCAACCGATCCGGCAATCAGCCGTTTCCCTGCCTGAAGATTGGCCTTGAGGTAATCTTCACGCGCCTGAGCCGCCAGCTGTACGCTTTTTGCAATCAGCGCCAGCGACTGCGCTTCACTGAAGCCTCGCGCCTTAAAGCCCAGCGGCGTCGCCTGGTAGCTGGCCGTTATCGCGCACTGCGCTCCCGCGATGAAATAATCAAGATGTACCTGATAAATCAGCTCCGGGTTTTCCACCAGAACCTTGGCCGACCACAGTGGATCGGCCAAATCGCAGCCACGCGCTTCCAACTCGGTGGCCATCGCGCCGTCCAGCACGATCGTCGGGGCCGTTGCCAGCATCTCGGTGACAGGATTATTACGCAATGTTTTCTACTCCCTTCGCAAATTTACGTTTCTTCATCCACTGGATGACATCATAAGCACCACGGCCCTGCGCGACAAAGGGGATTTCGCGCCACAGCGCAATTCACGCTGGCGGATCACGCCAATACGGGCTAATAAACAGACGCGTCGATCGCCCGTGCAATTTCAGCAGACGTTTTCATCGCCCGGATGCCGCTGAACAATTCTGTCGCCTCGGCATACTCTTTACGCAGATAGCCCAGCCACTGTTTGATACGAGCTACGTGGTACATTCCGGTATCGCCCTGCTTCTCCAGGCGGACATACTTCCGCAGCAGTTCCATGACTTCCGGCCACCGCATTCGCGGCTCGTTGTACTTAATCACCCGACTCAGGTTCGGGACGTTCAGTGCGCCCCGGCCAATCATTACTGCGTCGCAGCCTGTTACCGCCAGACAATCCCGGGCGCTTTGCCAGTCCCAAATTTCCCCGTTGGCAACCACCGGAATGGTCAGCCGCCTGCGGATTTCGCCAATTGCCTGCCAGTTAATACGCTCCGCCCTGTAGCCATCTTCTTTGGTACGTCCGTGCACCACCAGTTCACTCACGCCGGCCTGCTGCACGGCGTCCGCAATCTCAAACTGACGTTCGCCGGAATCCCAGCCCAAACGCACTTTCACCGTGACCGGCAGGTGCGCGGGCACCGCTTCACGCATGGCCCTGGCTCCCTGATAAATCAGTTCAGGATCTTTGAGCAAGGTCGCGCCGCCCCCGCTGCCGTTCACCAGTTTGGAAGGACAGCCACAGTTCAGATCAACGCCGTAAGATCCCAGTTCCACGGCCCGTGCCGCATTCTCTGCCAGCCATTGCGGATATTGCCCCAGCAGTTGAACACGCACCCGCGTTCCCGACGGGGTACGACTGGCATAATGCAATTCAGGACAAAGGCGATAGAACGATTTAATCGGCAGGCGCTGATCCACCACCCGTAAAAATTCGGTGATGCACAGGTCATAATCGTTAACTTCGGTCAGCAATTCCCGTACTAATGCATCGAGAACACCTTCCATCGGGGCAAGCAGAACACGCATAACGCAACTCGGTTAAAAACAGCACGCCATGGTACTGTTCATCATGAACGCAACGCAATGGAAAAACACAGGATTGCATCGGCGTTGTCATTTATCAAACACGCTATGACACCGGTTCGAATCGCAGCCTGCCGGCGTCATTGATACGTGAATGAGAAGAGAAGTAAAAATCTCAGCGCGCCAGCGTCCGACGTAGCGCCGATGGCGTCTGACCGCGCTCGCTTTTGAACCGATGGCTGAGGTGGCTGGCAGAGCTGAATCCACAGGCCAGAGCAATCTCAGTGATCGATAGCGTGCTATGCCGCAGCATGTCTTCGGCGCGCGCCAGCCGCTGTTTCAGCACATACTGGTGCGGCGCCATGCCCTCGCTTTGCCGGAACATACGGGCAAAATGAAACTCACTCAGCCCGGCTTCCACCGCCAGATCCGCCAGCGTCAGCGACTCACCGAGACGGTTCTCAATTTGTTCCTTTATCCGCCGCCGTACCGCGGGCGCCAGACCGCCGCGCACATCCGGCATCGTCCACTGCAACTGGGTATATTGTCTGAGCATATGGATCATCAACAGCGTGGCGGCGCTGCTCAGCACCAGATGACTGGCGGGATCCTTCCAGCTGTTATTGAGCAGAAACTGACGATAAAGCACGGTGATTTGCGGATCTTCACAGAACGTTCGTTCTTCGGTGCAGATGGAAGACGGACTGCGATCCCAGGTTTGTTCCGCCAACTGTCGCAGATGCATATCGTCGCAGTACAGATGAACAAAGGAGAGATCGCCGCGAATATCCCAGGTTGATACGCTCTCTTTCGGCATCAGACAGAAGCGATCGGGACCGCCGCCATTGTGCCAGCCGTCCGGCGTTTTATGGTAGCTCTCGTAGCCATCGGCAATATAAAGGCTAAGGGTGTGATGGTCGCCATTTTCCACGGTTACGCGATCGTAGCGGTTGAACCAGGACGCCAGCCGCACGCCAGACGTCAGCTCAACGGTATCACGCAATTGAGTTTTATAATGTTGCAGCGTATCGAACACTTGATACTGATGCATCACCGCCTCCTCTCAATAAACCGCAAGATTATGTTATCGACCGCAACTCGCTGAAAGCCAGCATCAAAACAAAAATATCATACTGCCAGACAGGATAACCATGAGAGTCTGCTGATGAATATTTTGCTGTATTTTTCCGTCGTGCTGATCTGGGGCACTACCTGGATCGCCATCAGTCTGCAACAGGGCACGGTTGCCGCCGAAGTTTCCATTTTTTGGCGTTTCCTGCTCGCTTCCACCATTTTGCTGGCGTTTCTGGCGCTCACCCGTCGCCTGCGTCCTCTGTCCAGACGGGCACACCTGCTGTGCATGGTTCAGGGGGGTTGCGTTTTCGGTATTAACTTTCTTTGTTTTTACCACGCTATCGCATGGATTTCGAGCGGATTGGAATCCGTCATTTTTTCCATGGCGGTGCTATTCAATGCGTTCAACAGCCGACTCTTCTTCGGCCAGCGTCTGACACGCAATGTCGTTATCGCGGCGCCGCTGGGACTCATCGGTATTGTGGCATTATTCTGGCATGATTTGCTGGATATGGATTCGCAGCCACACTTTCTCTGGGGCGCAGGCTTGAGCCTGCTGGGGACTTACTGTTTCTCACTCGGCAATATGATCAGTACCGAGCATCAACGGCAGGGACGCGATGTGATGACGACCAACGGCTGGGGAATGTGCTATGGCGCACTATGGATGGGCTTATTCAGTCTGTTTCAAGGCTATGATTTTACGCTGGAGCTGACGACTCGCTACCTTGGCTCGCTGTTTTATCTGGCGGTATTTGGTTCGGTGATTGCTTTCAGCGCCTATTTCATTCTGGTGGGGCGTATCGGCGCCAGTCAGGCCGCCTACTCTACCCTGCTGTTTCCGCTGATTGCGCTATCCATTTCTACTCTGTTTGAGAACTACCACTGGCAGGCAAATGCCATCTTTGGTTTGCTGATGATTCTGGCAGGCAACGCTGTCATGTTCTACCGCCCGCACCATCGGGTAACACACGCCGCGCCGGTAAAGTCGCCGATAAAAAAGAGCGCTGGCTAAGACAACGTCAGGAGGTTCACTGTTAACCCCTCCCTCAACTTTCGTTGCAAGGGAGAGGGGGTAACAGTCAGTCTGGATTATCGCACCGCAGATGGTTTGCTGCGGTTTTGCGGACGCGGCGAACGCCGCTGGCCGTCATTACTACTCCACGGGCCGGCGCTATTGCCTGACGATTTACGTGGCTGACGGGCACCATCGGCAGGTTTGCGATCGCCGTGGCCACGGTCGGATTGACCGCGCGGCGCACCGGAACGACCGCCACCGCGATTACCCTGACGACCATTAATGATCGGCTCGGCTTTAATCGACGGATCAGGCTCATAGCCCGGCACGGCAATGCGTGGAATTTCACGGTTCAGAAGACGTTCAATGTCACGCAACAGCTTGTGTTCGTCTACACACACCAGCGACAGTGCTTCCCCCGTCGCCTCCGCGCGACCGGTACGGCCGATACGGTGAACATAGTCTTCCGGCACGTTTGGCAACTCATAGTTGACCACATGCGGCAACTGATCGATATCCAGGCCACGGGCCGCGATATCGGTCGCCACCAGTACGCGAATGCCGCCATCTTTAAAGTTCGCCAGCGCACGAGTACGCGCGCCCTGACTTTTATTGCCGTGGATCGCCGCGGCGGTGATGCCGTCTTTTTCCAGCAATTCAGCCAGATGGTTGGCGCCGTGTTTAGTGCGGGTAAAGACCAGCACCTGCTGCCAGTTATTCTCGCCAATCAGCTGAGACAACAGTTCGCGCTTACGACGCTTATCCACAAAGTGTACGTGCTGCGTGACCAGTTCAGACGGGGTATTGCGACGCGCCACTTCAACAGAAGCCGGATTAGTCAGTAATTTGTTCGCCAGCGTTTTGATCTCATCAGAGAAGGTGGCCGAGAACAGCAGATTCTGACGTTTCGCCGGCAGCTTGGCCAAAACACGGCGGATATCATGGATGAAACCCATGTCGAGCATACGGTCCGCTTCATCCAGCACCAGAATTTCAACCTGAGACAGGTCAACCGCATTCTGATGTTCCAAATCGAGCAAACGACCCGGCGTTGCCACCAGAATATCCACACCGCCGCGCAGCTTCATCATCTGCGGGTTAATGCTGACGCCGCCAAATACCACCAGCGAACGTAAACGCAGGTATTTGCTATAGGCGCAGACGTTTTCATCAATCTGCGCGGCCAGTTCACGGGTTGGGGTCAGGATTAGCGCCCGTACCGGACGACGACCTTTCGCCTGAGGTGGGCGGCTGCTCAGCAATTGCAGTAAAGGCAGGGTGAACCCCGCCGTTTTACCGGTTCCGGTTTGTGCGCTGGCCATCAAATCACGGCCGGCCAACACCACCGGGATCGCCTGGCGTTGTACAGGCGTCGGTTCACGATAGCCCTGTTCTTCAACAGCGCGCAGAATGTCGGCACTCAGGCCGAGAGAATCAAATGACATAATAGGAAACAACTCCAGATCCGCTCTGACCGGATAACGACCGGTGTAGTTTTCAGAGGGATGATAAGACGGGGTTTGCCGGGCCACCATTAACTCAACAATAACGACATAAGCAACAACCACGATGAACGGGCACAACTACGGTGCGTAACTGCCGACGATTGTAGCAGAGATTCCGGACGTTATGGGATTTTTATCTGTAATGAGCCATGTTTATCCTGATACGGTTCCCTCGTCCCGCGTTTTTCTTTTTCAGGACGTAACCGTAAAGCCAGAGCGGAGCAGTACACCTGCGGCGGTGAGGCTATTCCGGTCGTTTCCCTTGCCATTACGGTCTTAAGCGCCTGTTCCAGAAAATAGCCTTATTTTTGCGAATCAAATCACATCAAAATGCAAAAAATAGCCTAAAGTTAATCATATGATTGATTAACTCATTAACCGGACGAGGGTATGGCAAACGAACCAATTAGCCGGGGCGACCAAACCCGCCAGCAGTTGATCCATGCAGCGCTGGATGTTTTTGGCGAATATGGTCTCCAGGCGGCGACGACACGTGAAATTGCCAATCGTGCGGGACATAACATTGCCACCATTGCCTACCATTTTCATTCCAAAGACGGACTGTATCTGGCGGTTGCCAATTGGATTGCAGACTATATCCGTCAAACCTATCGTCCTCTGATGGTGGAAATTGACGCGTTCATGCAGCGTCCGCCGCATGAACAGTCAACCGATCAGGTCATGGACTATCTGCGGCAGGCTTTGCTCTATCTCGGCCGTCTGATGACCCGCTCTGAAACGCTGAATCTCAGCCGGATCATGTCGCGTGAACAGCTTTCGCCCACGGCGGCCTATCCGCTAATTCATCAGCAGGTTATCGAACCGATGCACCGGATGATGACACAGCTGGTTGCCCGCTACACCGGGCTGGACGATAGCGATCGCAAGGCCGTCATTCATACTCATGCGTTGCTTGGCGAAGTATTGTCGTTCCGCGTCGCCCGGGAGACCATTTTACTGCGTGCGGGTTGGCAGGATATCGGTACGGAAGAAGCCACGCTTATCCAACAGGTTCTGGTAGAACACCTTGAAATTCTTCTTAACGGATTGCGGGATATCTATACCCAACAGCGGGATGATACCCGACAGAGGAAGGAATAATACGCTATGTATAAGAAAAAACTGGCTATTGTCAGCCTTATCATCATTCTGATTGCAGCCGCGGCATACGGCATCGTTCACTATCGACAGCAGCAGGATAAGCCGCTCACGCTGTATGGCAATGTTGATATTCGCTCGGTGAATCTGGGGTTCCGTGTGGGAGGACGGCTCACCGCGCTGGATGTTGACGAAGGCGATGACATCAAACCGGGACAAAAGTTGGCAGCACTGGATAGCGACCCCTACCAAAACGCGCTGCATCAGGCGCAGGCCAATGTTGCCAGCGCGCAGGCGCAGCTTGGATTATTACAGGAAGGGTATCGTCGCGAAGAGATCGCACAGGTGCGGTCGCAGCTGGTGCAGAGTCAGGCCGCTTACGATTACGCCAACAGCTTCTATCAACGCCAGCAAGGGCTCTGGGCAAAACGCTCAATTTCCGCCGATGCGCTGGAAGACGCCAAAACCGCACGCAACCAGGCACTGGCGACGCTACAGGCGGCTAAAGACAAACTGAGCCAGTATGAAAGCGGCAATCGTCCACAGGAAATCGCAGCGGCACAGGCCGCGCTGGCACAGGCACAGGCCGCACAAGCGCAGGCCGAACTGGATATAAAAGATACCGAACTGTATTCCCCGTCTGCCGGCGTGATTCTGACCCGAGCGGTGGAAGCAGGCAGCATGCTCAGCGCAGGCAGTACCGTCTTTACTCTGTCACTGACCAACCCGGTCTGGATCCGCGCCTATGTCAGCGAAAGGGATTTAGGCCGCGCCGTTCCCGGCAGCGAGATCCTGATTTACACCGATAGCCGTCCGGACACGCCTTACCACGGTAAGATCGGTTTTGTCTCACCCAGCGCCGAATTCACGCCGAAAAACGTCGAAACGGAGGATCTGCGTACCGATTTGGTGTATCGCCTGCGGATTATTGTCAACGATGCCGACGACCAGCTTCGCCAGGGCATGCCGGTCACGCTGCGCTTTGCCCAGGAAACGCAGGATAAGCCGCGCCATGAATGACACCCTCCAGCTTATCGAACTCAATGCGCTGGAAAAACGCTTTCCCGGACAGGATAAACCGGCGCTCGCCAGCCTCACCGCACAGATTCGCAGCGGCGCGGTGACGGGGCTGGTTGGCCCGGACGGCGCCGGTAAAACCACCCTGCTGCGAATGCTGGCAGGATTGTTAACCCCCAGTCACGGCACCATGAAGGTTATCGGTCTGGATCCCATTAAAGAAGATCGCCAGTTGCATGCGATTCTGGGCTATATGCCGCAGAAATTCGGGCTGTATGAAGACCTTACCGTCATGGAAAACCTGACGTTGTATGCCGACTTACGGGGTATTACCGGCGAGGTGCGGCAGCAGACGTTCAAACGTCTGCTGTCGTTTACCGATCTGACCCGCTTTACCGAGCGGCTGGCCGGCAAACTGTCCGGCGGGATGAAACAAAAACTGGGGTTGGCCTGTACTCTGGTGGGTCAGCCACAGGTACTGCTGCTGGATGAACCCGGCGTCGGCGTCGATCCTATTTCCCGTCGCGAACTCTGGCGAATGGTGCATGAGCTGGCTGATGACGGCATGCTGATTCTGTGGAGCACCTCCTACCTTGATGAAGCCGAACAGTGCCGCGATGTCTTGCTGCTGAATGAAGGCGAACTGCTGTATCGTGGCGAACCGCGTGAGCTTACCGAACGTATGACCGGGCGCAGCGTATTGGTCAGCGCGAGTACCGGTAGCCACCGAAAATTACTACAGCAGGCGTTGCGTCTGCCACAGGTCAGCGACGGTGTTATTCAGGGCCAATACGTGCGGCTGATTCTGAAACAAGACGCGGCGCAAGATGAACTGTTATCCGCCCTCCATCTGCCAGAAGATAGCCTGCAAAAGACGGCGCCGCGATTTGAAGATGCCTTTATTGATCTGTTGGGCGGCGGCCCGGCCAGTGAATCGTCACTGGCGAAGATCATGCCCAAGATTGAGGCCAACAGTGAAGAAACCGTGATCGAAGCCCAGCAGTTAACCAAAAAATTCGGTGATTTCGCCGCCACCGATCACGTCAGCTTCAAGGTTAAGCGCGGTGAAATTTTTGGTTTGCTGGGGCCGAACGGAGCCGGGAAATCCACCACATTCAAAATGATGTGCGGATTGCTGGTCCCGACGGCCGGTAAAGCGCTGGTGCTGGAAATGGACCTGAAAACCAGTTCGGGCAAGGCGCGCCAACATTTAGGCTATATGGCACAAAAATTCTCTCTTTACGGCAATCTGACGGTTGAGCAGAACCTGCGTTTCTTCTCTGGCGTTTATGGATTATCGGGCAAAGCTCAGCGCGATAAAATGGCCGAAATGACCGAGGCCTTCAACTTCAGCCCCATTTACCGTCAGACGCCCGATGCTCTGCCGTTAGGATTCAAACAGCGGCTGGCGCTGGCCTGCGCACTGATGCATGAGCCGGATATCCTGTTTCTGGATGAACCGACCTCGGGCGTCGATCCCCTCACTCGCCGGGAGTTCTGGATACATATCAACGGGATGGTCAACCGGGGCGTGACCGTGATGGTCACCACCCATTTTATGGATGAGGCCGAATACTGCGATCGCATCGGACTGGTTTATCGCGGCAAACTCATCGCCAGCGGTACGCCTGATGATTTAAAACAGCAGGCGGCGGATGAAAAAATCCCCTCTCCCACCATGGAGCAGGCATTTATCGCACTGATACAGGATTACGATCGGGAGGCGGGTAATGACTAGTCAGCGCGGCAGTATCCATTTTTCCTGGCGTCGCCTGCACGCCCTGTGCCTGAAGGAAACCCGTCAGATTCTGCGCGATCCCAGCAGCGGGCTGATCGCGGTGGTGATCCCGCTGCTGCTGCTCTTTATCTTTGGCTACGGCATTAATCTGGACTCCAGCCGTTTACACGTCGGGATTCTGATGGAACAGCAAAGCGAGGACGCCCGCAATCTGGCAAATGTTTTCATCGCGTCTCCCTTCGTTGAACCCACCATCAGCGATAACCGGCAACAACTGATTCAGATGATGCAGGCAGGCACCATCCGCGGTCTGATCGTCATTCCCAATGATTTTGCCGAACGCATGGCCCGAACCGCATCGCAGGCGCCGCTACAGGTCATCACCGACGGTAGTGAACCCAATACGGCCAATTTCGTTCGCGGGTATGCCGAGGGGGTCTGGCTTATCTGGCAGCAACAACGCGCCAGCGATCGGGGAGAAGAATTCGAACAGCTGATTGAGGTTCAGCAACGCTACTGGTTTAACCCTGCCGCCATCAGCCAGCACTTTATCATGCCCGGCGCCATCACCATTATCATGACGGTGATTGGCGCCATTCTCACCTCGCTGGTGATCGCCCGCGAATGGGAACGCGGCACCATGGAAGCCCTGCTTTCGACGCAGGTCACCCGCAGCGAGCTGCTGTTGTCCAAGCTGATCCCCTACTATGTCCTCGGCATGATGGTGATGGCGCTGTGCCTCGTGGTTACCATTTTTATTATGCATGTGCCGTACCGGGGATCGCTGTTGCTATTGTTTGGCATCGGCAGTCTGTTTCTGATCAGTACGCTGGGTATGGGGCTGCTGATTTCCACACTGACGAGAAATCAGTTTAATGCGGCCATGGTGGCGCTGAATGCGGCGTTCCTGCCCGCCGTCATGCTGTCCGGCTTTGTTTTCGAGATCGACAGTATGCCCGCGCTGGTTCGTGCCGTGTCTTACATTATTCCTGCCCGCTATTTTGTCAGTACGCTGCAAACGCTGTTCCTGGCAGGCAATATTGGCAGCGTGTTGCTGGTTAACCTGATGTTTCTTATCGCTTCAGCCATCGTCTTTATCGGTCTGACGGCCTGGAAAACCCGGCGCAGGCTGGATTAGGGAGTTCGCATGTTTCATCGTCTGTGGACATTGATTGTCAAAGAATTACAGTCGCTGCTGCGTGAGCCGCAAACGCGGTCTATTTTGATTCTGCCGGTGATTATTCAGGTTTGTCTGTTTCCCTTTGCCGCGACGCTGGACGTGACGAATGCCACCATTGCTATTTACAGCGAGGATAACGGCCACGCCTCCGTTGAACTGACGCAGCGTTTCGCCAAAGCGCAGTCCTTTTCCAACATCGTGATGCTGCATAGTCCGCAGGAGATTATCCCGACGCTGGATAATCAGAAAGCGCTGCTGCTCATCCGTTTCCCCGCGCAATTTTCCCGCGATATTGCCAGCGGTAATCCCGCCTCGCTGCCGATTATTCTGGATGGACGCCGTTCTAACAGCGCCCAGATCGCCGCTAATGATGTACAGCAAATCGTGCGCGATTATCAGTTGGAGTTGCTGGGCGATCGGCCGAGGCAAAATAATAGCGAACTGGTTATTCGCCACTGGTACAACCCGAACCTCAACTATAAATGGTTTGTGGTGCCGTCCCTGATTGCCATGATCACCACCATCGGCGTCCTCATCGTTACCGCACTGTCGGTCGCACGCGAACGCGAGCAAGGTACGCTGGAACAGCTTCTGGTTTCACCGCTATCCACATGGCAGATCTTTGTCGGCAAGGCGGTCCCGGCGCTGATCGTCGCCACCTTTCAGGCCACCATTGTTCTGCTGGCTGGGATATTCGCCTATCAAATCCCTTTTGCCGGCTCGCTATTACTGTTTTACGCCACCATGCTGATTTATGGTTTATCGCTGGTTGGATTTGGCCTGCTGATTTCCTCGCTTTGCTCCACGCAGCAGCAGGCATTCATCGGTGTATTTGTGTTTCTTATGCCCGCAATTCTGCTCTCCGGTTACGTATCGCCGGTGGAAAACATGCCGGAATGGTTACAACAGATGACCTGGATTAACCCGATTCGCCACTTCACCGATATTACCAAGCAGATCTACCTGAAAGATGCCGACTTCTCCATCATCTGGGGAAGCCTGTGGCCGTTACTGGTGATCACCGCCACCACTGGTACCGCCGCTTATGCGATTTTCCGGCGCAATATTGCGTAAAGCCATATTAAGGCCATATTTGGACATCGACACTGGACTGATCTATGCTTATCTTCATCACTCACGCGATTTAGCAGGAAATGATATGTCTCATTCATCCCATTTGCGGGTTACCACGGTTTCCGCATTCAAAAAAGAACTGGCAGGAATGGATGTATCCGAGCCGGTGATCGTCACTCAGAACGGCGAACCACTTTATGTTGTTCAGGATCCGGTTCAATTTGAAATGCAACAAGAACAGATGGCCTTGATGCGCCTTTTATCGTTTGCAGAAAAAGATGTTAAGGCAGGCAGAATCGTTTCCTCTGCCGATCTTTTTCAGGGTCTGCAAGGGCTTGCCAAGCGTGACGAACAGTAAGATTGACTATACCCAGGTCTTCGAAAGTCTTCTTCATGACCGCTTCCATTATCTGGCCAGACATATCAGCCCTGAAGCCTCACAAAAGACGTTGGAAAGCTTTATCCGTCATTTTGAATTGCGCATTGCCGCTCATCCCGCGAGCGCGCCAATTTGTGAAGAAACAGCCGAATTTGGCTTAACCCGTTACCATGATTACGTTGATCCCAAACAACAGCTACGCATCATTTATCGCATTAACGATACGGATGATGGTGTGCTGGGCATGCTTTTGTTAAGCACCCGACAAAGCATCAGGGACGCACTATTGCGCTATTGTTTACGAAAGGAATGAGTTAAAGAAAGTTGCTATCGCCTTCAGCGGCTAAGGAGTGATGGAAATCGATGCGCTGGAGAAAAAATGGCTAAGTATCAAATAAACCGGTATTTAGAGCCGGTTCTGAAAGAAACAACATTCATGGCGGCGACATGCCGAAACAGAGCATTACCCTCTGTTTCGGATATCGTAATAACGACGGGCTTAACGGCGGTTGCCGAAAATACGCAGCAGCATCAGGAACAGGTTGATGAAGTCCAGATACAGCGTCAGCGCGCCGACGATCGAATATTTGCGGAAATTATCCCTGTCATCAACAGACAGTTGTTCCCCCATCCGTTTCAGTTTCTGGGTGTCATAGGCCGTCAGGCCAACAAACACCACCACACCGATATAGGTCACGGCCCACATCAGCGCCTCGCTTTTCAGCCAGAAATTCACCAGCGAAGCCAATACAATGCCGATCAGCGCCATAAACAACAAGCTGCCGAAGCCGCTCAGATCCCGTTTGGTGGTATAGCCATACAGGCTCATGGCGCCGAACATCCCGGCGGTAATCACAAAAGTGCTGGCGATGGACTCACCGGAATACATGATGAAAATGCTGGAAATCGTCAACCCGGTCAATGCGGAATAGAGCATAAACAGACTGGTTGCCACACCGCCGCTCAGACGCTGCACCATGCCGGAAATGACGAAAACCAGCCCCAGTTGCGCGATGATCAGACCAAAGAACGTAATCTGGCTGGAGAAAACAAAATTCAGCACCGCCGGCGTGTTGGCGGCATACCAGGAAACAAACGCCGTCAGCAGCAACCCGCAGGTCATCCAACCATAGACTTGTGCCATATAGGCCTGAAGGCCGGATTGAGCGCGTTCAACAATCGAATCACTCGAGCGTGGATACCTATCCATGATTTTACCTTTGCATTGAGTTATACGTAAGAGACCCGATATCTCAGGCTTTACTGCCTGCAACCTGAAGAGACCGTGTCTCACCTGCTTTTATCGTAACACATAAATCTTAGTTCAGCTGAGGTCGCCCGCTACCAGCGTTTCGCCGCCTGCCGGTCGCTATCCCGCGCTTCGACCCAGCGCTCCCCTTCTGACGTCGCTTCCCTTTTCCAGAACGGCGCGCGGGTTTTCAGGTAGTCCATAATGAACTGCGCCGCATCAAATGCGACGCTGCGGTGAGCGGCACTTACGCCGACAAACACGATTTCATCCCCCGGATAGAGCGCCCCCACCCGATGAATAATGCTAACGCGGGGCAGTGCCCAGCGTTCACGCGCCAGCTCGACAATCTCCGCCAACGCCTTTTCGGTCATGCCGGGATAGTGTTCCAGCGTCAATGCGCTGACATCAGCGGCCAGATTGTGGTTGCGCACCTTCCCCGTGAAGGTGACGACCGCCCCATCTTCATCACATTGCGCCAGCCATTGATATTCATCACCGACGCTGAAATTTTCTTCGCCGACGCGAATACGGGTTTCCGTCATCTTCAACCTCCCGTTACCGGCGGGAAAAAAGCGACTTCATCACCATCCTGTAGCGGATGGTGCATTTCCACCAGCGATTGATTCACCGCCGCCAGCAGCTTGCCGGATTCCAGCGCCAGCGCCCAGCGAGCGCCTCGCTGACAAAGCCCCTGCCGCAACGCGTCAACCGTGGAGTACTCCGCCGGCAAGGCGAGGTTATCCGTTTCGGTCAGTTCCCGTACCTGTGCAAAAAACAGTACGTTAATCATGAAGCCTCCGCCTGGAAATCCCCGGATTTGCCGCCGCTTTTCGCCAGCAGCCGCACCGGGCCAATCACCATATCTTTCTGCACGGCTTTGCACATGTCATAAATCGTCAGCGCCGCCACCGATGCCGCCGTCAGCGCTTCCATTTCCACGCCGGTTTTACCGGTGAGACGGCACAACGATTCAATGCGCACGCGATTATGCTCAGGCTGCGCCGCAAGCTCTACCGCCACCTTACTCAGCAGTAAAGGATGGCAAAGCGGAATCAGTTCCCAGGTACGTTTCGCCGCCTGAATACCGGCAATGCGCGCCGTGGCAAAGACGTCGCCCTTGTGGTGGCTGCCATCCATGATCATCGCCAGCGTCTGCGGCGCCATTTCGACAAAGGCTTCCGCCCGGGCTTCACGCACGGTTTCTGCTTTGGCGGAGACATCCACCATAGACGCTTCACCCGCGGCGTTAAGATGGGTTAACTGTGGCATCGCGGGTTGTGCCATGATTCGTTGCGACATAGTCAGGCCAACTTTTTCAGATGGGGGTGGAAATTACAGGGCTTTTGACGCGCATCCAGCTGTTCCTGAATGATGCGCTCCCAGGCAGTGTGGCAGGCGCGGGTCGAACCCGGCATGGCAAAAATTACCGTCTGATTGGCCAGTCCGGCCACCGCCCGGGATTGCAACGTGGCAGTACCGATATCTTCATACGACACCATGCGGAACAGTTCGCCAAACCCTTCAATTTCACGATCGAACAATACGCCGATCGCTTCCGGCACCAGATCGCCGGCGGTAAACCCGGTTCCACCATTAATCAGAATGACCTGCACATCGTCACTGGCGATCCAGGCCGAGATCTGCGCTCGGATCCGGTACAGATTCTCTTTGACGATACCGCTGGCAATAATCTGGTGCCCGGCAGACTGTGCGGCTTCGCGCAGGTAGTCGCCCGACGTATCGTCGGCTTCCGTACGTCGCTCAGATACCGTGAGCACCGCAATATTGAGAGGAATAAATTCGCTGCTGACTTTACTCATACCAAACTCCTGACGGATAGACGTTAAGGGGCTTCAGCCACCAATAAACGACAGATTCTGCGTGATGCCGCTGTTGCCCTGATGCAGGAAGTGGGTCCGTTTCTTGGCTGACAACCCACCGGAAATACGCATTTTCAATGCCTCCAGTTGCCGCTCGTCCGCCATCAGGTCGCGCAATGGGATCCCTTGTTCACCAAACAAACAAAGATGCAGATTGCCCGTGGCCGACACGCGCAGACGATTACAACTCAGGCAGAAATCCTTCTCGTAAGGCATGATCAGCCCGATTTCGCCCTGATAGTCGGCATGCCGGAACACCTGTGCCGGCCCATCGCTGCGGCCCCGGGTCTGCTGCTCCCAACCCTGTAGCAACAGACGTCGGCGGATCACGTCACCGGAAATATGATGCCGCTGAAACAGCGCACCGCCCTCTCCGGTCTCCATCAACTCGATGAAGCGTAGTTGAATCGGGCGATGTTTGATCCATGCAAGAAAGGTTTGCAGACTGGTATCGTTGACATCGCGCATCAGTACGGTATTGACCTTCACTTTAGCGAAGCCACACGCAAACGCGGCATCAATCCCCGCCATTACCTGACGAAATTTATCCTGCCCGGTGATGGCATGAAACTGTCGGGCATCCAGGCTGTCCACGCTGACATTCAGCGCCGTCAGACCAGCCTCACGCCACTGGGCGACATCACGCGCCAAGCGGTAGCCGTTGGTGGTCACCGCCAACGTTTGGATAGCCGGGTTTTCACGAATCGCCGCGAGAATTTCAACAAAATCGCGGCGCAGAGAAGGCTCTCCCCCGGTAAGGCGGACTTTCTCCGTTCCCAGTTCAGCAAACGCCCGGCTGACACGGCGGATTTCGTCGAGTGATAAAAAATGATGGGGAGTATTGCCATTTGGCTTATAGCCATCCGGCAAACAATAGGTGCAACGAAAGTTGCAGACGTCGGTTATCGACAGGCGCAAATAGTAGAACTTGCGCGCAAACGCATCAGTCAGTTGACTCACCATAAACACCTTTCCAAATACGGGAGATGCAGGCATTTCTACCTCGCACCCTGGCGACCAATCAGGTCACGGCCAGGGCACCGTATCATGCGTTGTCGACGCATCACTTAGGCACCAAGGCTAGGAGTTTGATTCCCGACCGCGCACCGGCCAATACGCCAGTCCATGCAGAACGGGAATCGTGATTTCACTATTCAGTCTACCGCCAATCATGGCGGGCAGTCACTTAAAAAACCGGTATATAAACTAATATATAACGATTTTTCAATATCTTATGTTGAATAACATACCGTAAAACCAACGGCATAACTTGTCTTAAATCATACCTGAGATTGGATTTTTCGCCTTTTAAGTAAAAATCGGCTACCTTACCGCAGCAAAGATCGTTTCAATTCCGTTATCATTTCAGTTCAGTTATTTCAGCAATTAAGGATTACTATGCGCAATCGCACGTTGGCCGACCTTGACCGGGTTGTCGCCCTTGGCGGCGGGCACGGGTTGGGCCGTGTCATGTCTTCCCTTTCTTCTCTGGGATCGCGGCTAACGGGCATTGTCACAACAACCGATAATGGCGGTTCGACTGGCCGGATCCGCCGCTCGGAAGGCGGTATCGCCTGGGGCGATACCCGCAACTGTCTGAACCAGTTGATTACCACCCCCAGTATTGCTTCCGCCATGTTTGAATACCGTTTTAACAGTAATGGCGAACTGGCCGGGCATAACCTGGGCAATCTGATGTTGAAAGCGCTCGATCATCTGAGCGTCCGCCCGCTCGAAGCGATCAACCTGGTTCGTAATCTGCTAAAAGTTGATGCCTTTCTGATCCCGATGTCCGAACAGCCCGTTGATTTGCAGGCAACGGATCAGCAGGGAAACCCCGTTTACGGCGAAGTCGCTATCGATCTGCTATCGAACCTGCCACAGGAACTGACGCTGTTCCCGCCAGTGCAGGCGACGCAGGAAGCGCTCACCGCCATTGCGGAAGCCGACCTGATTCTGATCGGCCCCGGCAGCTTTCTGACCAGCCTGATGCCGCTGCTGTTGCTCACCGATCTCACGCGTGCGCTGCGTCGGGCCCAGGCCCCTATGGTTTACATCGGCAATTTAGGTGAGGAACAGAGTCAGGCCGCCGCCAGACTGTCACTCAGAGAAAAACTGGAGCTGATGGAAGAAAAAATTGACCGGCAGGTCATTGATGCCGTTATCGTCAGCCCGCAAGTCAACGTCAGCCAGATACACGATCGCGTGGTGGTACAGCAGGCGCTGGCCGCAGAAGATGTGCCGCATCACCATGACCGTCAGCTACTGCGTCAGGCGATAGAGACCGTGTTACAAAGGCTGGGATAATTCAGCCCCGCAGCCAGGGAGGTACCTGACATCCTCCCCTTATTCTGTCTTTCAGCCCCCCTTCAGAAAGAAACACGGCGCATGACAATATCTCTCTTCCCGTGCACGAAATTGCGCTGAACTTGCCTAGTTTTTCATCAGCAAATTTGCGTATAAGAAACCGCCTCCCTCACTGACTTTCCCGGCCGTAGGCTGCCCAGTTGATGTTTTTTCCTCATATCCAAAGCCAAATTTCTTATTGGCTAATTATTAGCCTGCTTCATAAACTACTTTCAGTTAAGCATCCTAGTTTTCCTCTGTGAGCTGCTCACAGTACGTATTAAGGATTCTCAAATGGTTACGCGTTCATCAGAAAAAAACGCCACCTTGTCGCAAGGCGACACAGCCTGGCTCCGCATTCGCCATGACGTTTTATGCTGCCGGCTATTGCCTGGCGCCATGGTTACCGAACAGATGCTGATGGAACGTTATGAGATAGGTAAAAGCAGTTGCCGCGTGGCGCTGGCGCGGCTGTGCCACGAAAACCTGATCCAGTCGCGTCCGCGTAAGGGCTATCAGATTGCGCCGATCACCGTTCAGGACGTGGAAGAGATCTTTACTATCCGCGCGCAACTGGAGCCGCTGGCCGCCCGATTGGCCGTGGGCCGGGTGGATATCGATTTACTGCGCCGTCTGGAGGCCGACTGCCGGGAAGAGATTCACGCCCCGCTGTCCAAGCAGATCAATATATTCATGAACGCCAATAAACGCTTTCATCTGGCTATCGCTCATGCCTCCGGCAACAACCATCTGATCCGTACGCTATCTAGCCTGATGGATGAAATGTCACGTCTGGTCGCGCTCGGTTTTAACGTGCAGGGAACCAAACCGGAAATCAAGCACGATCATAATGCGATGATCGAAGCTTTCAGCCAGGGCGACAGCAAGCGGGTTGAACTGATTGCCCGCCGCCATATCGAAACCTTTCAGGCGATGACGCTGGAAAAGGTTTACGCCACGCTGAGCCGGGACGGCGCCGTGTTGCCCATACTGGAACGGAGGCTACAGCAATGAGCATTCTGGTTCAGGACACCATGCAGGTACAAGACTCTATGTCAGTACAAAACACTATGTCAGTACAAAACACTATGCCGGAACAGAACGCTACGCTGATGCAAGCCAAAGGCATCAGTAAAGCGTTCGGTTCGCTTCAGGTGTTACGCGACATTGATTTAGCGCTCATTCAGGGAGAAATTCTGACGCTGCTCGGCCCTTCAGGCTGCGGCAAAGAAAGTGAGCCGCGATTTTTCGCTGGATCTGGAATCAACCATGCCAGCGGATACTGTGAACCGGCTGGCCCAGCTCGGCCATCGGCTGAAATCGGTTAACGATCCCTATATGGACTTCGGTGCCGGTCAGTTTATCTGGCGATTATCTGATGATGTCGAGCGCGGCTATATCGCCGCCAGCGACAGCCGGCGGGATGGTCAGGCGGTGGGGTTTTGAGGTGTTTACCCAACGGTTTCGCGCAGCCAGGGGGTATGCGTGACCCCGACCAGCATCCCTTCCGGGCTGAGAAAACGGGTTACCCGCTGCCCCCAGGGTTCCAGCCGGTTTTCCACCAGCAGCGCATAGCCTTGCTGTTTAATCGCCTGCGTTGCCTCGTCCATATCGGCAACCTCAAACTCCAGCCAGCTCTGCGGCACCGGTAAATCTGACGGCCACGGATCCTGTCCGAAACAGGATTGGCTGGCCTGTTCGAGCGGCCACAGCGAAAAGTGTTTTACCCCTTCCAGCGCATCCGTCACCAGATAATCAGGGTTGCCCTCCAGCGGCTTTAATGGCAGACCGAGTGTTTCAACATAGAGCGCATAGCTGGCCGGGACCGATGTAACGATGGGACCAAAGCCTGCGATAAACAGCACCTGCACACCGGGTATGGCGATATCCATAATGACCTCTTAAAAAGTTGCTGTGAATGACCGCTATCAGGAAGCGGCAATAAATTGCGCGCGCAGCGCCTGTACCTCATCACGCAGACTGGCCGCTTCTTCAAATTCCAGATTCTGCGCGTGCATCATCATTTTGCTTTCGAGCTCGCGAATTTTCTGATCCAGCGCCTTCGGCGTCAGCAATGCATAGCTGGCCGACGGTTCGGCGGCTTTCTTGCCACGCCCTCGGCCTCTGCCGTTACTCGATTGACCAATTTGCAGAATATCAGCAATTTTCTTGTTCAGCCCCTGCGGCACAATGCCATATTTCAGGTTGTAGGCCTGTTGTTTTTCACGGCGCCGCTCTGTTTCGCTAATCGCGCGAGCCATTGACGGCGTAATTTTGTCGCCGTACAGAATCGCCTTGCCATTCAGGTTACGCGCCGCACGGCCAATGGTCTGAATCAGCGAACGTTCCGAACGCAGAAAACCTTCTTTGTCGGCGTCAAGAATCGCCACCAGCGACACTTCCGGCATATCCAGACCTTCCCTCAGCAGGTTGATCCCCACCAGAACATCAAATTCGCCAAGACGCAAATCGCGAATGATCTCCACCCGTTCGACGGTATCGATATCCGAGTGCAGGTAACGCACGCGTTCGCCGTGCTCTTCCAGATACTCGGTTAAATCCTCCGCCATGCGCTTGGTCAAGGTCGTCACCAGCACGCGCTCATTCACCGCGGCACGCAGGCGTATTTCGGACAGCAGATCGTCCACCTGCGTCGCAACCGGACGGACCTCCAGCACCGGATCCAACAGCCCCGTCGGACGCACCACCTGATCGATCACTTCGTTGCCCGATTTCTCCAGCTCGTAGTTACCCGGCGTAGCGGAAACGTAGATCGTCTGTGGCGCCAGCGCTTCAAATTCCTCAAACTTCATCGGGCGGTTATCCAGGGCGGAAGGCAAGCGGAAACCGTATTCCACCAGCGTTTCCTTACGCGCCCGGTCGCCGCGGTACATCCCGCCGATCTGCGGTATGGTCACGTGTGATTCATCCACCACCAGCAGCCCATCGGCAGGCAGGTAGTCAAACAGCGTCGGCGGCGGCTCACCGGGACCACGCCCGGACAGAAACCGGGAGTAGTTTTCGATACCGGAGCAATAGCCCAACTCGTTCATCATTTCCAGATCGAACTGCGTGCGCTGGCTGAGACGCTGTTCTTCCACCAGCTTATCGTTCGCCAGCAGCACCTTGCGGCGGTCGGCCAGTTCAACCTTGATATCCTCCATCGCCTGCAAAATACGCTCGCGTGGCGTCACGTAGTGCGTTTTAGGATAGATGGTATAACGCGGCATTGTCTGGATAACCTGTCCGGTCAGCGGGTCAAACAACGATAGCCGCTCGACTTCCTCATCGAACAGTTCGACACGCAGCGCCACGTCATCCGATTCGGCAGGAAAGATGTCGATCACTTCGCCGCGCACGCGAAAAGTACCGCGCTGAAACGCCTGATCGTTACGGGTGTACTGCAACTCCGCCAACCGCCGTAAAATGGCGCGCTGGTCAATCAGCATCCCCTGCGTCAGATGCAGCATCATTTTCAGATAGAGATCGGGATCGCCCAGGCCGTAAATCGCGGAAACCGAGGCCACGACCACCACGTCCCTGCGTTCCAATAGCGCTTTGGTCGCCGAAAGACGCATCTGCTCAATATGTTCATTCACCGACGCATCTTTCTCGATAAACGTATCGGAGCTTGGAACATAGGCTTCAGGCTGGTAGTAATCATAGTAGGAGACGAAATATTCCACCGCGTTATCGGGGAAAAACGCTTTCATTTCACCATAAAGCTGTGCGGCCAGCGTCTTGTTCGGCGCCAGGACCATGGTTGGACGATTCAAATCGGCAATCACGTTCGCGATGGTAAACGTTTTGCCGGAACCCGTCACACCCAACAGCGTCTGATGCGCCAACCCATCTTCCAGCCCTTCCTCCAAACGGCGAATGGCTTCAGGCTGGTCGCCTGCCGGTTGAAATTCGGACTTCAGTTTAAAGACTTTACTCATAGTTAAACACGCTACTCATGAATGGACGATCAATGGCAAGCAGAGGGAACGCCATGGCGCTTCCTTGACACTTAACTATTATGGGAAACAATCGCGAACTTTACTTCCGCCATGATACTGGATATAAAAACAGCATCAAGAAAATTATTGCCGGATTGGATGATTATCAAACAAAGACATCGGCTAGCACATTCGGGGATAATCGGCTAGCAGATATCAGGATTATTTATCCCCAATCTCACGATTCCTGTAACCTAGAGGTATTACCAGTGTTGTGAATTTATGCAACTACGCGCCAGGCCTTAATAAGAGACTTGATTTTAATTAATGCAATGATTTTTAAAGAATTAATTAAAAAGCAGAGAATAGCGCCAACCTGGCGACAACCCGCGCCGGCTCTCGTCTGGCGCGATTTTTCTATCCCTAATGCACACAGTTATCCACAGAAATGGTGGATAACTCTCACAACACCGCACCCGCTCTGAGTTGCTGAAATACTACCTTCATCTTATATCGTGATTGATATGGATTTTTTTCACGTTCTTTGTGCGATTTATCTTATAAGTATTAGACGGAAAAATACTAAAAACAGACGCCGCTATACAGGCGTAGCAAGGGCTTACCAGAAATTTCAAGATGCTTTTTTCTATTGAAGACGGCAATTAGCACGCTTATTACCAATCTTAGCGATAAAGATCGGCGTTTGCCATTAACGCAATGAGTCCCGCATAAGAGAGACTCATTGCGCTTTGCCTGCATAAAAGCGATTAATTCAAGCGTGTCAGATCGATATACTGTCCCAGAGGTTGCCGTTGAGGTTCCGCCAAATGCGGTATTTCTCCCAGCATGGGGGCAGACAGCCGCTGCTGTAAACTGCTCAGGTATTCCTGGTGCCGTTTGCCCGGCGGCGCGATGTCGTTGGCAATCCAGCCGCTCAATGTCAATCCCGATTGTGCAATCGCGCCGGCTGTCAATAATGCATGATTAATGCAGCCCAGCTTAATCCCCACCACCAGAATGATCGGCAATTGCTCCTGACAAACCCAATCAGCAAACGTTTCTCGCGCCGACAGCGGGGTAAACCAGCCGCCAGCGCCTTCCACCAGCAGCCAGTCAGCCTGCGTCTCCAGCATCCGTAACCCCTCGGACAACACGGTCAGATGAATCGGCCGCTGTTCCTCGGCACTGATAATATGGGGCGACGTCGGCTCAATAAACGCCATCGGATTCACCGCCTGATAGTCAAGCGCCACGCTGCTGTTGGCCTGAATCGCCAACGCATCGCCGTTTCGCACGCCGTCGGGGGTAATGTCGCAGCCGGACGCCACCGGCTTATAACCGGCGGTACGGTATCCGGCGTGATTCGCGGCCTGCAACAGTGCGCAACTGGCGATAGTTTTGCCGACTTCCGTATCCGTACCCGCGACAAACCAGCGTTTAATCACGATAGATCACTCCGTAAATCAATTGGTAGCTGAGCGGATAGCCTTCTGAGCGCCGCGGATAAACCGACGATAATCCGTTTAAGCGGGAACGGCTCAACAGCCCCGGTGCGCGCCTCTGATGCAACCAGGTCGCGCCGATCCCCTTTAATGACTTCATTAACGTCAGCACATCCGGGAAGTAACACGTGATACGCTCCTGACGAAGCTGATAACGATAAGGCTGACAAGCCGCTTCGATCGCGCCAGCGGAGAGAAAATGATTCACACGACGGGTGCCGTCCAACTGCGTCCAGGCATGAGAAAGTTCGCTCAGTGACCCCTCCGCCAGCGTAGAAAACGCGATGATCCCCTCCGATCGCGTGACCCGATACAGCTCAGCCAGCGCGCGGGGTAAATCATCACACCACTGCACCGCCAGATTGCTATAGCTAATATCCACGCAGCCATCTTCCAGCGGCAGATGTTCGATATCACCTTGCACGTAGCGTTCAGCCGCCTGATGTCGGCTGGCATGGCTCAGCATGGCCGGAGAGAGATCCAATGCGGTAACGCGTTTCCCCTGCTGTTGCCAATAGCGGCTGAAATAACCCGTCCCGCAGCCCGCATCCAGAACCTGGGTCCCCCCGTGCGGCGGAATTAAATCAAGCAGGCGCTCCCCGCAGGTGCGTTGCAATTCGGCAAAACGATCATAGCTGGCAGCCGCCCGTCCGAACGCCTGCGCAATCGCCTGCTTATGGTATGTATCAGCGAGCATGATGCAGCACCGCCAGCAGTCGTTCGATATCTTCCGGCTGATGATCGGCCGTCAGCGTAATACGTAAACGCGCACTGCCGGGCGGCACGGTGGGAGGACGCATCGCGCTCACCCATAGCCCCTGCTCACGCAGCGCCGCCGTTAACGCCAACGTGCGGGCATTCTCCCCCACCACCAGCGGCTGAATGGCGCTCAGAGAATTCATCAGTTGGTACGAAGACGCCGAAAAACCGGCACGAAACTGAGCAATATTGCATTGCAACCTATCCCGCCGTGCGGGTTCGTTACGGATATAGTGTAATGCGGCGCTCAGTGCGCAAGCTTGCGGCGCGGGCATGGCCGTGCTGTAAATCAGATGACGGGCGAACTGCAAGAAGTATTCCGCCAGCGGTTCGTCACACAACACGGCCGCGCCGCTAACGCCAAAGGCTTTGCCGAACGTCACAATCAGCAGTTCCGGCTTTACGCCCTGTTGCCAGCAGCTTCCGCGTCCTTCTTCCCCCGACACGCCAATGCCGTGGGCATCATCCACCATCAGCAGCGCACCGTGCGCTCTCGATTGCGCATGTAACTGCGCTAACGGCGCGCTATCACCGTCCATGCTGAATACGCCTTCGGTCACCACCAGCGTTTGGCCTTCTGAGGGTTTTTCCAGCAGCTGTTGCAGGCTATCTGCCTGATTATGCTGAAAACGCCGTAACGTCGCCGGTGAATGTGCCGCCGCCTCCAGCAAGGAAGCATGGCTCAGTTTATCAGCCAGAATGCGGTCGCCCGGTTGGGTTAAGGCCGCGACAACCGCCTGATTCGCCGCATAGCCGGAAATAAACAGTACGGCACGCGGGTACCCCAGCCAGTCGGCCAGTTGAGTTTCCAGTGCGGCATGCGCATCGGTATATCCCGTCACATGGCCGGAACCGCCGCTGCCGACGCCGTATCGGTCCGCGCCCTGCTGCCAGGCCCGGATAATCTCAGGGTGGTGGCTCAACCCCAGATAGTCATTACTGGAAAAATTCAGATAACAGCGATCGCCCTGTCTCAGCCAGCGTCCGCTGCCCCCCTGATTGATCTGCCGCTTGCGATACGCATCGTCCTGTTGCCGCTGCATCAGCGCCTGTTCAACACGGGTTTGCCAGCTCATCTTTCGTCGCTCCGCGTTATCTTGCCCTGCAATACCGATGACAGACGCGGTTTACACGACCGTACGCTTTTAAACCGCCGCATTGTAAAATTGCTCGCTGTCGCTATGAATCAGCTGATCCGTCAGTCGCTGCTGCTGTTGGTTGTCGCCATACTCGACTTCGGTCTGCTGAGGATTCAGCCCCAGCTTACGGAATAACGCCAGATCCTTATCTTCTTTTGGATTCGGCGTGGTCAGCAGTTTGCAACCATAAAAAATGGAGTTGGCCCCCGCCATAAAGCACATAGCCTGCGTTTGTTCGTTCATCTGCTCGCGCCCGGCGGATAGCCGAACATAGGAAGACGGCATCATGATACGCGCGACGGCAATGGTGCGAATAAAATCAAACGGATCGACATCGTCGTTATCGGCCAACGGCGTGCCTTTCACCTTGACCAGCATATTGATCGGAACGCTTTCCGGCGGCGTCGGCAGGTTGGCCAGCTGTACCAGCAATCCAGCCCGATCGCGCACGGTTTCGCCCAGCCCGACAATCCCGCCGGAACAGACTTTGATCCCTGCGTGGCGCACTTTATCCAGCGTATCAAGACGTTCCTGATAGCTGCGCGTGGTGATGATATTGCCGTAGAATTCCGGTGAGGTGTCCAGATTATGGTTATAAAAATCCAGACCGGCGGAAGCCAGACGCGCCGCCTGATCGCCGCTTAACGTACCGAGCGTCATGCAGGTTTCCATCCCCAGTTCTTTGACGCCCAGCACCATTTGTTCCAGATAAGGCATGTCGCGTTCATGGGGATTCTTCCAGGCCGCGCCCATACAAAAACGGGTCGAGCCTGCCGCTTTTGCCTGACGCGCCGATTCCAGCACCTGCTCCACCTGCATCAGCCGTTCCGTTTCAATCCCGGTACGGTAGCGGGAGCTTTGCGGACAATATTTACAGTCTTCAGGACAGGCGCCGGTTTTAATCGACAGCAGCGTACTCACCTGCACCTGGCGGGGATCGAAGTGTTGTCGATGGATTTGCTGGGCCTCAAACATCAACTCCAGAAAAGGTTTATTGAATAGGTTTTGTGCTTGCTCAAGCGTCCAGTAAATGCGGTCAGCCATATCGGCATCTCCAAAATAAAATCGTTTTATCAGTTTAAATTAACCCGATATACTGTCAACCAAATCAAACTCAAATTGGTTTACATAAAACATTATGACTCCGCAAGACCTGGCATTTGACCAGCGCCACATCTGGCATCCTTACACGTCAATGACCCATCCGCTCCCCTGTTATCCGGTGGTGTCAGCCAATGGCGTCGAACTGCAACTTGATGACGGGCGCAAACTGGTCGATGGCATGTCCTCCTGGTGGGCGGCGATTCACGGCTATAACCACCCGGTGATTAATCAGGCGGTGCAGCATCAGCTGTCGCAAATGTCGCATGTGATGTTCGGGGGCATTACGCACCCGGCGGCCATTGCGCTTTGCCGCCAGTTGGTGGAAATCACGCCGGCCGGACTGGAGTGCGTCTTTCTGGCTGATTCGGGGTCGGTTGCCGTTGAAGTGGCGCTGAAGATGGCGCTGCAATACTGGCAGGCGCGTGGCGAAGTGCGCCAGCGTTTTCTTACCCTGCGCCACGGCTATCATGGCGATACCTTTGGCGCGATGTCGGTGTGCGACCCGCAAAACTCCATGCACAGTCTGTATCAGGGCTACCTCCCCGATCATCTGTTTGTGGACGCGCCACAATGCGGCTTTGACGCCGACTGGCAGGACGCCGATATTGCCCCGCTGCGCACCACACTGGCCGCACAGGCGCACGAGATCGCCGCCGTCATTCTGGAGCCGATCGTACAGGGCGCGGGCGGCATGCGTTTTTATCATCCAACGTATCTGCGACAGGTACGTGAACTGTGCGACCGGTACGGCATACTGCTGATAGCGGACGAAATTGCGACCGGATTTGGCCGTACCGGTAAGCTGTTCGCCTGTGAGCACGCGGGGATCGCGCCGGATATTCTGTGTCTGGGGAAAGCGTTAACCGGCGGCTATATGACATTATCCGCCACGCTGACCACCCGCCCGGTTGCCGAAACCATCAGTAACGGCGCGGCGGGATGCTTTATGCACGGTCCGACCTTTATGGCCAATCCGCTGGCCTGCGCCGCCGCCAATGCCAGCCTGTCGCTGCTGGCGGAAAATCGCTGGCAGCAGCAGGTAAAAACGATTGAACAACAGCTACGTCAAGGGCTTATGGCTTTCGCCGCATCTGAACGGGTCGCCGATATCCGGGTGCTGGGCGCGATCGGCGTCGTGGAAACCCGCCAGCCGGTGAATATGGCACGGCTACAGCGATTTTTTGTTGAACGCGGCGTCTGGATCCGTCCATTCGGCAAGCTGATTTACCTGATGCCTCCCTTTATCATTCAACCTGCGCAGTTGCATCTGCTTATCACTGCTATCGGTGAAGCGCTTGCGGACGCCAGCCTGTTTAGCAATGACGTCTGAATCACATCAGGAGAGGGTAAGACGGACATCTCGCACGGAAAACCTGTGAGCTGTGGCACGCTAATTCTATTAGCGTTATGATAAGCCCCTCAGTTAATCAGGAATTCCCCATGCGTAATACGATCATACTATGCTGGCAGTATTTACGCGCTTTCGCATTGATTTATCTCTGCCTGCTGGCAGGCAATGCGATATCCGCGTTACTCCCGCTGACCATTCCCGGCAGCATCATTGGTATGCTGATTCTGTTCACTCTGCTCGCCTCGCAAATCCTGCCTGCCGAATGGGTTAAGCCGGGTTGCCACCTGTTAATCCGCTATATGGCGCTGTTGTTCGTACCGATTGGCGTGGGCGTCATGAACTATTATGACCTGCTCAGCCAGCAGTTCGGCCCGATTGTCGTTTCCTGTATAATCAGCACGTTTATCGTGATGATCGTCGTCGGTTTCAGCACACAGATCATGCAACGTGAAAAGATCATCGTAGACAGCCGTCTGCAAGGTGGGGATAAAGAATAATGCTGGCCTATTTATGGTGGTCTCTGCCGCTGACTCTGTTTGTCTTTTTTGTCGCACGCAAGCTGGCGATTTGGACCAAAATGCCGTTGCTGAATCCGTTGCTGATTTCAATGGTCATCATCATCCCGCTCCTGCTGCTACTGCACATTCCATACGATCGCTATTTCAAGGGCAGCGAAGTGCTCAACGACCTGCTGCAACCTGCGGTCGTCGCGCTGGCTTTTCCCTTATACGAGCAGCTTCACCAGATTCGCGCCCGCTGGAAATCGATTATCAGCGTTTGTTTTATCGGCAGCCTGACCGCCATCGTGTCCGGTACGCTGGTCGCGCTGTGGATGGGGGCATCGCCGGAGATTGCCGCGTCTGTATTGCCTAAATCCGTCACCACGCCAATTGCCATGGCCGTCGCCAGTTCTATCGGCGGTATTCCCGCCATCAGCGCCGTCTGCGTAATTTTTGTCGGTATTCTGGGGGCCGTGTTAGGACACAGCCTGTTCAATCGCATCGGGATCAAAACCAAAGCGGCGCGTGGCCTGTCGATGGGAACCGCTTCACACGCCTTAGGCACGGCGCGCTGTGTCGAAGTGGATTTTCAGGAAGGGGCATTCAGTTCACTGGCATTAGTCATCTGCGGGATTATCACCTCGCTGATCGCGCCTTTTGTTTTCCCCATACTATTGCAGTTTTTCAGCAAGTGACCGCATGCAATCAATGGAAAAAGATGGAAATACGCGAACAGGATTTTTACGACTTTCTCAAGGATGAACAACTGCTGGAGCTGCGGCATAGCAGGCATTCAGGTCAGTTTGCGAAAACACCTGACTCAATTGACAGAGGAACATCTGCAAGTCAGTCGAGCGTGGATGAGTGTTTCAACGCCAGCCTTATTGTCGCTTATCTCTCAGGAGAGATGGGTATTGGCCGCTTTATATACACATAGCCCGTGAAAATGGTACCGATTCTACCTTTACCGTTCTGTTGATATGGGCTGAAGAGTATTTATCACACAACCATTGCAACATTGACGATCTTCGCCAGCTATTCATTGAACGCTATCCAGAGTTGGGTAAATCCCGCCGGGTAACCTGGAAAATCGCCGCCAGCAAATCGGGCATCAGTGCACTCGCGGTGGTAAAAGAAACAGTAAAACTCATACAAGATGTTGAAGCACTACTGGACACCGCGCGTCAGCAACGCATTATCGTATGATTATGTCCCCTTAAATGTCACATTTAGCCGGACTAAATTTTTGAGATACATCTCGCATTTAACATTTAATTTTCATCAATTTCATTCACATAGTGATACATATCACAATTTACTGCTACTCTGCTCCCTAACATAGGTTTATTGACCGGTAAAAAGAGCAAGCCGATATGCATCCACGTTTTGATAACGCCTTTCAACAATTACCCGCCAACCTACAGTCTGCGCTCGCGCCGATCCTGAATCGGGCGGCGTTCTCCGCCATGCTGACGAGCGATGAGGTAGAGAGCCTGTGCCGTGCCAGCCAGATGGAGCGAGATGCGCTGGCGTTTGCCTTATTACCGTTAGCGGCGGCTTGCGCGCAGGCCGCCATTTCCCATTTTCAGGTCGGCGCCATTGCACAAGGCCTGAGTGGCAATTTCTATTTCGGCGCCAATATGGAGTTTGCTCACGTGCAGTTGCAGCAAACCGTACACGCGGAACAAAGCGCGATTGCACACGCCTGGTTGCGTAATGAAACAGGATTAAGCGCCATCACGGTGAACTACACGCCGTGCGGCCACTGTCGGCAATTCATGAATGAACTGAACAGCGCGCCTTCACTTCGCATCCAGCTACCGGGACGCCAGCCTGCCCTGCTCAGCCACTATCTACCTGACGCATTTGGTCCGGCTGATTTGCAAATCAAGACGTTATTGCTGGATGAAGTGAACCACGGCTATCGGCTGGAGAAGGCGGATGCGCTAACGTTGCAGGCACTGGAAGCAGCCAACCGCAGCCATGCGCCGTATAGCCATGCCATCAGCGGCATCGCGCTGGAAACGGTGAACGGCCATCTCTATACCGGCCGCTATGCGGAAAACGCCGCATTCAACCCCAGCCTGCCGCCGCTGCAAGCGGCGCTGAATCTGATGAATCTTTCCGGTGAAGCGCAAACCGATATCCGTCGCGCCGCCATCGTCGAACGTCGGGATGCCGCCATCAGCCAATGGACCATCTCGCAAATCATGCTGGATGAACTCGGATGCACCGACGTTGTCCGCCGTTTCATTGCCGAATAGCGGTCAAATTTTAGAGGTGAATCGATTAACCTTATTTAAGTGCTCAGATGCAAGCCATCTGTAACTATTTTAATTAACATTTTCTGTACATATTCCTCGGGTAATTTAAGATCCGCTTCAGTTTTTATTGGTTATTAAACTGAATTCGTTTCTGTTACCCGAAGAGTAAAAAAGTCATGGAATTAGAATACGAAAGTAAACGTCCCCTCTACATCCCTTATGCTGGCCCTATCTTGCTTGAATTTCCGTTGCTGAATAAAGGCAGTGCATTTACAGAAGAAGAACGCGCCAACTTTAACCTGCATGGTCTATTGCCTGAAGCTGTCGAAACCATTGAAGAACAGGCCGAACGAGCCTGGCGTCAATATCAGGAATTCAAGAATGATATTGATAAGCACGTCTACCTGCGTAACATTCAGGATACGAATGAAACGCTGTTCTACCGCCTGCTGGACGCTCACCTGAGCGAGATGATGCCAATTATCTATACGCCAACCGTGGGTGAAGCCTGTGAGCACTTCTCCGATATCTATCGTCGGGCGCGCGGGTTGTTTATCTCCTATCCAAACCGCGCACATATCGATGATATGCTGCAAAACGCCACCAAGCAGAATGTAAAAGTCATCGTTGTCACTGACGGTGAACGTATTCTGGGTTTGGGCGATCAGGGTATCGGCGGGATGGGAATTCCGATCGGTAAACTGTCGCTGTATACCGCGTGTGGCGGCATTAGTCCGGCTTACACCCTGCCGGTTGTTCTGGATGTGGGCACCAATAATCCGCAGCGTCTGAACGATCCGCTGTACATGGGCTGGCGCCATCCGCGGATTACCGATGACGAATACTATGCGTTCGTTGACGAATTCATTCAGGCGGTCAAACGCCGCTGGCCGAACGTGCTGTTGCAGTTCGAAGACTTCGCCCAGAAAAATGCAACCCCGCTGCTAAACCGCTATCGTGATGAAATCTGTAGCTTCAACGATGACATTCAGGGCACCGCCGCCGTGGCGCTGGGCAGCCTGATTGCCGCCAGCCGTGCGGCCGGCAGCCAGCTGCGCGATCAAACCGTGGTGTTCCTCGGTGCGGGCTCCGCCGGTTGCGGCATCGCCGAACAAATCATTGCGCAGATGAAATCCGAAGGGTTGAGCGAAGATGAGGCCCGCGCCCGCGTTTTCATGGTTGACCGTTTCGGTCTGCTGACCGATAAATTGCCGAACCTGCTCGATTTCCAAAGCAAACTGGTGCAGAAAAGCGAACGGTTGACTGATTGGGACGTGACCAGCGACGCGATCTCTCTGCTGGAAGTGGTTAGCAACGCCAAACCAACCATCATGATTGGGGTTTCCGGTCAACCGGGTCTGTTTACGGAAGAAATTATCCGTGAAATGCACAAACACTGCGCCCGCCCGATCGTCATGCCGTTATCTAACCCGACTTCCCGTGTGGAAGCGCGTCCGGAAGATATTATTCGCTGGACCGACGGTGCCGCGCTGGTGGCAACGGGCAGCCCGTTTAACCCGGTAACCTATAAGGATAAGGTTTACCCGATTCCCCAATGCAACAACTCCTTTATTTTCCCGGGTATTGGGTTGGGCGTGTTGGCTTCCGGGGCAAAACGCATTACCGATGGCATGCTGATGGCGGCCAGCCGCGCATTGGCCGATTGTTCCCCCATGGCCAACAGCGGTGATGGGGCGCTACTGCCGGACATCGCGGATATTCAGGACGTCTCCAGACGCATCGCGCTGGAAGTGGGTAAAGCCGCACAGCTGCAAGGCGTCGCAGTCGTGACGTCCGGTGATGCTCTGGCGAAAGCGATTGCGCACAACTTCTGGCAGCCGCAATATCGTAGCTACAAACGTACCTCGTTCTAATTCTGAGCACCAACATCTCAAACCCGGCTTGCCGGGTTTGAGATGCCTGATCACCGTTTATTATATTTAAGCAAACTTTTTCACTGGTTTTATTCAAAGACAATCACGCCTGTTTATGCCGGAATGGCTGACGCAGACTATCCCCCGGCGATACAACTATGGCAAGATAACCAGCCAATCCCCATTGCCAATGATGTCATTTTTGTTATGAATATAACCGATGTTGACCTCCGGCTCCTGCGCGTATTTTTAGCCGTGGTTGACGCCCGGGGAATAAGTAATGCCCAGGCTGCACTGGGGAGAGATGCCTCGACCATCAGTAAACAGATAACCCAACTTGAGGGCCGACTGGGGTTCCGCTTATGCGAACGAGGGCGTTCCGGCTTCGCCCTGACGGATGAAGGTACAGCCATACATCGCCGGACGCTGGAGCTGTTTACGGTAACCAAACACTTCGAGCAAGATACCCTGGCAATGCGAAGGCAACTGAGTGGCCCTATCCGCATCGCTCAGATCGATAATCTGCTTACTGACGATACCTGCCCGCTAACCGCTACTCTGCAACGTTTTTCCCAGCGAGAACATAATCAGGTCGAGTTTTTCATTGATATTACCGCGCCAGCTCGGATTGAGCAGGCGGTACTGGATAACCAGTCTGATATCGGCATCGGTATTTTTACCCATTGTCTGCAAGAGCTGGAATACCAACCTTTGTATCAGGAGCAGGATCTGCTATATGCATCGGCGTCACACCCGCTGGCTAACATGACAGGAACGAAACTACAGACAATGCAGGGCAAAACCCGGCTGGGATATCGTACCTGAGTTGGCTCCGCTACACGGCGATATTCTGCTCGACAAGCCGGGTAACAGTGCGTTTCACGCCACCGATCTGGATCAGATACTGCGTAGCAAAGGGATTAATCAGTTAATACTGACTGGCGTGACTACCGATGTCTGCGTTCACTCCACCATGCGTGAAGCCAACGATCGCGGTTACGATTGTCTGCTGCTCGCCGATTGCTGTGCTGCCGGTGATCCGTTGTTGCATCAGGCCACCATCGATATCACCCTCAACGAGGGTGGGATCTTTGGCGCCGTTTCGCAATCAGCTGCGCTTTTGCAGGCCGTTGTCTCCGGGAGACCAAACGTTTAGCAACGTTCTGTCCATCAGGTTTTTATCCTGGGATCCAGCGCGTCACGCAGCCCATCGCCCAATAGGTTAAACGCCAGTACCGTCAGGAAAATGGCCAGACTGGGGAAAATCGCCACGTGCGGCGCAATCACCATATCGGAACGCGCTTCATTGAGCATCGCCCCCCATTCCGGCGTCGGCGGCTGAGCGCCAAGCCCCAGAAAGGATAAACTGGCCGCGGTAATGATCGACATGCCAATGCGCATGGAGAAATACACCACAATCGACGACACCGTACCGGGCAGAATATGCCGGAAAACAATGGTCCAGTCGGATGCGCCAATACTGCGGGCCGCCTCAATGTAAGTCTGATGTTTCAATACCAGCGTATTGCCTCTGACCAGGCGGGCAAAGGCCGGAATACTGAAGATCGCCACGGCGACAATCACATTTGCCATCCCGCTGCCCATAATGGCTACCACGGCAATCGCCAACAGAATACCGGGAAACGCAAATAGCACATCGCAGATGCGCATAATAATGCGATCCCACCAGCCTTCGTAGTAACCCGCCAACATCCCCAGAGACGTGCCGATCAGCATCCCGACCAGCACGGAGAAGATCCCTGCCGCCAGCGAAATACGCGTTCCCGCCAGGATACGGCTGAAAATATCCCGTCCCAGCGAATCCACGCCCAACCAGTGCACCGCGGACGGTCCTTCATTCAACCGATCGTAATCAAAATAGTTTTCGGCATCATAGGGGATCAGGTAAGGCGCCAGCACGGCAATAAGAATCAGCAAAACCACAAACATGCCCGCCAGCAAAGCCACATGCTGACGACGGAAGCGCCGCCAGAACTCGCGCCACGGCGTGCGAACCTGATTCTCTCTGAGCACCGGCAGAGTGGATAACGCCGCCTTACGTCGCCAGTTTCTCATTCCCTTTCCTTATTTATAACGAATCGCCGGGTTGATCGCGGCATACAGCATATCGACCAGCAAATTGATCAGAATAAACTCCAGCGAAAACAGCAACACTTCGGCCTGAATCACCGGATAATCACGCATCTCCACTGAATCGACCAACAACCGCCCCAGTCCCGGCCAGTTAAATACTTTTTCCACCACAATCGAGCCGCCCAACAGAAAACCGAATTGCAGCCCCATCATGGTTACGACCGGGATCAGCGCATTGCGTAAGCCGTGTTTTACCACCACCAACGATTCACGTACGCCTTTCGCCCGCGCCGTACGCATATAATCTTCCTGCATCACCTCGACAAAAGACGCCCGGGTGAAGCGGGCCATGACCGCCGCCACTGCGGCGCCCAGCGTAATAGAAGGCAGGATATAGTGCCGCCAGGTATCCGCGCCGACGGTGGGTAGCCAGCCGAGCTCAACGGAAAATACCTGCATCAGCAACATACCCAGCGCAAAGGCGGGAAACGAAATCCCGGACACCGCCAGCGTCATGCCGATCCGGTCCGGCCAGCCATTGCGCCACACGGCCGACACCACGCCAATTGCCATGCCAAAAATCACTGCCCAGACCATACTGCTGACGGTCAGCCAGAACGTCGGCATAAAGCGGGTGGCGATCTCATCCGCCACGGGTCTTTTGGATACCATTGACGTACCCAAATCCCCTTGCAGACTGCGTGTAAAAAAATGCCAAAACTGCTCTGGCAGCGGCTTATCCAAACCCAGATCCTGACGGACCAACTCGACCACCGTCGCATCCGCTTCCCGTCCGGCCGCCAGGCGCGCCGGATCGCCCGGCAGCAAATGGACGAACAGAAACACCAGCACCATGACGATCAACAGCGTGGGAATCAGCCCCAATAATCGTTTGATAAAATAATTCAGCATGGATTGGTTCCCACCACCTATCCTCCCCCGATGTCAAAGAGCAGGGAGGCCAGTCTGGCCTCCCTGATTACGCGGAAAATCATCGGCTTATTCTTTCAGGTCCGCATCGTCAAAGCTGAATGCCGTGTCCGGCATCACATAGAATCCGGTCAGATTCTTACTGTTAGCCGAAACCAGCTTTTCCGTTACCAGGAAAACCCATGGCGCATCGGCCCGGATTTTATCCTGTGCGTCTTTGTACAGTTTCTGCTTCTCCGTCCGATCGGTCGTTTTCAGCGCGTTGGTCAAATCCTCATCAACCTGTGAATTGCTGTAAAATGCCGTATTAAACAACGCTGGCGGCCAGGATGCCGTGGCGAACAGCGGAGACAACGCCCAATCGGCCTCGCCGGTGGAGGCGGACCAGCCGGTATAGAACATGCGCACGCCGGTTTCCTTCACGCCTTTTCCTTCAACTTCCGCCGCACGCTGACCGGCATCCATCGCCGTCACTTCCGCTTTGATGCCCACCTGCGCCAGCTGCTGCTGCGTAAACTGCAACACTTTCTGTGCCGTACTGTGGTTATGCGATGACCACAGCGTGGTGGTGAAACCATTCGGATACCCCGCCTCTTTCAATAGCTCGCGGGCTTTCGCCGGATCGTAAGGCCACGGCTGATACCTCTCCGCATAGTCAATACTGGGCGGCAGCGGCCCTTCCGCCGGCGTGGCATAGCCAGAGAAGGCCACCTTAATCAGCGCGTCTTTGTTGATGGCGTAATTGATCGCCTGACGAACTTTGAGATTATCAAACGGCTTCTGCGTCACATTAAGGCTGATGTAACGGTGCAGAATCGAAGGCGATGCCACCAGCGCCAGTTTGTCATTTTTCTCCAGCACGCTGGCCTGCTCAAACGGAATCGGATAGGCAAAGTGCGCTTCGCCGGTTTGCAACAGCGCGGCTCGCGTATTGTTATCCACGACCGGACGCCAGGTGATGCTATCCAGCTTCGGTAGTCCCGCTTTCCAGTAACCGGCAAATTTCTCGGCTTTGACATAGTCCGTCTGGTTCCAGGTCACAAAACGATATGGCCCGGTCCCTACCGGATGGAAGCCGATCTCTTTGCCATACTGTTTTAGCGCGGCAGGTGAAATCATCACGGCCGCAGGATGCGCCAGATTATTAATAAATGCCGAAAACGGCGATTTCAGCGTGATTTTCACCGTCTGGGCATCAACGACCTCGGTTTTATCAATCATTCTGAACAGGTTATAGCGTTTCAGACGATTTTCCGGGTTGCTGGCGCGATCCAGATTCACTTTGACCGCATCGGCATTGAAATCCGTGCCATCGTGAAACTTCACGCCCGGATGCAGTTTGACGGTATAAACCAAACCATCAGGACTGGTGTCATAACTGTCCGCCAGGACATTAACCAGCTTCATATCCTTATCGAAACCAAACAATCCCTGATAGAACGACTTGGCAACCGTTTGTGACAGCGTGTCATTGGCATCGTACGGATCAAGACTGGTAAAATTGGATCCCACCGCAATCACCGCATCTTTCGCCGCCCAGGCGGGTGCTGTCGCCATGGCCGCTGCGACACCGGCAGCGACTAACCAGTTACGCTTTAAAGTAATAACATTCATCGTGTTACGTTCTCCTTGTGAGTCCCTGTCAGTAAGCGCCGGCAATCGGGTGATGAGCGACAAAATGCCGTTCGCCAACCTGAACCAGAGGCGCGATGGTAGGTTCATCGCCTATTGCCCGAATCGGGCTCGGCATTTCATCAACCAGTAAAACCTGTTCACGATGGCGGCGTGAAGGATCGGCTATGGGTACGGCAGCGATCAGCTTACGGGTATAAGGATGGCGGGGATTCTCGAACACCGCGCTACGCGGGCCGATTTCCACAATCTGCCCCATGTACATTACCGCAACCCGGTGGCTGATCCGCTCAACCACCGCCATATCATGCGAAATGAATAAAAACGCAATGCCGAATTCGCGCTGCAAATCCAGCATCAGATTGATGATTTGTGCCTGAATGGAAACATCCAGCGAGGAAACCGCCTCATCCGCAATAACGACCTTGGGGTTCAACGCCAATGCTCTGGCGATACAGAGACGCTGACGCTGTCCGCCGGAAAATTCATGCGGATAACGGCGGGCGTGTTCAGGTTGCAACCCTACCCGCGCTAATAGCCATGCAACACGCTGTTCCGCTTCCCGTCTGCTCCCGACCTGGTGCACCAGCAACGGTTCCATAATGGAAAATCCGACGGTTAAGCGCGGGTCCAGCGAAGCATAAGGATCCTGAAAAATAAACTGAATGTCCCTGCGCAAATGCTGCAACGCCGCCCCTTGCAGTTGATTAATCTGTTGGCCGCCAAAAACAATCGTTCCGCTCTGACTTTCCACCAGCTTCAGCAACGCTCGTCCGGTTGTGGATTTGCCGCAGCCTGACTCGCCAACCAGCGACAACGTTTCCCCCGGATAGAGGTCAAAGCTCACTTTTTCAACCGCGTGAACCTGACGGGTTACGCGGTTCAACAGGCCGCTGCGCACCGGAAACCGGGTAACCAGATTCTGCACCTGCAAAATAGGCGCAGCATTCACGGGAATAGTATTCTGCGGCGCACTGTCGACAGTCTGCGGCGTCTCGTGATTCAACAGCGGAAATTTTGCCGGAAACGCCTGCCCCCGCATGGAACCCAACGTCGGCACCGCCGCCAGCAAGGCCTGCGTATAATGATGCTGCGGCGTATTGAAAATCTGATTGACGTCCCCTGTCTCCACGCTTTCTCCGCGATACATCACCATCACCCGGTCAGCAACTTCCGCGACTACGCCCATGTCGTGGGTGATGAAGATGACAGCCATATTCATTTCCCGTTGCAACACGCGAATAAGTTGCAGGATCTGGGCCTGTATGGTGACATCCAGCGCCGTCGTCGGCTCGTCAGCGATCAGCAGCGACGGTTTGCAGGAGAGCGCGATGGCAATCATGACCCGTTGCCGCATGCCGCCGGAGAGCTGATGGGGATAGCGATCCAGTACGTTACGCGCTTCAGGAATGCGGACCAGATCCAACATGTGTAAAGCCTCCCGCCGCGCGGCACGATGATCCTTCCCCTGATGCAAGCGGATGGATTCGGCAATCTGCTCGCCGACCGAAAAGACCGGATTCAGCGACGTCATTGGCTCCTGAAAAATCATTGCCAGATCGGCGCCGCGCAGTTTCCGCATCAGCGATTGATGGGTTTCCCGCAGATCCAGAACCTGACCATTACGTCGGCGAAACAGCATATCCCCCTGATGAATCACGCCGCCGGCCTGTTCAATCAAGCGCATCACCGTCAGTGACGTCACCGATTTCCCCGACCCGGATTCGCCGACAATAGCCAGCGTCTCACCGCGATCGACAGCAAAGGTTAAATCACGTACCGCATCCGTCCGCTGTCCCTGCTGCTCAAAATAAACGCTCAGATCGCGAACCGCCAATACCCGCTCGTCAGGCAGGGAAATCCTGGGCGCAGGGACAGGGATAAGGGGCGATGCAGCATGATGCCGTGTTAATACCATTAACAGTGAATCTCCATATAAACAAGGGCCGCGACGACGACGGTGCGATCAGGGACGAATGATTAACGCATTGATATTAAATATACTCATTACTGTGCGCATGACTATGACCGCATTCGGCGCCAGAAGCCGCCTCATTATCACCCGCGTTTTTTGACTATATTTAGCGCAGGGTATGATGTAAAGCGGAAACTTAACCGGCATTTTGATAAAAAATCTTTTATAACATATAGTTAATAAAAATAACCATAACGATATAAATGCACCGACAGCCCAGCGAACCCCCAAGTCCGGCGTAATACCCCCTCACAATTACCCAACGCCTTGACCCATGCACATTCTCCGGGCCGGCGTTCTCTGACATAATATTGGCATACGATCCCTGTTTTCGCCCGCAGACCTCCCCCGGCGAAACCTATCATGGAGTGCAGATGAAAAGCATGACCTCAGGCTTATTGCCCCTCGAACAGGCGTTGGCCACGATATTTGCTCAGGTATCACCGATATCGGAAACAGAAAATGTTTCGCTGTATGATGCCGCCGGCCGGATTAGCGCCGACGCGATAACGTCCCCCATAAACGTTCCCCTCTTCGCTAATTCTGCAATGGATGGTTATGCCGTTCGCTGCGCCGATCTCTGTGCGTCAGAACCGCTACCGGTAGCGGGCAAAGCCTTTGCGGGGTCGCCATTTAACGGGGAATGGCCCGCCGGAACCTGTATCCGCATCATGACCGGCGCCCCCATTCCTGAAGGTACCGACGCGGTTATCATGCAGGAACAGGCAGAAGTCAGCGACGCCGGCGTGCGCTTTACCCATGACGTCAAGCCCGGGCAAAATATCCGTCGGCCTGGTGAGGATATCCGTGCAGGCGCGGTTGTTCTACCAGCAGGAAGAAAATTAAGCGTAGCGGAATTGCCGTTACTGGCTTCGCTGGGGATCGCCCGAATCAATGTGTTCCGTCGTTTGAAAGTGGCCATCTTTTCAACCGGCGATGAGCTTCAGCCCGTCGGCACCCCGCTTCAGACCGGACAAATCTATGACACTAACCGCTTCGCCATGCGCCTGATGCTGGAGCAAATCGGCTGTGAGGTTAACGATTTGGGCATCATTGGCGATGACCCTGTCGCCCTGCGCAACGCTTTTCACCGGGCGGACAGCAGCGCCGATCTGGTTATCAGCAGTGGGGGCGTTTCCGTCGGTGAAGCGGATTACACAAAACAGATGCTGGATGAATTAGGCGATATCCATTTTTGGAAACTGGCGATCAAACCCGGTAAGCCGTTTGCCTTCGGCAAGTTACAGCATGCCTGGTTCTGCGGCCTGCCGGGCAACCCGGTTTCCGCGGCCCTCACCTTCTATCAACTGGTTCAGCCCCTGCTGGCTCGTTTAGGCGGGTATACAGAGTGGCATTTACCTGACCGTATCCGCGTAAAAACAACCAGCGCACTGAAAAAGACGCCCGGCCGCACAGATTTTCAGCGTGGCATCTTCAACCGTAGCGCACAAGGTGAACTGGAGGTCAGAACTACCGGACATCAGGGTTCGCATGTCTTCAGTTCCTTCAGCCTCGCGAACTGTTTTATCGTGCTGGAAGCCGAACGAGGACCGGTCGCCGCAGGTGAATGGGTTGAAATAGAACCGTTCAATTCGCTGTTGGGACATTGATCATGCTGCCGGAACTCAGTGATGCCGAAGCGCTGCGCTACAATCGTCAGATTGTGCTGCGCGGCTTTGACTTTGACGGACAGGAAAAACTGAAAGCATCGCGCTTACTGATTGTCGGACTGGGCGGGCTTGGCTGCGCGGCGTCACAATATCTGGCTACGGCGGGCGTCGGCCACCTGACGCTGCTGGATTTTGATACCGTTTCGCTTTCCAACTTGCAGCGTCAGGTATTACACCGTGATGAACGTATTGGCATGGCGAAAGTCGAATCAGCGCGGATCGCACTGACAGAACTCAACCCCCATCTCTCTTTAGATACGGTAAACGCCAGTCTGGATGACGAAGCGTTCGGCGTCCTGATGGAAAAACACGATGCGGTACTGGATTGTACCGACAATGTTGCTGTCCGCGACAGGCTGAATCGCCTTGGTTTTCAGTTGAAAAAGCCGTTAATTTCCGGCGCGGCAATCCGTATGGAAGGCCAGATCAGCGTGTTTACCTACCAGCCGGATGAGCCTTGTTACCGTTGCCTTAGCCGGTTGTTCGGCGACAACGCGCTGACCTGTGTGGAATCGGGTGTGATGGCCCCGCTGGTCGGCGCCATCGGCAGTCTGCAAGCTCTGGAAGCCATCAAACTACTGACCCGTTACGGCAACGTCGCCACGGGTCGTCTGCTGATGTTTGATGCCATGACGCTGCAATTTCGCGAAATCAAGCTGCCGAAAAATCCCGCCTGTGAGGTGTGTGGCGGTTAATTAACCGTATCGGCGCCAATTCCATCGGGAAACAGAACCGCGCTCCACATTTGCCCACCAGGGACGGTTGGCCCCTGAGTGATATCTTATTCATATTGTTATGACTTTGTGTATATTTAAGGTGTAAAATGTTCGTTCGATGCTTAAGCAGGTCAGACATACTATGAGCCAACCGCTTTCTATTGACGAAAAAATCCAAAATTCTATCACCAAGGTCGCCAAAGTCGTTTTTCCTACCAATATCAATCATCACTCCACCTTGTTTGGCGGCACCGCGCTGTCGTGGATGGACGAGATCTCTTTCATTACCGCAACCCGTTTTTGCCATAAACCACTGGTTACGGTTTCCACAGAAAAGATTAACTTTAATACGCCGATTCCTTCCGGCACGATTATCGAACTTATCGGACAGGTCAGCCGGGTGGGAAGAACCAGCCTGACCGTTGATGTTAATGTTTTTCTGGAACAGATGTACGCGGAAGGCCGGACCAAGGTGATATCAGGACAGTTCAATTTTGTTGCAGTGAATGATGAAGGCCGGCCGATTCCATTATTTTAGGCAAACGCGTTTTAGGCAGACATGTTTTAGACAGGCACGTTTTAAATACGTGCCTGCCTCAACGGTGAGGTGGAGATAACAACCGCGTTATTATCTCGAATTCATCCATCGTTAGTAAATTTACATATATAAATCAATCTACTATTTTCTTGTATGCAATAGATATCAGTGCCACAGTGTATAAATAAGCAACCATGTAAAGGGGTACGAACCATGAGTAATGCTTTTTTGCAAGCCATCAAAGCCCGCCGCTCCATCTATGCCATCGGGAATAAATTACCCATTTCCGAGGATGCGGTCACCGCGTTGATTACCGAAGCCGTTAAGCAAAGTCCTTCATCCTTCAACTCGCAGAGCTCGCGCGTGGTGATCCTGTTCGGTGAACAGCATGCCAAAGTCTGGGATATCGTTAAGCAGCAGTTGAAGAAGATTGTTCCTGAAGGATCATTCGCGGCCACAGAGCAGAAGCTGGCTTCGTTTGCCGCCGGCGCGGGCACCGCCTTATTCTTTGAAGACACAAAAGTCATCGAAGATCTCCAGAAGAAGTTTGCTCTGTATGCGGATAATTTCCCTGTCTGGTCGGAGCATTCTACCGGGATTGCCCAGTTCGCCGTGTGGTCCACTCTGGCGCAGGAAAAAATCGGCGCATCGCTACAGCATTACAATCCGCTAATTGACGACGATGTGAAAACACAGTGGAATTTGCCTGCCAGTTGGAAGCTGCGCGCTCAATTGCCATTCGGTTCAATTGAACAACCCGCGGGTGAAAAAACCTATATCCCGGATGAAGAACGTTTTCGTATTTTCAAATAATCCGTTGATCCATAGATCTTAATATAAAAAAGGGACCACGCAGCCATGCGTCCCCTTTTTTAACCATGCTTCCCCCTTCTCATAATTAAAACGTCCAAGTAGCAATACGCGCCTTCATCTTATCTCGGCGCAAATACTCCGAATAAATCGTTGCAGCTTCCTGCCTATTTTTTCTCCGGTTCAATAAGAACGGCGCATCGCATAGGCTAATTGGTCGCATTTCTTTGCACATCAACACATTGATGTTTCTTGGCGCGACTGCTTAACTTCAGTAAGATGCTCTGCGATATTCGTTAGATGAGCGATGGATTTTGAATTGCCTTATCATTTGATGACTACATTGAGGACAATGTCTTGCGGATCGGACTAATGACAAGCTCACGCTGGTTGAATAAACCCCGGGCAATAATCCTGTTTGCCGCGATGCTCCTCACTGCGTTTCTGGTTATTAGCTGGACCAGCTATGAAGTTGCCAAAGAGTCACTGGAAGAAGAAATAAAAGAAAACACCCTGCCTCTCACCAGCGACAATGTGTACTCCGAAATCCAGCAGGATTTGCTCAAGCCGATATTCATCTCATCACTGATGGCGCACGACACATTTTTGCGTGACTGGGTTATCAATGGCGAAAGCGATCCACTGGCGATGATCCGTTACCTGAAAGAAATCGATAACCGTTTCAATACCATATTCTCTTTTTTCGTTTCGGATAACACCAAACGTTACTACGACCCTCAACGCATTCTGAAAACCGTCTCAGAGCAATCCCCCGACGATCGGTGGTACTTTCAGGCCAGAACGCTGTCGGATGAGACACCCTATGCTATAGATATTTCCGTTGACCCTGAAGACCGTACGCGCATGGACATCTTTATCAATCACCGGGTGATGGACTATAACAATAATTTCATTGGAATTACGGGAGTGGGGATCCCCGTTGAACGGGTAAAAAACCTGATTGAAAAATACGAGCAGCGTTACAACCGAACCATCTATTTTATTGATAAAACGGGTAACGTGGCATTGCATGGAAACACCTACAATCGCCCATTGAAAATTCAGGAGCAGCCCGGCCTGTCCTCGTTGACCACCTCAATATTGACGGTTCCCGGCGGCGCATATGAATATTTCTCAAACGGCAGACAGGTTTTCCTGAACACGCGGTTGCTGCCCGAGTTTGGCTGGTATCTGATGGTAGAGCAAAGTAATCATCCCAGCGAGAAACGCCTCTATGCCACGCTGATGAAAAACCTCGGCGTCAGTATTGTCGTTAGTATGCTGTTCTTATTTCTGCTATGGCTGACTATCGGCGGCTACCAGCGACGCCTGGAGCAGATGGCAACCACGGATAAGCTGACCGGCATTATGAATCGACAGGCCTTTGATTACTTTTTCAAACGTTTATTGGCCAGGCGAATATCTCATCACCAGCCCGTCGCCATTCTGTTAATTGATATTGACCACTTTAAACAGATAAACGACCACTATGGTCATGGCGTTGGCGACGTGGTTTTGCAACATATTGCCGGCCTGATACAGCAAACCATTCGACGTAGCGATCAGGCCTGCCGCTGGGGCGGAGAAGAGTTCGTCATACTGCTGGACAACTGTAACCTCGATAACGCATTACTGCGGGCCGACTCGTTGCGTAAAAAGATTGAATCGGCGAAAGTTCGGGCTGAAAGCGACACGATTCAAATTACCATCAGTGGTGGCGTCGCGGAGTATCAGAACAATGAAACACTGGATTCGATGATTAATCGAGCGGATATTGCGCTCTACCAGGCGAAACAGCAAGGACGCAATCGGGTTGTTAAATCAGAATAGTCGTTAAATCAGAATAATGGCTAAATCCGCACACGTTTCAACATCCGCTGTTTTTACTCCCGCCAGAGAGAATCAGGTCGCTGGCGGGAATACATTACTTCATCTGTTTTCCGTAGGCATACTTCACTTCAGAAACGCGCAACTCATAGCGTTTGTACCACTCTGTGATACCAAATTCCTGCGCAATACGATGCTCTGAGTGGTTCCGCCACCGCTTGATGGCTTCAAGCGAGTCCCAGTAAGAGACGGTTATGCCAAATCCCTGACTATCGCGTGCGCTTTCCGCCCCCAAATAACCGGGTTGCTCCATCGCCAATTCAACCATACGAAGCGACATAGCGTCATACCCATTATCCCCTTCGGTGCGTTGAGATGAAAAAATAACCGCAAAATAAGGCGGTTCTGGCAAACGGGTAAATTGAGTATCCGACATGAACAACCTCTGAATACGGGGAAATAATAAAGAGATACCCCGATACCATTGGGATCAGACGTATCCGGGAGCGAATAGGTTTTAATACATTGAATTAACGGACGCAATCGAAAGGTATAAATATTCGGCAGAATAAAATAAAGCAGACCTCACCACCGGTGACACCCGCCTGCCATTGTTTAAAATAATAAGTCATCCGGTATCATGCTGTACCCGGGATGCTTCCTTAAATTTTATTCATTTTTAAATACTATTCGTTTTAAATACTATCCGTTTTGGTCTGAACCCAGAACGCATGGATCAGTCCGGGGAAATACCCCAGCAAGGTAAGAATAATATTCAGAATAAATGCGCCGCCAACCCCTTTCCCCAGCAACACGCCCAAAGGCGGTAAAAGGATGGTAAATACGATTCGCCAAAAACCCATATCAGTCTCCGTAACGTAATGATTACTTATGACCCTAGTACAGGTAACGCGATTTGTCAGCATTACAAGGGAAGATCAACGACAGTGCATCAGGATTACAGAAGAAAAAATGGTTTGATAGATGATTTTCTCACCGGGATTTTTATCACAGAATAGAATGGCTATAAGTGATTGAATAATGGCGGAGAGAGAGGGATTTGAACCCTCGGAGGGATTGCTCCCTCAACGGTTTTCGAAACCGTCCCGTTCAGCCGCTCCGGCATCTCTCCGTTTAAGCGGTTGCTATGATGCCCGCTTTTGCGGCATTTTAACAGCATTAGCTCTCGCCTTTAAATTCAAGTGATGACTTAGCGAGCAACAGCGATGATTAAATGGCCGTGGAAGACAAATGAATGTCCTATGGAGACATTGGAACACTGGCAACCAGCAATGTCGATTCCCCTTTTAGCCCCATTGAGTGACGCGGAACGAAAGAAGCTGGTACCGATTGCTGAACAGTTTCTGAAAATAAAGCGCCTGATTCCGTTACAGGAACTGGTGTTAACCGAGGTTATGCAGCAACGTATCGCGCTGTTGTTTTCCCTGCCGGTACTGGAACTGGGTATAGAATATCTGGACGGCTTTCACGAGGTGCTCATTTATCCCGGTCCTTTCATCGTTAATGATGAATGGCAAGACGACATCGGGCTGGTGCATACCGGTAAAATTGTGCAGTCGGGGCAAAGCTGGGATCAAGGCCCCGTGATCCTCAACTGGCAGGAAGTTCAGGATTCGTTTGATCTGTCCGGTTTCAATCTCGTCATTCACGAAGTGGCCCACAAACTGGACGTTCGCAGCGGTGGCATCGCCACAGGCGTTCCTGCGATTTCCCTGCGAGATATCGCTTCATGGGAACAGCATTTGCATGCTGCGATGGATGCGTTGCAGGAAGAAATTGATTTAGTGGGTGAAGATGCCGCCAGCATGGATCCCTACGCCGCACAGGATCCTGTCGAATGTTTTGCCGTACTTTCCGAATATTTCTTCAGCGCGCCAGAACTGTTATCGGAACGGTTCCCGGCACTGTATCAATGTTTCCAGGGATTCTATCATCAGGATCCGCTGGGACGACTTAAAGACTGGCAAGACAGCACACACTACAACGCCCCTGTGATTTATTGACCGGAATAAAGGCAGAATTGTACACGGCCTAAACAGTCAGACGATAACGCCGATTTTGCCGTTGACAGCATTGCGGGTGCCGGATATCATGCGCCCCGTTCACACGATTCCTCTGTAGTTCAGTCGGTAGAACGGCGGACTGTTAATCCGTATGTCACTGGTTCGAGTCCAGTCAGAGGAGCCAATTTAGAGAAAGCAGACGTTCACTAACGTCTGCTTTTTTGCTTTTAATCAATTGGTTATCCCCTTCTTCAGGTTCACCCTCGTCCACTAAAAACCACTCGAAGCCATACCCTTTTGCTGGTAAAAATACTGGTAATGGTAGTTCGATTGCGTTTTTACCAGCAATCAGAGGGAACCGTCATGTCACTTACTGATACTAAAGTAAAAAATGCCAAGCCGTCAGAAAAGGCGGTGAAGCTGACTGACGGGTTCGGCCTCTACCTGCTGGTACATCCCAACGGTTCAAAATACTGGCAGTTAGGTTATCGTTTTGAAGGGAAACAGAAGGTGTTTTCCATCGGCGTCTACCCTGCTGTTTCACTGGCTGATGCAAGACAACGCCGGGATGAGGCAAAAAAACTGTTAGCCGCTGGAGTAGACCCCAGCGCTAAAAAGCAGGCTGACAACAAAACCATTCAAGAGAAGCGTAACAACACCCGCGCTTTCAAAACCGTCGCCAAAAGCTGGTTCACTACCAAAACCACATGGTCGGAAGATTATCAGCGTTCTGTATGGA
>NZ_KZ819037.1 GCF_003115845.1 Brenneria roseae subsp. roseae | reverse complement strand
TTATCGTCAGTTTCCTGGAAGGCGACCCGGACCAGCCTATTGTCACGGGCAGAACGTATCACGCTACCAACCCAACGCCCTATGTATTGCCCAACCATAAGACGCGCACATTGCTGCGTACCGATACCCATAAGGGCGCCGGGTTTAACGAACTGCGCTTCGAGGACGAAGCGACCCGCGAGCAGATCTATATCCACGCTCAGAAAGACATGGACGTGGTGATCAACAATATCCATCGTCGGAGCGTCGGCCGGGATCAGCATCTGACGGTGTCTCAGGATCAGTTCCAGCGCGTCGACCGGCACAGCCATCGCACTATCGGGCAGGATGACTTTGAACAGATCGGTCAGGACCATCACCAGTACATCGGTCGTCACTTTGTGCAAAAAGTCGTGCAGTCGTTCAAGCGATTTATCGGCGGCGGTGAGATCACGCGGATCGAAGGCAGCCGCCAGACCACTCTTTCCGGTTCGGAAGAAACCCTGATCGGCGCGCATCAGCATACGGTGGTGAATACTGACAGCTACCTGAAAGCGGCAGATATCGTACTGGAAGCGGGGCAGGCGTTGACGATCAAAGGGCCGGGCGGCTTTATCAAACTGGACGGCGCAGGCGTCACCATTTCCGGCACGATCGTCAAAATTAATGACGGCGGCTCGCCCGGAACCGGCACGTCGCCGGTATCCATTGAACCGGATGCGCCTAACAAGCCCACCTTGCCGGAAGCGCCGGATCGGCGTTAAGGAGAACAAGAGATGCCGAGTGCTGCACGTTTAGGTGATAGCTGTGCCGGACACGGCTGCTTTCCGGCCACGCCGATTATCGAAGGCAGCGGCGATGTCATCATCAACGGCATACCGGCCGCGCGCAAAGGCGACGCGGTGCTGCTGCATGCCTGTCCTTGTCCGAATATGCCACATGGCGTACACAGCCGGGCGATATCCGCTGGCTCCGGCACCGTTATCATCAACGGCAAGCTGGCGGCGCGCGTGGGGGATGCCATTGGCTGCGGCGGCGCGGTGGCGGCGGGCAGCGGAGACGTAATTATTGGCGATACGCCGTACCAGTCTCCGGTCAAGGCCTGCGCGGAACAGTCAGCGCAGCGGCGTTCACCGCTGCTGGCGTTAACGCCGATGCTGGCCCCGGCGCTGATGGAATGGGCGCAGGCGGCGGAACTGCCGGTGTTGGACGAGGCGCTGACGCTGCTACAGCGTCAGGAACGCTATCTGGCGCGAGCCAAACTGGCGGCCGAATCGGCAACGCTGCCGGGGCTGGCGGACGCGGCGAAACGGCTGGAGTTTAATAACGACAATATTCTGCGGGCGGAAGCGGCGCAATATGTTTATTCTGTGGATGAGTTCCGGCGCGGCGTGTTAGCAGCGTTGCCGAAGGCGCCGGTGGGGTTGGAATTGATTGATACCAGCACAATTCCGGGGCTTGAAAATGCCAAATTTATGAGTGAAAAAACGGGCTTTGGTTCCGCATTGTTTAAGTCAGCCGTAAATGATGAAACTATGCTGACTTATCGGGGAACCAATAATGCGGTAACCGGGATAAAAGACTGGTTGACCAATGGCAGCCAGAGTGTAGGTATGGAAACGGCGCAATATAATCAGGCAATGGATTTAGCTACTCAGGTAAAAGATGTTTTATCAGAATCATCTCTTGTGATTGTCGGTCATTCTTTGGGAGGCGGTTTAGCATCGGCAGGGGTTGGGATAAGCGGTTTACCCGGCTATACCTTTAATGCCGCGGGCTTGCATGAGACTACTACTGTACGAGCTGGAGGGGCCGATCTTGCCAGAATTGACTCGCTGATTACCACTCAGGCGGTGGATGGTGAAATTCTAACTATGGTGCAGGGTTATGGTAAGGCGATGGTGCCGGGATTATTGTCCGGCGCCGGAGCGCTGATAGGCGGTTCGGCTGGCGCGGCGATCGGAGGCGTAATAGGCGTGGCGACGCTGCTGGGCGGTGCGTTGCCGAAAGCGGTGGGGACCATGCAGTCGCTGCCCGCCGCTGGTGGTTCACCGTTGGCCCGTCATGGTATGGATCAAGTCATTGCTGGAATTGAAAGCCAGAAAAAGGACGATATCGGTAAAATTACCAGTGTACTCAAGGGGGCATAATGCAATGGTTGGCACGTTTAAAATGGGTAGGGTTAGTTATTCTGGGATGTTTAACCGCCTGTCAAGCCGGAGGACGCAGTATGCAGGCCAGTGAGTTATTTGAGCCGCCGATGGCGGCGCTGTTGCAAAGTATCCGTAATGGTGATGATGCCGCGGCAAGGCACCAATTGTCACAGGGATTAAATCTGAATGTTCAGGGAAAAGAAGGCGTTACCCCGCTGCTGTGGCTGATTTATGAAACGCAGGACAAGAAGGCAGTAAAACTGGCATTAAAGCTAGGGGCCGATCCGAATTATAAGGACGGTTATGGCGATAGTACGGTTAATTCGGTATCGGGTGCGAAAGATCCTGACTGGCTTCGTATAATGCTGGATGCGGGGGGGGATCCCAATGCGATTGGACATCTTGGGCAACCTGCGATATTTAGTGCCATCGGTGAAGAACGGTGGGCGGATATTAAATTGCTGATAGAACGCGGAGCAGATATAAATTTAGAGGATGGTCAAAAAAGAAATAGTGCACTTTACGCGGCTTATATAAATAAGTATGAAATAGTGTATTGGCTGATTGAACAAGGCGCTAAGGCAGACACCTATTCAGCAACTGATGGTAGTCTGGCATGGCGAGTACATGACAGCTTGTCAATTATGTCCCCCCAATCGCCTCAATACCCCTGGGCGTTAAAAGTAAAACAGCTATTACAGCAACGCGGCGTTAATTTTCCACCGTTATCACCCGCAGAGGTAAGAGAGCGCCGGGCAAAGGGAGAGCCGCTTTGAGGCGTTGGGTCAAACTGCTATTGGCCTGCCTGTCGCTGTTAACAGCCTGTCAAGCTGGAGGACGCAGTATGCAGGCCAGTGATTTTTTTGAACCACCGATGGCGGCGCTGCTGGAAACTATCCGCAAGGGTGATGAAAGCGCCGCCCGGCGACAGTTGGTGCAGGGGCTTGATCTGAATATTCATGGCAAAGAGGGAATTACGCCACTGCTATGGCTGGTGATGAAGCAGGATCAGGCGGGGGCGAAACTAGCGTTAAAACTGGGTGCCGATCCTAATTTCACTTCAGGGAATGGCAGTAATGCCGTGAGTATGGTCGCAGGGGCAAAATCGTCGGAGTGGCTGAAAATGATGCTGGATTTTGGCGGTAATCCTAACGCATTGGATCATAATAAAGAACCAGCTTTGTTTAATGCGATAAGTGAAGAACGCTGGGCGGATATTAAACTGCTGGTAGAGCGCGGGGCTGATATTAATCTGGCGGATAAGCAAAAAACAACGGCGACACATTACGCGGCTTACTTAAATAAATATGAAATCGTGTACTGGCTGATTGAGCAAGGTGCGCGTGTAGATACCTATGCCGCGACGGGGGGAAGTCTGGTATGGCGAGTGCATGAGAGTATGTCGATAATGTCTCATAATTCTCCACACTACCCATGGTTACTGAAGGTGAAACAACAGCTACAAGATCGTGGCATAAAATTCCCGCCGCTATCTCCGGCGGAAGTTCGTGAACGCTGGGCGAGGGGCGAACAGATTTGACACGGTGTGATAACCGCTAATTCGTTTATTACTATTGCAGTAATATTAATTTACTGCTTTTAAACATCGATTCAGGAATGAATAAATTAACCTCACTAACCCTGTTTGATATTATTCAGCACGGGACATCACCGCTTTATGCCATTATTGACATAATGTGTTATCCCGCGCTGCCTGAATTCTGGCAAGCGTTTCAGCCTGCTGCCGCGCCGCTGTGCCGGCAATTGCGTTTTGCGCCGGACGCCGGGGAATGGCAACGATGGGCGCCGATGGTTGTAATGGTTGAAGAAGGAAAATCCGGGGAAACGTTGCTGCGCTGGATAGAGGAAACTCAGGCTATGCAACCGCCCGGTATTATTTTATTGCATTCTGCGCTGTCGCTGGATGAAATAACTCGCTACTGGCAACAAAGAATCGCCTGTATTTATCCTGATGGTACAAAAGCGTTATTTCGCAGTTACAATCCCGATCTATTACGATTGTGGTGGGCCACATTAAACGAGACGGAGCAGTCCGTATTTCTTTCCCCACATGACAGCTTATATCTGGCGTTAAAAGAAGATGAGCGTCTGGTTTATTACATGTTCGGTGCGGAGAGTAATTATTCTGTAGGGCAGGGTGATTATTATATTCATCTGAATAGAGAGCAATATTATTTATTGTCGAATGAAAGTCGGCTACATCAGTTGGCTAATCAGCTCTGGCTTTATGCCAGTACGCTATATATTTATCCGCTCGATATTGAAGTAGTGAAAACTAAATTTATCAGCGGAATTGCATTGGCCAGACAGCTATACCCTTACGCCCACGACAATGAATGCGAATCCTGGTCCGCGCACCGTTGGGTGATGGGCAGCGACTTTTATTTGCATCCTCGATTTATCACTTTGCTTGAACGCAACAATCTGGAAAACAGTATCCGGCTATTTAAAGCGCAGCCCCACAGCGTGCAAGAAGTCAGGGAACATTACCATCGTCCCGGCTGGATGCGGGGCGAATTGCCAGACATATCGGAGGTTAGGCCATGAGCGAGTCGAGTTCTTTTCTGTCCCGCACATCGGAAGAAGATGAAAGCGGGTGGCAGGCGCGCATCGCGCAAGGAGGTTGTTTCATGCTTGCCGAGGCAGCGCTGAATGACGCTGTTCCCTGGTTAGCGGAGCGCTGGGGCGGCAGCCTGGAACAAACCCGTCTGTACTGGGGCGAAACCGGGCGTATTCATGCTTCGGTATCGCCTTACTGCATTCCTGTCCACAGCGTTAATTGGTCGCAACTGCGTGAATATCTGCTGGTTCAGGACGGCTGGGGCATTGCGATACAGCTTGAATGGTTTATGCAGGCGTATAGCCCGCTCCAGCAGTTAACGGAATTGATGAAACATCTGCGCGAATGGAGTTGGGTAGCTACCCCGAAAGAGGAAAACGTCATATTACGTATCAGCGACTGGCTGGTGACGTCGAGTCTGTTGGAAGCCAGCGATGCGCGGGAAGCCTGCGCGCTGTTCGGGCCGGTAAAGACGTTTTGCGCTATCGCGCCCTCAGGAAGCGTACAAACGCTGACGCTGACCGAACGCCAGACGCACGACCTGTCCGGCCGCGCGCCGCAGCATCTCAGCCAGCGGCAATGGCAGGCGATTATCGAGCCGTCGGAGCGGGGCGTGCTGAACGAGTATATGGCGCACCTGCGGGCGCATCATATCCGCTGGCGGGAGATCGATGAACCGGCGTTGCTGGATTTTACTCAACGGCAGGTTGAACAGGCGCGACGGCATGGCTTTGACAACGACCGGGATATTGTGCGCTATCTCAGCCTGGCGACGGAAATGGAATCTGATTTCGTGCGCCAGCCTTGGGCCGAAGCCGTGTTTGCCGAGCCGGAGATGATGGGAATGGAGAGCCGCATGGATCGTTTGTATCGGGCGGCACTGGCGCAACTGGACAACGAAAAAGCATAGCGGGAAGCGAACCATGAATCAGGACAAACAGGCCGCGCTGATGACCAGCGAGGAAGCGGCGGCAAAAAATTTCTCCACCGACAACAAAATCTCCGGCGGCTGCTCTGCTTGCGGCTGCGAGGTCATCATCCATTATTACTATGATTCCGGCCGGCCGGTGCCCAACGCGCCGTTCGTGTTGATCGACAGCAACGGCACGGAAATCCACGGCAAGACGGACGCCAACGGCCTGTGCCATATCTTTGATATGGGATGCAACGGCTATGAAGTATTGCTGGATGAGGGGGACGACGAGTTTCAGCCCAGGGAAACAGTGGAGAATAACCCGGTATTGCAGGCCAGTCCGGATTATGCGGTGTTGGCGGGGGAGTATTTCACGCTGTTTTTGCTGTTACACAAACAAGGGTTGCTGGAATATGACGCGGATGACAGTGACGACAACACCGTTGATATCGACAATACGGGTTTTTTGGGGGGTATTTTCAGCGGTATCCCGCCGGAATATCGGCAGGCATATGACCGGTTCTGGGAACTGGATAAAAAAATCAATGCCGGCAGTATCGAACTGAAACGGGCGATCAACAAAATTCATCAGAGTCAGTTGGCGGCAGAGGTGGCGGACAAGAGTGAGGATACGTCCGCCGCCGTGTTGCTGGTCTGTGAAATTGCGCTGGGTTTTATTCCGGTGGTGGGGCAGGCGCTGGATGTGTATGCGATAGGGGAGTGGGGTTGGCGTTCGTATAAAGAACCCGCCAAACTGAACGAGACGCTGCACATTGCCGAGGGGGCGCTGTGTGCCATCGGGGTGATACCGGGGCTGGGGGATGCGCTCAAAGTCAGCGGCCGGGCCATTATCCGGGCGTTGAAAGAGGGATCGCCGGAAGCGATACAGTTCGCTATCAGGGTTATTCGCGGGCTATCCGACGGCAATCTGGTGAAAGGGCTGACCAAATTGCGCGGCGAATTACGCAATTATGGCGCTCAGGCGAAAGCATTGCTGCAAAACCTTATCGCGGCGCTGAAAAAAATGCTGGCAGGCTCACAATCCAAGGGCGGCTGGATGGTCGCGATGATGAAAGACAGCATCGTTGGGATCATTAAAACGCTGGATGATTTGCTGAAGAAATTCGATGCGGCCCTGACGGAGATTGAGTCAAAGATAACTGAATTTATCGGCAAGGTAGTGACGCGAAAATCCGGATCGGCGCATAGCAAGAGCGCGCAGAATAAAACCGAGGACACCAACGCGGGCAGAAGTAAGGATGAAGCCACTGACGCGGATACGAAAGCGAAGGATAGCGCGCAACAGAAAGATGAGCAGCTTTGTACGACGGAAAGCGTATGTAAGAACGACCCGGTGGATGTGGCGACCGGGTATGTGGTGGACTGGCGGACGGACGCGGTTATCGACGGCAGCCTGCCGGTTGCCATAAAGCGCTATTACCGTTCCGGCGGAGAGCGTTATCCCGGATTACTGGGGCGGCTGTGGCGCAGCGAATGGGACATGCGCCTGTCGCTGTCGCAGGGCGTCATTACCCTGCTGGACGGGGAATTTAATCAGGCCATCTTCGCCAGCCCGGAAGAGGGAGAAGACAACCGCTCGCCGTCAAACCCGGTGTGGCGACTGGGGCGGCATCAAGGGCGGCTGGTGCTGCGTCATCGCAATGGTCTGCGCTATGGCTTCGGGCATTCCTGCGGAAAAACGCTTTTTCTGACTTCAATCGAAGATGCTCAGGGCAACCGCGTCTCGCTGCTGTGGGAACGGGGGACGTTGCGCTGGTTGGCGTTGCCGGACGGATGTCTGATTCATGTGGAGACAGAGCGCAAGCGCATTACGTCATTGACCCTGTGTACGGCAGAGCGTCGGCCGGTACGCCAACTGGCAACCTATACCTACGATCGGCAAGGATATCTGACCGGCGTGCGGGCCGGCGACGGCCGAAATTTTGATTACCGTTATTCGCCGGAAGGCTGGCTGCTGCGCTGGTCTGATTTAGCACAGACCTGGGTGGAGCATGACTACGATGAAAAAGGCCGGGCGACCTTATGCCGTGCCGCCGAAGGCTATTGGACAGGGCATTTCAGCTATGACGACGCGTCGCTGACCACGCATTACCACAACGGTTTTGGCGGCGTTACATCCTTTGTGCGCGACGAGCGCAACAACATTCTTTTCCGGCGGGAAGCGGACGGCGGCGAAACGCACTACGAATGGAAAAACAATCAGTTAATCGCCGAGACAGATCCGCTGGGCAACTGTACCGAATACCAGCGCAACGACTGGGGACAGGTCACGGCGGTTACGTTGCCGGACGGTGCGGTGCACCGCTATGAATATGACGATGACGGACAACTGCTGGCCTATACCGATCCGCTGGGCAGCGTCTGGCAGTACCAGCGCAATGCGCAGGGGCAACTGATTGAGGTGAACGATCCGGAAGGGCGCGAGTGGCTGCACAGCTACACGGCGCAGGGCCAACTGGAGACGATCATCGGGCCGGACGGGGTGTTGCAGCGCTACCGGTATAACGCGCGCGGGCTGCTGAGCGGCATCGAGCGCGACCATCTGCCTGTGGTGCGGTTTTTCTACGACGAGCATGACCGCCTGATGGAACGGCATATCGCCCGCGCGCAGGGCGTGCAGGTGCGGCGCTGGGAATACGAAGGGTTGCGGGAAGCGCCGGCGAAGGTGACTTACGAGGACGGCACGGAAACACGCTTCGGCTATGACGTGGAGGGCAACCTGACATCGGTGACGGACGCGCTGGGCCAGCGCTACCGGTTCCACTATGGGGCGTTCGACAATCTGCTGGAAGCAACGGACCCGCTGGGGGCGACGGTGCGCTACCACTACAACGCGGAGGCGGAGTTCGCGGGCGTCACCAACAGCCAGAACCGGGAGTGGCGTTACAAGTTCGATGAGAGCGGACGGCTGAACGAGGAGCGGCATTATGACGGGCGAACGTATCGCTACGGTTACGATGTCGCGGGCAGGCTGACCCGCCGGAAAGCACCGGACGGCAGCGAGCTGTGTTACGAGCATGACGCAACAGGCCGGGTGGTGACGCTGCGCACGCTGGGGGCGGACGGCGCGGAAGAGAGCGTGACGGCGCTGGAATACGACCTGGCGGGGCGACTGACCAAAGCAGTCAACGCGGACGCCAGCGTGGAGTACGCCTACAATCGCGCGGGGCAGGTGGTGTCGGAGCGGGTGAACGGCGAGGAAATCCGCAGCGGCTATGACGAAAGCGGGCGGAGAGCGGTGGTGGAAGGGCTGCTGGCGCCGCTGAATCTGCAATGGGCATCGGGCCGACTGAGCGGGCTGGGTATCGGGCGGCACCAGGCGCTGTCGTTCAGCCACACGGACAGCGGAGATGAAAGCCTGCGCAGCAACGGCGCGGGCTTTGCGCTGCGCCAGGAGTGGGGCGATACCGGGCTGCTGCGGCGTCAGGCGCTGGTCAATGGCGACGGGCGGGTAAACGACGTACTGGAGCGGCGCTACGAGTACGACGCGCTGGACCGTCTAACGGGGATAGCGGACAGCCACTGGGGCGAACAGGCGTTCCGGCTGAACGGCGTGGGGCAGGTGACGGCGGAACGGCGCAGCGGGCGCTGGCGGCAGGGCCGCCTGTTCGGCTACGATAGCGAACAGAACCTGTGCGAGATAGCGAGTATTGCGCCACGGGGAGAACTGCCGCTGAGCGTGAAGGACGCGGTGCCGCAGTCCCTGTCCCGCTATGACGCGGCAGGCCGGGTAACGCAGCGCGGCCATACGACGTACCGCTATGACGACTGTGGCCGGCTGGTGTATAAACGGGAAGAGCGGCCCGGCTTCCGGCCTAAAGAAACCTACTTTGAATGGGATGTGCAGGACCGGTTGGTGCGGGTGCTGTTGCCGCAGGGGGAGCGCTGGCGTTACCGCTATGACGCCTTCGGCCGGCGCATCAGCAAGGTGCGGGAAGGACAACTGCCTTCTGCGCAGGCGGTAGCGCGGGTGGACTACCGCTGGGACGGTGACCAGCTTGCAGGGCAATGCCAGGTGCTGGCGGACGGCACGGCGGCGCGGGAAGTTCAGTGGGTATACGAACCGGGGAGCTTCCGGCCGCTGGCGCAGGTGGAGGCGAAAGGAGAAGCGACCCGACTGCACTATATCGTGACGGACGTGGCGGGCACGGCGCGGGAACTGTGCAGCGAAGCGGGAGACGTTCACTGGCGGGGTGAGCAGGGACTGTGGGACGGGTACCGGGAAGAGCGCATTCCCATTCCCATCAGGCGCTATCTGGGCGACGCGGCGAATGAGGAAGTGTACTGCGAACTGCGCTACCAGGGGCAGATATACGACAGAGAAACGGGGCTTTACTATAACCGGCATCGTTATTATGATGCAGAGGGTATCCAGCAGTATATTTCGCCGGATCCGATTGGGTTGGATGGGGGGATAAGGCCACAATCATACGTTCATAATCCTCTGACTTGGATCGATCCGTTGGGGTTGGCGAAAACACCACCGCTGGGTAGTGAAGCTAATCCATTTGTGACATCTCGTGCTGCTCGTCGTGAAGCAATGCGTCAGGCCAAAATACCGACAAGCCAACAGCCAATAAGTCAGTCTAAGAATGCTTCCGGGTGGGAATATCGGTATGAAGTTCCTAAATCGAAAGGCGGCGGAATGACGCAGGCAACTGTTCAACAACAAACAATGGATGTCAGTCATCCCGATAAACCTCACTGGGAAGCAGGCAAGGTAAAAGTTGATCCAAACACAGGAGAAACACGTATGAATGACTATGGACGACCTAAAATAGAAAATCCGAAAGGCAAGGCTTATTATAAAAAATGTCCACAGAAAAATAAGTAAATTTTAATTGGAGGCGTTATGGCTATAGACCAATACAAACGGGATTTAATTTACCGACGAGGTAATGGGAAGTCCGTTTTAAATGGTTATAAAGAAAAAATCACCTCTTTATTTTTAATTGATGTTGAACAGCTTAGTTTCCTATCTCTTGAAGAAACGGATGATGTTATTTTAAAAAAACCTAAAGAGCGATATGAAGTTAGTAAGGTTCGAGTTTCCCCTGATGATACAAAAAAAATATTGGGTGAAATTATGGAAAGTAAAGGGGAGTATTATGTTTTTATTGATGATGACTGGAAATGCTGTGGGGCTTTCTTGATTGAATCATTGATGTTTTTAAGGGATGATTTTAGGTTCGGTGAAAAAGTAAATAATAATATTTTTTTTATATCTCGTGATTTAAAGAGTTTAATAGATCTTGATTATTCTGAGGATAAGGGAAAATTTTATATTGAAAAAATTACTTTTGAGTTAAGTTAAAACTTAACCGGAAGAGATCTAATGATCCTTCCGGTTTTTTATTATTACGCCAACATAACCTCTTGCTCCGCCCGAATAATCATCTTACCGGGCATGACCGCCTGACGGAACGGCATATCGCCCGTGAACAGGGCGTGCAGGTACGGCGCTGGGAGTATGAGGGCGTGCGGGAAGCGCCGTCGAAGGTGATTTACGAGGACGGCACGGAAACGTGTTTCGGCTATGACGTGGAGGGCAACCTGACGTCGGTGACGGACGCGCTGGGCCAGCGCTACCAGTTCCGTTACGGCGCATTCGACAATCTGGAGGAGGCGACGGACCCGCTGGGCGCGACGGTGCGCTACCACTACAACGCGGAGGCGGAGTTCGCGGGCGTCACCAACAGCCAGAGCCGGGCATGGCGCTACGGGTTCGATGAGAGCGGTCGGCGGGCGATGGTGGAGGGGCTGTTGGCGCCGCTGAATCTGCAATGGGCATCGGGCCGACTGAGCGGGCTGGGTATCGGGCGGCACCAGGCGCTGTCGTTCAGCCACACGGACAGCGGAGATGAAAGCCTGCGGAGCAACGGCGCGGGCTTTGCGCTGCGTCACGAGTGGGGCGATACCGGGCTGCTGCGTCGCCAGGCGCTGGAGGGGGCGGACGGTCGGGTCAATGATGTGCTGGAGCGCCGTTATCAGTACGACGCGCTGGACCGGCTGACGGGTATCAGCGACAGCCACTGGGGCGAACAGGTGTTCAGGCTGAACGGGGTGGGTCAGGTGACGGCGGAGCGTCGGAGCGGGCGCTGGCGGCAGGGTCGGTTGTTCGGCTACGACAGCGAACAGAACCTGTGCGAGATAGCGGGCATAGCGCCGCAGGGTGAACTGCCGTTGAGCGTGAAGGGCGCGGTGGTGCAGTCGCTGTCCCGCCATGACGCGGCGGGGCGGGTGACACGGCGCGGGCACATGGCCTACCGCTATGACGACTGTGGCCGCCTGGTGTATAAACGGGAAGAGCGGCCCGGGTTCCGGCCAGGGGAGACGTATTTTGAGTGGGATGCGCAGGACCGGCTGATTCGGGTACTGTTGCCGCAGGGTGAACGCTGGCGCTACCGCTATGACGCGTTCGGTCGCCGCATCAGCAAGGCGCGTGATGGACAGTTGTCCACGTCCCGGACGGTGGCGCGGGTGGAGTATCGCTGGGATGGCGACCAACTGGCGGGGCAGCGGCACTATCTGGCGGACGGTACGGCGGCGCGGGAAGTGCAGTGGGTGTATGAGCCTGGGAGCTTCCGGCCGCTGGCGCAGGTGGAGGCGAAAGGAGAGGCGACGCAACTGCACTATATCGTGACGGACGTGGCGGGTACGGCGCGGGAGCTTTGCAGCGAAGAGGGAGAAATCCACTGGCGGGGCGAGCAGGGACTGTGGGACGGATATCGGGAGGAGAAAACCCCCATCCCGGTGAGGGGCTATCTGGGCGATGCGGCGAATGAGGAAGTGTATTGCGAGCTGCGCTATCAGGGTCAGATATATGACAGGGAAACGGGGCTTTACTATAACCGGCATCGTTATTATGATGCAGAGGGTATCCAGCAGTATATTTCGCCGGACCCGATTGGGTTGGATGGGGGCATCCGACCTCAGGGATATGTGCATAATCCGCTGGAGTGGGTGGACCCGCTGGGGTTGGTTGGGTGTCCACAGGATGATGAACCGAACTGGACTCCTCATGGACATAAACATGTCGCGCCTAAGAACTCTTCATGGAAAGACACAATAAAATCTACGAAATCGGGACCTGCTAAATATAAACCAGGTACTGATATTGAATCGCTAGAACGCTCTGTGTATAAAAATGGCCAGCCAGTGACAAATGGGAAGTCATGGAAAGTTCAGGATATGGGGGAAGTAATTGGTGCTAGTGAAGGTAAGGCTAGCCAGTGGATAAGAGTTGAAGAAAGCGGTGGAACAATTCACGGGCATCCAATTTCACAGCGAGAATATCAAAGGCTAATCAAATGATTGATATGGATTTTTCAGTTAAAGGTGGCAATGTGACGTTTGATGATTTTCCTATTAGGGAAGGAGAGCCATTAGGGATTTATATCGATGAATTGAAAGAGGATATGCTTCAGGTTGAATTCCCGAAAGGATATATACTAGATGTTGGATGGCGACCTTCTTTTGAAATTGATGGCAAATTCTATGCGGTTTTAATTAAAGATTATGATTGGGAAAACCCCATATATTCTGAATCAGCATGTAACTTGAAAGAATTAAAAAATAAAATCAATGAAGCGTTGAGAATAATATAAAAATAGCCGGAAGCGATCACGCGATCCTTCCGGCTTTTTACTTTATTAGCGGTCAGGTCAGTTGCTACAAATTAATCTGCGTCTCAATAATAATCCTGCCCCGCTCTACCGTGACGGTGACGGGCATCCCGGTCATAAAGTCACACTCTTCGAGCCAGCGGGCTTTAAGGTTGATGGCGGAGGGCGGGTTGGGCCTGCCAGAATAAAAATATAGCTTTTATCACGTTGTTGTTATTTATAAAAAGGAGTTTGTTATGAAAAAATATATTAAGTTTTTAGTGGTTCCGTTCATGTTGAATATGCCATTGGCTGCAATGGGGGAAGATCCGCAATGGCTTGAGGGGGTGTTTGTTAATCAGGATAAAGGCTCCCTGAACAAAAGCCTGACGTTTTGCCCGGCAGGACAGGCGCTTTATGATTTTGTGAATGCGGCTTATGTTGTGGAAGGAAAAGATGATAATCGCATTATCACACTGTATTCCAATGGCGCTTTCAATATTAAGGTGTCTGATAACGGTAATGAATTATTGCCGAACGACGAGTTCACCAAGGAGTGGTTGACGAAAAAAAGTTTAAAACGTGACCCGAACCAAAAATATGAATGTAAACCTCGTATCTGATTATTTTAAAGATAAGTATTATTAAGTAAATAAAAGGCCGGAAGCGATCATACTATCCTTCCGGTTTTTTATTTTATGTTCAGGTCAGTCGCTATAAATTAATCTGCGTCTCAATAATAATCCTCCCCCGCTCCACCGTAACGGTCACGGGCATCCCGGTCATAAAGCCACATTCTTCGAGCCAGCGGCCTTTAAGGTTGATGGCGGAGGGCGGGTTGGGCCTGCCGTTATGCGGGGCGTATCCCACCGTGTAGTAACGTTCTGTTTTGGTTGCTTTATTTACTGCGTCGTCTGACTTAGAATGCGTGTCAGCCATAGTCAACTCCTTCCAGTTGGTTGTGGTGAGCGGCTGTTACAGGTTGCCCCCTGTAGCAGTCGCGCTATTGTTTAATGCTCTTCTGCTTTGCCAATCACATTATCTAAAATCTCAGAAACCAGTTTCTGCTTTGTGCGCGGTAACTGGCTGATGATCTCGATCTGCTGTTCCAGCCGTGAAGCCGGGCCACGCTTGCCACTCTTGCGGGGCGCGGGTAATCCGAGCAGTTCATCAAGCGACAGGTTCAGGATCTGCGCCAGTTGTGGCAGCAACGCCGCCGAAACCTTGAGCTTCCCGCCTTCATAATGCGCCATCGTCTGCTGCGCAATCCCCAGTTGTTCCGCCAGTTGCGTTTGTGTTAGCTGCTGCTCTTTGCGCGCCTGCGCGATCCTTGCGCCAAGCTGCTTAAAAAACTGTTCGTCTTTGGTGTTCATGGCCTGCTGTAGCTGTCTTGTCGTTAACACTGCCATGATGTTACTCCCTGTTTTAAATAACTCAGTTGGCAATACCCTATAATAGAGTACTCTGCAATAGAGTTATTTTTACCCTAAGTCTATTGACAGGTTTTTACAGGAGTTCCCGACATGGCCCGCATCCCCGACTCCGAGTTGCAGCACCTGAAAGCCGCCGTGCCGTTAGTGGACGTGGTGCACGCGCAGGGGCGGCAGGTGTTCAAACGCGGCAGGGACTTTGTGGTGCTGTGTCCGTTCCATGAGGAGAAAACGCCGTCCTGTGTTATCAGCCCGGAGAAAAATCTTTACCACTGCTTCGGCTGCAACGCGGGCGGGTCGGTGCTGGACTGGGTGATGCAGACGGAACGCTTAAGTCTGCGCAAGGCGGTGGAACGGCTGCGCGGCGAACTGGGCGAAAATCCTTCTGTTCAACCGCTGGTCGGTCAGGACGAACCGACCGTGTTCGCGGAGGATGAGGCGGGCCGTCAGGCGTTACTGACTCGCGTCATCGACTTTTACCATCACACGCTGCTGAACGCGCCGGAGGCCATCGCCTATCTGGAAAAACGGCGGTTAAACCATCCTGAGTTAGTCGCCGCCTTTAAGCTGGGGTTCGCCAACCGCACGCTGGCGTATCGCCTGCCGCCAAAACAGAAGCGGGCGGGCGCGGCCATCCGGGGGCAGTTGCAGGCGCTGGGGGTGATGCGGGACAGCGGGCATGAGCATCTGGCGGGGTCGTTAGTGGTGCCGGTTATCGATACGCAGGGGCGGATACGGGAGCTGTACGGACGCAAAATCACGGAGGGGTTGCGCAAGGGCACGCCGCTGCATCTGTATCTGCCGGGGCCGCACGGCGGGGTCTGGAACGAACCGGCGTTAGTGGCGGGCAAGACGGTTATCTTATGCGAATCGTTAATCGACGCCATGAGCTTCTGGGTCGCCGGCTATCGCAACGTGACGGCGGCGTATGGGGTGAACGGGTTCACGGATGAGATGCGGCAGGCGTTTATCCGGCATGGCGTCAAACAGGTGCTGATAGCGTTCGATAACGATGCGGCGGGCAATGACGCGGCGGTCAGGCTGGCTTCCTTGTTAGTCGCTGACGGCATCGCACCGTTCCGGGTAGTGTTCCCGGCGGAAATGGACGCCAACGGCTACCTGTGTCAGGTAGCGGAGCCTGAACGCGAGTTCGGACTGTTAATCGACGGCGCGGTGCCGATGAACGATGCGGCCGGCACAGACGTGGCGGACACGTTGCCGGAGAGAGAGGCAGCGACGCTGCCCGTCTCATCATTAGCCGCCGGTGTTGAGGCGGTGAGAGCGGCGCAGGCGTCCGATGCGGGCGTGGTGGTTGAGGCGTTGCCGGGCGGTGAGCTTGAGATAGCGCTGTCCGGGCAGCAATGGCGACTCCGGGGCATGGCGCAGGTGAAACCGGGCGCGGCGGCGCTCAAGGTGAACGCGCAGGTACTCGACACGGCCAGTGGCGCGGTGTTCGCGGACAGCGTGGACATGATGAGCGCCCGCAGTCGTGCGGGTTATACGCGGCTGGCCGCAGTGGAGTTGGGGCTGGCTGAAAGCGATATCAAACGCAGTCTGGGGCGGGTGCTGCTGGCGCTGGAAAACCACCTGAGCCGACCGGAGGCGGAGAGCGCTGCGCCGGAAGTGACGGACGAACAGCGGGAAGCGGCGCTGGCGTTGCTGCGCGACCCGGCGCTTACCGGCAGGATAACGGACGACCTGGCGGCCTGCGGCGTGGTGGGCGAATCGACCAACCTGCTGGCCGGTTATCTGGCGGCGGTGTCGCGCAAGCTGGACAAACCGTTGGCGGTGCTGATACAGAGCAGTTCGGCGGCGGGTAAATCGTCGCTGATGGATGCGGTGCTGGGCCTTATCCCGCCGGAAGAACGGCTGCAATACTCGGCCATGACCGGGCAGAGCCTGTTCTATCTGGGTGAAACGAACTTACAGCATAAGATACTGGCGATAGCGGAAGAGGAAGGGGTGCGGCAGGCGGCGTATGCGCTCAAGCTGTTGCAGTCGGACGGGGAACTGACGATAGCGTCAACCGGCAAGGATGAGACGACAGGCAATCTGGTGACGAAGCAGTACACGGTGAAAGGCCCGGTGATGCTGATGCTGACCACCACGGCCATCGACGTGGACGAGGAGCTGTTAAACCGCTGTCTGGTGCTGACGGTGAACGAATCCCGCGAACAGACCGAAGCTATCCATGCGTTACAGAGACATAAGCAAACGCTGGAAGGATTGCTGATGGAGAACGAGAAAGGCTATCTGACTGAACTGCATCAAAACGCCCAGCGGCTGTTGCGTCCGCTGAACGTGGTCAATCCCTATGCGTCACAACTGACGTTCCTGAGCGACAAGACGCGCACCCGGCGCGACCATATGAAGTACCTGACGCTGATACAGAGTATCGCGCTGCTGCACCAGTATCAGCGGGAGGTGAAAACCGTCTCGCACCGGGGCCGGGTTATCGAATATATTGAGGTCGAATGGTCGGATATCGTGCTGGCCAACCGGCTGGCGCACGAGATATTAGGCCGGACGCTGGATGAAATGCCGCCGCAGACAAGGAAGCTGTTGCTGCTGATACAGGGCATGGTCAACCAGCTTGCACTGGCGCAGAGCCGAAAACCGGGCGAGGTGCGCTTTACCCGGCGGGATATCCGCAGCGCGACGCAGTGGAGCGACAGCCAGCTTAAGCTGCACTGCCTGCGACTGGCTGAAATGGAGTACCTGCTGGTACATGGCGGAAGCCGGGGTCACCTGTTGCAGTACGAACTGCTGTGGGACGGCGCGGTGCCGGAAGGGGCGCACCTGTGCGGGTTAATCGAGCCGGAAGCGCCTGAAAATAAGGGGTACGAATCACGCAAGTCTGGGTCTGACAGCAACAAGTCAGGGTCAAGTCTGCCCCAGGTCGGGGCCAAGTCTGTGGCGGGGAAATCGCGCCAAGCCGCGCCGGGCAAGGGTTCATCCGCCGCAAGTGGCGATAAGACGAAAACCACGGTTCCGGCAAAGAAAGTCTGACGCATCACATCGTAATCCCATCACCACGCAGGACGCGCCACCATGAGAAAACCTTCCGCTTTAGCGGCGTCTTCCCAAACTACGCTGCGCCAGCATACCCTGAGTTATCTTGAGCATCTGACCGCAACGGACCGCAGCGCCCGGACGGTGGAGGCCTACGGGGAACGGTTAAGGCCGTTCGTGACGTGGTGCGAACAACGGGGCGTGACGCTGGCTGCGCAGGTGAACCGGCTGACGGCGATACGCAGCCTGTTGCGCTGGCTGCTGCAACGCCACCATATCCTGTATAACCCGTCAGAGCAGTTGGTGTTGCCGAAAGTGGGGACAAAGCTACCGGCACAGGTACTGAGCGTGGAGGAAACCGAAGCGGTGCTGGACGCGCAGGACACACAAACGCTGACCGGGTTGCGCAACCGCGCCGTGCTGGAAATGCTGTGGAGCACCGGGCTGAGGCGTTCGGAACTGGCGAACCTGCTGCGGGTTGATGTGGACGTGGGACGCGGCGGGCTGGTTGTGAGGCAGGGCAAGGGACGAAAAGACCGGGTGGTGCCGGTGGGGATGCGGGCGCTGGTGTGGACGCAGCGCTATCTGGACGCGGTGAGGCCGCGACTGACGAGCCGGCACGACAGCGGGTATCTGTTCGCCACGATACACGGCAGGAAGCTGGGGCGCTCGACGCTGACGCAACTGGCGGGAAACGCTATCCGCCGAGAGGCAAAGCTGGAGAAGGCGGGGGCGTGTCACCTGTTCCGCCACTCAATGGCGACGCAGATGCTGGAGAACGGGGCGGACACGCGGCACATCCAGGCTATCCTGGGGCATGAGAAGCTGGAGACGACGCAAATCTACACGCGGGTCGCCATCGGGCATCTGAAGAAGGTGCATGAGAGGACGCACCCGGCAGAGCGCAAGCGCAAACCACGCCGGAAGAAAACGACGCGCGCAACCCCTGACAAGTACCAAAAGAATGAGTATGATTAAATCCTACTTGGCGGAAGAAAGGTGTTACCCATGAGAACGACACAACAGATGAGCATCACGTTGCCGAATGAGATGGCAGCACAGGTGAAAGCTCGTGTAGCCAGCGGCGAATATGCATCGGAAAGCGAGGTTATCCGGGAGGGACTTCGGGCGCTGTTAGCACGTGATAATGCCGTAGAAAAATGGTTGCAGGAGCAGGTTGTTCCGGCCTGGAATGCGCTGCAACGAGGTGAAACGGACAGCCTCAGCGGTAACGACATCAGAAACAGACTGAAAGCCGAGCATAAGAAGGCGACCGGAGAGTAATAATGGATTACCAGGTGGTGTTCGCACCCGAAGCGGAAGAACAACTTGCCGCGTTGTATCGCTATATCGCGGAAGCGGCGACACCCAAAACGGCACTCAGTTACACGGAAAGCGTGGTTGAATACTGTGAATCGTTTGAACTGTTCCCGGAGAGAGGAAATCAGCGTGATGATATCCTGCCGGGGCTTCGCGTGACGAACTACCGTAAAAGAACGGTTATTGCCTTCATGGTGGAGGAAGACAAAAAGCGGGTAACGGTGCTGGGTATCTGGCACAGTGGTCAGGACTATGAAAGTGACCTGCTGACCGATGAAACCGACTGAAAACAGGGTATCGCCGGACAGCCCGAAAAAGTAGCTCACTCTCTTCAGGGGCGCAGGACGGTGCCGGGCAGAAAGCCCTCGTCCCTGCGGGCTTACTGCCTTGTTCAGCATCGGCGTGTGCGGGGGTAAATGGCCGTCCGGCCAGCGCTACGCTAAATCGCTCTCTGCCCGCGCTGCTGCTGGCCAGCCGTCCATTAAACATAATGCGTATAATCTGCATTATGTCGTGCGCCCCCGCAGTCGGCAGCGCAGTCCGGCGCGGCGCACAGGGCTGCGCCCTCTGCTGTCGGCGTCGGCGCTCCCTTCAGCGACGGGGTGCGGCCGCCGTCCCTGGCGGCGGAAGCAGCGGAGCCAATCCTCAGCCAACGTCAACCCCGACAGGGAAGTCGGCCTGACGGCCTCTGCTGAAAGGCTTAATACCCGCCCGCTGCGTCAGGCTGCGCGGGGTCGCACTGCGTTGCTCCTTCCCCGCTCGCCTGCTTCCGCCCCCGCGCCGGAGCCGCAGACAAGCAGCGGCCCCGTCACGGGTTGGCGTAATAAAAACAGGTAATGCCAGCGGTACGGCGTGTTGTTATTATGCGGAGTGTGCAGACAGGGAAAGTCACAGCGCGGCGGTAGCGTGTCCGGGAGTAAAAGTGCGCGTCGGGGCTGGCGGGGGGATTAAATAACTACCAGTACGCACCGAATCCGCTGACGTGGATCGATCCGTTGGGGTTGGCGAAATGTGGAACTGGTCAATATAAAGATGTCGGTGGCCACCACGTGCATGCGAAAGCCGGATTTAAAAGCAATCCTAAGTACGATCCGAAAAAAGGATTCTCAATAAGTCAGGATTATATGGATAAGATGGGATGGGATGGGATCATCAGGCTATGACTTCATACCAAAGACAGGCTTTTAAAGATCTTTATAACACTGGCCGACCTAATACTCTCAGTGAGCATACAAAAATAGCAGTTAATGCGCTGGAAGCTGGGGGTGCAACAACACAACAAGCGAGAAGCCTTGTTGCTGAATCATTATGGAATTTACGCTCTCAAGGTGTATTTAACTTTCTTTTTCTGTTTGAAGAAGATGATAAAAAAGAGATATTAGTATCAGGTAAAAATATTACTGAAATAAGCGACGGATTATCCGGTGAGTTATTTACGGAAGATGGTTGGATAAGTCGTTTTAGTAAAAATAAGTAATGATGTTTATCCATTATGTTTTATTATAATAATATGTTGAAAAAGCCGGAAGCGATCACAACGATCCTTCCGGCTTTATTTTATCTGTCGTTCAGTCGCGGTTATTTACTGATTAATTATCCCCGCCAGAATCCAGTCCGCCGGGAAAGCAGTTAAGCCAGTCGGCGGCGGCGCGTTCATCGAACGGTTTCAGGCTTAATCCTTCCAGACAGTGCCAGAGTTCCCGAATATCTTGCACGGTGACGACGATGCAGCCCGGCATGATCGGCTGGCCGGTGGTAAATCCCGTCTCAGTGAGCCACTTGCCGCTGATGGTAATGGCGGGAGTGAAATCAACGGCGGTCAGGTGAATGATGAAGCGCTCTGCCATTAGACGCGCAAGAGCGGCGCGGTTGCCACTTAATGGTGTGTCAACTGGTACTGGACCAGAACACCAAAGGGGAGTAGCGCTCCTCTGGCCCGCACATCGGTTGGCATTAGCGCGGGGTTTCTTCCAGTATCAGCGGCCAGTGAACATAGCTTTGCCAGCGGCTTTCCTGTTCCAGTGCTTCTGCCCGTAACGGATGTTGAGCCATCCAGCCGGCAGGCAAAATGACCCGTAAACTTTCGCCTTCGACGCGCAGACGTACTGCCGGCAACGTATCGTCGCGGCGGCGGCTGGCGAAAATAATCGCCAGACGCAGCAGACGACACAGGTGCTGGGCTTGTATCACCGGCAATGCATTTTGTTGACTGAGTGGCATCAGGTCGACAGGATTGCTTTGATTTTGTAACAACGTGGCCAGTAGTTTCTTTTGCGCGGGGGTAAAGCCGGGAAGATCGCTGTTGCGGATGAGATAGGACGCATGCTGAGGAGACTGGCGAAAATCGATGCTTAGACCAATTTCGTGGACCAGACAGGCACTTTGCAGTAGTTCACGACATCGATCGTCCAACTGCCAGTCGCGCGCGACCTGTTGCAGAAAGTTGTCGGCCAGCGAACCCACCCGTTTGGCTTGTTCGCGGTCCAACAGATAACGACGCTGTAAATTATGCAGCGTCCGGTGGCGGATATCCTGATCAATCGGTAGATGGAGCATGCCATACACCAGACCTTCACGCAGTGCGCCTCCGGCCAGTGTCATGGTTTTTATGCCGAGTTCCTGAAATATGGCCAGCAGAATCGCCAGTCCGCTGGGAAAAACCAGGGCTCTTTCCAGCGTCAGACCTTCAATCTCGAGCTCTTCCAGCTTATCGCACTGGATCGCATGCTGTTTTAGCTGCTGGAGTTTTGTCAGCGTGATGTATTCATCCATCCCCTGCGCGACCATAATCTCCTGCAAAGCCTGCACCGTACCTGATGCGCCGACGCAGATTTGCCAGCCCTGTTCACGCAGAGAAGCGGCGACCGGGCGCAGCATTTCGCGAGCCGCCTGTTCGGCGCGCTCAAAATTACCCGCTTCCAGATTACGATCGCTAAAATAACGTTCCAGCCAGGTCACGCAGCCCATGGGCAAGCTGATGAGTCTGGTTGCCTTGGCGCCCACGCCGGTAGCCAGTTCTGTGCTGCCGCCGCCGATATCAACGACCAGACGCTGCTCTGGTCCGCCGGTGGTGTGGGCCACGCCCTGATAGATCAGCCTAGCTTCTTCTTCACCGCTGATAACCTGAACCGGTAATCCCAGAATCTGCTGGGCCTGTTGCAGAAATTCGTCAGCGTTGGTGGCCAGCCGTAAGGTTGCCGTCGCGACAACGCGTACCTGCTCCCGTGGAATATCCTGCAATCGTTCTGAAAACAATTGCAGACACTGCCAGCCCCGCTGCATCGCTTCCTGCGATAACCGGCTCTGCTTATCCAATCCTGCGGCAAGACGAACTTTTCGTTTTATCTTTGCCAGCGTCTGAATGCTGCCCGCGATTTCCCGAACCACCAGCATATGAAAGCTGTTGGAGCCGAGATCGATAGCCGCATAAAGTGAAGAGGAGCTTAGCATTCGCGATCAGCCTGGTCGTTTACGATTATTACGTGGCGCTCCGCTACGGCGCGGCGCGTTGCTTCTGCGCGGGCCGCTATTGGAGCGAGGCGGGCGCGTTAAGCGCTTCGGTGCCGGTAAATCGTTAAGTAATGCGTCGCTGTTGTATTTGCTGACCGGAATACCGTGACCGATGTAGGTTTCGATAGCGGGCAGATTCAGCGCGTATTCCTCACAGGCCAGACTGATGGAGAAACCGCTTTGACCTGCGCGGCCAGTACGGCCAATACGGTGAACATAGTCTTCACAGTCATCCGGCAGGTCGTAGTTGAAGACGTGCGTGACTAACGGAATATGCAGGCCACGCGCCGCTACGTCGGTCGCAACCAGAATATCCAGCTTGCCGTTGGTGAAGTCATCCAGAATACGCAGACGTTTTTTCTGCGCCACGTCACCTGTCAGCAGACCAACGCGATGACCATCGGCGGCCAGGTGGCCCCAGATATCTTCACAACGGTGTTTGGTATTAGCAAAAATAATGCAGCGGTCCGGCCACTCTTCCTCGAGCAGCGTCTGGAGCAGGCGCATTTTTTCTTCATTGGACGGATAGAACAGCTCTTCTGTGATGCGGTGGCCGGTTTTTTGTTCCGGTTCGACCTCCACATACTCGGCATTATTCATTTGTTCAAAAGCGAGTTCGCGTACGCGGTAGGAAAGCGTCGCGGAAAAGAGCATGTTCAGGCGCTGCGTTACCGGCGGCATCCGACGGAACAGCCAGCGGATATCTTTGATAAAGCCCAGATCATACATGCGGTCGGCTTCATCCAGAATCACGACCTGGATTGCACCTAGGTTAATATGATTCTGTTTCGTGTAGTCGATCAGACGGCCCGTAGTGCCGATCAGGATATCGACGCCGCTTTCCAGCACCTTGAGTTGTTTGTCATAGCCATCGCCGCCATAAGCCAGACCGAGTTTCAGTCCTGTCAGACGGGAAAGGGCTTCTGCGTCAGAGTGAATTTGTACGGCTAATTCACGGGTCGGCGCCATAATTAAGGCGCGCGGCTGATTGGTCTGACGCTCTGCATTTGCAGGGTGTGAAAGCAGATAATGGAAAGTAGACGCGAGAAAAGCTAGCGTCTTGCCTGTACCGGTTTGCGCCTGACCTGCTACATCACGCCCTGACAAAGCCAGTGGCAATGTTAACGCCTGGATAGGCGTGCAGTTATGAAACCCTTTACTTTCAAGAGCTTCGATAACCCGCGGGTGCAGGGCGAAGTCGGAAAACTTCTGTTCTGTTAAGTGTGTTTTGCTCATAGTGTGGTAGAATATCAGCTAACTATTGCTTTACGAAAGCGTATCCGGTGAAATAAAGTCAACCTTATTGTTGGTTAATGCTACACCAACAAGGTAGACATAATCCTGTGGAGTAAAACATGAGCGATAAAATTATTCACCTGACTGATGGCAGTTTCGATACGGAAGTATTGCAGGCTGAGGGCGTAACCCTGGTTGATTTCTGGGCTGAGTGGTGTGGTCCCTGTAAAATGATCGCTCCGATTCTGGATGAAATTGCAGAAGAATTCGAAGGTAAACTGACGGTTGCCAAGCTCAATATCGATGAAAATCCGGCAACCGCACCGAAATATGGTATCCGTGGTATTCCTACTTTGCTGTTGTTCAAGAATGGTGAAGTTGCAGCGACCAAAGTCGGCGCTCTGTCTAAAGGACAATTGAAAGAGTTCCTGACCGCCAATCTGTAATTCGTCCTGCATTCCTGAGGGTGGCATAATTCTCCATTGACCGCTTGCCGCCCGTCAGGAAGCGTGCTAGATTCGTCAATACTGCATATCGTACTTACCTACGTTTAAGCCTTTAGGCTTAAGCCTGAAAGTTTGAATCTAAAGTATTATTCTGTGTCAAAATCGGAAAGTCATTGATTTACAAAAATGTTCGTTATCTGGTTTGGACAATCTAATAGTTTTAAAATAACTGGTTTTATGTATCTTCGAAATCCTTCGCTGTCGTTTTGTGCAGATTCTGCATGCGTTAAGAACGCAACAAAACGGGCATACCCAATAGATTTTGAGGTGCAGGAAGGCGGCAACCGAGTGAATCCTCTGGCGCTTACAATGAGTAGGCGGCTGGGGTGAATGAAGGCAGCCAACGCGCCTGCGGCTTGAAAGATGACGAGTATATGGGTGATCGAAGGTTATTATAGAGGCACGGATGACCCTGCCATACCATTCACGTTAATAGTTCGAGATTTACCCCGAGTTTAAGAACCCACCATTATGAATCTTACCGAATTAAAGAATACGCCGGTTTCTGAGTTGATTACTCTTGGCGAAAGTATGGGATTGGAAAACCTCGCTCGCATGCGCAAGCAGGATATTATTTTTGCCATTCTCAAGCAGCACGCGAAAAGTGGCGAGGATATTTTCGGCGACGGTGTGCTGGAGATATTGCAGGATGGCTTTGGCTTCCTCCGTTCTGCAGACAGTTCCTACCTTGCCGGTCCCGATGATATCTACGTTTCCCCCAGTCAAATCCGCCGTTTTAACCTTCGTACTGGTGACACCATTTCAGGCAAAATCCGGCCGCCAAAAGAAGGTGAACGCTATTTTGCCCTGCTGAAAGTCAACGAAGTCAACTACGACAAACCAGAAAACGCCCGCAGTAAAATCCTGTTTGAAAACCTCACTCCCCTGCACGCGAATTCTCGCCTGCGGATGGAGCGTGGTAATGGTTCAACAGAAGATTTGACGGCCCGGGTGCTGGATTTGGCCGCGCCTATCGGCCGTGGTCAGCGCGGTCTGATTGTTGCTCCGCCAAAAGCAGGTAAAACCATGCTGTTGCAGAATATTGCACAAAGCATTGCTTACAACCATCCTGACTGCGTGCTGATGGTGCTGCTGATTGACGAACGTCCGGAAGAAGTGACCGAGATGCAGCGTCTGGTTAAAGGTGAAGTCGTTGCTTCTACCTTTGATGAACCTGCTTCCCGCCACGTTCAGGTTGCCGAAATGGTAATCGAAAAAGCGAAGCGCCTGGTCGAGCATAAAAAAGACGTCATCATTCTGCTGGACTCTATTACACGTCTGGCACGTGCTTATAACACCGTGGTGCCTGCTTCCGGCAAGGTATTGACCGGTGGTGTGGACGCCAACGCTCTGCATCGTCCAAAACGTTTTTTTGGTGCGGCCCGTAACGTTGAAGAAGGCGGCAGCTTGACGATCATTGCAACCGCACTGGTCGATACCGGTTCAAAAATGGACGAAGTCATTTACGAAGAGTTTAAAGGCACCGGTAATATGGAGCTGCATCTCGCGCGTAAAATTGCTGAAAAACGCGTATTCCCGGCTATCGATTACAACCGTTCCGGTACGCGTAAAGAAGAATTGCTGACCACGTCTGAAGAACTACAAAAGATGTGGATTCTGCGTAAGATTATCCACCCGATGGGTGAGATTGATGCGATGGAATTCCTGATTAACAAGTTGGCGATGACCAAAACCAACGATGAATTCTTCGATATGATGAAGCGTTCGTAAATCACGAATGGACTCGGGGAACGCCACGCTGGGTCGTGGCGTTTTTTATGCCGGACTATTCCTGCCCCTTTCGGTCGTCGCAAGCGATGTTTAAAATCGCTCCCGGCGATTTTTTATATCCAAGCCTATAAAATGGTTATTTGAGCCATAAAGGTTATAAACTGCGTTCTTTTTAGACTATGCTGATCGCCTGGGAAGCAGGCCATAGGGTTGTGGCCTTGCTGAACGGAAATGTATCAATGTGATTGATAGTCTTTAAGGCGTAAACCGAGCATATATTGAGCAGCCATAGCGAAGCTGTGAACGGTGAATTTACTCATTATGAGTATCGAATTATTAATCATTTTCCTGTTTTCTCTGGGCTTTCTGTTTTTTGCTCGCCAGGTGGCGAGAAAGATAGGACTTGTCGATCGCCCGAACTACCGTAAACGGCATCAGGGGCTGATTCCTCTGGTGGGGGGTATCTCCGTGTTCGCAGGGATCTGCTTTACCTTTCTGATCACCGATTACTACATTCCCAATTTCCGTCTTTACCTGCTTTGTGCCGGTGTTTTGGTGTTTGTCGGCGCACTGGATGACCGTTTTGATATCAGCGTGAAAATCCGTGCTGTCGTACAGGCATGTGTCGCGGCCATCATGATGGGGTTTGCGGGGCTTTCTTTGCACAACCTCGGCCATATTTTTGGCCCATGGGAAATGGGATTGGGGCCTTTTGGCTATCTGGTCACGCTGTTTGCGGTCTGGGCCGCAATTAATGCTTTCAATATGGTTGATGGGATTGATGGGCTGCTGGGCGGGCTATCCTGTGTCTCATTTGGCGCAATGGGGATATTGCTCTATCTGGGCGGTCATATGAATCTGGCGTTGTGGTGCTTTGCCATGATTGCCGCTACGCTTCCCTATATTCTGCTGAATCTCGGCGTTTTCGGTAAACGGTTCAAAGTCTTTATGGGTGATGCCGGGAGTACCATGATCGGTTTCACGGCTATCTGGATCCTGATTCAGACCACGCAAGGTAAACAGCATCCGATTAATCCTGTTACCGCATTGTGGATTATTGCGATTCCCCTCATTGATATGATCGCGATTATGTATCGCCGCCTACATAAAGGGATGAGTCCGTTTTCTCCCGATCGCCAGCATATCCATCATTTGATGATGCGGGCCGGCTTTACTTCTCGACAGGCTTTTGTGTTGATTACGCTGGCGGCCGCGTTATTAGCCGCAGTTGGTGTGCTTGGAGAATACCTCTCCTTTGTGCCAGAATGGGTAATGTTGGCATTATTCTTGCTTACGTTTTTGCTCTATGGCTACTGCCTGAAACGCGCATGGCGAGTCGCTCGTTTTATCAAGCGCATCAAGCGCCGTATGCGGAATGCCGATGAGCAAAAGCAGTTCCCTTGACCAAATAACCTTGGGGAAGTAATGAAATCAGAGAACCTGTCTACCGGGAATACGTTAGTTGATAATGAACTGGACATTCGCGGCTTAGTTTGCACGCTGTGGCGTGGTAAGCCCTGGATCATCGCTATTGCCGTGCTGTTTAGCGTTACGGCGTTACTCTATTCTTATCTGGTAAAACAGGAGTGGAGTGCAACGGCGATTACGGATAAACCGACGGTAAACATGTTGGGCGGGTACTATTCGCAACAACAGTTTCTCCGCAATCTGGATGCGAAATCCTTTGCTGTGCCGCAATCGGAGCAGCCATCCATTTCGGCCGATGTTTATGATGAGTTCATCATGCAGCTGGCGGCCTATGATACCCGCCGGGATTTCTGGTTACAGACTGACTATTACAAGCAGCGTCAGGAGGGGGATGTGAAGGCTGATGCCGCCCTGCTGGATGAACTGGTGAATAATATTCAGTTTACGCCGCGTGATGATGCCAAAAAAACCAGTGATACGGTGAAGCTGATGGCGGAAACGCCCGCTGACGCCAATACGTTACTTCGTCAGTATGTGGTGTTCGCCAGTCAACACGCAGCGGGTCACCTGAATGAAGAAATCACTGGCGCATGGGCGGCCAGAACCATTTTCATCAAGTCGCAGATCAAGCGGCAGGAAGCCGTCGCCAAGGCGATTTACGAACGTGAAATCCGTAGTGTCGAACAGGCGCTGAAAATCGCCCAGCAGCAAGGTATCAGCCGTAGCCAGACTGATACGCCGGCGGATGAGCTGCCTGCGTCAGAAATGTTTTTACTGGGAAGGCCGATGTTGCAGGCACGCCTGGAGTCTTTGCAAGCCAGCGGGCCGCACTATGATCTCGATTACGATCAAAATCGCGCCATGCTAACCACTCTGAATGTCGGGCCCACGCTTGACGCCAGTTTCCAGACCTACCGCTACCTGCGTACACCGGAAGAACCGGTGAAGCGCGATAGCCCGCGTCGTGCCTTTCTGATGGTGATGTGGGGCGCGATCGGGGCGTTAGTGGGCGCGGGTTTTGCTTTGGTACGCCGTCCACGTCAACCGGTTCGCTGATTGACGTCCGATTCGCAGTAAAAGTCTGCGTCTAACCTGATTAAAGAGATTCACTGTGAAAGTGTTGACTGTTTTCGGCACCCGGCCGGAGGCCATTAAAATGGCTCCATTGGTTCATGCCCTGGCTCAGGATGAAGCCTTTGAATCGAGAATTTGCGTAACAGCCCAGCATCGGGAGATGCTGGATCAGGTGCTGCGTTTGTTCAATATTTCGCCAGATTACGATCTGAATATCATGCAGCCGGGACAGAGCCTCAGTGAGATCTCCTGCCGCATTCTGACAGGGCTCGAGCCCGTTATGACTGAATTTAAACCCGATTTGGTGCTGGTGCATGGTGATACCACCACGACGCTGACCACCAGTTTGGCTGCGTTTTATCAACGCATTCCCGTTGGACATGTGGAGGCCGGGCTGCGTACCGGAAATCTCTATTCTCCCTGGCCGGAAGAAGCGAACCGTAAGCTGACCGGGCACTTGGCCATGTACCATTTTGCGCCAACGGAAAATGCCCGTCAGAATTTACTGCGTGAGCATTTGTCGGATCGACATATTGTCGTCACCGGGAATACGGTCATTGATGCGTTGTTCTGGGTACGGGATCGCATCGTCAGTGATGCGGACTTGTGTCGCCGTCTGGATGAGCAGTACGCTTTTCTGGATGCGACCAAAAAGCTGATCCTGGTCACCGGACACCGGCGTGAAAGTTTTGGTGACGGTTTCGAACGTATTTGCAGTGCGCTGGCCGATATCGCCAGACGGCATCCGGATGTGCAGATTGTTTATCCGGTACACCTTAATCCTAACGTCAGTGAGCCGGTCAACCGCATCCTGAGTGGCATTAACAATGTGATGTTGATTGCGCCACAGGACTATCTGCCATTTGTTTATCTGATGAATCGTTCGTATGTGATTCTGACCGATTCCGGCGGAATTCAGGAGGAAGCCCCCTCGTTAGGTAAGCCGGTGTTGGTCATGCGTGAAACTACCGAGCGTCCCGAGGCGGTGGAGGCCGGGACGGTGAGATTGGTGGGGACCGACGTGGCGAAAATCGTAGATGCCGTTTCCCTGCTTCTGACTGATGAAAATGAATACCAGACGATGAGTCGTGCACATAACCCCTATGGTGATGGTCAGGCCTGCCAGCGTATTGTTGAAGCGTTGAAAAGCGCACGCCTGCCCATGCATGTGTAAACGTCCCGAAGGGGCGAGCCAGATTGATCCCGCCATAAAAAAACGCCGGGAGCGTTTTTCAACGTCGCTTGCGACGGCCGAAGGGGGCGGGCAGGATAGCCCGCCATACAAAAATATCAGGTGACATTATGAGTTTTGACACAATCTCCGTTATTGGACTGGGATATATCGGATTACCGACCGCAGCGGCATTTGCGTCTCGTAAAAAGAATGTGGTGGGTATTGATGTAAATAAACAGGCGGTGGACACCATTAACCGGGGTGAAATTCACATCGTCGAGCCCGATCTGGATACGCTGGTAAAAGTGGCGGTAGAGCATGGCTACCTGCGCGCCTTTAACAAACCCGTTGCGGCGGATGCGTTTCTGATTGCGGTACCTACCCCGTTTAAAGGCGATCATGAACCGGATATGGCTTATGTACAGGCCGCGGCGGAGTCGATTGCTCCCGTGCTGAAAAAAGGCGATTTGGTCATTCTGGAATCGACTTCGCCTGTCGGCGCAACGGAGCAGATGGCTGAATGGCTGGCTCAGGTTCGCCCCGATCTAACCTTCCCACAGCAGGCGGGAGATGCCGCCGACATCAATATTGCCTACTGTCCCGAGCGCGTTTTACCGGGGCAGGTCGTGGTCGAACTGATTAAAAACGATCGGGTCATTGGCGGGATGACGCCGGTGTGCTCCGCACGCGCCAGTGAACTGTACAAAATCTTCCTTGAAGGTGAGTGTGTAATCACTAACTCTCGCACGGCCGAGATGTGCAAGCTGACGGAAAATAGCTTCCGTGATGTCAATATTGCGTTTGCCAATGAGCTGTCGCTGATCTGCGCCGAGCAGAACATTAACGTATGGGAACTTATCCGATTGGCAAACCGCCATCCCCGCGTCAATATTCTGCAACCCGGCCCCGGCGTGGGCGGGCACTGCATTGCCGTTGATCCGTGGTTTATTGTGGCTCAGAACCCGCAGCAGGCGAGACTGATTCACACGGCCAGGCTGGTGAATGATGGCAAACCGCTATGGGTTGTCGATCGGGTTAAAGCGGCGGTGGCGGATTACCTGGCGCAGACGGACAAACGCGCCAGCGAAGTCACGGTCGCTTGTTTTGGTCTGGCGTTTAAGCCTGACATTGACGACCTGCGCGAAAGCCCGGCAGTGGAAATTACGGCAATGATCGCGCAGTGGCATGTGGGCGCCACGCTGACGGTAGAGCCTAATGTGAAACAATTGCCTGTTGCGCTGGCGGGGCACGTACAGTTGGTCGATACGGCGTCGGCGTTACGGGATGCGGATGTCCTGGTGATGCTGGTCGATCACCGCCAGTTCAAAGCTGTTAACCCCGAAGACGTTAAACAAGATTGGGTTATTGATACAAAAGGAGTGTGGCGTTGAAACGTATTTTAATTACCGGCGGAGCCGGATTTATTGGTTCAGCGTTGGTAAGGCACGTTCTGACCGAGACACCGGACAGTGTGGCGGTGGTGGACAAACTTACCTACGCAGGCAATCTGTCCTCTTTGGCACCGGTCGCGGACAGCGCTCGTTTTGCTTTTGAACAGGTAGATATTTGCGATCGTGCGGCGCTCGATCGGGTGTTTGCCGAATATCAGCCAGCGATGGTGATGCATCTGGCCGCGGAAAGTCATGTCGATCGCTCTATTGATGGCCCGGCGGCGTTCATCGAAACCAATATAGTGGGTACTTACAATCTGTTGGAAGCCGCACGTCACTACTGGCAAAGTATGGAAGCCACCGCAAAAGCGGCGTTCCGCTTTCACCATATCTCGACTGATGAAGTGTTCGGCGATTTGCACGGTACCGATGATCTGTTCACGGAAACGACGCCTTATGCGCCAAGCAGCCCTTACTCCGCGTCTAAAGCATCCAGCGATCACCTGGTGCGTGCCTGGCTACGTACCTACGGTTTGCCGACCATTATCACCAACTGTTCCAACAACTATGGCCCCTATCATTTCCCTGAGAAACTGATCCCGCTGATAATTCTGAATGCGGTTGCGGGTAAGCCACTGCCGGTTTATGGCGATGGAGCCCAGATCCGTGACTGGCTGTTCGTCGAAGATCACGCTCGTGCGCTCTATAAAGTCGTGACGGAAGGCATCGTTGGGGAAACGTACAACATCGGTGGTCATAACGAACGTAAAAACATCGAAGTCGTTCAGACGATTTGTGAGCTGCTGGAAGAACTGGTTCCCAACAAACCCGCTGACGTGCGGCACTACCGTGACTTAATAACCTATGTGAAAGATCGCCCCGGTCATGACATTCGTTACGCCATTGATGCCGGTAAAATTGAGCGTGAATTGGGCTGGCGTCCACAGGAAACATTTGAAACCGGCATGAGAAAAACCGTCAGTTGGTATCTGAATAATGAATCCTGGTGGCGCAGCGTACAGGATGGTTCCTATACCGGCGAGCGTTTGGGGCTGAACGACTGATCGGTCGGGTTTATACAAGATAAGGAGCGGATATGAAAAATTCTGACTTCATTCTGACGGAGGGGAAGCCAACGTCCTCAGATGCGTCTGCGATCCGCGCCACGATTGAACCGCTGAACTGGGAAAGCGAGTTTTTCAATCTGGTCAGCGGCAAGCTGAATTTTTCATCTTCCGCGCCCGTCCTGACGCCAGCAGCGTTGGCGCGCTATGCGCTGACGCAGGCTAAGATACCGGCCGATAATCTGGCGCTGGCGGATACATTGGCGAATATCGGTTTTCGTCTGGTCGAAGGGGAAGTCGACCTCTGCCTATCGCTGGACGATACGCCCGCGACGGCGGTATTACCTCGCCAGCGCGTGGCCGACAGCGCCGATATCCCGATGCTGCGGCAGGCGGCGGCAAAGGTCTTCTCCCTGAGCCGTTTCCGTTCCCCCTGGTATCAGCCAACGGACAGCGGCCGTTTTTATGCCCGGTGGATAGAAAACGCCGTGCTTGGCACCTTTGATAACCTGTGTCTGTTGGTTGAAAACGAGGCGGGTGTGCCGCAGGGCTGGGTGACGATTCGCCAACTTGGTGATGGGGAAGCGCGTATCGGGTTACTCGGCGTTTTTCCGGACGTCACCACCCGCGGTGTGGGTGCGCAACTGATGGCTCTTGCTGAAATGTGGTGTCGGCAGCAAGGGATACAGCGTTTACGGGTCGCGACACAGGTCGGTAATGTGGCGGCACTTCGTCTTTATCTTCGTCGCGGTGCCCGGGTTGAGGGCACGGCTTATTGGTTATACAGGTGATCACATGATTCCGTTTAATGCGCCTCCGGTTGTGGGTACAGAACTCGATTATATGCAGGCTGCCATGAGCAGCGGCAAACTGTGCGGTGACGGTGGTTTTACCCGTCGCTGCCAGCAGTGGCTGGAGCACTATTCCGGCACCAGGAAAGCGCTGTTGACGCCATCCTGTACGGCTTCACTGGAAATGGCGGCAATTCTGCTGGATATCAAACCCGGTGATGAAGTCATCATGCCGAGTTATACCTTTGTTTCGACCGCCAACGCCTTTGTGTTACGCGGCGCCAGAATTGTGTTTGTCGATATTCGTCCGGATACCATGAACATCGATGAAACGAAAATTGAAGCGGCGATTACCGATAAAACGCGCGTTATTGTGCCGGTTCACTATGCTGGCGTCGCGTGTGAAATGGACGCCATCATGGCGCTGGCGAAGAAATATGATCTGTTTGTGGTTGAAGATGCCGCACAGGGCGTGATGTCGAGTTACAAAGGGCGTGTATTGGGTTCGATCGGCCATATCGGCTGTTTTAGCTTCCATGAAACCAAGAACTACACCTCCGGCGGAGAAGGCGGAGCGACGCTGATTAATGACTCAAGGCTGATTGAACGGGCGGAAATCGTGCGTGAAAAAGGCACTAACCGCAGTCAGTTTTTCCGTGGGCAGGTTGATAAGTATACCTGGCGCGATATTGGCTCCAGCTACCTGATGGCCGATATTCAGGCGGCTTATCTGTGGGCGCAGCTTGAAGCCGCCCGACCGATTAATGAACGCCGTTTACGCCTGTGGCAGAACTATTACGCCGCGTTCAAATCGCTGGCTGATGCTGGCCGCATTACATTGCCGACAATACCGGGCAGCTGTATTCACAATGCGCACATGTTTTATATCAAGCTGCGCGATGCGGAAGATCGAAGCGCCTTTATCAATTACATGAAAGAAGCTGAAATCCTGACGGTCTTTCATTATATTCCGCTGCACGACTGTCCTGCCGGACTGAATTTTGGACATTTTGTCGGCGAAAATCGTTATACCACACAGGAAAGTGAACGTCTGGTACGTCTGCCGCTGTTCTACAACCTGCCTGACGTCAATCAGCGTACGGTAATCAATACCGCCCTGAGCTTCTTCTCCTGATATGTCGTTAGCGAAAGCGTCAATCTGGACGGCGGGCTCCACGCTGATAAAAATCGGCGCGGGGCTGATAGTGGTCAAGCTGTTGGCGGTGGCGTTCGGGCCCAGCGGGGTTGGGCAGGCGGGTAATTTTCGTCAGCTCATTACCGTGCTGGGAGTTCTGTCTGGCGCCGGTATTTTTAACGGCGTGACCAAGTACGTTGCGGAATATCACCAGCAGCCGGACCGATTAACGCCCTTGCTTGGCACCGCCGTCGCGCTGGTGCTGGGATTTTCCACGCTGCTGGCCGTGGTATTTCTGTTTGCCTCGCGTCCTATCGCTAACGCGCTGTTTGGACACGATGAATATCGGGATGTGGTGCGGGCGCTGGCTTTTATCCAGATGGGCATCGCCTATGCCAACCTGTTTCTGGCAATACTGAAAGGTTACCGTGATGCTATCGGGAATGCGCTGGCCGTCATCAGCGGCAGCCTGATTGGTCTGGCTGCCTATTGGCTGTGCTTTACGCTGGGCGGATACCGTGGCGCGTTGGCCGGGCTGGCATTGGTGCCAGCGCTGGTGGTCTTACCGGCAGGCTGGCTGATGTTGCGTCGTACGCCGCTCTCGCTGTCGTCGTTGAAACCAGCCTGGGACAAGGCGATTGCGGGTCATCTCGGCAAGTTCACTCTGATGGCGCTGATGACCGCCGTGACGCTGCCCGTTGCGTATATCATGATGCGTAACCTGTTGGCGGAACACTACAGCTGGGACGATGTCGGTATCTGGCAAGGCGTCAGCAGTATTTCTGATGCTTATCTGCAATTTATTACTGCATCGTTCACTGTTTATCTGCTACCGACGCTCTCACGCCTGACGGATAAAGCGGCGTTGGCGCAGGAAATCGTCCGGTCGTTGAAGTTTGTACTTCCCGTGGTGGCTGCGGTCAGTTTTTGTGTCTGGCTGTTGCGTGATTTTGCTATCTGGCTGTTGTTTTCCAGCCAGTTTACCGCAATGAGAGACTTGTTCGCCTGGCAACTGGTGGGCGATGTAATGAAAGTGGGCGCTTACGTATTTGGTTATCTGGTGATAGCCAAAGCTGCGCTGCGTTTTTATCTGCTGACCGAGGTGAGCCAGTTTCTGCTGCTTACCGGGTTTGCGCACTGGCTGATCCCCCGACATGGCGCATTGGGTGCGGCGCAGGCGTATATGGCAACGTATCTGGTCTATTTTTTGCTTTGTTGTAGCGTATTCATTATTTACCGTAGGCGAGCATGACGACACTGATTCATGTCCTGGGATCTGATATCCCACACCATAACCAGACCGTTTTACGTTTCTTTAATGATGTTCTGGCGGACGAATTGCCGCGACAACAGGTGGGACATTTTATGGTGGCGACGCGCGACGCGTTGCCGCTGGCGGATTTTCCGGCCCTTGATATTGAAACGTATGCGGATAAAAAGACGCTGGCTCAGGCGGTGATGACGAAAGCAAAGGCCGATCGAAATACGCGTTTTTTTCTGCACGGGCAATTTAATCCCACGCTGTGGCTGGCGCTGCTGAGCGGTAAAATCAAGCCGGCACAGGTTTATTGGCATGTCTGGGGCGCTGACTTGTACGAAGAAGGCAGTAGTTTGAAGTATCGCTTGTTTTATCTGCTGCGGCGTCTGGCGCAAAAGCGGATCGGACACGTCTTTGCGACGCAGGGCGATTTAGCGTGGTATCAGCAGCGATATCCTCGCGTACCCACATCGTTGCTTTATTTCCCGACGCGGATGGATCCCGCGTTGACGGGCATAGAGGCGGAGAAGCCGCTGGCGGGGCCGCTGACTATTCTGGTCGGTAATTCCGGCGATCGCACCAATCGTCACCAGGAAGCGTTGCGCGCCATTCATAAGCAGTTCGGCACTAATGTTCGGGTGATCGTGCCGATGGGCTATCCGGCAAATAACGCATCCTACATTGCGCAGGTTGAGGAAGAAGGATTGGCGCTGTTCGGCGTGAAACATTTTCAGCTATTGAAAGATCAACTGGCGTTTGATGATTATCTGAATATGCTGCGCACCTGCGATTTAGGTTACTTTATTTTTGACCGTCAACAGGGTATCGGTACGCTGTGCCTGCTGATTCAGTTTGGCGTGCCTTTTGTCATTAGCCGGAAGAATCCTTTCTGGCGGGATTTGGCGCAGCAGCATCTGCCGGTGCTGTTTTACGGTGATAATCTGGATGAAGCGCTGGTTCGTGAAGCTCAGCGTCAGTTGATATCCGTTGATAAGCATCAAATCGCGTTCTTTAACCCTAACTATCTGCAAGGTTGGCGGCAGGCTCTGGCGCTGGCAGCGGGAGAACCAACATGACGCTGGGACAATTTGGTGGCCTGTTCGTGGTTTACCTTATTTCGGTCATTTTTATTCTGACGCTGACCTGGCAGGAGTTTCGTCGTGTTCGTTTTAACTTCAATGTCTTGTTTTCGCTGCTGTATCTGCTGACGTTCTATTTCGGTTTTCCGTTCACCTGCGTATTGATCTTTCGTTTTGGCGTTGAGGTGGTGCCCGTCCCGTATTTACTACAGGCGCTGCTTTCCGCGACGGCGTTTTACGCTATTTACTATGTCAGTTATAAAACCCGCTTGCGCAGGAAAACGAGCGCTGTACGTCCGCCTTTTCTTACCATGAACCGGGTGGAAACGAATCTGACCTGGGTGTTGCTGGCGCTGATCGCGATAGCGACGGTGGGGATGTTCTTCCTCAACAACGGTTTTCTGCTGTTCAAACTGCGTTCTTACAGTCAGATTTTTTCCAGTGAAGTCTCCGGTGTGGCATTGAAGCGCTTTTTCTATTTCTTTATTCCGGCCATGCTGGTGGTGTATTTCCTGCGTCAGACGCAGCGGGCCTGGCTGCTGTTTCTTATCGGGACAGTGGCGTTTGGCATGCTGACTTATGTCATCGTCGGAGGGACGCGGGCGAATGTGATTATTGCTTTCGCGCTGTTCCTGTTTATTGGCATCGTGCGGGGCTGGATAACGCTGTGGATGCTGGCGGCGGCAGGGATGTTCGGCGTGGTGGGCATGTTCTGGCTGGCGCTTAAGCGCTACGGCATGGATGTCAGCGGTGATGAAGCGTTTTATACCTTTCTGTACCTGACTCGCGATACGTTCTCGCCGTGGGAGAATCTGGCGTTATTGTGGCAGAATTACGATAAAATCGATTTTCAGGGACTCGCGCCTATCGTGCGTGATTTCTACGTGTATATTCCTTCCTGGCTGTGGCCTGAACGCCCGAATCTGGTATTGAACAGCGCTAATTACTTTACCTGGGAAGTATTGAATAACCATTCCGGACTGGCAATTTCTCCAACGTTATTAGGCTCACTGGTGGTGATGGGCGGAGTGCTGTTCATTCCGCTGGGTGCGATTGCCGTTGGATTGATTATCAAATGGTTCGACTGGGTTTATGAACTGGGCAAAAACGACAGTAATCGATACAAGGCGGCCGTTCTGCAAGCGTTCTGCTTTGGGGCGGTGTTTAATATCATCGTATTGACGCGTGAAGGGGTTGATGCGTTTGTTTCACGCGTCGTGTTTTTCTGCCTCATCTTTGGCCTCTGTCTGCTGGTGGCCAAATTGCTGTATTGGCTGCTGGAAAGTGCGGGTTTAATCAGGCAGCGCCTGTTGCGCTCCCGGCCACAGGCTACGCCGTCAACCACGCCGCCGGTCACCCCCACGCGCAGCGTGCCGTAAAGGATTGAGAATGGAAGAAAAAGCAGTTATCCCCCAGTATTCGATCCGTGGTTTAGCTATCCACGGATTTCGCCATATGGCGCAATTTGTTGACTATCTGTTTGCCGATCGGCGGGTGAAAACCGGTACGCTGGTGGCCATTAACGCCGAAAAAGTCTTAACGGCCGAGAAAGATATTGCCCTGCGCGCCTTGCTGGAAAAGGCGGAATACAAATATGCGGACGGGATCAGTATCGTTCGCTCGATTCGCCGCAAATATCCGCAGGCTGATGTGAGCCGTATTGCGGGCGCCGATTTGTGGGAAGCGCTGATGCAGCGTGCCGGCCGGGAAGGGACGCCGGTTTTTCTGGTCGGGGGTAAGCCGGACGTATTGACCCAAACAGAAGCAAAGCTTCGGGCTCAGTGGAACGTCAATATTGTCGGTAGTCAAAATGGTTATTTCGCTCCGGCAGAGCGCGATGCGCTGTTTGAGCGTATTCGTGCCAGCGGCGCACAGATTGTCACCGTGGCGATGGGATCGCCACGGCAGGAAATTCTGATGCGCGATTGCCGCAGTCACTACCCTGACGCTTTATACATGGGCGTGGGGGGCACCTACGATGTCTTTACCGGACATGTGAAACGCGCGCCGCTGGCCTGGCAAAATCTGGGGCTGGAATGGCTCTATCGTCTGGTCTCCCAGCCGAGCCGTATTTTCCGGCAGCTGAAGCTATTGAAGTACCTTGCCTATCATTACAGCGGACGTTTGTAGTTTTTCTTCTTTGCGCTGGGCCTGGGTAAAAAAACGGCGATAATCGGGGTGAAATCGTCGTTTTTAGGGGAGGGAAAAACGGATTTGTACGTTATTTAACTCGAAATGAGCAAAGCATAAGCAAACACGTCATTTCGATAAAAAAGCACTAGACAGGCACTCGTTAAATCCGTAGTATCCCCTCCCGCAACGGCGCTAAGCGCCCGTAGCTCAGCTGGATAGAGCGCTGCCCTCCGGAGGCAGAGGTCTCAGGTTCGAATCCTGTCGGGCGCACCACTAAGTTGTGTGCAAGAGCTGCGGTGGTACAATTACCCCGTAAAGGAAGTACCGCGTAACAAATAGTACGTAAAGGTAGTAAAGCGTGGTTTATGGTGGCTATAGCTCAGTTGGTAGAGCCCTGGATTGTGATTCCAGTTGTCGTGGGTTCGAGTCCCATTAGCCACCCCAGATTCAAGTTTGTGATTTATGGTTATGCGAAGGTGGCGGAATTGGTAGACGCGCTAGCTTCAGGTGTTAGTGTCTTAACGGACGTGAGGGTTCAAGTCCCTCTCTTCGCACCACACAAACGATAAGCTTAAGCAACAAAGCAGTACATTCGGCGAGTAGCGCAGCTTGGTAGCGCAACTGGTTTGGGACCAGTGGGTCGGAGGTTCGAATCCTCTCTCGCCGACCAATTTTAAAAAAAGCACATCTTTCGATGTGCTTTTTTTTTCGCCTGCGGTTTTTGGTATTATCCAAATGGATATTAAATCGCCAGGGATGCTATTTGTTGCCCTTGGCGATTTAATCGTTTCGTTAATTACTTAGCCAAAACATCATCACTACCGAAATACTGCTCTGCCAACGTTTTCAGCTGACCGTTTTGGCGTAATACATTGAGTTTTTCATTAAAACCGGCGAGGAGTTTGTCTCCCTCAGGCGTTTTGGCAAAGGGGAAGCTGACTATTTCATTGGACAGCGGTTCGCCAACCAGTTTGAGCGGCAATTGATGTTTATTGATTTCCGCTAATAGGATCGGGCGGGAATTCACATAGCCTTGCACTCTATTGTTTATCACATCACTGACGGCGGCATCACGCGTTTCATAGGTCCGAATGGTGACGCTGTTATCAGGAAAGGCATTACGCAAGTTGGTGAGGTGCGTCGATCCTAATACGCCCGAAATGGTTTTACCTTTTAAATCGGCTATTGACTGGATATCTTCATTTTTTACGCTGGTGACGATTTGCGATGCATAATTTAAATAAGCATCGGAAAAGTTGTATTTTTTCTGGCGCTCGGTTGTTTTGACGAAATTATTTGCGATGGTGTCAAGTTTGCCCGCTTCTAATTGGCCCAATAACCCACTGAAATCGGCCGTTGTCCATTGGATCTTGTAGCCTAATTCCTTGGCAATGGCTTCCGCGACATCAACGTCGTAACCGACTAATTTATTATTTTCCTTATAAGAGCCGGGGAAACTTTGTCCGGTGGTGCCGATACGCAAGATATTTTCCTGGTCGGTGGAAGCGGAATTATCACACCCGGTGAGCGCGACGGATATCCCCATCGCAAATAGTATGGTTTTTAGGCCGGTGGAGAATGTTTTTTTCATGGTGGTGTCCCTGTCTGAAATGAAATTGGACACCACCTTATCAGTACATTGTTATTTAAAGGGGTCCGATACGGCGTATCCGCAAGGGACTATATCATTCACAAAAAAAGGGGGTTTATATCTTAGCGTTATAATTTATTCCGTTTACTTGTATTACAAATCTCCGGGGGATTCTTACTATGATCGCCTCTTGTCGTTTGAATAACCAATTAACCTAAGCGTGGGTTATTGGTAAAAAGAAGAAAATGAAGGAATCCTCGTGTTAACCATAAAATCTCCCCTTGCCTATCACCATCAGGCTGGTTTATGCGATCGGGTGGGTGAACTGATTCGCGCGTTTGCCCGGCAAATTGCCATCGTGACCAGTCCCAAAGCCTGGCAGGCGGTAGAAGCCTCGGTTACGACCAGTCTTAATAACAGCGGGATCCAGTTTGATGTGCATTTTCTTGCCGGCGAATGTACCAGGGAGGCGGTGGAATACCATAGGGAACGTATCGCACAGCATCAAACCCGGTTTGTTTTGGGGATAGGCGGCGGTCGCGTACTGGATTGCGCCAAGGCCGTCGCGGATAGTCTGGAAAATGGGCAAGTGGCGACGTTGCCGACGATTGCCGCCACCTGCGCGGCGTGGTCGCCCATTAGTATCTTCTACGATGAACTCGGCGGGCATCAGGGGACCTATCCTTTAAAACGGATGCCTGTCATGGTCATCGTGGACAGCACGGTGATTGCACGCAGCGATGTGCGCTATCTGAAGGCGGGGATTGTTGACGCGCTGGCAAAATGGTATGAATTCCAGCCTTATCAGCAAAAAAACAGTCACAGTCTGGCGTTGAATCTCAAAATTCAGGCGGCGGCCTTTGCGCGTGATACCTTTAATCGGTGGGGAGAGCAGGCGGTACGCGATAATGAGAATCAGCAGGTGACTCTCGCCCTGCAACAGGTCATTGACGCCAATATTGCTGGTGCGGGATTAGCCAACAGCATGCGTGACGATAACCCTTCCCCAGGGGTCGCGCATGCTATCCATAATCGTCTGACGCACATCCCCGAGCTGCATGATTGGTTACACGGTGAAAAAGTCGGATTCGGATTGTTGGTGCAATCCCTCCTGGCGCAAGGTGACGGGCGGCCCGATGCCGAATTGCTGGCGCAATTATGTCGCTACGACGCGCCATTGACGCTCTCCGCGTTCGGTGAGAAACAGCCGGAAGTGGCGAAATATCTGGCGAGCAGTTTTAAATTTCCCGCCGCCAGTGCCGCGCTGTTGCCGTTTTCGTTATCTCCGCAAGCAATAGAACAGGCTATTCTGGCGGTGGAGAAGTTATAAAAGCGCCGCGCCGGTTTCCCGAAAACGTTGTATGGTAAATATCCGACCTTCTGGATCTAAGATAGATCCAGAAGTTATATCGGGGCTATATGGCGCATGTTATATTCCCAAGATTAGAACAACGACAAAACCCCGCCTGATAAATCCAAACAAACGAGTAAGCTATTATGGCATCACATCTTATTGATTTTCTTCTTATAGGGAATAATTTTGGCACGCCTGAAATGCGGGACGTGTGGTCAGAGCATAATCGTCTGACAAAGCAGGTTGAAGTGGAGGTGGCGCTGGCGCTGGCTGAAGGAGAGCTTGGCGTTATCCCGCAGGAAGCGGCACAGACCATCGCCGAAAAAGCGGATGCCAGCACGCTGAATGTGGAAGAGATTGCGAAAGATGCTGTGCGCATGAAACATTCTCTGATGCCGACGATTACTGCGATCCAGAAGCAGTGTGGCGCGGCCGGCGAATTTATCCATTATGGCGTAACCACGCAGGATATTGTCGATACGGCTACCGTTCTGCAACTAAAGCATTCTTTTGACATTGTTTTTCGTGATACTCAACTGCTGGCGGTCGAATTAAAACGCCTGTCGAAAAAATACCAATACACGCTGATGACCGGCCGCACTCACGGCATGCAAGCGCTGCCGACCACGTTCGGTTTTAAACTGGCGGTCTGGCTGGATGAGTTTGTCCGTCACCTTGAACGCCTGAGTGAAATTAAAGAACGCGTGCTGGTCGGCAACATTAACGGCGCCATCGGGACTTATGCTTCCTTCGGCGATAAAGGGCCGGATATCGAGCGTCTGACGCTGGATAAGCTGGGCCTGAATACGCCGAACATTGGCTGGCAGTCCGCCCGCGATCGTTTCTCCGAGTATGCCTCTGTCGTTGTATTGATCAGCGGTACGCTGGGCAAGATCGGCAACGAGCTGTATAACCTGATGCGTACCGAAATCAATGAAATCGAAGAACCTTTCTCCGAGGGTAAAATCGGTTCCACGACGATGCCGCACAAACGCAATCCGGCCGCACTGGAAGGGCTGGCAAGCCTGACAGCGCCGGTGTTTAAAAGCGCCGCGCTGATTCATGAATCCATGAAAGTGGAACATGAGCGTGATGCAATGAGCTGGCGTGCGGAGTGGATCGCATTACCGGAAATCAACATCTATCTGTCGGCCCAGCTTCAGAATGCGCTGGGTATTCTGCGCGGCATGTCGGTGAATGAAAAACAGATGCTGGCGAACCTGGAACTGCAAAACGGCTTGCTGCTGTCCGAGAAAGTGATGTTTGAGATTGGTAAACGTTTGGGTAAACAGACGGCTCACCATCTGGTTTACGAATGCTCCATGCAGGCATTCGAGCAGAACCAGTCATTCAAATCCGTCCTGTTGGAACACCCGGTGTTGTCGGAACAACTGACGTCTGCTGAACTGGAAGAGTGGCTGAATCCGGCCAACTATCTGGGGAGTGCGCCCCAGAAAGTGGATGAGGTGATCCGCTATGCGGATAAATCCGGCCTGCTGTCTGCGTAGAAGGTGACATCATGAGTACCGTATTCCGCCAGGCTACGCTGGAGGATGATGAACCCTTTCTGGCACTGGCATTGGCGGCTTTTGAACCGATACGTCAGTTAGGCATCAATTTCTCTGCCGCGCATGCGGACATTGAAATGGTTCGCAAACACATTTCGTCTCACGGCGTGTACGTGATGGAGAAGAACGGCGTTATGGTGTCTTCATTCTCTATCCGCTATCCCTGGGGGCCAGAGCCTGGCCCTTATGGTTTGCCGCATCTGGGGTGGTTTGCCACCCATCCTGACTATAAAAAGCAGGGGCTGGGTAAGCAAATGATGACCTGGCTTGAGCAGAATATTTTGATTGCTCAGCTTAAAGCTCCCGCTGTGTCGTTAGGGACTGCGCAAAGCCATCCGTGGTTGATTGAAATGTATAAACATTATGGTTTCAGGGAAGTCGGGCAAGCTGATTTGGGGAAAGGACACCTGACGATCTTTATGGAAAAAATCCTTGATGACCAACTGTATAACCAGTGGAAAAAAAGAAATTCAAAATAGAGGCATGATAATGAAAAAATTAACGTTGTCTGTTTTAGCGCTGACGACTGCCTTTCTTGTGGCTGGCTGTGATTCTCAGGATGCAGCCCAGGGTGAGAAAGTGTTGAAGGTAGGGTCAACCGGCCAGAGCTATCCCAGCGGCTTCAAGCAGGATAATAAACTGGTCGGCTTTGATGTTGAAGTCACGGAAACCATCGCCAACGATCTGAACTACAAGGTTGAGTGGGTCACGGCCGATTTCAGCGGCCTGATGGGGCAACTGGAAGCGGGTAAACTGGATACGGTGGCTAACGTGGTGGCAATTACCCCGGCACGCCAGGAGAAATACAATTTCGCCCAGCCTTACAGTTACTACGGCAGCCAGATTGTGACTCACAAGGACAACGCCGATATCAATACGCTGGATGATCTGAAAGGGAAAACCGTTGCCGGCGTGTTGGGGTCCAATCATATCAACAACTTAAAGAAAGCGTTTCCTGATGGCAGCGTGACTATTCGTACTTATGAAACGCGTGACGGCGCGATGAATGACGCCCTGTCCAAACGTGTTGAAGGTTATGTGAATTCCCGTCCGATTTTGCTGGCAGAAATTAACAAGCGTAATCTGCCGTTCAAGCTGGTCGGTAATTCGCTGGTGGTAGAAGAGGTCAGTTTCCCGTTCCATAAAAACGAACAGGGCGATGTCTTACGTAAACAGTTTGATGAAGAGCTGAATAAAATGCGTGATGATGGGCGTTTGAAAGCGCTGTCGATTAAATATTTTGGTGAAGATATCACGACACCACCTTCTGCTCAGTAATTCGTGGCACGCTCACGATAATTTTAATGCCGTCGGTGCGGCGATACCCGAAATAATTCGGGTTGCAGGACAAAACGTTGTCGTTTTGAACAGCGCAAAGCGTATGCAGCTTGAAGTATGGCGGGAATACTGCACCGATGGCAGTATCAATGGTATGACTCATGAATATCGATCTCGCCTACCTGCTAAAGGTCTTTCCCCAGGTACTAAGCTATTTACCGACCACGCTGCTGCTTGCTGTGGTGTCGATGTTGTTTGCCATGGCTATCGGTCTGGTACTGGCGCTGGTTCGTGAAACCAAAAACATCATCGTGGTGAAAATCGTAGAGCTCTACATTTCTCTATTCCGCGGTATTCCTTCTCTGGTGCAGCTGTTTATCATCTATTTCGGTCTGCCGCAGATTTTCCCGGGGTTATCCAACCTTGATGCGATGACGGCAGCCATTATTGGTTTCAGTCTGAAAACGTCGGCTTATATGGCGGAGATATTCCGTGCGGCGCTGGCCTCGGTGGATTTTGGCCAGACAGAGGCCGGGTTATCCATCGGCATGAATAAGGCGCAGATTTATCGTCGGATTGTGTTGCCTCAGGCGATGCTCAATGCGTTACCCGCGACGGGCAACACGTTTATTTCCCTGATTAAAGACACCTCGGTCGCGTTCGCGCTGGGCGTATCTGAGCTGTTTGCGGAAGGCAAGATGATTGCCGCAGAATCATTGCGTTTCTTCGAAACCTTCCTGGTGGTGGGTTTGATTTACTGGTTGGTGATCATTGTTTATGCCTGGCTGCAAAAGCAGTTGGAAAAGAAACTGAATCACTCGCTACAGCGATAAGGGGCTGAAATGATCAGTGTAAAGAATCTCACTAAAAGCTTTGGCGATCAGGTGGTGCTGAACGATATCAGCCTGGATATCGCGAAAGGTGAAGTCGTGGCTATCATCGGCCCCTCCGGTTCCGGTAAATCTACGTTGTTGCGCTGCCTGAATCTGTTGGAAACGCCCGAGTCAGGCACGATTGAGATCGGCGAGCAATTGCTGGATACGCGCCGTTATTCAACCAAAGAGGCCTACGCCCTGCGCCGTCAGACGGCGATGGTATTCCAGAACTACAACCTGTTCAAAAACAAGACGGCGCTGGAAAACGTCACGGAAGCGTTGATCGTGGTGAAGAAAATGCCGAAAAAGCAAGCCAACGAGATGGGGTTGGCATTGCTGGAACAGGTGGGGCTATTGCCGCAGGCGGCGCAGTACCCGGTGACGTTATCCGGCGGGCAACAGCAGCGAGTCAGTATTGCGCGGGCACTGGCGGTGGATCCGAAAGCGATTCTGTTCGATGAGCCAACGTCGGCACTGGACCCGGAACGCGTGCACGAAGTGTTGCAGGTGATTCAGAAGCTGGCAAAAAACAACACTACCATGGTGATTGTGACGCATGAGATGCAGTTCGCTAAGGAAGTGGCCGATCGGGTAATTTTCATGGCGGACGGTCATATTGTTGAAGAAGGCCCGGCGGAAAAAGTGATCAGTTTTTCTGATAACCCGCAGACACAGCGTTTCCTGCGTCAGCTGACCAAGATCCCCGAGCCGGTTGAGTACGATATTTAACCCAAAAACAAACAAAAAGTCCCCTGACGGACAGGCAACCTGCACGCCCGTAAACAGGGCGGATAATGTGGAGTAGGCATTAATGAAAATAGCATCTCAGCATGAGCCGCTGGCTCAGTTTATTCAGGCATTCCGACACGATCTGCATCGGCATCCTGAATTATCAAACCAGGAATTTGAAACAACGCGCAAGATCAGAGAAGTTCTGGAAAAAGAAGGGATTCGTATTCTCGAATTACCGCTGAAAACGGGGCTGGTCGCGGAAATCGGCGGTCAACAGGAAGGTCCGCTGGTGGTCGTTCGTTCCGATATCGATGCCCTGCCTATCGAAGAAGAGTCAGGCGTGGAATTCACCTCAACCAGCAAAGGCGTCATGCATGCCTGTGGACATGATTTTCATTCTTCCGCTGCGCTGGGCGCGGCGATTCTGCTGAAGAAGATTGAACCGGAGCTGAAAGGAACCGTGCGTATTCTGTTTCAGGCGGCTGAAGAAACGGGGCTGGGCGCGCCGGAAGTGATTGCCACCGGCGCACTGGACAACGCCGCGGCAATTTTTGGTATTCATAACGATCCGACGCTGCCGGTTGGGGTGATTGGCGGCAAAGAGGGCGCATTGACCGCTGGCGTTGATCGCTTTGAAATCAAGATCGCGGCAAAGGGTTGCCATGCGGCGAAGCCGCATGAGGGCAACGACCCGATTGTGATTCTGGGTCAGCTGATTTCATCGGTGCAGACCATCATCAGTCGTACCGTTCCTTCCGATAACAATGCCGTGGTGTCGATTACTCAGGTGCACAGCGGCAGTACCTGGAACGTGATTCCCGATACGGCTTATCTCGAAGGGACGGTGAGAACCTTCAGTCAGGAGGCTCGCGATCTGATTGAACAGCGTTTCCGGCAAATCGTGGCAGGTATTGCCAGCACTTTTGGCGCGGAAATCGAGTTTATCTGGCATGCAGGGCCGCCATCGGTGATCAATACGGCGGAATGGGTCGATTTCGCGCTGGAAGTGGCGAGTGAAGAAGGTTTTGAAGCGCGTCGTGTCGATGCCAGCCCGATTGGCGAGGATTTTGCCTTCTATCAGCAAAAGCTGCCCGGCACCTTTATGATGGTAGGGTCTGGCGGCCCGTATGCGCTGCATCATCCGAAATTTCGCGTGGACGATCGCGCGCTGTTCCCGACGGCGCATTATCTGTATCAGATAGCGAAACAAAGTCTGGAAAAACTCGCTCAGGCATAAGGGCTGGTATCTCCGGCCTGGCAGCGAGTCATGCCGGAGGTAAATATTGTGGTTGTTGTGATTTAACGACAAGACCTGTATGGCGTGTCGCCGGAAAGCGACGTGTAATTTATTGATTAATAATGATTAAACTGTAAGCTCAGTAATCTGTCTCTTGGAGGCGACGTTTTTTGTCGCTCATCTCGTTTATTCTTCGCTCGGTTTTCTCGTCGTATATTGCTTGCAGGAAAATAAAAATATGATTTTTATCAGCCAATTATGGTGGACTGATGCCGTCGTGGTAATTGTGATGTACGCATTGGCATATTTTGTGCTTAAATATAAACGTAGATGCTCATTCCACCTTCTATGTTTGCTTCGGCTTCATAATCCTGGGAATGACGCAGAGCCAATTTGAGGTGCCTATCGTCCAACTCCAGATGAAGGTTTCACGATCTCCATCGGATTTCCCCGGACATAACGTTGAGTGAGGCACCGTACTGTTGTCTTACAGACCTGATTTTTTTCAACGCTTACCGACTAACGGTAAGCGTTTTTTTTGCCCGCCGTCCCTGGTGTAACCGGGAAGATTCAGAGCAGCAGTTTTAGTAATGCGGTTGCAACCGGTGCTGAGCTGGCAGGGTTTTGCCCTGTCACTAACAACCCGTCGGTTACGACATGTGGTTGCCAATCCGGGCCTTTTTCATAGATCCCCCCTTTTTGTTTCAGCTCATCCTCAACCAGAAACGGCACAATATGGCTAAGTTGCACGGCCTCTTCTTCGGAATTGGAGAAGCCGGTCACTTTGCGGCCTTTTACCAGCGAATTGCCGTCGGCGCCACGGACGTGGCGTAGTACGCCGGGGGCATGGCAAACCGCGCCGACGGGTTTACCTGCCTGAGAAAATGATTCGATCAGCGCGATCGAATGACGATCTTCGGCTAAATCCCACAGCGGGCCGTGGCCGCCCGGGTAGAAGATGGCATCGAAATCAGTTGCTTTTACATCGGATAACCGCTGCGTGGAGGCCAGCGCGGCCTGCGCTGCGGCATCTTTTTTAAAGCGCTCGGTGTCTTCGGTTTGAGCATCCGGTTCGTCACTTTTGGGATCTAGCGGCGGCTGTCCGCCTTTCGGTGAGGCCAGTGTGATTACGGCCCCTGCGTCCCTGAACGCATAATAAGGCGCAGCGAACTCTTCCAACCAGAAACCCGTTTTTTTACCCGTATTTCCCAGTTGATCATGTGACGTGAGGACCATCAATACGTTCATTTTTTCACTCCCGGTATGTTGCGTTCATCGAGGCATCTTGCCTGACGGATTTTGTCGCGGTATCGGTACCAATCGCGCTTGTTGCGTGAATCAGCCTTTGAACCCGGCATATCTATGTACCGTCAAAGCATAGCAAACGGTGCAAAAGGACCTTTCACCGTTAGACATTGAGGGTCAATACGGAGAATCAAGGGAAGGGGGGAGAAATTGAGACGATTCAGGAAAATGGGGCGCCGCGTTGGTACCCCATTCATGATTACTCGGCGGGCTGTTGCAACGTGAGCAACAAACCTTCTCTGCGCATTTGGGCGGCATCTTCGGGTAAATGAAGCCGATCAAGTGCGTCGGCGCGCCATGCGTAGTCATACGCATCCGGACGTTGTTCCAGCGCAGCGCGGAAAGCATCGCTGGCCTGTTGCCATTCGCCGTGCTTCATCAGCAATTGCCCCAGCGTACTATTCAACAACGGCGTAGCGCCCTGCTGTTTGATTTGCTGACGCAGCATTTTCTCCAGTTGGTCCGGATCGCCCGCTTTGAGGCGCGGCATCAACAGAACCAGCCGTTCGTCATACTGGCGTTTGAGCCCATCAAGAATGATTTTTTGCGCGGTATCGTGGTCATCGCATTCAATCAAATGTTCGATCATCGCCACCTGTAAAGGCACCTCGTGCCGAATTTTACGACTTTGGCTGTTCCACCACTGTTTTAGGCCCTCACTGCCGCCGTCTGCCATCGCCTGATTCATCAGCCCGAGGTAGGCTTGCTGCTGTAGCGCCAACACATGCTCTTCGTTGTGCGCAGGCAGTTTGCGTATGGCGGGCAGAATATCCAGCAGCGCGCTATAGGCGCTGGTACGCAGAAAGGCCTGTTCAGCCAGACGCAAGACTTCCGGATGCCGAGGCGCGACTTCCAGCAGACGGTCAACGCCGTGACGGGCAGCGTGATCTTCATGGCGCGCCAGTTGAATGCGGACGCGAGTGATATCAACCGGCAACTGGTCGGTATCGGCGATTTCCGCCGCCCGTTCCAGATATTGTTTGGTGCGGAATTCATCACCGCGCTGTTGAGCCGCCTCGGCCGCCAGCAGGTAATTGACCACCGGTTGTTCGGCATGATCGGCATTACGAGTCAGTAATTTCTCGACCTGTAGGTAATCCCCTTCTGCCAGTTTGAGCAACGCCGCTTTGGTCTGTTTTTTCGCCCGGTTGCGCTTACGGCCAAGGAACCAGCCACGCGTGCGGGTGCCGGTACGAAAAATACGGCGGATAATCCATTCGACGGCCAGCAGGACCAGGAACAGCAACACCAGCATAATCACCAGCCCGGTAACGCTGGTTTCAATGTTGTAGTTATCCGTTTGAATCAGAACGTAGCCTTGATGGCCTGCAACCATTGGCCCGAGCACCACGCCTGCAATCAGGATCAGAAACAGCAACAGGACTCTCAACATATTCAATCCTCCTGTTGAGTCGCTGGCGTCTGAGCCAGCAGGTTGCGAACTCTGGTCTGCATCAGTTTTTCCAGCAGCGGCTGGCTTTGCAATTCAGCCGGCACGTCCATCGAGATCGATTGTTGGCTCAGTTCATCGAGCTGATCCAGAAATGCCTGAGTCGTTGGGTTTGTGGTATCGAAATACGCTCTTACCCACGTGGCTGCGGTTTCCAATGACTGTTTATACACTTCATTCTGATGACGCGGGATCGCCTGAGCGGCGACCAGCAGGCGCGAGCGGATATTCTCGCGCAAATAAACATCCTGACTGGGCGCTAACAGCGGTTCTGCCGAGCTGTCCCGGCGACGAATGGTAATGAAATCGGCCAGAAAGTTGTGCCAGCTTTTGCTAAGGTTCTGACGCCATTCGTTGAGTGAGGCTGACAGCTCCGTGCTGTTTTCATCCATTGGCGCTTCGTCGGTATTCATGTCGGCCAATTGCAGGTTATCCACCTGATCGGTCAATTGGTTCACTTTGAGAATGATGCCGTCGAAATCGATCTGGCTTACGCCAGCCAGAGCGCTGATGTCATTGGTCAGCGCGCGGCGGATTTCAATCAGGCTCGGGTCATTCATTTCCGCCAGGCTGGCATCTGCGCTTTTCAGCAGCGCCCCTGCCGTGGTGACGTCTTTATCGCTCCATAGCTTTCTGGCGGCCAGTTTTACCAGAAAATCGGACTGTGCCAGCAACCAGGTGCTGGTATCTTGATTGGACAGTGCGGCCAGCTTTTCACGCAGTTCATCTGACTGATGCGTCAGGGCATCAAGACGCTGTTCGGCGGCATCTTGTATCCTGGCATGTTGCTGTTGCGCATCTTGCCACTGCTGATGTTGCTGTTGCTGCTGCTGTTGCAGCGAGTTTAGCTGTGATGTCAGTCGCTGAATGGCCGCAGATTCCTGCTGTGCCTGCTGATGACCGTGATAGTAAAGTCCGCCACTCAGTGCCAGCGCAATAATAATCGCGATGGCCCCCAGCAGAGCACCAGTCCGTTTGGCCGGTTGCGGTGCGGGATCCTGTGGCTGATTAGCGGGATCAACCCGCTCTGCAACCTCTTCGGACGGGGCTGTGGGGGTATTGTGTTCCGTCATAATGGTACATCCCATGATCAGGTTTATTGTAGTGCGCGCACGAGCGCATCGTTGTCGGCGTTATCGGCTACTCGAATATGGCTCCAGCCAAGCTGGCGAGCCTGTATTGCCAGGCGTTCACTGACTACGATCACCTGGCATCCGAGTAACCAGGAAGTTCGATAATAATCAGGAACTAAATTATAGATCTGTTGTAGCATTTCTCCGCTGGTGATCACCAGCCTGTCAATGCCAGCCTGCTGCCAGTGGCGACTCTGTTCCAGCCCGTCATAATATACGGCGCAGCGTTGATAGCATTCACAGTAAACCACCGTTGCGCCACGTTCGGCGAGCGTGGCGCCCAGCAACGCTCTGCCGCCATTACCTCGTAATAATAGCGCTTGTTTGCCCTTAACATGCTGGAGTTCGGGGAGTTGTAATAATGTTTCGCTGGTTTCTCTATCCTGGGGGTAGGAAACGGGCTGTGCGCTGACTTTGTGCAACGCCAGCGCGGTTGTCCGGCCAATGGCATAATAGGACAGCGTCGATGACCAGCCGCTGCCGGCCCGTGCCAGCGGTGGAACCGCGTAATCTATCGCATGCTGTGAGAGCGCAAACACCATGTCGCCGGGACGCAAGGCTGTCAGCAAGGCAGGCAGTCGATCCAGTTCACGGCCCGGTGAGAATTCAATCAGCGGGCTGTGCCAGGCGCTGTAGCCTAGTTTTCTCAATCGGGTCACCAGTTGCTCACCTGCCGGGGATGGCCGAGTCACCAGAATGGTCATGATGAAGGCGTTTCCTGGTAGACAGCTTGAAGGATCGCCCGGGCGCCCTTTGCCAACAATTCTTCCGCCAGCGCAATACCGATTTGTTCTGCATCCGCTATTTTGCCGGTACGTTCACCGACGATCATCCGGCTGCCATCGGGAGCGCCAACCAATGCGCGTAGCCACAGATCGTCGCCTTCCAATTCGGCATAACTGCCGATGGGAACCTGACATCCGCCCTCCAGACGTACATTCATTGCTCGTTCCGCCCGTACGCGGGCGGCGGTGGCGGCGTGATTCAACGGCGCAAGTAACCGTTGGGTACGTTCGTCATCCAAACGGCATTCAATGCCTATCGCCCCTTGACCGACGGCGGGCAGCGATTCTTCCGGGCTGAGCGCGCAGCGTATGCGATCTTCCAGTTTCAGGCGCTTCAGGCCCGCGACAGCCAGAATAATGGCGTCGTATTCGCCGTTGTCCAGTTTTGACAGACGCGTTCCCACGTTGCCGCGTAGATCCCGAATTGTCAGATCGGGCCGTCTGGCGCGCAGCTGGCACTGGCGGCGCAGGCTGGAGGTGCCGACGCAGCCGCCTGCGGGTAATTGATCGAGGCTGGCGTAACGGTTGGAAACGAAGGCATCCCGGGGATCGTCGCGTTCACAAATGGTGACCAGACCGAGACCGTCAGGGAATTCGACCGGCACATCTTTCATGGAGTGAACGGCAATATCGGCGCGGTCTTCCAACAGCGCCAACTCTAATTCTTTGACAAATAAACCTTTGCCGCCAACCTTCGCCAGCGGGGTATCCAGAATGATATCCCCACGGGTAACCATGGGGACCAACTCGACCTGAAGTTCGGGGTGGATGTGCGTCAAACGCTGTTGAACATATTGTGCTTGCCACAGCGCAAGCGGGCTTTGTCGGGTGGCAATTCTAATAATATTGTCTAACATGCTTGATACCGTTTTTATCATTTTCCACCATCGTATCATTGATGGTGCGCCAGTGTCAGGTTACGGACATTGCCGGTGCGCCTTTAAAACGATGACGGGAGGCGCAGGAAGGTGGGAATGAGAAGTCGGGCTGATTTTGCGAATGAAAAAATGTAATAAAAGCAAGATAGATAAATCTAACTTTCTTTACTTTCTTTACGCTTAATCAGCAAGGTGTTAAATTGATCACGTTTCCAGCGATATTTTGCCAAACATTCCTCTAATTTTATCATTGGCAAATTTGGAATACGGGGTTTTTTCTAGGCACTGGGATAATCAGGCGAAACGTCTTGTACTTCTACATCGAGACTTTGAAGCAAAGACTGGATGCGATCAACCAACTACGCGTTGACCGTGCTCTGGGAGCAATGAAACCCGCTTTTCAGCAGGTCTACAGTCTTCTGCCGATTTTATTACATCATCATCACCCCTTGATGCCGGGCTACCTTGAAGGCAAGGTTCCGCACGGTATCTGCATTTACACGCCCGATGAAAAACAACAGCACTACCTGGATAACATCGAATTAAGATGGGGTCAGTTGGAGAATTCGCATGAGCAAGGCGAATTGCCCATCACTGGCCTCTATTCTATGGGCAGCACGGCCTCAATTGGCCAGAGTTGCAGTTCCGATCTGGACATCTGGGTCTGTCATCAGTCCTGGCTTGATAATGAAGAACGTTTACGGTTACAGCAGAAATGCACGTTGCTGGAACAGTGGGCCGCCGCACAAGGGGTGGATGTCAGCTTCTTCCTGATGGACGAAAATCGCTTCCGCCATAATGAAAGCGGCAGCCTCGGTGGTGAGGATTGCGGTTCCACCCAGCATATCCTGTTGCTGGATGAGTTCTACCGTACGGCTGTCCGCATGGCGGGCAAGCGTATTTTGTGGAACATGGTGCCGGTAGAAGAAGAAGCAAACTACGACGAATACGTCTTGTCCCTGTATGCGCAGGGCGCACTGGCGCCGAACGAGTGGTTGGATTTAGGCGGGCTAAGTACGCTCTCCGCGGAAGAGTATTTCGGCGCCAGCCTGTGGCAGCTCTATAAAAGTATCGATTCTCCTTATAAAGCGGTATTGAAAACACTGCTGCTGGAGGCTTATTCCTGGGAATATCCCGATACGCACCTGCTTTCAATGGATATCAAAAAGCGTCTGCACAAAGGCGAGATCGTCTCTTTCGGTCTGGATCCTTACTGTATGATGCTGGAGCGCGTGACCCATTATCTGACGGCGATTAACGATCCCACCCGTCTGGATCTGGCTCGTCGATGTTTCTATTTAAAAGTTTGTGAGAAATTATCCCGGGAGCGGGCCTGCGTAGGCTGGCGCCGCCAGATTTTAAGTCAGCTGGTTCAGGAATGGGGATGGAGTGCGGAACATCTGGCCATGCTGGATAACCGCGCCAACTGGAAAATCGAGCGCGTGCGTGAAGCACACAACGAACTGCTCGACGCGATGATGCAGACCTATCGCAACCTGATCCGCTTTGCCCGCCGTAACAATCTGAGCGTGAGTGCCAGTCCGCAGGATATCGGCGTATTAACCCGTAAGCTCTATGCCGCATTTGAAGCATTGCCTGGCAAAGTGACGCTGCTGAACCCGCAGATATCGCCTGATTTATCAGAACCGAATCTGACCTTTATTTATGTTCCCGCCGGGCGCGCCAACCGTTCCGGCTGGTATCTGTACAATCAGGCGCCGTCGATGGACGCCATTATCAGCCACCAGCCGCTGGAATATAACCGCTATCTGAACAAGCTGGTGGCCTGGGCCTATTTTAACGGCCTGCTAACGCCCAGTACGCGGTTGTATATCAAGGGTAACGAGCTGTGTGACATCACTCGTTTGCAGGCTCTGGTGGCCGATGTATCCAGCCATTTCCCGCTGCGCCTGCCGGCACCGACGCCGAAAGCGTTGTACAGCCCGTGTGAGATTCGCCATCTGGCGATTATCGTGAACCTGGAGCACGATCCTACCGCCGCTTTCCGTAATCAGGTCGTGCATTTTGATTTCCGCCAACTGGATGTCTTCAGCTTCGGCCAACAGCAGCAGTGCCTGGTGGGCAGTATCGATTTGTTGTATCGCAATTCCTGGAACGAAGTGCGTACGCTGCATTTCAGTGGTGAACAGGCGGTGCTGGAAGCGTTGAAAACCATTCTGGGCAAGATGCATCAGGATGCGGCGCTGCCGGAATCGCTGGAAGTCTTCTGCTATAGCCAGCATTTACGCGGTCTGATTCGTACCCGCGTACAGCAACTGGTATCGGAATGTATTGAACTGCGTCTGACCAGTACGCGTCAGGAACCGGGACGTTTCAAAGCGGTGAAAGTAGCGGGACAGACCTGGGGATTGTTCTTTGAACGCCTGAGCGTATCCGTGCAGAAGCTGGAAAATGCCGTCGAGTTTTACGGTGCGATTTCCAATAATAAACTACAGGGTCTGCCTGTTCAGGTTGAAACCAATCATGTGCATTTGCCGCCCGTGGTAGATGGCGTGGCCAGTGAAGGGATTATCCAGTTCTTCTTTGAAGATCTGAGTGAAAATCAGGGTTTTAATATCTATATTCTGGATGAGTCCAACCGGGTTGAAGTTTATCACCACTGTGAAGGCAGCAAGGAAGAGCTGGTGCGTGATGTCAGCCGATTCTATTCGTCTTCCCACGATCGCTTCACGTATGGCTCCAGCTTTATTAATTTCAACCTGCCGCAGTTTTATCAGATCGTACAACTTGATGGCCGAACTCAGGTGATCCCTTTCCGCAGCAGCGCGCTTTCTCATTTGTGCATTACGCCGGCGGCAGAAGGCGCGTCGATGGTCATGAAGCAGCGGTTACAGATACTTTAGCTTCCTATCACTCCCTGGTTTTCGCAGGACCCGGATTTTTCTTTTCGCCTTATTTGAGAAAAGGACTTCACCATGGATTCGTTGCAGCGCAGAAATCTGATATTGCTGGCGTTGGGTCAGGGGTTGACGGGCAGTATCATTTCGTTGATGACCCTTTCTTCTACACTGGTGGGTGTCCTGATGACGCCGGTGCCGCTGCTGACAACGTTGCCAATCACGTCAACGGTCTGCGGCGCCGCCCTGATGATTTATTCTGTTTCATCCCTGATGGCGAAATATGGCAGACGAAACGCCTTTATCTTCGGCGCTCTGTTGGGGCTGGTTGGCTCGCTGCTGGCGGCGCTGGCGATCGTGTGGCACAACTTTACCCTGTTTGTATTTGCCACGTTTGTATTGGGAATGTCCTGCGCGTTCAACCAGTATTATCGTTTTGCGGCGGCAGAAATCTTTACGGATAACCATCAAAAGAGCAGTGCGATTTCATGGGTGATCAGCGGGGGCATTCTGGGCGGTTTTCTCGGCCCCTTCGCCGCCAGTCAGTCAGCCCACGCGTGGCCGCCGTATCCTTTCTTTGGCAGCTTTATTGCGGGAGCCATTATCTGCGTGGTCACGGCGATCTTGCTGTCAGGTCTGAAATTACCCAATACGGCGCCTGTTGCGACAGCGGATAACAGTGAAGCATCATTGTCTTCAATCCTGAAAAGTCGTGCGTTTATGCTGGGAACCGCCAGTTGTATGGTCGGTTTTGTCGTGATGACGTTGCTGATGAATTCGGCGCCGCTGGCCATGCATCAGCACCACTTCTCGGTGGACAACAGTGCGACGGTATTGCAGTGGCATTTTGTCGCGATGTACGCGCCGGCGCTGCTGCTGGTGGTGCTGGCAAAGCGGATGAGCGCCGTTCAGGTTATCGTGACCGGCATTCTCTGCAATGGGATCGGTATTATTATCGCGTTGAGCGGTCTGGCATTCTGGAATTTCCTCGCTGCGCTGATTATGTTTGGCATCGGCTGGGCTTTCATGTTCAACGGCGGCACCTTCATGTTGAATACGTTTACCCATTCCGTGCACAAATCCAGATTGCAGGGGATTAACTCACTGGCTATTTATATCCCGAATGCGCTGGCGTCGCTGTCGGCGGGGAGCATGATGGCGTTCACCAGCGGTTGGCCTCTGGTGAACATGTTCGGTATCGGGATTCTGTTGCTGATGACGCTGCTGCTTGTTCTGGTCAGACGGAACGTCGCTTAGCCACGGTTGCACGGTGCTGTCGTATCCGGGCGGCTCATTCTGAAACCGCCCTCCGCCTCGGTCGCGTCCGGGAGAACAGGCGAGTTGTACTGATTCTCGTAAAAGCGCGGGGCCCTCTGGCGCCTAAGCGAAGTGAACGTCTTCGCCCGCCTGTACGGAACAGGCTTCGGACAGCAACGCCGTAAAATCATCGCCACTGCGATCGCATATCCAGCGGCCATCCTGATAATTGAAGTGATAACCGCCGGCTTTGGTCGCCAGCCAGACTTGATGCATAGGCTCCTGACGGTTAATCACGATTTTGCTGCCGTTTTCAAAAATTAGCGTCATCACGCCGCCGTTGGTTTCATAATCGATATCGGCATCGCCTGCAAATTGATCCAACGTTTCTTCCAACTGAAGCATCAATTTGTCGGCTAACTGATGGAACTCGCTATCGTTCATTTTCGATTCCTATTGATTTTCATGATCCACCTGCGATTATAGAGAGCATACGAGTATGAATTACAGGTCTTAATGTTATGAAAAAAGTATTTCGTCAGTTTTTTCTGGCGTTATCGCTGCTAAGCCTGTTCGGGTGCGGCTTAAAAGGGCCGCTGTATATGCCACCCGACCAGCAGGCCGCATCGACAACCGTCGAGCAGAATGGGAATCAGGCATCACATCAAAAAGTGTCCATGCGACGTTAGTGCGTGACGATGTGTCCATCATTATTTTATAACTGGTCACGATATACCCAATAGATTTCGAGATGCAGGAAACCAACGCACCGGCAACTTGAAAGATGACAGGGTAGCGTTTTTACCGCGCCTGGTTAAGCTAGCGGAGTCAGGATAATGCAGTTCGCTAAAATGCACGGCTTAGGCAACGATTTCATGGTTGTTGATGCTGTAACGCAGAATGTTTATTTTTCCCCCGAGTTGATCCGTCGTTTGTCGGACCGATATTGCGGCGTCGGTTTTGATCAGCTTCTGGTGGTTGAACCCCCTTACGATCCCGAACTGGATTTCCATTATCGTATTTTCAATGCTGACGGCAGCGAGGTTGCGCAGTGCGGCAATGGGGCGCGCTGTTTTGCGCGTTTTGTCCGCCTGAAAGGGTTGACCAACAAGCGTGACATCGCCGTCAGTACCCAGACCGGGCGAATGCTGCTCACTGTTACCGATGATGAGCTGGTCCGGGTTAATATGGGTGAACCTAATTTTGAACCGCAGCAGGTGCCGTTTCGGGCAGTAAAAGCGGAGAAAACCTATATCATGCGCGCCGGGGAACACACCATACTCTGTGGCGTCGTGTCCATGGGCAACCCGCACTGTGTGATTCAGGTCGATGATGTGGATAGCGCGAATGTAGAAGAGATCGGACCGCTGCTGGAAAACCATGAACGTTTTCCAGAGCGTGCTAATATCGGTTTTATGCAGGTTGTCGATCGTAATACGGTGCGCCTGCGGGTTTATGAACGAGGCGCCGGCGAAACGCAGGCATGCGGCAGCGGCGCCTGTGCTGCTGTGGCCGTTGGGGTACAGCAGGGGTTGTTGTCTTCACAGGTGCGCGTGTCGCTGCCGGGCGGAGATCTGGATATTCATTGGGATGGCCCGGGGAATCCGTTGTTTATGACCGGTCCTGCAACGCATGTTTACGATGGATTTATTCATTTATGAAGAATGTCGAGGAGCAGGCAGAGCGCCAAATCGAACTCAGTGACGAGATGGTTTTGCAGTTCCTGCAGCAGAATCCTGATTTTTTTATCCGCAATGCCCGACCCACCGAGCAGATGCGGATCCCACACCCCATCAGGGGAACCGTATCGCTGGTCGAGTGGCAGCTTGCCCGTCAGCGAAATCATATCACCCAGCTTGAAGAAGAAATCACGCTGCTGATGGAACAGGCGGGGGCGAACGAAGTGCTGTTTAAGCGGCTTCTCGGCCTGCAAACTGAGCTGGCATCCGCCGACAGCCTGCTGGATATGCTCGACAGATTCCAGCGTTGGGCACGCAAGCTGGGGCTGGCTGGCGCCACGGTTCGTTTGTTCAGTGATAAATGGCGTATTGGCGCGCCTTCCGATTTTACTCATCTTGCTTTGAACCGGACGCTGTTCGAGCCATTGCGTATTCAACGTTTTGGCCAGTCCAACCATTATCTTGGCGGTCTGAATGGACCCGAGCTGCTGATGTTGTTGCCACAGGCCAAGCAGGTGGGATCGGTCGCGGTATCCTTATTGGGTGAAAATCATGATTTAGGGCTGCTGATCTTCAGCAGCCGCGATACTCATCATTATCAGGATGGCATGGGGACCGTGCTGTTGCAGCAATTGACGACCATGTTGCCCGCCATGCTGGAGCGCTGGGTTGAGCGGATATGAGTCAGCCTGCCTCGCCGGATAAGCCTGCCGTAGTGGCTTCCCTGCAACACCGCGTGGATGATTTTCTGCGCTACCTGAAAGTGGAACGTCAACTGAGCCCGTTGACGCAAACCAGCTACGCCCGCCAGTTGGCCGCGACGATCGCGATAGTGTCGGCTAACGGGGTGGCGGATTGGGAGAAACTGGATGCGGCGGGCGTACGCTCTGTGGTTTCCCGCAGTAAACGAGACGGATTGCATGCGGCAAGTCTGGCCCTGCGTTTATCGGCGTTGCGCAGTTTTCTTGACTGGATGGTGTCGCGCGGCGTACTGGGCGCGAATCCGGCCAGGGGCGTTTCCACTCCGCAGGCCGGACGTCATCTGCCCAAGAATATGGATGTTGACGAGATGAATCGCCTGCTGGATATCGATCCGCATGATCCGCTGGCCGTGCGCGATCGGGCAATGTTGGAAGTGATGTACGGCGCAGGGCTGCGTCTGGCTGAGCTGGTCGGAATGGACTGCCGGCACGTCAATCTCGATACGGGCGAAGTCTGGGTCGTGGGGAAAGGCAGCAAAGAGCGCCGGCTGCCAATGGGAAAAACGGCGGTCGCCTGGCTGGAACACTGGCTGGCGCTGCGCGAACTGTTTGGGCCGCAGGATGATGCGATTTTTGTTTCCAATCAGGGCCGGCGTATTTCTATGCGCAATGTGCAGAAGCGCTTTGCCGAGTGGGGCGTGAAGCAAGGGGTCAACAGTCACGTACATCCGCACAAGCTGCGTCACTCTTTCGCTACCCATATGCTGGAGTCCAGCGGCGATTTACGCGCGGTTCAGGAATTGCTGGGGCACGCCAACCTTTCGACGACACAGATTTATACCCATCTGGACTTTCAACATTTAGCGTCGGTGTATGATGCTGCGCATCCACGTGCCAAGCGAGGAAAAACCTGATGCATTTTTACCGGCCGCTGGGTCAGATTCGCGCTATCACTTTCGATTTGGATGATACCCTGTATGACAATTATGAGGTGATACGGCGGACTGAGCGGGAGTCGGTGCGTTTTTTACAGCAGTATCATCCGGCGTTACGCGATTTTCAGGCGGCAGACTTCCAGAATCTGCGTAATGAACTGCGCGCGCGGGAGCCGGAAATTTATCATGACGTTACGGAATGGCGGCGGCGTACGGTTGAGCAGGTTATGCTGAATGTGGGTTTACCGGCGGATGACGCGGCGGCAGGGGCAACGGCGGCGATGGAGAATTTCGCCCGCTGGCGCAGCCAAATCGAGGTGACGGAAGAGACGCACCGCACGCTGGCCGCTTTGGCCGGACATCTGCCGCTGGCGGCGATCACCAATGGTAATGCCGATCCGCATCTGTTTGGGTTGGATCATTATTTCACCTTTATTTTTCGTGCCGGCCCTGACGGGCGCGCAAAGCCGTTTGATGATATGTATCATCTGGCGGCAGGAAAGCTCGGTTTGTCGCTGAATCAGATCCTGCATGTGGGCGACGATCTCACCACCGATGTCGCGGGCGCGGTTCGCTGCGGTATGCAGGCGTGCTGGATCAATCTGCGTGAAGGCAATCTCATGCAGATTGGCGACACTCGATTGCTGCCGCATATTGAAATTTCGCGGTTGGCATCGCTGACAGCATTGCTATAATCATTCTATACAAACTGTATAAATAACCAGTGGGAAGGTGTCTTCTTTGTGACGGCACGGTTTCCCGTCAACGGATAACCGGTATCTATGGACGTTTCTGAACTGCTTGATGGCCTCAACGACAAACAACGTGATGCGGTAGCCGCACCACGCAGCAATTTATTGGTGCTGGCCGGGGCAGGCAGTGGCAAAACCCGGGTCTTGGTGCATCGTATTGCCTGGCTGCTGGCCGTCGAAAACTGTTCCCCCTATTCCATTATGGCGGTGACCTTTACCAACAAGGCCGCGGCGGAAATGCGGCACCGCATCGATCAACTGATCGGCACCAGTCAGGGCGGAATGTGGATTGGGACTTTTCATGGCCTGGCCCACCGTTTGTTACGTGCTCATCATATGGATGCCGGATTGCCGCAGGACTTTCAGATTCTGGACAGCGATGATCAACTGCGGTTGCTCAAGCGTCTGATACGGGCGCTGAACCTGGATGAGAAGCAGTGGCCGCCGCGTCAGGCCATGTGGTACATCAACGGGAAAAAAGACGAAGGGCTACGTCCCCAACATATCGAAAGTTACGGCAATCCGATCGAGCAAACCTGGCAGCGGGTTTATCAGGCCTATCAGGAGGCCTGCGATCGCGCCGGGCTGGTGGATTTTGCCGAGCTGCTGCTGCGTGCGCATGAATTGTGGTTGAACAAGCCACACGTGTTGAATCACTATCGCGAACGGTTCACCAATATTCTGGTCGATGAGTTTCAGGATACCAACCGTATCCAGTATGCGTGGATTCGTATGCTGGCAGGCGATAGCGCCAGGGTGATGATCGTTGGCGATGACGACCAGTCTATTTATGGCTGGCGCGGGGCGCAGGTCGAAAATATCCAGCTGTTCCTGAAAGACTTTATCGGCGCAGAGACGGTTCGGCTGGAGCAGAATTACCGTTCAACCAGCAATATCCTGAAGGCGGCTAATGCACTGATTGCGCACAATGGTGGACGGCTGGGGAAAAACCTGTGGACGGATGGCGTGGAAGGCGAGCCGATTTCACTCTATTGCGCCTTTAACGAACTGGACGAGGCCCGGTTTGTCGTCAACCGCATCAAAGTCTGGCAGGAAAATGGCGGCTCGTTGAACGATAACGCCATTTTATACCGCAGCAACGCCCAGTCGCGCGTGCTGGAAGAAGCGCTGTTACAGCAAAGCATGCCTTATCGTATTTACGGCGGCATGCGATTCTTTGAACGTCAGGAAATTAAGGATGCGCTGGCGTATCTGCGTTTGATTGCCAACCGTAATGACGATGCGGCGTTTGAGCGGGTGGTGAATACCCCGACGCGCGGTATTGGCGACAGAACGCTGGATGTGGTGCGTCAGACCGCCCGCGACAGGCAGTTGACGCTGTGGCAGTCAACTCGGGTGTTATTGCAGGACAAGGCGCTGGCGGGACGCGCTGCCGCATCGCTACAGCGCTTTGTGGAACTGATTGATGCGCTGGCTTATGAAACCGCCGAACTGCCATTGCATGTGCAGACTGATCGGGTGATTAAAGATTCCGGTCTGTGGGGCATGTACGAGCAGGAGAAAGGGGAAAAAGGTCAGGCGCGGATAGAAAACCTGGAGGAACTGGTCACCGCCACGCGGCAGTTCAGCTATCAGGAAGAAGATCAGGATCTGATGCCGTTACAGGCTTTCTTGTCGCATGCGGCGCTGGAAGCGGGGGAAGGCCAGGCGGACGCCAATCAGGATGCGGTGCAGCTGATGACGCTGCATTCGGCGAAAGGTCTGGAGTTCCCGCAGGTTTTCATCGTCGGGATGGAGGAAGGTATGTTCCCCAGCCAGATGTCGCTGGATGAAGGGGGGCGGCTGGAAGAGGAGCGGCGTCTGGCCTATGTGGGGGTGACCCGCGCGATGCAAAAGCTGACGTTGACCTATGCGGAATCCCGTCGTTTATACGGTAAAGAGGCTTATCATCGTCCTTCGCGTTTTGTGGGAGAGTTGCCGTCGGAATGCGTTGAAGAAGTCCGCTTGCGGGCCAGCGTATCGCGTCCGGTCAACCACCAGCGTCTGGGCACGCCGATCAGCCAGAATGACAGTGGCTATACGCTGGGACAACGGGTTCGGCATACTAAATTTGGCGAAGGCACCATCGTTAATCTGGAGGGCAGTGGTGACCACTGCCGGATACAGGTCGCGTTTCAGGGACAAGGGATTAAATGGCTGGTCGCGGCTTACGCCCGGCTGGAAACGGTGTGAGAGGGTAACCTGCCCCCGGTTTCCCGGTTGGCAAATAGGGCATAACCGATGAGAAAAAACGGGGCATTTATTCAATTAGCGACAGAGTGTTGCAACGGCGGTTTTAAAGTTGACAGCCTTTTTCATCTCGGCGTAACATGCGCGCATCATTATTCCCGGAGGACCTACGCCTTGGACGCACCCAGTCGATACTGGCTCAATAACCTGTTCATTAGGTACAACTTCTAAGGCTATCTCCGTTATGCTGATAGCCTTCGTGGTTGTCAGCGATATTATTCATGTCGCTACGAGTCAGATCCGTCGAACGGTCTGAAACCTGCTGGTGACATTCTCACCGCTGTTTCTGTGCTTCAATCGCGTTGTCCATCTCTGTTACTGAATAAGGGAGCATGGCCTATGCTGAGCGCATTCAAACTGGATCACTGCCGTTTATCTCGTCTGGAGTTGGATGATTCCGACGATCTCACCGAGTCTGTCTGGGTCGATTTAATCGAACCTGAAGATGGCGAGCGTGAGAAAGTACAAAATGAACTGGGACAAAGTCTGGCCACCCGACCAGAACTGGAAGATATTGAGGCATCGGCGCGTTTCTTTGAAGACGAGGACGGGCTGCACATTCACTCCTTCTTCTTCTTTGAAGATGCGGAAGATCATGCTGGCAACGCCACCGTGGCGTTTACCATTCGCGATGGCCGCTTGTATACGCTGCGCGAGCGGGAACTGCCCGCGTTTCGGCTGTATCGGATGCGAGCCCGCAATCAAACGCTGGTCGATGGTAACGCCTACGAACTGCTGCTGGATTTGTTCGAAACCAAAATTGAACAGCTGGCAGACGAAATCGAGAATATCTACAGCGATCTGGAATCCCTGAGCCGCGTCATTATGGAAGGTCGTCAGGGCGAAGAATACGATGATGCGCTTTCCACGCTGGCGGAACTGGAAGACGTGGGCTGGAAAGTGCGTCTGTGTTTGATGGATACGCAGCGTGCGTTGAATTTTCTGGTGCGCAAGGCGCGTTTACCTTCAGGTCAACTGGAGCAGGCGCGTGAAATCCTGCGCGATATCGAGTCCCTGCTGCCACATAACGAATCCTTGTTTCAGAAGGTCAACTTTCTGATGCAGGCGGCAATGGGCCTCATCAACATCGAACAAAGCCGCATCATCAAAATTTTCTCGGTGGTTTCCGTGGTGTTTCTGCCGCCGACGCTGGTGGCATCCAGCTATGGGATGAACTTCGAATTCATGCCTGAACTGCGGTGGTCTTTTGGTTATCCGGGGGCGATTGTGTTGATGATCCTGGCCGGATTGGCGCCGTATCTCTATTTCAAACGCAAAAACTGGCTTTGAAAGCGGCTGCGCTCCCGCTTTTGTGGAGCGCAATATCCCTGAAATCCTTCATCTTCGCCGTGCGGGGGCGTGAGGCCGCGTCAACGCATTTCCGAATATTTGCCGCCGCCTAAATACCGATTGGTTATAACTTTTTGTTTTCCTGCTATTAATTGCCATATTAATTATCTGACCATTCTGTTTAGAATGGCCGACAATGTCTTATTTTTGAAACAGGTTGTGCGCATGAAAAGGGTTCCACCCTTGAGACAATGGGTAATCCTGCTGTCGGTTTCGCTGGTACTGGGATTCGGGTTGCAGGTTTACCATGTTCCGGCAGCGCTGTTGCTGGGCCCCATGCTGGTTGGCGTGGTGATGGGGTTGAACGGTGCAACCATCCGTATTCCTCCTGTGTTTTTTGCCGGCAGCAATGCGGTGCTTGGTTGTCTGGTGGCGCAAAGCCTTTCTCTTTCCATCCTCAGTCCATTAATCAGCGAATGGCCGCTGGTACTGTTCATTTTGCTGGCGACGCTGGCCGCCAGCGGACTTTCTGGCTGGCTGTTGGTGAAATTCAGCGAATTGCCGGGTACGACCGGAACCTGGGGCGCCTCTCCCGGCGGTGCTTCCGCGATGGTGGCGATGTCGGCGGAATTCGGCGCGGATGTCCGGCTGGTTGCATTTATGCAGTATTTGCGGGTGCTGATGGTGACCGCCGCCGCGGCATTTGTCGCGCGCCTCAGCCTGGGGGACGCCGCCGCCGAAAATAATGCCATGCTGGTCTGGTTTCCGGCGCTGGACTGGCGTTTTCCTGCGACGCTGTGCGTCGCGTTTGGCAGCGCATGGCTGGGGAGGCGTCTGCGTATTCCTTCAGGCGCACTGCTGGGGCCGATGATTATTGGCTCGTTCCTGCACGCCAGCGGAATCCTGCATTTAGCGACGCCGGAATGGTTGCTGGCGCTGGCATATGCTTTTATTGGCTGGAGCGTCGGTTTGTGTTTTACCCGGCCGATATTTTTTCTTGCTTTGCGTACCTTGCCGCACATGATGTTCTCAATCGTCGGACTGATGTTGCTATGCGGCGGCATGGCGTTGATGGTAACGCGGATCATGTCTGTTGATTTGCTGACGGCTTATCTGGCAACCAGCCCCGGCGGGCTGGATTCTATCGCCATTATTGCGGCAGGCAGCGGGGTCGATATGGCGTTTGTCATTGCGATGCAGACGTTACGCCTGTTCTCGACCCTGCTCTTTTGTCCGCTGCTATCGCGCTTTATTTCGCGTCGTGTTGTATCTGATGCGGCGTAACCTGAATCCGACGTCGTTTACGCTGCGTGTAGATCGCATCCAGAATAAACAAGGCCAGCGCACTCCAGATAAAGGCAAACGTGATCAGCTTGTCGCTGCCCATGGTTTCGCCGTAGAAAATTACGGCCAACAGGAACATCATGGTCGGACCGAGGTACTGGAAGAAGCCCAATGTCGAAAGGCGTAACCGCATAGCGGCGGCGGTGAAAAACAGCAATGGAACCGTGGTGATAATGCCTGCGGCGATCAGCAGCAGATTCAGTGACCAGGGGTTGGCGGTCATATGGCTGCTAGGGCTGTCGGCGATAAAAAACAGGTAAACGATCGCCATCGGCAACAGCCACAGGGTTTCAATCAGCATGCCGGTTTGTCCGTCAATCCCGATTTTTTTGCGTAGCAGGCCGTATAGCGCAAAGCTGAAGGCCAGCCCCAATGCGATAATCGGCAGCGAACCGAAAGTCCACAGTTGAACGAGTACGCCGGCAACCGCCAGTAGCACTGCCATCCATTGCAAGCGGCGGAAACGTTCACCCAGAAATAGCATCCCCAGCATCACGTTAACCAGCGGGTTGATAAAGTAGCCCAGACTGGCTTCCAACATATGATGGTTATTGACCGCCCAAATATACAGTAACCAGTTGCCGCCGATCAGTACGGCGGTCAGCGCCAGCAACAGCAGGTGTTTGACGTTACGGCAGGCACAACGAACCTGACGCCATTTCCGGCTGATGGTCAGCAGGATCAGCATAAAGAAAAACGACCAGATAATACGGTGCGTCAGTATTTCATCGGGGGGAACATGCTCAAGCAACTTAAAGTAAACCGGTGCAATGCCCCAGATGAAATAGGCGCCCAGAGCGAAAAAGATCCCTTTACGGGTTTGTTGCGAATTCATTGGTGGCTCGATAACAAAGGCGGGAAACGGCTTAGTCTACTCAAAACAGAACGCGTTTTCATCTCAACGGTTAACCAACAATGTACGTCGCGGTCGCGCTGGCAAGGTGTAAGCCCTTTTCATTGTGCAATTCGGCCCGCGCCACCGCGATTTTATTGCCGCCGCGCAGCAGCTGGCTGGTGATGGTGAAATGCTCGCCGTGGCCCGGCCGCAGATAGTCCACCCGCATATCGATAGTCCCCATCCGCGAGAGTCGCTGATGGAATTCCTGTTCGCTGATGGTTTCATGGCGCAGCAGGGTGTTGCCGACGCAGACTAAACCGGCAGCGACGTCCAATCCGGCGGCCATCACGCCGCCGTGCAGAATTTTTTGCAAGGCGTTGCCGATCAGCTTGTCCTGGCGTGCAAACGTTAATGTTGCCCGGTCGATTTCAAAATGCTGTAGCTCGAGCCCTAATTCACCATTGAACGGCATCTTGTAAATGAAAATGTCAGCAACAAGCTGACGGACAGTCTCTCGGGTTAAAACCGCGCTTTGAGTGGATGGCGTGCTGGACATGGTTGTTTGCACCTTGAGAAAAGCACCGGATATAGGATGCTGAAAAGTTAATTAATTGTTTATTTTATGTGCATATTTTATTTCTTTCCAGAAAAGACTGAGAAAGTATCGAACACGGATTCAAATACCGACGAACTGTGTAGAATGTCTGGTTTATGTTGATATTGATTGCCTGGCTGGAACAGCCATCGTGAATGCTCGGGAGAAAAAGTGAATGCGTAAAATTGCAGGTATGTTGGCGGTGCTGCTGACGACATACGCTCAGGCGGAAGAGGCAAAAATAGAGCCAGTGCATGACAAACCCGCGGTACGCGGCAGTATTATCGCCAGCCTGCTACAGGATCATGATAGCCCGTTTATTCTCTATCCTTATGAAAGCAACTATCTGCTGTATACCTACACCAGTAATATTAATAAAGCCGCGATACAGAGTTATAACTGGGGCGATGAAGCGCGCAAGGATGAAGTGAATTTCCAGCTTAGCCTTGGCTTCCCGCTGTGGCGTGGCATCTTCGGTGACAGCTCTTTGCTGGGGGCGTCCTATACGCAACGCTCCTGGTGGCAATTATCCAATAAAAGCGAGTCTTCACCGTTTCGTGAAACCGATTATGAACCGCAGCTTTTTCTGGGCTGGGCAACGGATTACACCTTCGCCGGCTGGACGTTGCGGGATGTTGAAGTGGGGATCAATCATCAGTCGAACGGACGTTCTGAGCCGACATCGCGTAGCTGGGACCGTGCCTATGCCCGTCTGATGGCGCAAAATGGCAACTGGCAGGTGGATTTGAAACCGTGGATTCGTTTCTCGGACAGCCAGGATGATAACCCGGACATTACAAAGTATATGGGACACTATCGCCTGCGTGTCGGCTATGTCTGGGGCGACAGCGTGTTCAGTGCGGAAGGGCGCTATAACTGGAACAGCGGCTACGGCGGCGGCGAACTCGGCTGGAGCTATCCATTGACGAAACACGTGCGTTTTTATACCAAAGTGTTCAGCGGCTATGGTGAATCGCTCATTGATTACAATCATCGCCAGACGCGCTTCGGCGTTGGGGTCACGCTGAACGATATGTTCTAGACAGGGCGGGCGCCGGGGATGGTTGCCTGCTCGCGTTTCCCGCCTGTCAGTCTGACGAAATAGAAACAATTTCTCGGAAAGGTTCGCAAGTATGGCGATAATCGGGGGCGCTGCCATTTAAAACATTGCAGTTTTACCGGACGGCGCTGAAAATAGCGCCTGTTTGATTTCATCGGATTGGGGAACGCGTGTCTACGGCGGAAGTATTGAATAAGGAAACGCTTGCTGTTCAGGTTTTACGGGAGACGTTTGGCTACCAGCAATTCCGGCCGGGTCAGCAAGAGATCATTAACGCGACCATCAGCGGGCGGGATTGTCTGGTTGTCATGCCGACCGGCGGTGGGAAATCGCTCTGTTATCAGATCCCGGCGCTGGTGATGGATGGTCTGACGCTGGTGGTTTCCCCGCTTATTTCTCTGATGAAAGATCAGGTCGATCAGCTACAGGCTTATGGCGTATCCGCCGCTTGCCTGAACTCGACCCAAACGCGCGAGCAACAGCTTGAGGTGATGGCGGGTTGCCGTACCGGGCAGATCAAGCTGCTGTATATTGCGCCGGAACGTCTGACGACGGACGGGTTTCTCGATCATCTGATTCACTGGCAGCCTTCCCTGATCGCCGTTGATGAAGCGCACTGCATTTCCCAGTGGGGACATGATTTCCGCCCTGAATATCGGGCGCTGGGGCAAGTTAAACAGCATTTTCCCTCGCTGCCGGTCATTGCGTTAACCGCGACGGCGGATGAAACCACGCGGCGGGACATCATCCGACTGCTTGATCTTCAGTCGCCTCTCATTCAGATCAGCAGTTTCGACCGACCCAATATTCGCTACACGCTGGTGGAAAAATTCAAACCCCTCGATCAACTCTGGATGTATGTTCAGGGCCAGCGCGGCAAAAGCGGCATTATTTACTGTAATAGCCGGGCGAAGGTGGAAGACATCAGCACGCGTCTGCAAAGCCGGGGACTGAGCGTGGCGGCCTACCACGCCGGGCTGGAAAACGAGCGTCGTGCGCAGGTGCAGGAAGCCTTCCAGCGTGACGATCTTCAGGTTGTGGTGGCGACGGTGGCGTTCGGCATGGGGATTAACAAGCCGAACGTGCGGTTCGTGGTGCATTTTGATATTCCGCGCAATATCGAATCCTACTATCAGGAAACCGGACGCGCCGGACGTGACGGGCTGGCGGCTGAAGCGGTACTGTTTTACGATCCGGCGGATATGGCGTGGCTGCGGCGCTGTCTGGAAGAAAAGCCTGCCGGACAACAGTTGGATATTGAGCGGCATAAGTTGAATGCCATGGGCGCGTTTGCGCAAGCGCAAACCTGTCGCCGTCTGGTCTTGCTGAACTATTTCGGAGAGGGTCGTCAGCAGGCTTGCGGTAACTGCGATATCTGCCTCGATCCGCCCAAGCGTTACGATGGTCTGCTCGACGCGCAGAAAGCGCTCTCCTGCGTTTATCGGGTCGGGCAACGCTTTGGTATGAGCTATATTGTTGAAGTGCTGCGCGGAGCGAATAACCAGCGTATCCGTGAGTACGGCCACGACAAACTGCCGGTTTATGGCATCGGACGGGAAAAGTCGCAGGAACATTGGGTCAGCGTGTTGCGCCAGCTAATTCATCTTGGTTTGCTGAACCAGAATATCGCCCTGCATTCCGCGTTACAACTGACCGAATCAGCCCGGCCGGTGCTGCGTGGCGAAGTCTCTTTGCAACTGGCCGTACCGCGGGTGATCAACCTGAAACCGCGCGCCAGCCAGAAATCCTACGGTGGCAATTACGACCGCAAATTATTCGCCAAATTACGCAAGCTGCGTAAGTCCATTGCCGATGAAGCCAATATTCCGCCTTATGTGGTGTTCAGTGACGCCACGTTGCTGGAAATGGCCGAACTGATGCCGATTACCGCTGGTGAGTTGCTGAATATTAATGGCGTAGGCCATCGTAAACTTGAACGCTTCGGCGCGCCTTTTATGACCATGATCCGCGATCATGTTGATAATGATGACGAGTGATGGACGTTAAAACAGGTGCATTAACACGCTAAAAAACAGGAAAATACCATGCTCTTTCTGACTGTCGCACTGGTGCATTTCATCGCGTTGATGAGCCCAGGTCCGGATTTCTTTTTCGTTTCTCAAACCGCCGCCAGCCGCTCCCGACGTGAAGCAATGATGGGCGTACTGGGCATTTCTCTGGGGGTTGTCATTTGGGCGGCGATCGCATTACTGGGGTTGCACCTTTTGTTACAGCAGATGGCCTGGTTGCATCGTGCCATTACTATCGGCGGCGGCGCCTATCTGTGCTGGATGGGCTGGCAGATGCTCCGCTCAGCGCGCCGCAAAGCACAGTTGGAAACCGAACAGGAAACGGCGGTCGTACTGCCCCGGCGTGGCAAAACATTTATTCGCGGTCTGCTGACCAATCTGGCAAACCCAAAAGCGCTGGTGTATTTCGGTAGTGTTTTCTCGTTGTTTGTGGGCGATAGCGTCGGTAGCGCCGAGCGTTGTGGCATTTTCACCCTGATTGCCATCGAAACGCTGTTGTGGTTTAGCCTGGTTGCGGTGGTCTTCGCGTTACCGGCGATGCGTCGGGCTTACCAGCGTATGGCGAAGTGGGTAGATGGCGCGGCGGGGGTGCTGTTTACCGGGTTTGGTTTACATCTGATTTTTTCGCGCTGATGCGTTGTTTACACTGGCCGGGTATGTAACCCGGCCGGGAAATGAATCAGGCTTTTCTGGCGCTGGCGAGCAGTGCGCCGACCAGAACAAACAATGAGCCGAATATCCGATTGAGCGTTTGCATCTGACGCGGGCCTTTCAGCCAGCCGGCAATGCGCGTTGCCAGCGTGGCATAGCCAATCATGACGACCACATCGACGGCAACCGTCGTGATGCCTAAAATCAGGTACTGCGCGGCTTGTGGTTCATGTGGGATGATGAATTGCGGGAATAGCGCGGCCAGAAACACAATGCTTTTCGGATTGGTCAGGTTCACCAGAATGGCGCGTTTAAAGAGTCTGCGGCGCGGCATGGCGCTGGCTATCGCCTGCAAATCCAGCGCCCCGGCGGCACGCCATTGCTGGATCCCCAGCCAGATGAGATAGGCCGCCCCCAGCCATTTGAGAATATCAAACGCCAGCAGGGATTTTGACAGCAGTGCGCCAAGCCCAATACCGACCAGCACAATATGTATCGATAGCCCGACCTGTAATCCACTGATTGACGCGACCGCACCGCGATAGCCGTGGCTGATGCCCGTACTCATGGTATTGATGGCGCCCGAACCGGGGGAAAGGCTGAGAATGAGTGTTGTCAGTAAATAGGTTAGCCACCAGTCTATGGTCATCGGCGAATTACTCCATGATTGTCATTGTCTATAACGGCATCCTGCCTTCCACCCTGAAGGGCCAACGCTTTGCGTTGTTAATAAACGCTCCCTGCGATTTTTGATAGCGGGCGTCCCTGCCCGCTACCCTCCGGGCCGTCGCCAGCGACGTTAAAAATTTCTCCTGGAAATTTTTTATGTAACAATACGCTGATATTTATATTTCAAAAAGTCTTTCCGATAGCTTTACTGGCCTGCACCGGAGATGTGTGATGATGCCGTATCACGATAGCCTGTTAACGCGAGAAGCGCAGTTTTCTGCCTTTGCTACCGGAGAGTTGCTGAATTTTTGGTTTCGGCGTGAGGAAGGGGAGTTTATCGGCGTCGATAATGTGCCGATCCGCTTTGTTCGTTTCTCTGCGCCGCAGCATAAGCATATTGTGGCGGTGTTTCCGGGACGTATCGAAAGTTACGTAAAATACAGCGAAGTGGCTTACGACCTTTTCCACAACGGCTATGACGTGCTGATGATGGACCATCGCGGGCAGGGCCGTTCCGGTCGGCTGTTGGAAGATAGCCATCGTGGGCACGTATTACGCTTTAGCGATTACGTGGACGACGTCGCGCTGCTGTGGCAGCAGCAAATCGAACCTCGCGCCTATACACGACGATTCGCGCTTGCTCATTCGATGGGCGGTGCTATTCTGGCCCATTTTCTGGCGCGCCAGCCAGGATCGTTTGATGCTGCGGCGCTTTGTGCGCCGATGTGCGGCATCCATTTGCCAATACCTCATTGGCTGGCGTGGCGGGTGCTTGACTGGTCAGAACGTCACCCTCCGATACGTGACTATTATGCGATTGGCACCGGGCAATGGCAGCCCTTGCCCTACCTGGTCAATGTATTGACGCACAGCCGTGAACGTTACCAGCGCAGCGTCAGATTTTATGCGGATTACCCGGAATTGCGCGTTGGCGGCCCGACTTATCATTGGGTGCGTGAAGCCATGACCGCAGGTAAGCAGTTATTGGCGCTGGCTGCGGATATCACGACGCCGATATTATTATTACAGGCTCAGGAAGATCGGGTCGTGGATAATCGTAGTCAGGACGATTTTTGTCGGGCGTTGGCGCAGGCCGGCCACCCTTGCGCTGGCGGCGCGCCCCGGGTTATCGAAGGGGCCCGTCATGAGATTCTGTTTGAGAAAGATAACATGCGTGCTCAGGCGTTTGAGCTGATTCTGGCTCACTTTGCCGACTACACCCAATAGATTTCAGGCTGCCGGCCAACGCGCCTACAGCTTGAAAGATGACGGGGATATCATTAAATTTTACGGCGGATGCCGCCAAACACCACCACAGAGGTTAGATCTCACCGCTATGTATCATGTTGTTGCTTCCGATTTAGATGGCACGCTGCTGTCACCCGACCATACCTTATCGCCGTATGCCAAAGAGACACTCAGATTGCTGACAAAAAAAGGGATTCATTTTGTGTTTGCAACCGGACGGCATCATATGGATGTGGCGCAAATCCGCGATGGCCTGGGCATTAGCGCGTTTATGATCACCTCTAATGGCGCACGGGTACATAACACGCAGGGAGAGCTGATTTTCAGTCATAGCCTTGATCAGGACATTGCTCACGATCTGTATCACGTGATGCACGATAACCCGAACATGTTGACGCACGTATACCGCAACGATGACTGGTACATGAATCGTCGGCGGCCGGAAGAGGAGCGTTTTTTCCGGGAATCGATTTTCAGGTACAAACTGTTTGAGCCGGGCCTGCTGGAAACGGATGGCGTCAGCAAGGTGTTCTTTACCTGTGACTCACATGAACAGCTGTTGCCGTTGGAAGAAGCGATCAATGCGCGCTGGGGCGACCGTGTCAATGTGAGTTTTTCAACGTTAACCTGTCTGGAAGTCATGGCGGGTGGCGTATCCAAAGGGCATGCGCTGGAGCAGGTGGCGAAGATCATCGGTTTTTCACTGAAAGAGTGTATCGCCTTCGGGGATGGCATGAATGACTATGAAATGCTGTCGATGGCGGGTAAAGGCTGTGTCATGGAGAATGCGCACCAGCGTCTGAAAAACCTGCTGCCGGATTGTGAAGTGATTGGCACCAATGCAGAAAATGCTGTGCCGAACTATTTGCGGGAGTTGTTCCTGTGATAATCTCGCTTTACCATCCCCTCCAGTTGGGGATGGCCCGCCAGACCGTATGTCACAGATATACGGTTTTTATGAATGGATTAGAAAATATAGAAATGAAATTGGAGAGATAACGGAAAGACAACAGATTTCCCTATTTAATTTGACTTATCGAAATTATATAATAAGAGCAAAATAAAATTATTATGAAATAACTATTCAGGTACAGGATAGACCTGGTTGGGATGAGTTACATCCAGCGATAAAAGATGTTTTAATCGATATGACTTATCAGGGATATAGGGGAGAGACAGCCATGATAGCTGCGACGAAAAATAGCATAGATTATTTTATAGAATATATAACCAATAACCAAACTCTTGTTAGGGATGAGTTGGCAAGGGGTAGGGTTAATTATTTGAAGAATAACAGAGGGTGATATGCGAATTGTTAGTGTTGCAGTAGTCTTTTTCTTTCTCATTTCCTTTGGTTCGTGGGCGAAGACATCAAATGATTATCTGAAAGATAGTGAGAATGGAATATGTAAGGACTTGATTAAAGGGGAAAGTTATCATGAAATATATAATTGTGCAGCTTTGATGGAGAATGACTCCAGGGCAATGCTGGTGAAAAGGATATCCGAAATAAAAGTAGCTTTAGAGAAAATGAATAATAAAGAAATCACTGATGCATTTATACGAGAGCAAAGGTCGTGGGAAGTATATAAAAAAGATAGATGCTCTTATGTCACATTAGGTATAGATAAAAATGAGATGGCATATCAATTTAATTTAGACATATGTAATGCTATCGAAAATTATCGAAGGATAGAAACTTTATATGGGGAACCCTCTTTCCCATAGATGTTATATATAGCATTGATATCTGGGAGTACTAACAGTATTAGGTGTGTGCCAGGCGATAGGTGTTGGCAGAATAATCCTCTGATTTAACGAACAATACGACTATGGCTCGTTATCGTCATTCCGGTATTATTCTGCCCCCTGTTTTCGTCTCAACGGGATGTTCTAGTTTAGCGCGGTTTTTTAAGATAATTCACCGCCTTGTCAGGGAAATCGGTGAACAGGCCGTCAACGTTCGCCTGTTTATAAAGAATATCGTAAAGCTGATCGATGTCCCTGGCATACGTGGGCAGCCTGTCTGCTCGCGCAGTAAACGGGTGAACCTGGAGTTTGTTCTGGTGCGCTTCTTTCACTAGTCCGGTAAACGAAATATGCCCGGTTGTGGCGTCGGGTTTCACCAGCATGTGATAGTCCGGGCCGATACCGTCGGCGTAGGCGGCAATCTGCTTCATGGCGCCCGGTTTGAACATCCAGTCATAGTCGTAGTTTATCCACTTTCCTTCAGACTGCTTCTCATAGGTTTCATGCCAGTCGGTATAGGCAATCAACTGGATCAGGTTCAGGTCCATCTCCATTTCGGGCAGTAGTTCGGTCTTGATGCGTTTAAGCTCTGCGACATCAAAAGACTGTAGGAATACCCGATCGTTTTTCTGAGTGTAGCCGTATTGTTTCAGTACGGTCAGCGTTTCGCGGGCAATGTCTTTACCTTCCTGATGATGGAACCACGGCGCTTTGATTTCAGGGTAGATGCCGATATTTTTGCCGGTTGAATGATTCAGGCCCTGAATAAACTCAATTTCTTCCTGAAAGGTATGGACGTGAAAGTCAGATTTCCACATTGGGAAACGAGTGGGGTAGCTTTGTATCTGTTTGCCGTCTTTAATGTCGAACCCTTCAGTGAATTTCAGCGACTTAATTTCTGACAGCGTGAAGTCAATGGCATAAAACCGGCCATCCTGACGCGCTCGCTGAGGAAAGCGTTCTGCGACATCGGTGACGCGATCAAGATAGTGATCGTGCAGGACGACCAGTGCGTTGTCTTTGGTGAGTACCAGATCCTGCTCCAGATAATCCGCTCCCTGTGCGTAGGCCATGGCTTTGGCTGGCAGCGTATGTTCTGGTAGGTAACCGCTGGCGCCGCGGTGGGCGATAACGATTTTGCTGCTTTGTTCGGCAAGGGCGCCGAATGAAAAGGACAAGGCGATACTGGTGAGAAGTGATTTTACAACGTAGCTCATGCGGTCAAACCTCTTTCTGTTGAGAGACAGGCGGCGTCAGTAGACGCCGCCAGAGGGATGCTTACAAGACGGGATTATGCACGATTGGCTAATTCTTCTTTATGCTTTTTCTCACTGACCATCACTATCAACAGCAGCACGACAGCCAATATGCTGCCCCCGATCATTACCATGAAGCCGCCGTCCCAGCCGAAGAAATCGACGGTATAACCGACAATGGCGCTGGCCGCAACGGAGCCGCCAAGGTAACCGAACAGGCCGGTAAATCCGGCTGCGGTACCCGCGGCTTTTTTCGGCGCCAGTTCCAGTGCGTGCAGACCAATCAGCATGACCGGGCCGTAAATCAGGAAACCGATGATGATCATACAGGCCATGTCTACGTGCGGATTCCCTGCCGGATTCATCCAGTAAACGATCGTTGCGATGGTGACCAGCACCATAAAGAATACGCCGGTCGCCCCACGATTGCCTTTGAAGACCTTATCGGACATCCAGCCGCAGAGCAGCGTGCCGGGAATACCGGCATATTCGTAGAGGAAATACGCCCAGGACGATCTATCCAGTGCAAAGTGTTTCACTTCTTTCAAATAGGTTGGCGACCAGTCAAGGATACCGTAGCGCAGCAGGTAGACGAATACGTTGGCAATGGCGATATACCACAGCAGTTTGTTGGGGAAAACGTACTGCATGAAGATTTGCTTCGCCGTCAGCTCTTCTTCTGCTTTTTCATCGTAATCAATGGGATAATCGTCTTTATACTCTTCAATCGGCGGCAGGCCGCAGGATTGTGGCGTGTCACGCATCAGAGCAAAGGCAATCAGCGCAACCAGAATGGCGGCAAACGCCGGCATGTATAACGCCGCTTTCCAGTCGTTAAACCAGGCCATACCCAGCAGGAACAGCAGCGGTGGCAGACCGCCCCCGACGTTGTGCGCGCAGTTCCAGATGGAAACGATACTGCCGCGTTCTTTCTGAGACCACCAGTGAACCATGGTGCGTCCACACGGAGGCCATCCCATTCCCTGAAACCAGCCACACAGGAACAAGAGAACGAACATCACCGCAATGCTTGATGTTGCCCAGGGGACGAAGCCCATGAACAGCATGACGGAAGCCGCCAGAATCAATCCCGCAGGCAGAAAGACGCGGGGGTTTGAACGGTCGGATACGGAACCCATGATGAATTTGGAAAAACCATAGGCAATTGAGATACCGGATAACGCAAAGCCAAGATCCCCACGGGAAAAGCCCTGTTCGATCAGATAAGGCATTGCCAGCGTGAAGTTTTTGCGTACCAGATAGTAGGCGGCGTAGCCAAAAAATATCCCCATGAAAATCTGCCAGCGCAGGCGGCGATAGACAGGATCAATGTGATCTTCTTCCATTTTCGGCTGGTGGGCCGCAGGCCTAAAAATACTCAGCATAGATATCTCCAATGCGAAAGAAAACGACAATTTATTGTTCTATTACGAACGTAATTGTAGTGAGTAAATCGATGGTTATTTGTGAGTCATGGCTCAAATGTTACGCTTTTATGACAGCGTGACATTTTTTGTGTGCATGTTAACAGAACGGAGGGAATTGAAGGCGTGATTTTAGTGAGTTAAATCACATTTACGGTCTTTCATTATCTATTAATTTTCGTTTTTTGTTCGTTTTTGCTCTTTATCAAACATTAACCTTATATTTTATGTCCCAATAGCAACATACAATGAGCGTCTGGGGCGAGAACATGATGCAGAAGAAAGGGGCATACCGGGAAACCGATGTCGTTATCATTGGCGGCGGCGCGACAGGAGCCGGCATTGCGCGAGATTGTGCATTACGTGGGTTGCGCTGCCTGTTGCTGGAGCGCCACGATATGGCTACGGGCGCCACCGGGCGTAATCACGGTTTGCTGCACAGCGGGGCGCGTTATGCCGTGACGGATGGCGAATCCGCACGCGAATGTATTGAAGAAAATACCATTCTTCGCCGTATTGCCCGCCACTGTATTGAACCCACCGATGGCCTGTTCCTGACGCTGCCGGAAGATGATCTTGCCTGGCAGAGCCAGTTCATTACGGCCTGCCAGCAGGCGGGAATCAATGCGCAGGCCATTGATCCGCAGGAAGCGCTGCGGCTGGAACCGGCGGCCAACCCAACATTGATCGGTGCGGTGCGGGTGCCTGACGGCACCGTGGATCCTTTCCGGCTGACGACAGCCAATATGGTTGACGCCTGCGAGCACGGCGCGATCGTCCTGACATATCATGAAGTTATTGGTTTAATTCGTCAGGGCGATCGCATTACCGGCGTACGCGTTTTCGACCACAAAGATTCTACTGAAACAGAGATATACGCTCAGATTGTGGTGAATGCGGCTGGGATCTGGGGACAGCATATTGCCGAATATGCCGACCTGCGGGTGCGTATGTTTCCGGCCAAAGGCGCATTGCTGATTTTGGGACATCGTATTAACAACATGGTCATCAACCGCTGCCGCAAGCCTGCGGACGCCGATATTCTGGTGCCGGGCGATACGATTTCCCTGATTGGCACGACCTCAACCCGCGTCGATTACGACCAAATCGACAATATGACGGTGACTCCTGATGAAGTTGACACCCTGATTCGTGAAGGCAGCATGCTGGCGCCGCAGCTGGCGACCACGCGTATCTTGCGCGCTTATGCCGGTGTGCGCCCGTTGGTTGCGAACGACAGCGACCCGAGTGGACGGAGCGTGAGCCGTGGCATTGTGCTGCTAGACCACGCCAGCCGCGATGGATTGGAAGGATTTATCACCATTACGGGCGGCAAGCTGATGACGTATCGACTGATGGCCGAATGGGCCACGGACAAAATTTGCGAAAAGCTGGGCCACAACGTTGCCTGTTCCACGGCCCAGAGAGCGCTGCCGGGCTCCGAGCCCACCGGAGAGCGACGCCAGCCGGCTCAATCCACGACAAAACCCACGGATGACAGACAACTGTCGGCGCCGCTGCGAGGATCGGCGATTTATCGTCACGGCGATCGCGCCGGGCGTTTGATCTCGGGAGAACGTCTGGATAGCAGTCTGGTCTGCGAATGTGAAGCGGTCACCGCAGGTGAAGTGCGCTATGCGGTGGAATCGCTACAGGTGAACAACCTGATTGATTTACGCCGGCGTACCCGGGTGGGGATGGGAACGTGTCAGGGCGAGCTGTGCGCGTGTCGGGCGGCGGGGCTGCTATGCCGCCTGGGACAATCGACGCCGGAGCAATCCATTATCCAACTCAGCCAGTTTCTGAATGAACGCTGGAAGGGCATTCGCCCGGTTGCCTGGGGCAATACGCTGCGCGAAAGCGAATTTACCAACTGGGTATATCAGGGGCTGTGCGGCTTGACGGCCGATGACGGTCAGGAGGAACACCATGCGGTATGACGTAGTCATTATTGGCGGCGGTCTGGCGGGGTTAACCTGTGGCATTCGGTTGTCTGAATTGGGAAAACGTTGTGCGATTGTCAGCGCCGGACAAAGCGCGCTGCATTTCTCTTCCGGCGCGTTGGATTTGCTCTCTTGCCTGCCGGATGGCCGCGCGGTAAGTCAGCCATTGAATGCTTTGACCGAATTGGCCCGATTGGCGCCCCAACATCCTTATTCGCGTATCGGTGCCGAACGTATCACGGCATTACTGCCTGAAGCGCAAGCGTTATTAAGCCGTTCTGATATTGCGGTGCTGGGGGATTATCGTCAGAACCATCAACGCATGACGCCTCTGGGCAAGTTTCGTCCCTGCTGGCTCAGCCCTGCCGACAGCGTCACCTGCGGGTTGTCTGAAGCCCTGCATTGGGAAAGGCCGTTAATTGCCGGTATTGAAGGTTTTCTTGATTTTCAATCCCGTATTGTGGCGGGGGCATTGCAGGTTCAGGGGATTGCGGCCCGCAGTGATGATTTAAAACTGCCGGTGCTGGATCGTTTACGTCACAACCCCAGTGAATTTCGGTCGGTGAATATCGCCCGTGTATTGGATCGGCCGGAGAATCTGCCGGCATTGATCGATGAACTGGCGACGCTGGCCAACGGTAATGACGCGATCGTTATGCCTGCCTGTCTGGGGCTGGAAAATGTATCGGTGATGACGGAGCTGCATAATGCGCTCGGCAAACCGGTGCTGCTATTGCCGACGTTGCCGCCATCATTGTTGGGATTGCGTTTGCATCAGGCGCTATCTCGTCGTTTTCGCCAACTGGGCGGCATAGTGATGCCGGGCGACAGAGTGGAGCGTGCCGATCTGACTCCCCATGAGGCGGTGCTGTATACCCATAATCACGGGGATATCCCGCTGCGTGCGGCTCAGGTGGTATTGGCCAGCGGCAGTTTTTTCAGTAATGGCCTGGTGGCGCAATTCGACCAGATCGCTGAGCCGGTATTCGGGCTGGATGTGCGTTTTGACGCACGTCGCGAATGCTGGAGTCAACAAGATGTCTTTGCCGCTCAACCCTATATGCAATTCGGCGTGATGACGGATGAAAATCTGCGGCCCGCCATCGGCGGTAAAACCGTGGATAACCTGTATGCCATCGGCGCGGTACTGGAAGGGTTCGATCCGATTGCTCAAGGCTGCGGAGCGGGAGTATCCATGCTCAGCGCGCTGTATGTTGCCGACCAGATACTGAAGGAGGGCAACCAATGAGTCTGCTTACTGATAACAGTTTTGAAAATTGCATCAAGTGTACGGTATGTACCACCTATTGCCCGGTATCGCGGGTTAACCCTTTGTATCCGGGGCCGAAACAGGCTGGCCCGGACGGCGAGCGCCTGCGCCGTAAAGATCCCGCGCTATACGATGAAGCATTAAAATATTGCACCAACTGTAAGCGCTGTGAAGTGGCTTGCCCTTCAGACGTTAAAATTGGCGACATCATTCAGCGCGCGAAAGCCAGCTACAGTGAACACAAGCCGACATTGCGTGATGCCATCCTGAGTCATACCGATTTTATGGGAACGATGGCGACGCCATTTGCGCCGTTGGTCAATACGGCGACCAGCCTGAAACCCGTGCGTCAGTTACTGGATAAGGCACTGAAAATCGACCATCGCCGCCAGTTACCGAAATATTCTTTCGGTACGTTCCGTCGCTGGTATCGCCAGCAGGCGCAACGACAGCAGCACTATGCCGAACAGATTGCCTATTTTCATGGCTGCTATGTGAATTACAACCATCCCCAATTGGGAAAAGACCTTATTCGGGTCTTTAACGCGCTGGGTATCGGCGTGCAGCTGCTGAGCAAAGAGAAATGCTGCGGTGTGCCGTTGATTGCCAATGGTTATCACGATCAGGCACGCAAGCAGGCGCGTATAAACATCAACTCTCTGGATGAGGCGATCAACGGCAAGGCGATTCCGGTGGTGGCAACCTCATCCAGCTGTACCTTTACGCTACGGGATGAATATCCGCATCTGTTGGGTATCGATAACGGCAATGTCCGTGAAGGCATCGAACTGGTTACCCGCCGGCTCTACCGCCTGCTGGAAGAAGAAGGGCGTACATTGCCGTTGCGTTCACTGCCGCTGCGCGTGGCCTATCATACGCCGTGCCATCTGGAGCGAATGGGGTGGACGGCGTATACGCTCGCGCTGTTGCAGCGGATCCCCGGCATCGAACTGATCGTGCTGGATTCCCAGTGCTGCGGTATCGCCGGCACCTATGGTTTCAAAAAAGAAAATTACACCACGGCGCAGGGGATTGGCGCACCGCTGTTCCGTCAGATAGAAGAAAGCGACGTGGATGTAGTGGTGACGGATTGCGAAACCTGTAAATGGCAAATCGAAATGTCCACCAGTAAACCCTGTGAACATCCGATTACGCTATTGGCCCGGGCGCTGGTTCAGGAGTAACTGCGCGTTGCTGATTACTGCCTTTTACATGCAATGAGCGATGTCTGTCCGGGGTAAAAAAATACTTTACAGACGCGAATGATAATGATTATTATTGTCATGCGTTCCGGGGAAACCAACGGTTCTGTCAGTGTGATCCTTTGTATAGACAAGGTCTCTATGGATGATATGCACATGACAAACGTCGGTTTTGCTGTGAAGGCACGACATTGCTCACATTGCTTCCAGTATTTATTTAGCCAGCTCGGGTGCTGGCTTTTTTTTTGCCTGCGATTTGCTCTCCCTCTGCTGAAATCCGTGTTGCCATCCTGTTCTGATTTTTTGAACAGCGCGTTAAATTTTTTACGCTATCTTATTCTTTAGCACCCGTTAGACTTTACTTATCAAAGTACGGGAGTAACTGACATGATCTATTTACGTAAAGCGCAACAGCGCGGGCACGCGAACCACGGTTGGCTGGATAGCTGGCACACATTTTCATTTGCTGATTATTACGATCGTGAATTCATGGGCTTTTCGGCGCTGCGCGTCATCAATGAAGACCGGATCGAAGGCGGACAAGGTTTTGGTACGCATCCGCACAAAGACATGGAAATCCTGACCTATATTTTGAGCGGGACGATTGAACATCAGGACAGCATGGGCAACAAGGAGCAGATTCAGGCCGGTGAGTTCCAGATCATGAGCGCCGGCACCGGCATCCGTCACTCTGAATACAACGCCAGCCGCGATGAATTGCTGCATCTGTACCAGATTTGGATCATCCCTGAAAAAGCGGGTCTGACGCCACGTTATGACCAGAAACGTTTTGATGTTCCACAGGGACGGCAATTGGTGCTGTCGCCCGATGCCCGTGATGGCTCCCTGAAAGTTTTTCAGGATATGACATTGTGGCGCTGGGCGTTGAAACCGCAGGAGCAGTCTATTTATCAGGTTCAGGCGGGACGCCGCATCTGGATTCAGGTGGTGCGCGGCAGTGTGGAAATTAATGGACACAAGGCCGAAACCAGCGATGCTTTCGCGATTTGGGACGAAGAAACGCTATCGGTTCATGCCAGCAAAGACAGCGAGATTTTGCTGTTTGATTTGCCGCCGGTGTAGGTAACTTCTTGGGCATAGACGTGAGCGTCAGGCCGGATTTATGGCTCCACATCGTCAGGATGCTTCCCCTTTTCCTGATGTCGGAAAACCGTGGCGGCGTTCACGGTTTTCTGTTTTCAGACTGCTATATTGCTTGAGCGGTATGTTTTTTCATCAAATCTATGTCTCATTATTATGTTGTGATTCTTTTATACAAAACCTAAGCATTACTGTGCTTTTCGGGTGTCCCTTATCAGGACCAGAGGCGCAGTGGTGTTTAGGTTTTTTTATGACGGGCGTCCTGCCCGTCACCCTGCGGGCCGTCGCATGCGACGTTGAAAATTTCTCCCGGAAATTTTTTATGACGGGCGGTCCTGTCTGTTACCCTGCGGCCGTCGCCGCCATGTGACGTTATAGCTTCATATATGCCCGCACGCCGTCCAGGAACATCTGGGTCGAGAGCATGACCAGAATCAACCCCATCAATTTTTCCAACGCGCTGACGCCTTTCTCTCCCAACAGACGTAAAAACAAATCTGACATCAACAGAATAATGAAAGAGATGGACCAGGCGATAAACAGCGCGAGGGTCAGATGTGATAGTTGATGAGGATATTGATGTGACAGCAGCATCAGCGCGGCGAGGATCGACGGGCCGGCGACCAGCGGAATTGCCATGGGAACCAGAAAAGGCTCCTCACCCGCGGGCAAGCCGCTGCTGTTTCCCTCCTGGGAGGGAAATATCATGCGAATGGCTATCAGGAACAGCACAATCCCGCCCGAGATGGATACCGTTTCTGTCCGCAGGCTGAGAAACGCCAGAATGCGCTCGCCGGCAAAGAGAAAGATCAGCATCAGCCCCAGAGCGATAAGCATCTCGCGAATCAGCACGACACGCCGGCGTTTAGGGTCCAAATGCTTCAGCACCGACATAAAGATAGGCAGGTTGCCAAGGGGATCCATGATTAGCAGTAACAGGACTGTTGCCGAGATCATTTCTGACATTGTGGTTTTTTACTCCTGAAATCCCATTTCCTGAAATGACGTGATGACGGATGTCACCCGCATAAAGATGACGATATTAGAATGACTGCTAAAAAACGTGGCGCTATCGAATAAATTCACTTGCGACTTTATGTACATTTTGTATGGTGGAAATACATGCATAATGTGTTTACTACAATACACCCGTCTTCTTTCAAGTTGCATCGGTGTTGGTCGCCAGAATTATTTTTGTTATCCCCAAGGCAGGACAGTTACCATGAAAAATGTTGGTTTTATTGGCTGGCGCGGTATGGTCGGTTCGGTTCTCATGCAGCGCATGGTGGAAGAACGCGATTTTGATGCAATCCGCCCGGTATTCTTTTCTACTTCTCAGCACGGCGAACCGGCTCCGACGTTGGGAGGACAGCAAGGCGTATTGCAGGACGCTTACAATCTGGATGCGTTGCGCGCGCTGGATATCATCATCACCTGTCAAGGGGGTGATTATACCAATGAAGTCTATCCGAAACTGCGTGAAAGTGGCTGGCAGGGTTACTGGATTGATGCCGCGTCCTCACTGCGTATGAAAGACGACGCCATTATTATTCTGGATCCGGTTAACCACGCGGTGATTAAACAGGGTCTGGATAAAGGCATTAAAACGTTTGTCGGTGGTAACTGTACCGTCAGCCTGATGCTGATGTCGCTGGGCGGTCTGTTTGCCAACGATCTGGTTGACTGGGTATCGGTCGCGACCTATCAGGCGGCTTCCGGCGGCGGTGCGCGCCATATGCGTGAATTGCTGACGCAGATGGGCATTCTAAGTGGCGAAGTCGCCAAAGAACTGCAAGATCCGGCGTCTGCCATTCTGGATATTGAACGTAAAGTAACGGCGCTGACGCGCAGCGGCACATTACCGACCGATAACTTCGGCGTACCGCTGGCGGGCAGCCTGATCCCGTGGATCGACAAACAGCTGGATAACGGTCAGAGCCGTGAAGAATGGAAAGGTCAGGCGGAAACCAACAAGATCCTCGGCACCAGCCAGGCGATCCCGGTTGATGGCCTGTGTGTTCGCGTGGGGGCACTGCGCTGCCATAGCCAGGCGTTTACCATCAAGCTGAAAAAAGACGTGGCGCTGCCGGAAATCGAGCAATTGCTGGCCACTCACAATGACTGGGTGAAAGTGGTGCCGAACGATCGTGAGATCACGATGCGTGAACTGACGCCGGCCGCCGTCACCGGTACGCTGTCGACGCCGGTTGGCCGCCTGCGCAAGCTGAACATGGGGCCGGAATATTTGTCCGCCTTCACGGTCGGCGATCAGCTGCTGTGGGGAGCGGCTGAACCGCTGCGCCGTATGCTGCGTATCCTGCTGTAACTGTCTTTGGTCTGGCGCAATTCCGCTCACGATTGCGCCAGCTTTCTTTTTCCCCTGTCCTTCGCCTTTTCCTGCCCGCGATTGCTTTCTGCGTTATCACTTAATTGAGATGAAGCGTATTCATTACGCCAGCGGCCTTTTATAATGGCCTGATGGTAATGCCGTTCACTCGATTGGCATTACCCTCCCAGACGGGTTCTACCGGTGACCATGAGCGCTGACCCACCCCATTTTCACGAGGCTATGATGCAAAGACTGACAATTTCAATGGATGATCAACTGGCGCAGGACTTTGACGAGCTGATGGCGCGTAAAGGGTATGCCAACCGTTCCGAAGCGTTTCGCGATATGCTGCGCCGGGAACTGGGTGAAATGACGCGGAAAACGGATCAAGAGGGCGAATGCGTGGCGGTGCTGAGCTACGTTTACGATCATCACGAACGTCAGCTTTCCAGCCGGCTGGCGGAAATGCAGCACGACCATCACGATCTGACGGTATCCACCATGCATACCCATCTGAGCCATGAAGAGTGCGTCGAGACGGTTATTCTGCGCGGTACTGCCGCATTGGTTGAACGGTTTGCCGAATCCGTGATGGCGCAAACCGGCGTTCGTCACGGGCAGTTGAACCTCATCCCGCTGTCACCTGTCGTTTGAACGTGAGCGTGTGAACAAGGTTTCGCCTATGGCCAGTTAAGCGCCGCCGAATGAGCCGATGCGAAACCTCCTGCCGTCAGGCCGCCTCTCCAATGCCCTCCAGCGCTTTACGCGGCGAAATCAGCGGTACGCGTACCTCAACCCGGGTGAATTTGTCAGGCTCGCAGACTACCGTGATGCCATAACGACTGCCGTAGCGGGCTTTGATACGGTGATCCACCAGATTCATTCCCAGTCCGTCGCCGCCTCTGGGGGGTTGGTACATGCCGGCATTGTCTTCTACCGTCAGTTCCAGCGTATTGGCGTGCATGCGCCCGCTAATGTGAATATAGCCATTCTCAATCATCTGGGAAATGCCGTGCTTGATCGCATTCTCGACGATAGGTTGCAGGGAAAATGCCGGTAAGCGGGCTTGCAGCAATTCATCTGGCAGGGACATCTCCACCGTCAGATGATCGGCGAAGCGTGCTTTCTCGATTTCCAGATAAGCATTGACGTGTTCCATCTCGTCGTTAAGCGACACTTCATCATTGCTGCGTTTGAGGTTTTTGCGGAAAAAGGTCGACAGAGAGAGTACCAGCTGACGCGCGTGGGCAGGATTACGACGAATCACCGCCGATAAGGTGTTCAGCGCGTTAAACAGAAAATGTGGGTTGACCTGTGCGTGCAGCAGCTTGATTTCCGACTGCGCCAGCAGCTGTTTTTGCTGTTCGAAGCGTCCGGCCAGAATCTGTGCGGAAAGCAGGTGGGCGATACCTTCTCCCAGCGTGCGATTGATGCTGGAAAACAATTTATTCTTGGGTTCATACAGTTTGATGGTGCCGATGACGCGCTGTTCTTCGCCACGCAACGGGATAACCAGCGTTGAACCCAGCTTGCAATTGGAAGAAATTGAACAGGTATAGGACACCTCGTTGCCATCGGCGTAGACGACCTGATTGTTCTCAATGGCACGTCGGGTATGAGACGAGGTGATCGGCGAGTCGACTTTATGGTGATCGTCACCCAGCCCGATAAACGCCAGCAATTTATCGCGGTCGGTAATGGCTACCGCGCCCACCCCCAGCTCTTCATACAGAATACGCGCCACGCGCATACTGTTTTGCTGGTTAAAACCCTGACGTAAGGCACCTTCGGCACGGGCCGCGATTTGCAGGGCCTTGGCGGAAAAGGCAGACGTGTATTTCTCGAAAATCGCCCGCCTGTCGAGCAGGATACGCATGAACATGGCGGAGCCAATGGTGTTGGTTATCATCATTGGTAAGGCGATGTCTCTCACCAGTTCCACGGCGCTGTCGAATGGACGGGCCACCAGCAGGATAATCACCATTTGCAGGATTTCTGCCACCAGCGCGGTCAACCCCACCACTAACGGCTGGAACAGCAGGTCAATGCGATTACGCCGCGCCAGATAACGATGTAACAGGCCGCCGATCAACCCTTCGGCAATGGTCGACAGCATACAGGCCAATGCGGTCATCCCGCCCATGGAATAACGATGAAGTCCACCGGTCAATCCCACCAGAAAGCCTACTGAAGGGCCGCCCAGCATCCCGCCCAGCACGGCGCCCGTCGCGCGAGTATTGGCAATGGAATCATCAATATGCAGGCCGAAGTAAGTCCCCATGATGCAGAACATGGAAAAAACCAGATAGCACACCAGCTTGTGGGGCAGGCGGATGGTGACCTGCATCAGCGGGATGAAAAGCGGGGTTTTACTCAACAGGTAGGCGATGACCAGATAGACGCACATCTGTTGCAGTAAAGAAAGGATTAGATCGACCTGACTGACCATGGCTAATGACCTCGTAATGCTCAAGCCAGCAGATTGTACTGCTTTTCTTTGGTACACGAACCGATCTTTAAACAAAAGGTACTAAAAATATATAGTCATAATTTATTCATATAAATATAAACAGAAAAATTTAACTAGTTCTCAGATATTTGTAGGTTCTTTGACTAAGCTGGGTTACAGGCGGCATGTTAGTGAACTCTTTCATACTATTAAATATTTTTTAAAAGTATGCATAATTCATTAGTTTGCTAATAAATCTTTATTTTAATTGAATTTATTCTGTATGCCATCCGTTCAGCGCATGCAAAAAAATACAAATGAGGAGTGATGACTTATTTATATAACATATTTATTTAATTCAAATGGTTAATCAGAGGATGGATACCATGCCAGAATTTTCCGATGCGATTAACGCACTTATTGATGGACATTATGCCGATCCCTTCTCGCTGCTGGGAATGCATCAAACCGCTAAAGGTATAGAAGTCAGGGCACTATTACCGGATGCACAGGAGGTATGGCTTGTCGATGCGACGAACGGCCGAAAAGTTATTGAATTGAAACAGATTGATGCGCGTGGCTTTTTTTGTGGCGTGCTGCCGCGTAGAAAAAAAACCTTTCACTATCAGCTCGCGGTAACCTGGCAGCAAGAAACCTATCTGATTGAAGACCCCTACCGTTTTGGCCCCTTGTTACAGGATATGGATATCTGGCTGCTGGCCGAAGGCACGCACTTACGTCCCTATGAGCGCTTAGGGGCCCATCTGGAAACGCTGGACGGGGTGGAAGGGACGCGTTTTGCCGTCTGGGCGCCCAATGCGCAGCGGGTATCGGTGGTGGGGCAGTTCAATTTCTGGGATGGGCGTCGTCATCCCATGCGTTTAAGAAAAGAGAATGGCATCTGGGAACTGTTTTTGCCCGGAGTGACCCAGGGACAGTTGTATAAATACGAGATGATTGACTGTCATGGCAGCGTCCGCCTGAAAGCCGACCCTTACGCATTTGAAGCGCAAATGCGGCCTGATACCGCCTCTCTGATTACCCCGCTGCCGGAAAAAGTCCCGGTGAGCGAAGCCCGCCGTCAGGCCAATAGCCTCCAGGCCCCGATTTCCATCTATGAAGTGCATCTGGGGTCCTGGCGGCGGCATACGGATAACAATTTCTGGCTCAGCTATCAGGATCTGGCTACTCAACTGATTGCCTACGTTAAAGAGATGGGCTTTACCCATATTGAGCTGATGCCCATCAATGAACACCCGTTTGACGGCAGTTGGGGCTATCAGCCGCTTGGGCTGTACGCGCCAACGCGCCGCTTTGGTACGCCGCAGGAGTTCAGGCGGTTTATCGATGCCTTTCACGAGGCGGGTATCAATGTGCTGCTGGATTGGGTGCCGGGACATTTCCCCGGCGACGAATACGGTCTGGCCCAGTTCGACGGTACGGCGCTGTATGAATACGCCGATCCTCGCGAGGGCTATCATCAGGACTGGAATACCCTGATCTATAACTACGGGCGTCATGAAGTGCGTAACTATCTGGCGGGCAACGCCCTGTTCTGGATGGAGCACTATGGTATCGACGGACTCCGGGTGGATGCGGTTGCATCGATGATTTACCGCGACTACAGCCGTAACGAAGGGGAGTGGGTGCCTAACTACTACGGCGGCAAAGAGAACCTCGAAGCGATTGCTTTCCTGCGTTACACCAACCAGATGCTGGGCCATGCCTATTCCAGCGCGGTGACCATTGCGGAAGAATCGACGGACTATCCGGGGGTTACGCTGCCGCCGGACTGCAACGGTCTGGGGTTCCACTACAAATGGAATATGGGCTGGATGCACGACACCCTGTCTTATATGCAGCACGATCCGATTCACCGCAAATATCACCACGATCTGCTGACGTTCGGCATGCTGTATGCCTACAGCGAAAATTTTGTTCTGCCGATCTCCCATGACGAAGTGGTGCACGGCAAGCGATCGCTGCTTGACAGAATGCCCGGCGACGCCTGGCAAAAGTTCGCCAACCTGCGCGCCTATTACGGTTTTATGTGGGCTTATCCAGGCAAGAAACTGCTGTTTATGGGCTGTGAGTTTGCTCAGGGACGCGAATGGAATTACGACGCCAGTCTGGACTGGCACTTACTGGATGAGCCGGAAGGCTGGCATCGCGGTGTTCAGCATCTGGTGCGCGATCTCAACCACTGCTATCGCCAGCAGCCGCCGCTGTATCAGCTTGATTTTCAGTCACAGGGATTTGAATGGCTCGTGGTGGATGACCGGGAAAATTCCGTTTTCGCCTTCGTGCGGCGCGATGAACAGGGTAATGAGGTGCTGGTGGTCAGCAATTTCACGCCCGTACCGCGCTACGCTTACCGCATCGGGATTAACCAGCCCGGCCGCTGGCGGGAAATCATTAATACTGATTCGGGCTACTACCACGGCAGCAATCTGGGCAACGAAGGGCCGGTGGATAGCGAAAATATCGGTAGCCATCAACGCCCTCAGTCACTGGTGCTGACGATTCCTCCGTTGGCAACGCTGTATCTGGTGAAGGAGGCGTAATAAATGACGGTCTTGCAAGCGGGCGCAGCCTGCCCACTTGGTGCGAGTTTTGACGGCGAGGGTGTTAATTTCGCCCTGTTTTCGGCCGATGCCGAGCGGGTCGAATTATGCCTGTTTGATGAACGGCAACAGGAACGGCGGCTGGCGTTGACTCATCGCAGCGGGGATATCTGGCATGGCTATCTGCCTGGCGCGAAGCCCGGTCTGCGCTATGGCTTCCGGGTGTCGGGGCCGTTTGAACCGTCGCGGGGGCTGCGCTTCAATCCACACAAACTGCTGCTTGATCCCTGCGCCCGCTTGCTGGATGGCTGGGTGGTCGATGACGACTGCCTGCACGGCGGACTCGATCAGCGTGATGAACGGGATAGCGCTGACGTGATGGCGAAGTGTGTCGTCATCGCCGAGGATTACGATTGGCGGGACGACCGCCACCCGCAGACGCCGTGGAGCCAGACGGTGATTTATGAGGCGCACGTGCGCGGCCTGACGCAACTGCACCCTGATATTCCGCAAGCCATTCGCGGCAGCTACGCCGCGCTGGGCCATCCGGTCATCATCGACTATCTGAAAATGCTGGGCGTGACCGCACTGGAGTTATTGCCTGTTCAGCAACACGCGGATGAACCACGGTTACAGCAAATGGGATTGCGCAACTATTGGGGCTACAACGTGCTGTTGCCGTTCGCCGTGGATAACGGTCTGGCGGCCGGTGAAGATGCGCTGAATGAATTTCGGGATGCGGTCAAAGCCCTGCATAACGCCGGCATTGAAGTGATTCTCGATGTGGTGTTCAACCACAGCGCCGAACTGGATGTAGAAGGGCCGACGCTTTCTCTGCGCGGTATTGATAATCGCAGCTACTACTGGCTGACCGAGCAAGGCGAATACCGTAATTGGACCGGGTGCGGTAACGTATTGCGCCTCAATCACCCTGCGGTCATGGACTGGGTGATGGATTGCCTGTATTTCTGGCGCGAAGTGTGCCATATCGACGGCTTCCGTTTCGATCTGGCCACGGTGCTCGGGCGCACGCCCGATTTTACCGCCTCCGCACCGCTATTGACCGCCATGAAAAATGACCGCCGTCTGCAAGGGTGCAAGCTGATTGCCGAACCGTGGGACATTGGCAACGGCGGCTATCAACTGGGACAGTTCCCTGCGCCGTTCGCCGAATGGAGCGATCGTTATCGTGACGATATGCGACGCTTCTGGCTGCATGGCGATGTTTCCCTCGGCGATTTCGCCCGTCGTTTTGCCGCCTCCAGCGATATTTTCCAGCACCATGACCGTCTGCCTTACGCTTCTATCAACAAACTGACCGCGCACGACGGTTTTACGCTGCGCGATCTGGTCTGCTTTAACCATAAACACAATGATGCGAACGGTGAAGGTAACCGCGACGGCACCGACAGCAATTTCAGCAATAACCACGGAACGGAAGGGCTGGATGCCGATGAAGAGACACAACAGCGCCGCCATGCCAGTCAGCGGGCACTGCTGGCCACGCTGTTGTTATCACAAGGAACCCCGATGCTGCTGGCGGGGGATGAACGGGGGCATAGCCAGCAGGGTAACAACAATGCCTATTGTCAGGATAACGAACTGACCTGGTTGCATTGGGATAATGCCGACCAGGACCTGATCCGGTTTACCGCCGGATTAATTCATCTGCGTCGCGCAATACCGGCGTTGCAGCAGGAAGGATGGTGGCAGGAGGGCGATAACGCCGTTCAATGGCTGGATATCAACGGGCAACCCTTAACCCCGCAGCAATGGGAACAGGGTGAGCGCCAGTTACAAATTTTGCTTTCCGAGCGCTGGCTATTGGTGATTAACGCCAGTGTACACGAGGGGAGTTTCACCCTGCCGACAGGACAGTGGAAAGTTTCGCCACCGTTTGATGAGAAGGCGTACCGGATCAGCAATGGGGTATGGCAAGGGAATGCACAGGCGGTCTGTATCCTTACAAGATAAATAAGAAGGAGTTAGCCATGGTGAGTAACGACAAAAATGATCCTCTGATGCTGGCGAGACAATTGCCGCTTAAGTCTGTGGCGTTAATTCTGGCGGGAGGCCGGGGAACACGTTTAAAAGAGCTGACGGCAAAGCGTGCCAAGCCAGCCGTACATTTCGGCGGCAAATTCCGCATTATTGATTTTGCCTTGTCCAATTGCCTCAATTCCGGTATCCGGCGCATTGGGGTGATTACTCAGTATCAGTCGCATACGCTGGTGCAACACATTCAGCGCGGCTGGTCTTTCCTGAACGTGGAAATGAATGAGTTTATCGACCTGCTGCCCGCGCAGCAGCGTAACTCCACCGATCACTGGTATCGCGGCACCGCCGATGCGGTATGTCAGAACCTGGATATTATCCGCCGTTACCAGGCGGAATACGTGGTGATACTGGCCGGCGATCATATCTACAAGATGGACTATTCGCGCATGCTGATCGACCACGTCGAAAAAGGGTCGGAATGCACCGTGGCCTGTCTCCCCGTGCCGTTGCAAGAGGCCAGCGCCTTTGGCGTCATGAGCGTCGATAATCAGCTCCGTATCCTCGATTTCGCGGAAAAACCGGAGAAACCGATATCGATGCCGGATAATCCGGATATGGCGCTGGCGAGCATGGGGATCTATGTTTTTAATGCGGACTATCTTTATCGCTTGCTGGAAGACGATCTCCGCGTGACGGAGTCCAATCATGATTTTGGTCAGGACCTGATCCCGAAAATCGTCGCGCAGCGTTCAGCCTGGGCACATCCTTTCACCCTTTCCTGCGTGACGTCGGGTGAGAATGATCATCCCTACTGGCGGGATGTCGGTACGCTGGCAGCGTATTGGCAGGCAAATCTTGATTTGGCCTCCGTGACGCCGGAACTGGATATGTATGACCGTAACTGGCCGATTCGCTCGGCGATCGAGTCGTTACCGCCGGCAAAATTTGTGCAGGACCATTCCGGCAGCCACGGAATGACGATGAACTCGCTGGTTTCAGGCGGCTGCATAGTTTCCGGTTCGGTGGTGACGCATTCGGTGCTGTTTCCTCGCGTCCGGGTAAATTCGTTTTGCAGTATAGATTCAGCGGTGTTGCTGCCGGATGTCACCGTCGGGCGGTCCTGTCGTCTGCGTCGTTGTATCATCGACCGTGCCTGCCAGCTCCCGGAGGGCACGATTATTGGCGAAAATGCGGAAGAAGACAGCCGCCGTTTTTATCGTTCGGAAGAAGGAATTGTGCTGGTGACGCGGACGATGCTGGAAAAACTGTAACAGCCATCGTGGCAAACAGGAGTAATGATGCGGGTATTACACGTTTGTTCAGAGTTATTTCCATTATTGAAAACCGGCGGGCTTGCTGATGTCGCCGGTGCGCTGCCAGCGGCACAGATTTCCGCGGGAATGGATGCCCGGGTGCTGTTGCCGGCTTTTCCTGATCTGAAAAAAGGGATTACGGATACCCAGATTGTGCGTGAATTGGATACTTTCGCCGGGCGTGTCACGCTGCTGTTCGGCCATTTTAACGGGGTCGGCATTTACCTGATTGATGCGCCGAATTTGTATGCCCGTGCGGGTAGCCCCTATCATGATCCTGCGCTGTATGCCTATGCGGACAACTATTTGCGTTTTGCTCTGCTGGGCTGGATCGGCTGTGAGATGGCCTGCGGGCTGGATCATTACTGGCGGCCGGATATTGTGCATGCCCATGACTGGCACGCGGGGCTGACCTGCGCTTATCTGGCGGCCCGTAACCGTCCGGCCAAGTCGGTATTTACCGTGCATAATCTGGCCTATCAGGGGCTGTTCGACGCTCGCCATATGCCGGAGCTTCATCTGCCGCCGGAGTTCTTCCAGGTTTACGGCCTGGAATTCTATGGGCAGATTTCCTACCTTAAAGCCGGGCTGTTTTATGCCGATCATATCACTACGGTCAGCCCGACTTATGCCCATGAAATTACTCTGCCGGCCTATGGTTACGGCATGGAAGGTTTATTGCAAACCCGTGAAGAAGAAGGGCGTTTGTCCGGCATTCTCAACGGTGTGGACGATGCTATCTGGAATCCCGCGCACGATCATTTATTGACCAGCCACTACAATCGTGATGTGCTGGCAAACAAGGCGGAAAACAAGCGGCATCTGCAAACGGCGATGGGACTGAAGGTTAATGACAAGGTGCCGGTGTTTGCCATTGTCAGTCGCCTGACCAGTCAAAAAGGTCTGGATATTGCATTGAGTGCAGTACCGGATTTGTTGGATCAGGGCGGGCAACTGGTGGTGCTGGGGGCGGGAGATGCGGATTTGCAGGAAGGGTTTCTGACCGCCGCCGCAAAGTATCACGGGCAGGTTGGCGTACAAATTGGCTACCATGAGGCGTTTTCACACCGCATTATCGGTGGCGCAGACGTCATCATGGTGCCGAGCCGGTTTGAGCCCTGCGGCCTGACGCAGCTTTACGGGCTGAAATACGGCACGTTGCCGCTGGTTCGTCGGACGGGCGGACTGGCCGATACGGTATCGGACTGTTCGCTGGAAAATCTGGCGGATGGGCTGGCGAGTGGGTTTGTATTTAACGATTGTAATGTGGGATCGCTTTCCAGAGCGATTCGTCGTGTGTTTGTGTTGTGGTCACGTCCAACGCTGTGGCGCTATGTCCAGCGTCAGGCGATGGCAATGGACTTTAGTTGGACGGTGGCCGCGCAGGCTTACCGAACGCTATATCAACGCTTGTGGTAACACTCACTTGGGAATGAATATTATGAACTCTCCGTTTATCTATACTTCACCAACGCTCAGTGTGGCAGCGCTGAAACATTCTATCGCCTACAAACTCATGTTTTCCGTGGGTAAGGATCCTTCTATCGCCACCCAGCATGATTGGCTGAACGCCACGCTGCTGGCGGTGCGTGACCGTATGGTGGAACGCTGGCTGCGCTCCAATCGGGCGCAGCTTTCGCAGGATGTTCGTCAGGTTTACTACCTTTCTATGGAGTTTTTGCTGGGACGCACGCTATCCAATGCGCTGCTGGCGATGGGACTGTATGACGATCTGAAAGCCGCGCTGGATGACATGGGATTAGAACTGGACGATTTGCTACAGGAAGAGACGGATCCCGGTTTGGGAAACGGCGGTCTGGGGCGATTGGCCGCCTGTTTTCTGGATTCGCTGGCAACCATGGCGTTGCCGGGGCGTGGTTACGGTATTCGCTATGAATATGGCATGTTCAAGCAAAACATCGTAGACGGAAAACAGGCCGAATCACCGGATTACTGGTTGGAATACGGCAACGCGTGGGAGTTTCCGCGCCATAGTACACGTTATAAAGTGCGGTTCGGCGGACGTCTCCAGCAGGAAGGGACAAAAATCCGCTGGCTGGAAACCGAAGAAGTTATCGCCTGCGCTTACGATCAGATCATTCCCGGTTTTGATACGGATGCGACGAATACGCTACGCCTATGGGGCGCGCAGGCCAGTAATGAAATCAATCTGGGTAAATTTAATCAGGGTGACTACTTTGCGGCGGTGGAAGATAAAAACCACTCGGAAAACGTGTCGCGCGTATTGTATCCCGATGATTCAACCTATTCCGGGCGCGAGTTGCGTCTGCGGCAGGAATATTTTCTGGTTTCCGCCACGGTGCAGGATATTCTCAATCGCCACTGGTTGATGCACAAAACCTACAATAATCTGGCGGAAAAATTTGCCATCCATCTGAACGATACACATCCGGTACTCGCCATTCCGGAACTGATGCGGTTGTTGATTGATGAACATAAATTCAAATGGCAGGATGCGTGGACGGTGGTGACCAAGGTTTTCTCCTATACCAACCATACGCTGATGCAGGAAGCGCTGGAAACCTGGCCGGTAGACATGCTGGGCAAGATTCTGCCGCGCCATCTGCAATTGATTTTCGAGATTAACGAGAACTTCCTGGAATACGTACAGAAGCAATACCCAAGTGATAATAACCTGCTGTCCAGAGTCTCCATCATTGATGAAAACAATGGACGCAAGGTACGCATGGCCTGGCTGGCGGTGGTTGCCAGCCATAAGGTGAACGGGGTGTCGGAGCTGCACTCGGATTTAATGGTGCAATCGCTGTTCGCCGACTTCGCCAAACTCTTTCCCAATCGCTTTTGCAACAAGACTAATGGCGTGACGCCGCGCCGTTGGCTGGCGCTGGCAAACCGTCCGCTGTCAAAACTGTTGGACGACACCATCGGACACAACTGGCGTACCGATTTGAGCCAGCTGAGCGATCTTCAGCAGCATATTGATTACCCTGCGTTCGTGCAGAAAATCCGTAAGGTCAAGCTGGAGAACAAAGAACGGCTGGCGGCCTACATCGCGGAAAACCTGAATATTGTCGTCAATCCGGAAGCGTTGTTCGATGTACAAATCAAACGCATTCACGAATACAAGCGGCAGCTACTCAATGTGTTGCACATTATTACGCTGTATAACCGCATCAAGGATGATCCAGAGGTTGATCGTGTGCCTCGCGTGATGATTTTTGCCGGCAAAGCGGCGTCCGCCTATTACATGGCGAAACACATTATCAACCTGATCAATGATGTTGCGAAGGTGATCAATAACGATCCCGCGCTGCACGATCGGTTGAAAGTCGTCTTTATCCCGAATTATGGCGTGAGTCTGGCGCAGATCATTATTCCTGCCGCCGATCTCTCTGAGCAGATCTCGCTGGCGGGGACGGAGGCATCAGGCACCAGCAACATGAAGTTTGCGTTAAACGGCGCATTGACCATTGGTACGCTGGATGGAGCCAACGTTGAAATGCTGGAGCATGTCGGGGATGAGAATATGTTCATTTTCGGCAATACCGCCGATGAGGTGGAGGAGCTGCGTAAAAACGGCTATAACCCGCGGCAGTACTATGAAAAGGACGAGGAGTTACATCGGGTATTAACGCAGATTGCGACGGGCTTATTCAGTCCCAATGAGCCCAAACGCTACAGCGATTTGTTTGATTCGCTGGTGAACTTCGGTGATTACTACCAACTGCTGGCCGACTATCGCAGCTATGTCGATACGCAGGACCGGGTGGATGATTTATACCGTAATGAGGACGAATGGGCGCGTTGTACGGCGCATAACATCGCCAATATGGGCTATTTTTCTTCCGATCGCACCATCAGCGAATACGCCAGTGAAATCTGGAATATCAAACCGATACGGCTGTAAGCGCCGTTATGTTTAGCGCCTCCCGACCTCCCTGTAACAGGGGGGGTTGGGGGAACGAGTGCGCAGAGGCGATGATAGCGGCCGGCAGGCGCTGCGGCTATTGGCATACCTCCAGTTCAAACGCGTTATTAATCCGGTATTTTACGCCCGCCATGATGCCGTTTTCCCCTTCATAAACCACCAGGAACCGGGTACGCGTGCCGTCGTGGTAGGTTAATGCCGCGCATCCCCCTTTCCCCAGTATCAGCGTTTTCACCTTACCCGAGGAGAGGAGTACGACGTTTTCTCCCGTGATGTTGACTGAAACATCGTCGCCGCCATTGATGAGGCGATTGTCATGGCCTGATATCCCGATCCTGCACATATCACCGGCGTTGGCGATGCGTGTTGAGTCACCGGCACTGCTGATATAGCTGCGCATGCCGCTATTGGTGATGTGGGTTCCACAACCGGCGCTGCTGATTTTCGCCGAGTTTCCGCTGTTGCTGATGCGGGCCCGTCCTCCCAGACTGCCAATCCGGCTATGCTGGCCGGTGTTGCTGATCCTGACCGCAAAACCGGCGCTGACGAGCTGGCAGGCATAGCCAACGCTGGCGATGCTGGTGTTGTCACCCGAATTACCAATGAAATTGCACGCGCCTGACAGGGCGACCTGACTTTGCAACCCGGTGCAGCCGATATCCAACGCAGAATCACTGACGGCCAATTGCATTGTATAGGGGATCTCTGGCGCTGATTTTGCGATGCGGCAGCGAGGTTTGATCTGAACGATACCATCACCGCCGGTCGTTAACTGTGTCACCATCGCCTGAGTGGTGCGCATTTCCTGTGCAATAAACTGATGCGTATCAAAACCGCGTGCATAGCTGTATTCCACCAGCGTTTCCAGCCATTCGATGTGGCCATCGCGCATCAGAGCATGATGGATATCCTGATAATGTCCGCCTTGCGGGAAATGGCGTAGGAACCAGCGGTAAATCTGCGGACTGACCTGTAATGAATGTAATTGCTGCCTGGTCATTTTCTTCATTGTTTGCCATGCCCGCGTAACGTCTTGTTCTCGTCCGGGAGTGTTGCGCCTTAGTGGCGATGATAACCATCAATCATGCAGCGGAACGTCTGGGTTGGCGTTCTCCCGGTCGTACACAGATAAACATGCCCGCCAATAAAGAACAGACTGGCGACCGCCAAAACCAGATGCAGTGGTAACAGCCAGGCTTTGAGCTGCACAAAATCAGCCGGGATCCACTGCGGATTACTCAGGAACAGCCCTGTCGCCAGCAGCGCGGGTAACAGCGCATACATCACGCCAAGATAGGCGACCTGCTGTAACGGGTTAAACTTGGCTCGCGGCGTCGCCGGAAAAGGGTGATCCTCCCCTTTGATAATGCCATACAGATAAAAGCGGACTTGCAGAAAGGCGCGCTGTCCCCAACTTTTACGATCGATGAGATAATGATGCCCATTGCCGCCGAAGGCGTTAATCAGTACAAACGCCACCCAACTGATCAACAGCAGATATCCGCACAGCTCGTGCATTGCCACCAGCGTCACCCGGTCTTTTACCGAACCGATGGCGAAGTGGTTTAACAAGCCACTGGCGAGCAACAGAATAAACAACAGGGCGTTGCTCCAGTGCCATAAGCGGATGGCCCGCGAGTAGAGATATACTTTTTCTTCCTGTGCCGCCTGAAGCGATGGCGCGAATTTGTAGCGCAGCAGCCCGTGCAGCGTTAATACGCCCAGCATTCCGGCAAGCAGGATACCGGCCAGAATCAGCCACACCGGCCAGAAATCAGGCGTATAGATATAGACATATTGGTACAGCTGAGCCTGAAACAGCTCCGCGTTGGGCATGATATTCATACATTCACCTTTTCGACGTCATGTGGACCGGGGCGGCGATAAATATGTGGCTTACCGACATCAGGCAGTCGGTATTGGTAGTACTCATGCGTTTTCAGCCAGGTTTGCACCGGTTCGCTGTCTTCAGGACCAAAGATGAGCGCGTCCTGCGGACAGGCGCTGACGCAGATTGGCGGGAAGCCTTTTTGCAGCCGTGATTCCAGACAAAAATCGCATTTGTCGGCCACGCGGGTGGTGGGATTAAGGTAGCGCACCTGATACGGGCAGGCGGAAATGCAGTAGCTACAGCCGATACATTTCACTTTATCCACCCGAACAATACCATTGCTTTCATCCAGGTAAGATGCGCCGGTCGGGCAAACGTCAATGCACGGCGCATCCTCGCATTGCTGGCAGGCATGGCGGAAAAAGTGATAAATATTTCCCTGCTCCGGTGGGGTCATCGCGATATGCGCGATACTCATTCGGGCCGCGCCAATGGGGACCTTATTGACTTTATGGCAGGCAACGGTACAGATACTGCAACCGTTGCACAGCACTTCGTCGTGGATCATGGCGTAGCGCACCAGCCTGTTTTTATCTGTCCCGCCGAGGGCGGAGAAGAGTGGTGCGCTGAAGAAAATCACCGATCCCATGCCGAGGACAAACTGACGGCGTGAGCATGTCATCTTCCTTGCCTCCCAGAAAATGCGCTGTTGGAAAATGTACGGTTCAAAGTAGATTGCATCCGAGGTGTCAAAGCTTGCTTTTTCATCTGCTCTCCAATGGGTTGACTCACCGCCGCACGGTATGGATTGCTGGTTTGTCGCGCGTGGGCGGGAGAAGGATTACGGGTTTTCATACTGTTCAACCTCGATCCATTCACATAGCCCCTTTGCCTTGCCGTAACTCATAAAGCGTTCACTGAACAGATAGGGTTCGCCGTTGGACGCCATGACGGTGCGAATATCCTTAAAGCTATCGGACTGCCCGAGAAAGCGGAGCGCGCAATCAATCTTCTCCTGATCGAATGAATACGGCGGCAGCGTCAGCATCTGCACTTTGTAAGGGCGCGGATAGGTCTGGCACTCGAACCGCACGGTATCTGCAATGGTCTTGCAGGTATCCTGCTCGTGAGTAAACAGTAAAATCCGCGCATAGTTGTGGCTCATGCTTTGATCCGAGTAGTGATACTGTTCCTCGCCATTGCCGATGGCGAGGATGTCTGCGCATTCGTCGCTGGCGCCGATTTGGGCAAACAGCTGCCCGATGGTTTCAGGCTCCAGTGAATAAGGCGGAGCCTGAAAGCTCCGAGTACTCACCAGTTCACCTGCCGCCGAGCACTGGCGGATATAATCTGCGACGACCAAAAACGGCGCTTTGGGTTCAGGCGTATCGTCTGCGGTAACGCCATCATCCGCGGCTTCCGCCTGTGCGGATAACGGCAACAGCAGCCGTCTTTTGCTTAAGTCGGGCTGGCCGTCCGGGGGTGTTTCTGACGCGGGCGCCGCAGACGTGAGTGATGATGTCGTTGTCATAATCAATATCCCTGCAATACGGTTAGACGGGGAGAAGATCCCGCGCCGCCAGATCGTCAGCCACGTCTTCCAGCCCGAGCTTGACCAGTGTCTCCCTGGTCGGGCAGCCTAATTCCGGATCCCACCCCATGGCGCTATAGAACATCGTCAGCGATTTTTGCATGTCTTCGCGATCCATCTTGTCCGTACCTTCGGTAAACACCTTGATGTCAGGGTCTTTATCAAATACCCATGAACAGATTTGGTCATGTTCATGACGCATATCTTTGGTGTTCATCAGCTTCACGGTGTAGGCGCGGTGCAGCGTGAAGATTCGTTCCGCCGCCAGATCCAGACTTTCTTCCGTGGTATCCTCCCCGGTCACCGCAGTGAAGAACTTGGCTTCCAATGTCAGGTCGCCGCGGTAGTTACGGCTCTTCAGGGGGGAGACGGTCATCGGCCACACCCAGTTGCACAATGTCACCGCGTCATGCAGACAACTTTTGAGAATTGACCATTTGGCGTATTTGATTTTGTACGGATTTATCGGCGTGTAGTTCTTGGTTTCGTCATAGGCATCCGGTGAGCCGAACAGATCGGCGGCGACCTCTTTTTGCAGTTTTAACGGTAACCCACTGCCGATGTAATTGATGTGGGTGTGCGTCATGGCATCACGGTTGAACATGCAGTTGACGATAGCTCCCACCTGCGCGGAGGCTTCATTGGCGTGATGCACCGGGAACCCCATCGGCGACCACAGTTTATTTTGGGTGCTCGCCCAGAATTCTTCGCCCAGATTCCATCTTTGCGCCAGCAGATAGGAACCATCCGCCAGATGGCTGATTTCACCTTGACGATGCGCCAGACGCAGGTAGAGATCTTTAATGAACGCGGGATCGCCGGCTTCCAGCAGATCCCAACGAATTGAGGCGTATTCCTCCGCGGGGAGTACGCGTTTGAACACGTCGTGTGCATAACAGTAAACAAAATCGCGCTGTAACTGAGCGTAGTTACACCACAGACCCATATCGTCAAATACGTTTAATGCAACAAAATTGGCGATGACCTTGCCATCTCCTTTTTCCTCAAAATCTTTGGGGCCATGCGGGAACAGCGAGCTATGCGCGGTTTGGGCGACACAGGTGTTGCCGCCGGTGGTCGGAACGCCGTATTCGCTGGCCTGCGGAACTTTCAACTGCGCCGAACAACGAATGGGGCAAGAGTGGCACCCGCCCATTTTCACCGTGTATTTTTCAGCGGCGGGACCCAGGTCAAAGACGGATTTCATGGTGCGCAAGCCGACGGTATTCTGATTGCCCGGCGGAATTTCACCGGTTTCAATCGGGCCGCCTTCGGCCGCTTTCCAGAACAACCCTTTGCGCGCGGTCCAGCGTGATCTGGGGTTGGAGTATTCCGCCCAGGCCTGTGGCGTGCTGGGGACCACATGGTTGTTATTCGCCCCGATGAGTTGCGTCATCATATAATCATTCAGATTTTTCAGTTCTTCCCGATTCGATACGTTGACGCCGCGGGTGCCGATGACCGAGATGGCTTTCAGGTTTTTGGAGCCGAGTACGGCGCCGGAACCGGCGCCACCGCTATGATTACGGCTGTTCAGGATGCCAGATAGCGGCACCAGATTTTCGCCGGCCGGGCCGATAGCGGCGACGCAGGCTTCCACATTGGTGGTTCGGCAAATTTCTTCCGTGGTCGCGCGCGTGCCTTTTCCCCATAGAAAAGCGGCATTTTCAATACTGACGTTGTCATCCTGAATATTAATCCAGACCGGCTTGGCCGATTTCCCTTCAATAATAATGGCGTCGTAGCCGGCATATTTCATATAGGCTGCGAAAAAACCGCCCATATGCGCATCGACGACTAAATTACCGCGGGTAAATGTGGATAATGTGGTGATATTAACGCGTGAGCTACAGGGCGCGCCGGAGCCGGTTAATGGTCCGACGGCGAATATCACTTTATTAGCTTCGTCAAAAGGTTTGGTTCCCGGTGCCACCTCGTCATACATGATTTTATAACCAAATCCCATTCCGCCAATAAACGCTTTATATTTACTGGAGTCTTCTTTGGTGATAGCGCCGGAGCTTAGGTTGATGCGCAATATATTACCAGTCCAACCGTTGATCATAATTTATTTTCCTGAGTGTGAAGCGTCATCATGAGAAATAGGCAGGAATAAAACCGGTTACTCAGACCGTAATATCCTTCCAGTCGATGATACTTAATGCACCTGTAGGACAAGCGGTAGCGCATTCGCCACATAAATTACACTTGCCGGATTTTTTGATCTGTGGATTTACCGTTGCCATCATCCACGGGCAGGCGGTGGTACAGGCAGCGCAACCAATACAACGGTTGGCGTCAACCGTAATACAGCCACGCTCCTCGTTGTAGGTAATAACTTTTATTGGGCAGACTTTCATACATTCGGGATCTTTACATTGCCGGCAGGTGTCGGTAGTAAAATTAAGATCGCCATACAGCCCGCCGCCGGTGCCGATACCCTTATCACCGTAATAAAAATGACGGTGGATTTTGACCCGTGAAAAGAAGGAGCCGACGCTGCCGTCGTTGTAGGTCGTACAGGCCGTTTCGCAGCGGTGACAGCCCGTACAGCGGGCTCTTTTCGTCACCAGTACGCCTTTGGGAGTGGTGGTGAGCCCTACGGTGCCGCTATTGATCTCTTCCTGCTTACAGCCCAACAAAGACAGTAATCCCGGCGCAATGGTGATTCCTGCCAAACCTTTGCCAGAAATACGCAGGAATTCCAGCCTTGTTAACCCCAGATTCAGTAAAGGACGTTCAACCTGATTAGGCATTTAATTCTCATCCTCCGCAAAATGAGTATGGAAGTGCACCCATAGCAGAATTGGTAACGACAAGCGCGATATTCGTCATACTTCAAGTTGCATGTGCGTTGGCCGCGTTCAGTCACCCGAATCACTTACCTGAGTAAGCTCATCGGGATTCCTTCACTTGCCGCCTTCCTGCAACTCGAATTATTTAGAATATAAAAAAATAATTGACTGACCGCGTCAAATACCGTTATATAATAAAATAAATAACGGTGGCGATGTTTACCTTCATTACGCTTATCATGCCGTTGTCATTTTTCCGCAAGACTTGATATCTGGCGGTACATATAATGATCCGCTTACTACGCGAATAATGAAACGCATTCGCAATAGTGCATGTTTTTTACTATAGGACATAGCAGTGTTTCTGGTTAGCCATATTGATGATGTGGTTATCATGTTTTTTATTCTGTGATTAACGTCATAGAAAATATTTATTTTGAATATTTTTAATGTTATTGATTCTTATTATTATTTGAGACCTTTATTACTTAATATTAATGAGGCTCTCTAAAGTATAAATACAGATAACTCAATGAATATGGTGCAGTAAAATCAAAAGCCGTTAATGGTGATTATTATTTTGGCGAGATTATTTTTTAAAATGAGAAAATATCAGGCCAGCGATATTTGTCTTTTTTGATTTATACCGGAATCACCGAATATAAGATAGCCGATGAAAAATGATATAAACCCCAATTCATGAAGAATCTTTCAAGATAAAGAATAATGGACTGCATGACGCGGTCAATTTTTGCTTTCCCTTCACCGGTGGAGAGGGAGCAGGTCCAGTATCTTTCATGGGTGAGTTGTTCCTCCCCCTGACAAGAGGGAGGTCGGGAAGGGATTATTAATGGCAAATTGCCTAATGTCGTGTCAGCAGGGTTAGCTGACTTTAGCCACCTGGTGGCGGTAGGCATCCAACCACGCGCTGATGCGCTGTTTCTGCGCTTCGCTCAGCAGCATACCCAGTTTTGTCCGACGCCAAATGACATCATCCAGCGTAATGGCCCACTCTTTTTCCACCAGATAACGCAATTCCGCTTCATACAGGTCATGACCAAAATTCTCTCCCAATTCGCTGATCCCCTTGGTATTCGCAAGAATCAGTTCACTGTTTGAGCCGTATGTGCGGCTATAACGGCGCGCCAACGCTTCCGGTATGTTAAAGCGGCGACGCAGCGCGGCGGCGTAATCTTCACGTGTACCGGCGATATCCCCGCCTGGCAACACCGCATTCTGGGTCCAGGCTTTACCAGCCTGAGGATAATATTTTTGCAGCTTATCCAGCGCATGCTCCGCCAGCTTGCGATAGGTCGTCAGCTTGCCGCCAAATACGGAGAGTAATGGCGCCTGACCATCGTCATCTTCCACCGACAGCGTGTAATCACGGGTGATGGCCTGCGGCGAATCCGATTCATCATCACACAGCGGGCGTACACCGGAATAGGTCCAGACGATATCTTCACGAGTAAGTTGCTTCTTGAAGTGATCGTTATACACGTCCAGCAGATAGCTGACTTCGTTATCATCGATCTTCACATTATGCGCATCGCCATGATATTCCACATCGGTGGTGCCGATGATCGAGAACTCATCCTGCCACGGGATCACAAATACGATACGGTGATCTTTGTTTTGCAGAATATAAGCCTGAGGCTGGGTGTGTACTCTTGGCACCACGATGTGGCTGCCTTTGATGAGGCGAATGCCGTACGGTGATTTTAACCGCAAACCGTCATCAAAGAACTGCTTCACCCATGGACCGGTGGCGTTAACCAGACCTTTGGCGCGCCAGGTGAACGTCTCGCCCGTGAGTGAGTCAACGGCTTCCACGATCCACAGGCCCTGTTCGCGGCGTGCGCTGACCACGTTGGTACGTGTGCGAACTTCACCACCGCGTTTTGCCACTTCCTGCGCGTTCAGTACCACCAGACGCGCATCGTCAACCCAGCAGTCCGAATATTCGAATCCACGAGTCAGCTCCGGCTTCAGCACGGATTCAGCGCCGAATTTCAATCCCTTACTGGCGGGCAGACTGACGCGCTTACCAATATTGTCATACATAAACAGACCGATGCGGATCATCCAGGCCGGACGCAGGTGCGGCTGGTGCGGGAGACGAAAGCGCATCGGGAAGATGATATGGGGAGCCATTTTGAGCAGCGTTTCACGTTCGGAAAGCGCCTCGCTGACCAGTCTGAATTCATAGTGCTCAAGGTAGCGCAAGCCGCCATGAATCAATTTGGAACTGGCGGAGGAAGTGGCGCAGGCCAGATCCTGCGCTTCCAGCAGCAGGACAGATAATCCGCGCCCGGCCGCATCTGCGGCGATGCCTGCACCGTTAATACCGCCGCCGATCACGATCAGATCTTTGGTTTCCACGTTTCTTCCTCCACCGTCAAAATAAACAAAATGTTCGATTTCGAGCATTATAGTAATCGAAAACAAACAATGCAGCCAATAGTTAACCAAATAAAAACATTTATGCGTGATGAAGATAACAATTTGAGGTTGGCTATCGATAAAAGAAGGGAGCGTGTCATACCCGGCATCTTGCAAGCCAGCAGGTACGCTGACCGTGTTACTCGACCCGTTTTTGGGTTTCGCCCGTAAAGGCTGAGGGATCCCCACAAATTTGGGGAAGAATATCTGTAAGTGC
>NZ_KZ819036.1 GCF_003115845.1 Brenneria roseae subsp. roseae | reverse complement strand
AATTTATGGCGATTTATCAAAAATACTTAATTCTTTGCTGGGGATTCGTCAGCCGTAAAGGGCCAACACGTTGCGTTGCTCAAAACGATAACGTTTTGTCCTGACGCTTGAAATTTATTGGGTATATAAGGATAAACTATTTTTGAATAAACCATTGTTAACTTAATTTTTAATGGTATAACAAATGCAGGTATCTATATATTTATAATATGCTGAGTTTATTGTGATCAGGCGCGTTAGCCGTTTTTTAACGATCTTTGATAATGATCCCTATCGGCCAAAACCCGTTATTTAATATAACTCGTGGATAACTATTGCCTATAATGAATAGTCTGTAATTGGTTGAAAATATTTAATTATTTTTATTTTCCGGGGCGGATATAACCAATATAAGAGTTTTGACTGATCATGCCACGAATCCAATTAAATAAGGCAGTAAATAGAGACATACCGAATGATGGCGAGTCACCTGCGCGGGGTCCGCGGTTTGGGTATGGCTCAATTTTAGGAAAAGTCACATTATTTATTGTGGTAGGCATTGTTTTTTCTTATGCCGTCGGCGCCGCAGCGGGCTGGATGATCGTAGACAGAAGCTCGCAGGAACAATGGCGACGCCAGGCGGAAATGAACGCCCATATTACCAGTTATATTATTCGCAGTATTTATACTTCGATTACTGTGAATGTGAACGAGTCGGGTCAGGTTGTCAGAATCGTGACCGATCGTTTTTTAGGCGACGATGAATACATCCTTGAGACGGGGTTCAATCCCGCCGATGTATTGGCGATGGCGGCGACCCAAACGCGTAATGATGTCTGGCTTTTCCGCTATACAGCACAAGAAGGGTTTATCAGCATAACGAATGCGGACGGCGTTGCCGGCGGCAGTATGCTCGAATCCGAAGCAGGAAAAGCAATAACGCCAGAGGCGCTGGGAAACGCATTCTCCGGTTTTATCCGCATTGAACAGCAGGTGTATTTTGCCAGCGTTCTTCCGGTATTTACGCCCTCCGGCAATATCCTTGGCGCGATTGTGAGCAGCATCGGCGGGAAACAGGATCTCTATAAAATCCACAATACGCTATTGCGCCATTCTCTATTGGCCCTGCTTGCGATATTGATCGTCACGGGCTTTATCATCATGCTCCCCGTGAAACAGTTTTTTTATTCAGTACCGGTGCTTATCCAGGCGGTGACCCGCATTGCGCAGGATGACACGGGCAATATCACGCCCTTTCTGGAGAGAAATGATGAAATCGGCCGTCTGGCGGCGGCGATCGAGAAGCTGAGGCAGGCCGTGGTTGAACGGGAATATCTGCAACAGGTGAAAGAAACGGCGCAGAAAATGGAATATATGGCACACCATGATTCCCTGACCGGTTTGCCGAACCGCACTTTTTTCAGTCTGGCGCTTGATACGGCGATTGCGAAACTGATGTCGAAGGGCGTGCATTTTAACCTGCTGCTGCTCGATCTCGATCGCTTTAAGGCGGTCAATGATACGTTCGGCCATGCTGCTGGCGATGAGCTGTTGATCAACGTTAGCTCACGCATCACCGTGCTGCTTGGAAGCGATGATTTTATCGCCAGGCTGGGAGGGGATGAATTTGCCGTGATCCAATTGGTGCGCTGTAGCCAGGTGCTGGAGGGGCGCCTGCTGGCCGAACAGATTATCAGAGAGATTGCTTCGCCTTTTTATTACGACGGTAACGAAATGTATGTTGGCATCAGTATCGGTATTGTCTGCGCCCCTTTGTATGGCGATACGGCCCGTGTCCTGATGGAGAGCGCCGATCTCGCGCTATATACCTCTAAAAATACCGGGCGTGGTAATTACCATTTTTTTGAATGTGGCATGACCATGCCGAATTCACGTCATAATCGCCATGATTGGGATATCGAAGGCGGGATTGAACGCGATGAGTTTGAGCTTTATTACCAGCCATTGTGTCGTGCCGATCGCACAATCGTCGGCTATGAAGCATTGATTCGGTGGCGTCATCCCGAACATGGGTTATTGTTACCCGATGCGTTTATTGATCTGGCGGAAAAAACCGGGGTGATCGTCAAGCTGGGTGAATGGATTATCCGCCGGGCCTGCGCCGACGCCGCGTCGCATATGGATGGTCGGTTTGTATCGGTGAACATATCGGTTGTTCAGCTTAACCGCTCCGGGCTGGTGGAGATCCTGGCGTGCGCATTGGCGGAAAGCGGCTTGCCGCCTTCCTGTCTGGAAATTGAGGTGACGGAATCCGTCATGCTGGATCGTGAGGTTGCTCTGCCGGTGCTACAGGCGATCCGCGGGCTGGGGATCGGCATCGCGTTGGATGATCTGGGAACGGGCTACGCCTCGCTTGATTGCCTGACTGATTTTCCTTTCACCAGAGTGAAGCTGGAACGAGGGTTGATAGCGGGTCTGGCAGAGCGTGAAGCAAACCGGATTATCGTCAGTACGATTATCGCTCTGGTGCAGCGCTTAGGGATGGAGGCTGCGGCGGAAGGGGTGGAAACCGACCAGCAGCGGCAATGGTTAATCAGCGCCGGGTGCCAATATATGCAAGGGACGCTTTTGGGGAACACTGAGCCAATCACCAGAGTAGCGCAGAACCACTTTCGACCCATTCAGATCTGAATCATTGGTTAGTGAAGGCAGGGATGATATGCAGAGACAAAGAACGAGGTTTTCCTGTGTTGTCATGATTTGGTATTGCAATTGGCGCACTTTTGTCAGGCTGGGCGCGATTATTGCGGTCATTTGTCTGCTTCCCTGGCGGTTGGCTGGGGCGATGAGCCCGTCAGGCAGTGAGAGTGCTCTGACAAACATTGCGGCAACCAAAACGATAAAGCTCGGGCACCGTACCGATGAACTCCCTTTTTCTTATGTGGTGAACGGCAACGCGACGGGTTACTCGGTCGATCTCTGTTTGCGGATTGTTGAGGGGATCAAAACGTATCTGAAGCTGGATGAGATTCATATCGTGTTTGTTCCGGTGACGACCGCCACGCGTTTCCCTCTCATCAGAAACGGGGGGATCGATCTTGAATGCGCGGCGACGACCAACAGCGCCGAACGGCGCAAGATGGCCGAGTTTACTTTTCCTCATTTCGTAACGGCCACGCGTTTTGTGGCGAAGACAAACGCGGGGATTAACCATATCGGCGATTTGGCCGGGCGCAGCGTGTCGGCAGCAACCGGAACGATTAACGTCGGGCAACTGATTGCCTTGAATCACCGTATGAGACTCAATATTTCCATTATGTTGAAAAAAACCAATGAGGAAGCGTTCGCGCAGGTTGCGAACGGCAAAGCCTCGGCTTTTGTGATGGATGATATTCTGCTGGCCGGGCTGATCGCTTCTTCCCCCAGCCCGGCGGATTTTGTGATTTCAGAAGATGCATTAAGCCGATCTGAGCCCTATGGTATTCTGATTCGGCCGGGCGATCTGGCCTTCAAACGCGTGGTGAACGCGGAACTGCGCACTATTTTCACCGATGGCGAAATTGATGACATTTATGCCAAATGGTTCCTTGCTCCCGTCCCGCCAGACGGAATAAACCTGAATTTTCCTATGCCTCCGCACCTTAAGTCACTTTTTGCCGATCCGAAAGAATATTTAGACTAAAGGAGAATGATGTATGCGTGAACGTGGTAAACGCTTATACCGTACTTTTCTTTCTCTGCTGCTCCTGTTAGCTATCGCGGAAAGCAGCCTGGCGCGTGCCGAACGGTCTATTTCAACGCTGGAACGCATTCGGCAAACGGAAACTCTGCGCATCGGTTACGGTATTACACCGCCTTTTTCCTATGTCGGCCCTGACGGACGCATCATCGGTTACTCCATCGATCTGTGTGAGCGGGTAGCGCAAGCGCTACAGGCGCAGCTTGGGCTAAAGCGGCTTAATATAGAATATGTGTTTCGCACCCCGAGCAACCGTGTGCAGTTACTTAATAGCGGGGCTATTGATATTGAATGCGTGGCGAGTACCAATACTGCCGAACGTCGCCGTAGCGTTGCGTTTACCCATAGCCACTTTTTCGTTACCACTTATTATGTCGCTCTGGCTAAAAATAACCTGCGTACGCTGACCGATCTGCGTGGAAGGAGCGTTAGCGTCGCATTGGGTACGGTGAACGTCAGCCAGATCACCCTGGTTAACCGGGAAAAGACGCTGAATTTGTCCATTGTCGCGGTTGATACGCTCCAGAAGGCGTTCGATCTGGTCGGTCAGGAAAAAGTGTCTGCTTTTGCTATGGATGATATTCTGCTCTATACCATGATTGCCGCATCCCCCAATCCGCAGGATTATACGGTCTCCTCCGAGCCAGTGAGTGAACAGATGCCCTATGGTTTTATGGTGCGCCTCAATGATGACGATTTCAGAGAGGCCGTTAATACGGCGCTGCGTAATATTTATCGCAGTGCCGAGATGAACCGTATCTATTCACGCTGGTTTACTCAGCCGATACCCGGCAAGGGTATCAATTTACAATGGCCGATGAGTGATAGCCTGAAGGCGCTTACCATTACCGCCGAATAAACGCTATCGTGGGTTCAGGATCGGGTGAATGGTAAATTACCGTTCACCGTCAAACTCATTAATCTCTTTCCCTGATAGCCCAGGATTGCCGTCCGTCGTCTTCAACGGCCGGCGTGATTTCATCGTTGCCCGTAATAGGCATTGGGGCCGTGTTTGCGGCTGAAGTGCTTATTCATCAGATAATCGTCAATCGGATGCAGGCGCGGATTAATCGAACAGGCTATCCACGCCATTTTCGCCACTTCCTCCATCACCACCGCGTTGTGGACCGCTTCGTCAGCGTCCTGGCCCCAGCAGAACGGCCCATGCTGATAAACGATGATCCCCGGGGTGTGCAGCGGATTGCTGTCGCCGAGCGTTTGGGCAATCACGACGCCGGTATTTTTTTCATATTCCGTTTCCACTTCCTGCGCAGTTAGCGGTCGGGTACAGGGGATATCGCCATAAAAGTAATCGGCATGGGTAGTCCCCAGCGCCGGGATCGCCAGCCCAGCCTGCGCCCAGGCGGTAGCATGCGTCGAATGCGTATGGACGATCCCGCCTATTTGCGGATAGCGGCGATAAAGTTCCAGATGGGTGGCGGTATCGGAAGAGGGACGGTATTTCCCTTCCACTACCTTTCCCTGCATATCAACCACCACCATGTCATTTGGCTGCATGATTTCGTAAGCCACTCCGCTGGGCTTGATGACGATAACCTGGCGCTGCCGGTCGATCGCACTGACGTTGCCCCAGGTGTAGGTCACCAGGCCGTGGCGCGGCAGCGCCATATTCGCATCAAAAACCTGCTGTTTTAGCTGTTGTATCATGCGACTTCCTCCACCAGCAAACCGGCCTGGGTCATCTGTTGTTTAACCCAGTCGCGTGCGGCGGTGACTTCTTTGACCGGATCGGGTGACGTTTCACTCCACATTTCGATCAGATAGGGGCCGCAGTAGCCGCTCTCCCTGAGCGTGGTAAAACAGCGTGCGAAATCAACTACGCCGGTGCCGAACGGCACATTTTTAAAGACGCCGGGGCGGGTATCTTTAACATGCACCGCCACGATATGGCCTTTCCCCGCGCGCAACTCCATTTGTACGTCGTTATCCCAGGCGGAAAGATTGCCAATATCCGGGTAAAGCTGGAACCACGGATTATTGAGGTAGTTGGCGTAGCCCAGCGCTTTACTGATGGAATTCATTAATGGGTAGTCCATGATTTCCATCGCCAGCGTGACCTGCGCTCGGCTGGCCATTTCCACGGCCAGTTGCAGACCGTGGCGAAAACGTTCCCGGGTCAGATTGTTCGCTTTCTGGTAGTAGACGTCGTAGCCGGCGAGTTGAATAACGCGGATGCCGACATCCTGAGCAAGACGGATCGCCTTGAACATGATTTCCAGTCCCTGATTGCGCGTTTCGTCATTTTCCGAGCCTAATGGGAAGCGCCGGTGGGCGCTTAGGCACATAGACGGAACCCGGACGCCGCTGATGGCAATCGCGCTCACCAGCTCCAGGCGTTGCTCACGGCTCCAGTCAAGACGCGCCAGTCGGCCATCGCTTTCGTCCACTGACATTTCCACAAAGTCAAAGCCCAGCGCTTTCGCCAGTTGCAGACGCGCCAGCCAGTTTTCACCCGGCGGCAGTGCTTTTTCATAAATACCGAGTGGAACGGTTTTCGTGAGCATGAGATCACCTTATCCCCAGAGCTGGGCGATGCTGTGTTTGAATTGGCGCGCCGCCGCTACCGGATCCGCGGCATCGCGAATACTGCGGCCGGCGATAAACACATGAATAGGAATGCCTTTGAATAAAGGCAAATCCGCCAACGCCAATCCACCCGTTACGGTCACTTTGAAACCCATATCCGCCAGACGTTTAATGGCGATAATGTCGGCCTCGCTCCAGGCGATTCCGGCGGCCTGCGCATCCCGGCTACGGTGATACACTACCTGCCGGATGCCGATATCACGCCAGGCCTGTGCTTGTTCCCAGGTCCAGAAGCCAGTCAATTCAATCTGAACATCGCCGTTGAATTCGCGCGCGACCGCCAGTGCGCCGGCGGCAGTGTTGATATCCGCACAGCAAATGACGGTGACCCAGTCCGCATTGGCTTCAAAGCACATGCGCGACAGAATTTTTCCGGCGTCGGCGATTTTTGCATCCGCCAGCACGATCTTGTGCGGATAAAGGGATTTCAGATCGCGCACGGCGCGAACCCCTTCGCCAACGCACAGGATGGTGCCGACTTCAATAATGTCCACTTCTTCGGCAATCAATCGGGTGGTCTGATAGGCATCGGCCAGCGTCTGGTTATCCAGCGCAACTTGTAACATCGGTAAATGAGACATCGATAAACTCCTCAATCAGCATGCCGCCGCGGCGGTCTGGTCAATCAGATTCAATACATCCTGCTCGGTACGGCAGGCGCGCAGGCGGTCAAAATTGGCTTCATCTTCAAACAGATTGACGATTTGCATGATGCCCACTTCCTGATGGGTGGTAGCATCAACGGCCGCCATGGTGATCAGTATGTCCACCGGGTCGTTGTCTTCATGATTGAAGATCAGCGGCGTTTTCAAGGTGACCAAGGCAAAGCCGGTTTTTTTGACCCCTTCTTCCGGGCGGCCATGAGGCATGGCGAGTCCGGGCGCGATAACGAAATAAGGGCCGAATTGCTTTACGCCGTCCAGAATGGCCTGGTAGTAGCGCGGCTCGACGACATCGGCCGCGACCAGCAGATCAACCCCGATTTTCACCGCTTCTTGCCAGGTACTGGCTTCGGCCTGCAACCGGATGGACCGATTTTCCGCCAGTGAATCACGTAGTTTCATCATCGCTCCCTATTGCTTTAAGTCCGCCGGAAAATGCGCTTTGATGACGTCCAGCAGTTTTGGGCCGAAGTCGGCCGCGGAAAGCATATTGCGTACGCCGACGACATATTTATTGCCGCTGACGGTGATTTCATCGGCAACGTGAGTAGAGGCAATGATGATGTCCGCACCGCTCAGTTCAGCCTTGTATTCACCGACCGCACAACTATTCAGGCTATGATTGATTCCCTGCTCGGTCAGAAATTGGCCGACTTTCATTTTCATGATCATGGAGCTGCCTTGTCCGCAGCCGCATACCGCCAGAATTCGTACTGTCATGATGGTTTCTCCAGAATCAGTTCACGTGAGTTTCAGTGAGTTTCTTTTCCGCATCTTCTTCAGCGCGCAATGTACGGCTGGCAAAGACCATGTAAATCAGCGCAATGACGATGACGACGCTCATGAACCACAGACCAAATGTCAGCCCCTGCATTAACGGCGGCGCCAGAATCGACCAGTCCGCCATGCCCATCCAGGCGCTCAGCCCGGTCAATTTTACCGCCCAGACGCAGCCAAAGATTTCGATCATGCCCATGACCAGACAAATTTTCGTCGCCGCGCGCCAGCCGCCGAAATGGTTGGCGAATACGCCGATGGTGGCGTTAGAGAAGAACATCGGAATGAAGCCGGGAATGATCATGATGGGCGAGCCGATACCGATCAGGATGCCGATGGCGATCAGCTGACCGATGGTGCCCCACATGAACCCCCAGACTACGGCATTGGGGGCAAAGCTGTAGATTGCCGCACAGTCGATAGCCAATACCGCACCGGGGATCAATCGTTGGGATATGCCGTTAAAGGCTTCAGAAAGTTCGGCAACGAACATCCGCACGCCTTGTACGATGATGAAAATGGCGACGGCAAACTGAAAGCCGGTTTGCAGGATATAAATGCTCCAGTGTGTTTTCCCTGCCATTTGCTGCACGGTGTCCAGACCGAAAGAAAGCAGGATCGCGCCGAAGAATACCGTCATGACAATCGCGGTGGAGACAATGTTGTCATGGAAGATATTCAGCCAGCCCGGAAGCTTCAGATTTTCCACGCTCTCTTCTTTTTTTCCCAGATAAGGCGCGAGCTTATAGGCAATCCAGGAGGCGAACTGCTGCTGGTGTCCGATGGAGAAACCGCAGCCGTCCGTTACCGCCTGCGTCGGCTTGTACATCATGTTTGCGGTGATGCCCCAGTACAGGGAAACCAGCACGGCGCTACAGATGATGGTGGTCCACATCGGATAGCCGAGAATATAGAAGAACACGGCGAGCAGGCCTGCCTGCTGGAACATGATATGGCCGGTGAGCATGATGGTGCGGATGCCGGTGATCCGGCGCAGCAGGACATAAACAATGTTCAGCGCCAGCGCCAGCAGTACCGCATAGCCGACCCAGCTATAGGCGTCGCCCATCCGTTCGATGGTCGCCATCATGGAGGCGTAGGTATCTGAGATGGCGCCGCTGATGCCGTAAACTTCAGACATTTTGGCGACGACAGGTTTGAAGGTGCTGGTCAGAATTCCGGAACCTGCCTGCAACAACATAAAACCAATGATCGTTTTGATGGTGCCTTTAATGATGACGGTGGCGCTTTTACGCAGCAGTAAATAACCGAGAAACGTCACAATCCCCAGCAGCAGCGGGGCATTGGTCATGACCTGATTAAAGAAAATCGTAAAGATATTATAGAGGGTTTCCATAAGCACTCCGTTCGGCTTTTGGTCATCCTGTTACGCGCCGCTTCTGAAAAGGCTGGCGTGGTCAGGCATTTTTTGTAGGGCGCATTCACTCTATCAATCACCAATAATCACCAAAAGACATTTTTTGATTATTTGTGAGAGGCTTCGCAATTATCTTTTTTTGCTTGTCAATATTCTCGTATTATCAATTGGTTTTTCGTTTTTATTGTTTATATTCATATCGTTATGTTTTTATTGGAATGATTTTAAGGAGACCGGACGCCAGGTTGTTGTCTGAGCTGTGGGAAATTTCGTGATAATGCCGCGATTGTCATCGCGATAAAACGGTGATATTTTCTCACAATAAAATCATATGTTGTCATTTAATGATTTTATTTTGATTTCAAAATTTGATAACGCACCAACATGTCGATGACGAGGTTCACACTATGAGTAAAGTCGAGAGCATTACCCGCGAGTCATGGATTCTGAGTACCTTCCCGGAGTGGGGGACCTGGCTGAATGAAGAAATAGAACAGGAACAGGTCGCACCGGGTTCATTCGCCATGTGGTGGCTGGGCTGTACCGGTATCTGGTTAAAATCGGAGGAAGGGGCGAATATCTGCGTGGATTTCTGGTGCGGGACGGGTAAACAGAGCCATGCCAATCCGCTGATGAAATCCGGCCACCAAATGCAGCGTATGGCGGGGGTGAAGAAATTGCAGCCCAACCTGCGTACCACGCCGTTTGTCCTTGATCCCTTTGCCATTCGTCAGATTGACGCCGTGCTGGCAACGCATGACCATAATGACCATATTGATGTGAATGTGGCCGCGGCCGTGTTGAAAAACTGTGACGGCAATGTGCCCTTCATTGGTCCGGAAAGCTGCGTGAATATATGGATTGGCTGGGGTGTGCCGCGTGAACGCTGCATTGTGGTGAAACCCGGCGACGTTATCACTATCAAGGATGTTGAAATTCATGCGCTGGACGCGTTTGATCGTACCGCATTGATTACGCTGCCCGTTGAGGAAAAGGCCGCGGGCGTCTTGCCGGATGGCATGGATAAGCGTGCGGTGAACTATTTGTTCAAAACGCCGGGCGGCAATCTCTATCACAGCGGTGATTCGCATTATTCCAACTATTACGCCAAGCATGGCAATGAGCACCAGATTGATGTGGCGTTGGGATCCTATGGCGAGAACCCGCGCGGTATCACCGATAAGATGACCAGCGCCGATATATTGCGGATGGCTGAAGCGTTGAACACCAAGGTGGTGATCCCTTTCCACCATGATATCTGGTCGAATTTTCAGGCCGATCCGCAGGAAATCCGCGTGCTGTGGGAGATGAAGAAAGATCGGCTGCAATATGGCTTTAAGCCGTTTATCTGGCAGGTTGGCGGCAAGTTCACCTGGCCGCAGGATAAAGACAAGCTGGAGTACCACTATCCGCGCGGGTTTGAAGATTGTTTTACCATGGAGCCGGATTTGCCGTTTAAATCCTTCCTGTAAAAACATCAGGGCGGGACGTCATTCTGCCATTAGGACATGATCGACTCGCCCTGGTTCTTCCGGCCTGAACGCGCCGCGGACCTTATCTGTTTTTTACACCCATCGTTATGTATTGATGATATCCCGTGCGTACTTTTGATAAGTTATGATTCAAATTACCGGAGGTGCTCATTATAATCGGTATTCAGTATCCATTTAGCGGGGCAAGCATGACTGAATCTCAGCGCCATAATGCCATCATTGATTTTCTGCAACGACAAGGGCAACTGACGGTTGCCGATCTGATCAGGCACTTTGACGTCTCTCCAGCCACAGCAAGACGCGATATCAACAAGCTTGATGAGTCAGGTAAGTTGCGGAAAGTTCGCAATGGCGCTGAAGCGGTGAATGTCCCCCGGCCAACCTGGACGCCGCTCAATATTTATCAGGCGCAGAATCTGGACGAGAAAATGCGTATCGCCAAAGCGGCGGCACAGCTGTGCCGTCCTGGCGAAAGCGTGGTGATTAATTGTGGCTCGACCGCATTTTTACTGGGGCAGGAGATCTGCGGCAAAGACGTGCAGGTGATAACCAACTACCTGCCGTTGGCGAATTACCTGATTGAGCAAGAACACGACAGCGTCGTCATCATGGGCGGGCAATATAATAAAAGCCAATCCATCACGTTGGCGCCGCAGGAAGGCGACGCCAGCCTGTACGCCGGACACTGGATGTTCACCAGCGGTAAGGGGCTGACGGCGGAAGGCCTGTATAAAACGGACATGCTGACCGCGATGGCGGAGCAGAAGATGCTGCGTTATGTCGGTAAGCTGGCGGTGGTGGTGGACAGCAGCAAGATTGGCGAACGCGCCGGGATGCTGTTCAGCCGGGTGGAGCAGATTGACGTGGTGATTACCGGTCAGCAGGCTAACGCACAGATTATCGGGCAACTGCGTGAACAGGGTGTGGACGTGATATTGGTGTGATGAGCGGGTTTTCGGTATTGCCTCGCAACTTGTCCGGTTTACTCTGCCGCCAGTCAGGTTACAATAATGATCCTTGTGATTAACGTGGTTGTAACGCCTGATGGAACAATTTGAAGCGATTGATATAGAAAAAGCCTATTCCCATTGGCAGCAGGGGAGCATTGTCGTCGATATCCGCGATCGGCAGAGTTTTGCTGTTGCTCACGTACCCGGCGCCACACATTTGACTAACGAAACGCTGTCAGATTTTGTTCGCGAAGCCGATTTTGCAACGCCGGTGATGGTGATGTGTTATCACGGGATCAGCAGCCGCAATGCGGCGCAGTACCTGATCAGTCTGGGCTTTGAGTCGGTATTCAGCATTGACGGCGGTTTTGACGCCTGGCAAAACCGTTACCCGCAGGATGCTGAACAGGGTCAGGCCTGAACCAGGCAGGCCCGTTTCCTTTATTTTATTTCTCTGCCTATCCACGGCTGTTTTTGAACACCTGAATGATGCTTTTGGCCTGCATGATGACAACAATCAGAAACAGCACGGCAAGGAAAGCGGAGATCGGACGCTCCACAAAGGCAATCAGATTGCCATCTGACTTCAGCAAGGAAGACAGCAGACTTTTCTCAAACATCGGCCCGAGCACCATGCCCAGGATGACTGGCGCAATCGGGTAGTGATATTTCTGTAAGAAATAACCCACAATCCCCATCACCAGCATGACCACCACGGATGCCATGGAGTTGTTCATCGCGAACGCGCCGACGATGCTGAATACGATCACCACCGGATACACAATATCTTTATTCACGGAGATCAGGCGCTTCAGGAAGTTCACCACGATCATGGCCAGCGGCAGCAGCGCGAGGTTGGCGATAAAGAACAGCATGAAAATGGCGTAGAGCTTCTCCGGGTGGAAGATGAACAGGGAAGGCCCCGGCTGCATATCTTTCATATAGAGTACGCCAATCACAATCGCGGCCACGGAATCACCGGGGATGCCGAATACCAGCGTGGGGATATAGCTTCCCGCCAGGCTGGCGTTATTGCTTGATGAGGCATTAATAACGGCTTCTTCCGAGCCCTTGCCATACTTTTCAGGCTGGCGGGAAAACTTTTTCGCCACCGCATAAGAGATCCATGCCGCAATATCGGCGCCCGCGCCGGGGAGTACGCCAATCAACGTGCCGATGGCGCTACTGCGAACAATACCCACCCGGTTCTTTTTCAGTGAAGGACCTATTCCCGATAGAATATTGAATGATGATTTTTCCGCTGGCGGCGGCGCGGCGCTGGCTTGTTGCACGCTGTCACGGTGGCGGCTGGCGTAATATTCAATCGCGTTGGCGATAGCGAACATGCCTATCATGGCCGGAATAAAACTGATCCCTTCCAACAGCGCGACGTTGCCGAAAGTGAAACGCGGTTGTCCGGTGAATTCATCATAGCCGATGGTGGCTAAAACCAGTCCCAGCAGGAGCGCCATCAGGCTTTTGACCACATATTGGCCTGAAATCAACGTTGAACAACTGAGCCCGAGCAACGCCAGCCAGGTGTATTCAAACGAGCTGAATTTCAGGGCGAAGGAGGCTAATAACGGCGATGCGAACGTGAGCACAATGGCGCCAATGATGCCGCCGATCACCGAGGTGCTCAGGCCGAGTCCAAGTACGTGGTTGGTTTTTCCCTGCTGGCTCAGCGCATAGCTGTCATCCACATACGCCGCAGAGGCGGGCGTCCCCGGAATTCGCAGCAGTACACCGGGTATATCCCCGGCGTAGATGGTGGATGCGCCAACCGAGATCATCATGGCCAGCGCGGGAATAGGGTCCATGAAAAAGGTGAAAGGAACCAGCAGCGCGACGGCCATGGTGGCGGTCAGACCGGGTATCGCGCCGACAAACAAACCGAACAGGCCAGCGGCGAAGATGGCGATGATGGCGTTCAGAGTAATGTATTCACTGGCGTTAATCAGGATATCCATCGTCACACGTCCTTAAAAAATACTGCCAGAGGGAAGCGGCACTAATAATACTTTGGAAAACAAGTAGTAAATGCCGCTTGAAAGCCCCACGGCGGCCACGACGGCAATAATTTTGTGTTTGGACAGGAAGAGCGCGAGCAGGCTGGCCATAATGATGCTGGTTGTTAGAATAAAGCCTAATAATTCAACGAAATAAATATAAAAAACGACGGTGAGCGCCACCAGACATACGCTCGTGATTTCATGCCTTTTGGCGTCTGAAGGCTGGCGATGTTCTTTTTTTACGGCGGTCGTCTTGTCCGTCACCTTACAGGCCGTCGCAGGCGACGTTGAAAAATGCTCCCGGCGTTTTGTTAACCGAACGGTTGTCAGATCCAGAATGGATAGCAATACGAGCAGGCAGCCGAGGATGGCCGGCATAAATCCTGCGCCAAAATCGGCCACATCGCCGAGTTGAATAAAGGCATAAGCGGCAACGCTTGCGCCGAACAGCAGGAAAAGCAGCGGGAGTAATAAAGATAACTTCGGCATGTTTTTCAGGCGCCATTTTCATGGCGCCTGCCTGTTTTATTTATCGTCGGAAAGTAGGCTTCCAAACTGAGCGTCTTCTTCCTTCATGAATTGATAAAGGTCGTCACCGTACAACGCGCTGACTTCAAAACCCTGATTGTTGGCAAATTTTTGTAGTTCGCCCGAGTCATAAACCTTTTTCATCGCGTCGGTCAGTTTTTCGGTGATCTCCGGCGGCAGGTCTTTCGGAGCAGACAGCACGTTCCACGTTGTCAGCGACCAGTTATACGGCGTTGCCTGATTGAAAATGGGGATATTGGCATAGAGTTCGGAAGCCTGATTGGACATGATGGCCAGATGGCGCACCATACCGGCATCTACCATGCTCTTGGCTTCTCCGGGTGAAGAGGTCACAAAATCAACCCCTCCGGAAACCAGCTCTTGCAGCGCGGCGCTGGCGCCCTGTGAGGGAATATATCGGACGGCATTTTCCGGCAGACTGGCGCTTTTCAGCATCCCCAACGTATTGAGGTGCCAAACGGATTTCAGACCGCTGCCCGACGCGCGTAATTTACCCGGCTGCTGCTTAATGGCATCGATTAACTGGTTGGCATCCTGATAAGGCGAATCCTTGGCAACCTGTAGTCCGCCGTAGATCACCGCCAGTCTGCTGATGGGGGTGTAATCCTGATAGCTGAGATTCGTCATTTTCTGGTGGTGCATCATGGCGATTTCCACCGTCACAATACCCAGCGTGTAGCCATCCGGTTTGGCGCGGTTAATCGCATCATGGCCGACGACGCCGCTACCGCCGGTGCGGTTGACCACATTGACGTTCACGCCAAATTCTTTTTGCAGACCCTGGGCGACCAGACGCGCCACCGTGTCGGTATTCCCGCCCGCGCCCCAGGGGACGATAATCGTAATTGGTTTTTCCGGCCACGCCGCAAGGGCGGAGCAGGAGAGCAAGAGGGTACTTAACGCCGTTAACCGAATGAGTTTCATAATCGGTGTTTCCTTCTCGTAGAGGTATGAGGGAAAGGGGGTATCAGTTCATGAGATTTATTTTGTTTTGGTAATGTTCTGTGCCGCTGCGGATTTGCTCAAGGATCACAGCCAATCCCCAATATTTCTCCAGCACGTCATCTTTATTGACCCGGCAGTAAGCGCTGCCGAAGGTTCCCTGGTGTTGGTGATAAATTTTTGCATTTTTGGGATAGCCCAAGGTTTCTGTCACGGCTGCAAGCGAAAGAAAGGTTGCCAGTTCCTGAGCCAGTTTGGGGTGGCTTTTATGGTGGTGGTAAAGCCAGCTATATAATTCAGGGTGGAAATTGGTGAAGACGCCGCTGAAGCCTCTGGAACCGGCTTTCATGGCATCAAAAGCAATCGCCGCGTTGGCATTGATGATATTCAGCGGCGTGTCGGCAACCAGTTTGACCCGGCGCGTTACCGTTGGCAGATCGCAACTCACATCTTTCAGTACCACAAAGCGGCCAGTATTGGCGCAGTAGCACAGTTCATCATCGCTCAGCAAACGGCGATAGGGCGCCGGGCACTCATACAGACCTAAAGGCATTGACGCTGGCAACGCGGCCAGCAGGCTGTTCAGCGTGGCGTAAAACGTATCGCTGCCCTGGTTTTCCGGGTCCAGATGATTGGTCACCAGCACCAGCGCGTCGATGCCGATTTCGGCCATTGCCGTGAGCTCGCGGATCTGATCGTCCAGCCCGTCGCTGATATGCCCGGAAGCTATCACCGGGATGCGGCCTGCGACTTTATCCACCACGAAACGCGCCAGATCCACGCGCTCCGGCAGGCTGAGGAACAGCATCTCGCTTGACTGGCAGACGGCAAACAGCGCATCGACGCCTTTTGCGAGATACCAGTCGATAAGCTTTTCCAGACCGGGATAATCAATGTCGTTATTTTCGGTAAACGGGGTCAGCATGACTGGGACAATGCCGTCGATATTTTTCATTGTTTACTCCTGACGGAATGAGATTATGAGTAAATTCTGTGAGTTAGCGGTCAATGTTGTGACATCCGGACCTTGACCTGTCGGTGCTCCGGCATATTTGCGGCGCCTTCACGTTCAACGGCCAGAGAGGCGAAGGCGGAAGCGTAGGTCGCCGCCTGAACCAGATTTTGTCCGTTGGCGATGGCGGCCGCTAACGCGCCGTTAAACGCATCGCCCGCGCCGGTAGTATCAATACTGAGAGCTGGAAAAGCCGGAATATGCTGGAACTGTTTGCCCTCAAGCAGCAACGCTCCCCGTGCTCCCATGGTAATAATCACGCACCTGGCGCCTAGGTCGGCAATTTTCTGCGCCGCCATTTTCGCGCTGTCCAGATCGTGGACATCGATCCCGGACAGCAGCGAAGCTTCAGTTTCATTTGGCGTGATGACATCGAGATATTCCAGATAAGGCAGAATGTCGCTGGAGTAGGGCGCGGGGTTGAGAATGACTTTTTTACCTAATGTGTTAGCCAGTTTCATGGCGTTCAACGTGGCGGAAAAATTGTTTTCCAACTGGAGCAGCAGGACATCGGCGTGGGCGAGTTCCGGCGTGATGGCGGCGACTTCATCTTCATTAATTGTCTGGTTGGCGCCGGGATGAATGGCAATCATGTTTTCGCCATTCTGTTGCGAAACATAGATGATGGCGTTACCTGTCGGCTCCGTTTCGGACTGATAAAGCGTAAACGAAAGAATTTCCGAAGACGCGAGGTGGTCATAGGCAAACTGGCTGAACTGATCCTTGCCTACTTTGGAGACAAAATGGACGCGCGATCCTGCCCGGCTGGCTGCCATCGCCTGATTCGCGCCTTTCCCGCCCGGCCCCAGCGTGCTGCCCTGCGCCATCAGCGATTCGCCACCTTTCGGGAAACGCGCCACTTTGGCGACAATATCGACGTTAAACGATCCCAGAATACAAACTTTGCCGTTCATCCTGTTTCCTTTGTTTGTTACGCCTGGCGGCCGGGGTTGCTTTCCCAGTCGCTTAAGCAGAACCTCAAAGTTCTCACCGCTTGTGGTGATGAGTTCGGACTGTAAGCTGCGACGTGTAACGATTGCGCCACCGTGGCAGCGTTGAATCAGGTTCATGCGCGCCAGCGCGTTCAAATCACCGCGGATGGTTTCTCTGGACACGGCAAATTCCTTAGCCAGAAATTCCACGCTTGCCCGCCCGTGTCTGTCCAGGTAGGCAAGGATCCGATTTCGCCTTTCTTCGAGAAACATAACTCCTCCCTGTTTATGGCAGCAGAGTAAAGTAGTCCCGTTGATTAAAAAGTGACTAATGTCATAGGAAACAAGCCGAAACGGAAGTAAACAAAAATAAGTAATTTAGTTACTAAAAAGGGAGTGAAATGATTTGGCGTTGTTATGTTGAACCGGGTTTGGGATGAACGGCATGACGCCCCACGGTGGCGAAAACATATTCTCGCGCACTCATCTTGCGGATATGTGATATTTTTACGCGCAATCCGTCCACGACACTGTGATAAATCAACTATGGCAATTCGAGTTATCGCGCTATCCAACCCACGTCTGGCTCAGGCCTTTGTGGATTACATGCATACGCAGAGCGTCAGTCTGGAAATGCGTACCACGGGACAAGAAGCCGAGCTGTGGCTGGCAGATGAAACTCAACTGACGCGGGTGCAGCAGGCGTTGGATGTTTTCCTGCATGACCCGCTTAATCCCCGCTATCAGGCGGCAAGCTGGCAGGCGGGCTCAACCGGCTCCGGCATTCAATACCGGCGTTTTTCTTATCTGCAAACCCTTAAACAGCAGGCGGGACCGCTGACGCTATCGATCATGATTATGTCGATTGTGGTTTTTGCGCTGATGCAGATTTCGGGCTACGAACGGGTGATGACGCTGCTCGCCTACCCGGACGCCGGGCAGGGGTGGCAGCTGTGGCGTTGGTTCAGTCATGTCTTGTTGCATTTTTCCGTCTTGCATATTTTGTTCAATCTGATGTGGTGGTGGTATCTGGGGGGGCCGGTCGAAAAAGTGCTGGGCACCCGTAAGTTACTGATGATTACCCTGGCGGCCTCGCTGGTCAGCGGTTGGGCGCAGTCGTGGTTCAGCGGCATCTACTTTGGCGGATTGTCCGGCGTGGTGTATGCCCTGATGGGCTATGTCTGGCTGCGGGGAGAAAGAGAACCCGGCGGCTATTTGTCTATGCCACGCAGCCTGATGGCGTTTGCGTTACTGTGGCTGATAGCCGGATATTTCGATATTTTAGGTATGTCGATAGCCAACGCGGCTCATGTCGCAGGGTTGGTAATCGGGTTGTTGATGGCCTTTTGGGATACTTATAATAAAACGAACCCCCGGTAAATCCGGACATGTTAGGGGATGAACGTGAAGCAAACACAACGACATGACGCCATTATTGAATTGGTACGTCGTCAAGGTTATGTCAGTACGGAAGAATTGGTCGATCATTTTGCGGTCAGCCCGCAAACGATTCGCCGTGACCTGAACGATCTGGCCGAGCAGAACAAGATTCACCGCCACCACGGCGGGGCCGCGTTACCTTCAAGTTCGGTGAATACCGCCTATCATGACCGTAAAATGATGTGGTCTGATGAAAAAGCGCGGATTGCCCGCCGGGTCGCAAGCCAGATCCCGGACGGCGCCACGCTGTTCATTGATATCGGCACCACGCCGGAAGCGGTGGCCTATGCGCTGATGCAGCATAAGGGCTTACGCGTCGTGACTAATAACCTGAATGTGGCGACGCTGCTGACGGGCAAAGAGGATTTTCGTCTGATTCTGGCGGGCGGGGAAGTGCGTACCCGCGATGGCGGTATTATGGGCGAAGCGACGCTGGATTTTATTTCTCAGTTTCGTCTGGATTTCGGTATCTTGGGCATCAGCGGCATTGACATGGATGGCTCATTGCTGGAGTTTGACTACCATGAAGTGCGTACCAAGCGCGCTATTATTGAAAACTCGCGGTGTGTCATGCTGGTGACGGACCATTCCAAGTTTGGCAGGAATGCCATGGTAAATCTGGGCAACATGGATTTGATCGACTATCTTTTTACCGATCAACTACCACCGCCCAGCGTACAAAAAATTATCGAACAACATAAGGTGCAGTTGGAGTTGTGCTGATCCAGAGGTGCCTTTTCCGTGACGGATCAGAAGGGGAGAGGCACCATGTCATTGTTTTCATCTGCGCAATCTTTTTCATTCAACGCATCCCAATTCGCCGCCTCCTTACTGCGCCAGCGGCAATATTACGGGGTCGCCTCCCTCACGCTGCTGACCCCGGAGCAGCGCTGGCGTACCGTCAGCGTGGCGCTGGCCGAGCAACTGGCCGCCCAACCCGTTCTCCCCGCATCTCACGCCGCATCATCCGATGCGCCACCATTGCGCCATGTTAATTACCTGTCGATGGAGTTTCTCCCCGGTCGTCTGACAGGCAATAACCTGCTGAATCTGGGCTGGTACGACGATGCCGCGGCGGTACTGGCCGAACAGGGGATTAGCCTGAGTGATGCGCTGGAGCAGGAAAGCGATCCCGGTCTGGGCAACGGTGGTCTGGGGCGACTGGCTGCCTGCTTTCTGGACTCCATGGCGACTGTCGGACAGCCCGCCACCGGCTATGGTCTGAATTATCAGTACGGGCTGTTCCGTCAGCATTTCTCGCAGGGGCGCCAGCAGGAAACGCCCGATGACTGGCATCGCGATAGCTATCCATGGTTTTTCCAACGGGCCGGGCTGGCCGTGGATGTCGGCTTTGGCGGAAAGCTGCAAGAGCATGATGACGGCAGTAAATCATGGCTGCCTGATTTTATCTTTCGGGGGGAAGCCTGCGATTTGCCGGTGATTGGCTATCGCAACGGCATTGCGCAGCCGTTGCGTCTCTGGCAGGCGACCCATTGTCACCCGTTTGACCTGACGTTGTTCAACGAAGGTCGCTACCTTAAAGCCGAGCAGGCCGGTATCGCCGCCGCCAGTCTGACCAAAGTGCTGTATCCGAATGATAACCATGCGGCAGGTAAACGTCTGCGCCTGATGCAGCAATATTTTCAATGCGCCTGTTCCGTGGCCGATATCCTGCGCAGGCATCTGGATGCGGGAAGAAGTCTGCACGAACTGCCCGATTACGAAGTTATTCAGCTTAACGACACCCATCCGACGTTGGCGATCCCTGAGCTGATGCGTCTGCTGCTGGATGAGCACAAGCTGAGCTGGGACGAAGCCTGGTCGATAACCGGACGCACATTTGCCTATACCAACCATACGCTGATGCCGGAGGCGCTGGAGCGTTGGGATGAGCGCCTGTTCGGCCGACTTCTGCCTCGCCACCTTTCCCTTATCCGGCAAATTGATGCGTGGTTCAAAACGCAGGTTGAAGACGTGTGGCCGGGCGACAGGCGGATTTGGGCGAAAGTTGCGATTCGCCATCAGCGGCAAATCCGCATGGCCAACCTGTGCGTGGTGAGCTGCTTTGCGGTCAATGGCGTGGCGGCGCTGCATTCTGAACTGGTGGTAAAAGACCTGTTCCCGGAATATCACCACCTGTGGCCGGCAAAATTCCATAACGTCACCAACGGTATTACCCCCCGGCGCTGGCTGAAGCAGTGTAACCCTGCTCTGTCGGCGCTGATTGATGAGACGTTGCAGACGGAATGGGTCAACGATTTACCTGTCTTGCAAGGGCTGGAACCCTACGCCGAGGATGCCGGATTCCGTGAACGTTACCGGCAGATCAAATATGACAACAAAGTGCGGCTGGCGGATCATCTCAAGCAGCATTATGGCGTGATACTCGATCCGAACGCGCTATTTGACTTGCAGATTAAGCGGTTGCATGAATATAAACGTCAGCACCTGAACTTGCTGCATATTCTTTCGTTGTATCGTCAATTGCGCGATAACCCGCATCTGGATATAGTTCCGCGCGTCTTTCTGTTTGGCGCCAAAGCCGCTCCGGGCTATGTGCTGGCAAAGAATATTATCTATGCCATTAATCAGGTGGCAGAGAAAATTAATCGGGACCGCCGCTGTCACGATCGCCTTAAAGTGGTGTTTCTTCCCGATTACCGCGTGTCGCTGGCCGAACGGATGATCCCTGCCACTGACGTGTCTGAGCAAATTTCGACGGCAGGTAAAGAAGCGTCCGGTACTGGCAACATGAAACTGGCGCTGAATGGCGCACTGACGGTGGGAACGCTGGATGGCGCCAACGTTGAAATGGCTCAGCAGGTTGGCGCAGAGAATATGTTCATTTTCGGTCATACGGTGGAGCAGGTAAAAGCCTTGCAGGCTCAGGGGTACGATCCGTCGGACTACATTGAAAAAACGCCGTTATTGCGTGAGATATTGGCTGAACTGGCCAGTGGCGACTTTAGTCAGGGAGATAAGCAAGCGTTTGCACCGTTATTGAATAGCCTGCTGAAAGCGGGCGATCCCTATATGTTAATGGCTGATTTCGCCCCGTACTGTCAGGTACAGCAGGATGTGGATGCACGATACCGGGAGCCGGATGAATGGACGCGTCGTTGCGTGCTTAATACCGCCAGAATGGGGATGTTCAGCTCTGATCGGGCAATTCGCGACTACCAGAAGCGCATTTGGCAAGCGTGTCGTTAAGGAAAAGTAAGAGGGTATTCAAGGTGGATAAACCGGCAATCCAGCAGACGGGTATTGCAGAAACATATACCGATGCTTACGGCAATGAACGTCTTGTCGAGGCATCGATCAAAGATAAGCTTCTGGCGATGATGGATGTGTCTGGACATGACGATGCGCCTTTGCCCCCGGTAAAAGTTTTTCTTCAGGGACGAGACGCCGTCATTGAGCTGACCGGTAGCGGCGAATTTGGCTGGACGCTGATGTATGAGAACGGTGGACAAGTTCAGGGACAGATGACGGGGGGAACGACGCTGGCGCTCCCGGCATCTCTGCCGCTTGGATATCACCATCTGACCCTGACTCAGGCGGATCGGCGTTGGTCGTGCCGCATTATTGTCGCTCCGCCGCGCTGCTATGAACCGGATGCCATCATGCAGGGTAAACGCTGGTGGGGCGTTACCGTCCAGCTTTACACCCTGCGTTCACAAAACAACTGGGGCGTTGGTGATTTTGGTGATTTGCGCCAGTTAGTTGAGCAGATTGCCCGCCGGGGAGGCGTGTTTGTCGGCCTCAATCCGCTGCACTCGCTGTATCCGGCCAATCCCGACGCCGCAAGCCCATATAGCCCCTCTTCCCGCCACTGGCTGAACGTGATTTATATTGATGTTAACCGGGTGGACGATTTCCAGCAGAGCGCTGAAGCGCAGCAGTGGTGGCAGCTTGACGACACCCAGCATGCGGTAACGGCGCTGCGTGCGGAGCGCTGGGTCAACTATGAGCCGGTGATGTCGTTGAAACTCACGGCGCTGCGGCTGGCCTTTCGTTATTTTAATAACCGGAGTTCACTGGATCCGCGAACCATCGCGTTCCGCCAGTTCGTGTTTAACGGCGGACAAAGCTTGCAGTTGCAGGCCACCTTTGATGCATTACAGGCTCATCTGAAACATCAGGGCGAAAACTATGGCGATTGGCTCCAGTGGCCCGCCCGTTATCATGATGTGCATGGCGAAGCGGTGAAGTCATTTCGTCGTGAGCAGGCCGATGAGATTATGTTTTATTGCTGGCTGCAATGGCTGGCTCACGAGCAACTGGCAGAATGTTTCGCGCACAGTAAACAGCTCGGTCTGCCCATTGGTCTGTATCGTGATTTGGCCGTAGGCGTGGCGCAGGGCGGCGCGGAAACCTGGGACGAGCGTCAGCTTTACTGTCTGGAAGCCTCCATCGGCGCGCCGCCCGATCCGCTGGGACCGCAGGGGCAAAACTGGCAGCTGGCGCCGATGAATCCCAATATGATGCAGGTCCGTGGCTATCAGCCTTTTATTGATGTGTTACGCAGCAATATGGCGAATTGCGGCGCGTTGCGTATCGATCATGTCATGGCGTTGCTGCGGCTGTGGTGGATACCCAAAGCGGAATCTGCCGTAAACGGGGCCTATGTCCATTACCCGGTCGATGACCTGTTGGCGGTGCTGGCGCTGGAGAGCCAGCGGCATCGTTGCCTGGTGATCGGCGAGGATTTGGGGACGGTGCCGAAGGAAATTGTCAGCAAGTTGCAGGACTGCGGAGTGTACTCCTACAAGGTGCTGTTTTTTGAGAAGGATGACAAAAACGTCTTCCGTCCTCCTGCCGACTACCTTCGCCAGTCAATGGCGACCATCACCACGCACGATCTTCCCACGTTGCGCGGTTACTGGCAGGCGGTGGATTTATCGCTGGGCAAGGATCTGGGGCTGTACCCGAATCCGGCGTTGTTGCAACAGCAAATCCAACTGCGTGAAAACGCCAAGCAGGGGTTGTTAAATGCGTTGCATCAGCACGGCCTGCTGCCGCAGCGGGTAGGGCGAAATTCGGCGCTGACAACCATGGGCGCACCGCTTAACCGAGGGGTTCAGCGTTACATTGCCGACAGCGCCAGCGCACTGGTGGGGTTTCAACTGGAAGACTGGCTGGATATGGCGACGCCGGTGAATGTGCCCGGCACCAGTCAGGAGTATCCCAACTGGCGGCGTAAGCTGACCCGCACGCTGGAATCCATCTTTACCGATCGCTATCTGGAACGGCTGATACGCGATATCGATTTACGGCGCGGAGCGCCTGTTAAGTAAGTTACAGGAGCGTAAAAGGGCCCGCATGCGGTTTTATTCGCTAACAGGATTGTGCAGGCGATTACTGGTCGAACAGCAGTAGGAATAACCGAAGAAGCGAAACGCGAGGTCCGGGCGCGAATCTCCCGGACCATGAATACCGGCCGAAAATCAGTAGTAGGAGTGCTCGCCGCGCTGGTGCTCGGTGAGGTCGCGCACGCCCCTCAGCTCAGGGAATTTTTGCAGCAACTCTTTCTCGATCCCTTCTTTCAGCGTGTAGTCGACCATTGAACAGCCGTTACAGCCGCCGCCGAATTGCAGGATCGCCAGACCGTCGTCGGTGATTTCCATCAGCGTCACTTTGCCGCCGTGGCCGGCCAACTGCGGGTTAATCTGCGATTGCAGTAAATACTCCACGCGTTCTATCAGCGGAGCATCGTCGTCCACTTTACGCATCTTGGCGTTCGGTGCTTTCAGCGTCAGCTGAGAACCCAGCTGATCGGTAACAAAGTCGATTTCAGCGTCTTCCAGATAGGGCGCGCTGAGTTCGTCTACATACGCGGAAATTTTTTCAAATTTCAGTTCGGTATCGCTGGCTTCTACCGCATCCGGCGGGCAATAGGACACGCCGCATTCCGCATTCGGTGTGCCGGGATTAATGACGAAAACACGAATTTGCGTGCCTTCTTCCTGTTTTGCCAGCAGTTTCAGAAAGTGTTCCTGAGCAGCATCAGTAATACGGATCATAATGTTAAACTCAATGGTTGACTACGCTTGTCGGTTATAATACGCCCATCCTCCCCCGAACTACAAGGTTCGGCACAAACACCATACCTGAACGCGACTTGCGCCACGAGCCAGCAGCAAACGGCTGATTTCCGCGGCGGTGCTGCCCGTGGTGACGACATCGTCCAGTAACGCAACCTGTTTGCCGGCCAGTGATACCGGACAGACAAACGCGCCCCGTAGATTCTTACGCCGGGCGCCGGCGCTGAGTGTTTGTTGAATGCGAGTTTGACGCAGACGACGAATCGCCTGCGGTGCATATTCACAGCCAAGCCAACGCGCCAGCGGACGCGCTAACAGCTCAGTCTGGTTGAAGCCGCGTAACCACTGGCGTTGTTTGTGCAACGGAACGGTAAGCAGAATGTCGGGTCGGCATTGAGGTCCGGTCTCCCGCAACGCATGTTCCCGATAGGCACTCAGCCAGACTAATAAAATCTGTCGGGCAAGTACGGCGGCCAGCTCCGTTTTCCCGTGAAATTTAAACAGCTTCAGTAGCGCATTGAATGGCGGAATATAGTCACTGACAAAGGTTATCGATTGCCATGGCGGTGGATGTTGCAGACAGCGGCCACATTGCCGCGTCGGATCGCCCGTCGGTAAACCGCAGCGAGGGCAGCACAGAGGCGGAGGAGGTAAGTGACGCTGGCAAAATGAACAGATGCCATGTTGGCTATGATAAAGCGGTAATTGGCATAGCCAACAGTGGGCGGCGATGGTTAACATAACGCGTTCCCTGAAATGATAAGATGTGTACCCGTTATTTTTCGAGGTGCAGGTGCGTTGGCCGCCTTCGAAATCTATTGGGTATAGGTTCCCGAAAGCAGGAAGATAACTGATGACATCGCTGTATTGGCAGACTGAAGGTAGAGGAAAAACGGAACTTGTGTTGCTGCACGGCTGGGGGCTGAATGCCCGGGTGTGGCATTGCATTTCAGCGCAACTGGCGCCGCATTTTCGTCTGCATCTGGTAGACCTGCCCGGCTATGGAAGAAGTCAGGGATTTGGGCCTTTGTCGCTGGAGGCGATGGCGGACATTGTGCTGGCGCAGGCGCCGAAACGAGCCATCTGGCTTGGATGGTCACTCGGCGGGCTGGTCGCCAGTCAGGCGGCGTTAAGCGCGCCGCAGCGGGTAGCGGGTCTGGTGACGGTGGCGTCTTCCCCTTGTTTTAGCGCACAGGGCGACTGGCCGGGGATCAAGTCGGAGGTGCTGCATGGGTTTCAGCAGCAGCTCAGCGATGATTTTCAACGTACGGTCGAACGTTTTCTGGCTTTGCAAACGTTGGGTACGGACAGCGCCCGACAGGATGCCCGATTACTAAAAAGCGTGGTGCTGGAACAACCGATGCCGTCCGTCGAGGTGCTGAATGGCGGGTTGGATATTCTGCGTCAGGTCGACTTGCGTCAACCTCTGGCCTCGCTGACGCTGCCGTTTCTGCGGCTGTATGGCGCTCTGGATGGGCTGGTGCCGCGCAAAGCGGCTGGTTTGCTGGATGAACGGTGGCCGAATACCTCATCGTTAGTGATCCCCAAAGCGGCGCATGCGCCGTTTATTTCACACCCCGAGGCGTTTGTCGCAGCGGTCGCGGCGTTTTCAAAACGGACGATGGCAGTCTGACGGTTTCGTCTGGGAAGAAAATGAGCTGGTCGGTGGGTTACCGGATGCTCTTGTTATATAATGTTATACTAAACATGCAGACATATCATGGACACGTCGCCGCAAAGCGAGCGGTGGAATAGCAAGTTGCCTGGTTAAAGAAGGATAGTCAATATCGTGGCGAAACTGGATACCGACAGTGCATTGCCCCTGTATAAGCAGTTAGAACAAATGATTAAATCGGCAATTTTGAATGGTGAGTTTAAAGCGGGGCAGAAAATCCCCACTGAGCTGGAACTGAGCCAGAATTATCAGGTGAGCCGTATTACCGTCCGCAAAGCGTTGGAGTCCTTAACGCGAGATAATCTACTCACGCGTATTTCCGGCAAGGGGACCTTTGTATCTGCGGAGAAATTTCAACGCGACATGTCCGGGATTGTCAGCTTTTCCGAGCTTTGCCGTTCGCAGGGACGTAAACCGGGTGCCAGAACGATTAAATCCGTTATTGAAACGCCAGCGAAGGACGTACAGGAGGCGCTGGAACTGTCCGAAGGCGAACGTATTATTGTGCTGGAGCGTATTCGCTACGCTGATGATGTTCCGGTATCACTGGAAATAGCGCGTTTCCCCGAGGCATTTTCCTTCTTATTGACAGAGGATCTTAATCAGCAGTCGCTGTATCAGATCCTGAAGGACAACTATGACATCTATTTTACCCGTTCCGCCAAGGTTATTGAGCTGATATATGCGAGCTATGATGTTGCACATTACCTGTCTGTTCCTACGGGTTATCCGCTAATTTCCATTACCAGCCGGATTATTGATAACCACGGCAAGACTTCCTGTTTGTCCACGCAGCTTATTGTGGGAGATAAAATTCGTTTCTTTGTCTAACCCATGACGCTGTCTCACCCACTGTTCCTCTTCGCTAATACTTACCGCCTCCAGGAGGTTGATGACAAACCTCCGAACACTACCGTCATCCTCGCGAATGCGAGGATCTTCCTTAATGTAACGCATTGATATCATGATAATTCTTGCCTGCTCAGGAATGACGGATTTGGGTTTGGTGTTATGAATTACCACGTTGTCAGCAGTCTGTACCGCCTCCGGCGTTTTTGCGCGCGCTATCGTCAGACTGCGAATTAACACCATGTCGTTAACGAGAGAAAAGTGATCTGCTCCATAGTTTTTTTGCATGTCATAAATGACGCATTGAATGATATGTATTGTAATGTTATATATAATTCATAGTTCATTTTAATACATTTTATTTTCGGGTATGAACTGAGTATCCAAGCACAAACGCTATCGAGAGGAATCATGAGCATAAAAGAGATCGTTACCAACATTATTGCGGACAGGGCAGACATTGGAGGTATTAAGCATGTTTACTATGCGGCTTGTGGCGGCTCCTATGCAGCGTTTTATCCGGTGAAAAGCTTTTTGGAAACTGAAAGCAAGGGTATTTCTGTCGGACTGTACAACAGCAGTGAATTCGTCAATAACCCACCCGCCGCGCTTGGCGAGAATGCGGTACTGGTGGTCGCATCACATAAAGGAAATACGCCGGAAACGATTAAAGCTGCCGCGTTGGCACAGAGCCGGGGCGTTCCTGTTATTGGCTTGACCTGGTTAACGGATTCACCGCTGGTTGAGTTTTGCGATCATGTTGTCACCTACAGCTTTGGTGACAACAAAGATATTGCTGAAGAAAAAACCATAAAGGCGTTGTTAACCGGGGTTGAAATTCTTAACCAAACGGAAGGTTATGCCAACTATGATAAATTCCTGGATGCTGCCGGCAAGATTGACAAACTTGTTAAGCAAGCCTGCATTCATGTCGAAAAACGCGCGCTGGCTTTTGCCGAAGAATATAAAAATGATCCGGTGATTTATACCATGGGCAGTGGCGCAAGTTATGGCTCAGCTTATCTGCAAAGCATTTGTATTTTTATGGAGATGCAATGGATTCATTCTGCCTGTATTCATAGCGGAGAGTTCTTTCATGGGCCATTTGAAATTACTGATGCCAATACGCCGTTCTTTATTCAACTTTCTGAAGGGAAAACCAGAACACTTGATGAACGCGCACTGACATTCCTTAAACAATACGGCAAACGTGTTGAAGTTATTGATGCGAAAGAGTTAGGTATTTCCACCCTTGATGCTTCAGTTGTAGATTATTTTAACCATTCTTTATTTAATAATGTTTATCCGGTTTATAATCGTGCGCTGGCGACTCTCCGTCAACATCCTCTGACAACACGACGTTATATGTGGAAAGTGAATTACTAATAAATCCTGGACGTTATTTTTTATAGCAAATCTATACTCTAAATAATTCAAGTTTCAGGAAGGCGGCAAGCAGCAGCCCCCTGGACCGCGTAATGGCGCAGCCAATGCATATGCAACTTGAAGTATGATGAGTATACGTCAGCAGGGACGCTGTTTCTTCTTGAACAGGTGAGTAACTATCGTCTGGATAAAATAGAATCTCGTTATTTACCATAAAAATATGGCGGGGAAATAAATGAAACACAGGGTCATTGGCATTGGCGATAATGTCGTTGATAAATATTTACATACTGGGCTGATGTATCCCGGCGGTAATGCATTGAATTTTTCCATTTATGCAAAGCAACTGGGATTAGACAGTGCATTTATGGGCGTATTTGGTGATGACGAACCCGCCAGACATGTACAGGATACGCTACACCATCTTGGTGTCGATACGCAGCGGTGCCGCCGCTATTCTGGTGAAAACGGCTATGCCTGCATTGATCTGATCGAGGGTGAAAGGACATTTATCCAAAGCAACAAAGGCGGCGTACTGCGCGAGCATCCGTTGGTATTGGAATCTACCGATCTGGATTATATTACGGGTTTTGATTTGGTGCATGTTAGCTTGAATAGCTATCTGGAAAGCCAACTGGCAGTAATTAAAAAACAAAATGTCCCCTTATCATTCGATTTCTCTATGCGGGGTACGGATGATTACTTCAGGCAAGTCTGTCCCTTTATTGATTATGGTTTTGTTTCCTGTGGTCATTTATCAGAAGAAGCAACAAAAAATAAATTAAAAATGTTGTTTGAGTATGGTTGTAGCACGGTTATTGCAACCCGCGGTCATGAGGGTGTCTATTATTATGATGGCGGTGAGGTTGTTTTTTATAACCCTGAGTATATAAAGCCAATCGATACGCTTGGCGCCGGTGATTCGTTTCTTACAGGGTTTTTAGTTTCTTTTTTATTCTCTGATAATAATCAGATCGAATCATTAAGCAATCTATCTGATAAACATAAAAGAGAATATGTATTAATGGCGATAGAAAAAGGAAATCAATTGGCGGGGCAAACATTACGACACTATGGTGCGTTCGGATACGGTAAGCCTTTCAATAGCAGTCAATAAGCCGATAGCTATTTGCTGGCTGTGACTGTACCGGGGATTAACTTTGACATTATTAAAATAAAAGTTGGGGTGATATATGTTTTGGACAGAATTGTGCTTCATTATATTAGCTCTAATGTACGGCGCCAGAATCGGTGGTGTCTTTCTGGGAATGATTGGTGGCCTTGGTGTAGGCGTTCTGGTCTTCTTATTCCATTTATCGCCATCTTCGCCGCCTGTCGATGTTATGCTGATTATTCTTTCTGTCGTGCTGGCGGCATCATCACTACAGGCGGCTGGCGGGTTGGATTTTCTTGTTTCTATTGCTGAACGGCTACTCAGGCGACATCCAAAATACATTACGATACTCGCGCCGTTTGTCTCTTATCTTTTTACGTTCATGTCCGGAACCGGTCATGTTGTCTACAGCCTGTTGCCTGTGATTTCGGAAGTTGCCCGTGACTCAGGGATTCGGCCGGAGCGTCCATTATCTATTTCGGTTATTGCATCACAGCAGGCGATTACGGCTTGCCCGATTTCTGCGGCAATGGCTGCGATGATTGGTTTCATGATGCCGTTAGATATCAGTATTTCCTCCATCATGCTGGTGTGTGTCCCTTCAACCTTGATCGGGGTAGCTGCGGGTGCCCTGTCGACCTTATCCATGGGAAAAGAACTGGCGGACGATCCGGAATATCAGCGTCGGGTAAGGGAAGGACTGATTCAGGGCGCGGAGCAAAGAAAAGCGCGTGCGCCAGCAACCTGGCGGGTGAAACTGTCTGTCTTGCTGTTTTTGCTGGGCGCGATGGTGATTGTGCTGCTCGGCGTTTTCCCATCCTTGCGGCCGCTGGTTGAAACAGCAAAAGGCCCACAGCTGTTATCCATGTCTTATACGATCCAGATAACCATGTTGTCATTCGCCTGTTTGATTGTTTTATTTTGCCGTCCGTCAATTGAACAAATTCTGAGTGGAACGGTGTTCAAGGCCGGCGCGTTGGCGATTGTTTGTGCTTTTGGTCTGGCGTGGATGAGCGATACTTTTGTCAGCGGACACTTGCCCTTCATTAAGGCCGGTGTGCAATCCGTCTTACAGGAACATACCTGGCTGATCGCGGTAATGATGTTTTTTGTCTCTGCTATGGTCAGTAGTCAGGCGGCAACAACCATGATCTTATTACCGCTGGGGATAGCGCTTGGTCTGCCTGCTTATGCGCTGATTGGTGCCTGGCCTGCGGTGAACGGCTATTTCTTTATTCCTGTCGCGGGTCAGTGTTTAGCGGCGCTGGCATTTGATACCACGGGTACGACGCATATCGGGAAATATGTGTTGAATCATAGTTTTATGCGTCCTGGTGTGATAAGCGTCGTGGTATCGGTGGTCGTGGGGTTGATGATTGCGAAGATGGTGTTGTAGTCCGCCATCCGTCAATGTGCTGAATGGCGGGTTAAATATCCTGCGAACTATCTGTGTCACTTTAATTTTCATTAAAGTGACACCCTCTAAGTTATTCAAGGTTTAGTGAAGTACATTGAAATACCCTGCCCACCACCAATACACATGCTAATCATGGCATCTTTTTTGTCTGAGCGTTGTAGCTCATAGGCGACTTTAACGGCCAGGACTGCGCCAGTGGCGCCAATGGGATGTCCGATAGAGATCCCCCCACCGTAGATATTTACTTTGCTGGGATCCAACCCTAAATCTCGTTGGACGGCAAAGGCTTGTGAGGCGAATGCTTCGTTAATTTCAAACATATCGATGGATTTCAAATCTAGATTTAACTTTCTGGCCAGCTTTTCACTGGATAATTTGGGTGCATATCCCATTACTTCACCACGATTACCGGCGATAACGTAGCCTTTTATTGTCAATAAGGGCTTACAGCCTAATTCCTTTGCTTTCTCTCTGGACATAAGAACGAGTGCGGCGGCGGCATCATTTAATGTTGAAGAATTTCCCGCCGTTACCGTTCCCCCTTTCTTAAATGCAGGAGATAGTTTTTGTAATCTTTCATAAGATGTGTCAGGTCTTGGACCTTCATCCGTAACAAATAAAGTGGTATTGCCTTTTCTATCTTTTAATTCAACAGGCACTATTTCATCAACAAATTTTTTATCATTAATAGCTTTTACTGCACGTCGTTGACTTTCCAGTGCATAGCGGTCCTGTTGTTCTCTCGTTACATTATATTTTTCCGCGACATTCTCTGCGGTTGTACCATTGTGATAGGGGCCTAAGGGCCAGGTTAAAATATCAATGACACCATCTTCGAATACCTTATGCCCTATCTTTGTCCCCCACCGGGCATCTTTAATATAGTAAGGTAATTGAGATAAGTTTTCCGCACCACCCGCGACGACAATATCGGATTGCTCGGTTTGAATTTCCATAACAGCATCCACTAATGCCTGTAGTCCTGAACCACATTGACGATTAACCGAATAGGCTGTTGTTTCATCGGGCAAGCCGGCGGAAAGGCTAATCGCTCTGGCGACAAAACCATTCTCGGCGATTTGGCCGACTTGTCCAATAATGACTTCATCAACATTTTCTGGTTTAATATTCGCTCGTTGAATCGCCTCTTTTACAACCAGAGCGCCCAGTTCAATTGCTGGTATATCTTTTAAACTGCCGCCAAACGTACCGATTGCAGTTCTTGCTGCGCTCACAATAACGACCTCTTTTAATTCAGACATATCTTTTTCTCTCTGATCATGAGTTGTAATGGTAAAAACCGATGCCGGACTTCCGTCCCAGATGACCCGCTTTCACCATATTTTCCAGAATCGGGCAGGGGCGATACTTACTGTCTTTGAAACCGGTATATAAACCTGTCATGGTTGCCAACATGACATCAATTCCGACAAAGTCACAGAGTTCCAATGGCCCCATCGGATGATTTGCACCCAGTTTCATCGCGGTATCGACATCTTCCGGTTTACAACCTTCCATAATTAAAAATGCAGCTTCATTCATTAGCGGAACTAAAATACGATTGACTATAAAACCTGGCAGTTCAGGGCAATCAACATATTCTTTTCCGATCGCAACAGCGAATGCTTTGAGCTTTTCATAGGTATCATCGCTAGTGGCAATACCGCGAATAAGTTCAACCAGTGTCATGACAGGTGCAGGATAAAAGAAGTGGATACCCATTACTTTGTCCGGCCTTTGTGTTGTGCTGGCGATTTCAGAAATGCTGAGACCTGATGTATTGGAAACAATAATAGTATCTTGATCCGCTATTTTATCAATTTTTGAAAATATTTCCTTTTTTAACTCTATTTTTTCAGGGACTGCTTCTATAATAATTTCAGCGCCTTTTACGTCATTAAAATCATAGCTATAAATTAGTCTGGAAAAAATATCATTCTTCTCTTTTTCTGTAATTTTACCTTTAGCTATTTTTCTATCGAGAACTTTTTCTATTGATGTTTTTGCTTTAACTAACGTCCCTGAATATATATCAATATTGACAACGCTGAATCCGGCTTGGGCGCATGTTTGGGCGATGCCGCTACCCATTAGTCCTGCGCCAATTACCGCTATTTTCCTGGTCATATAAATATTCCTCTATCATTTATGAAATAAGGTTTTTTAAACCAAAGATATTTTCTCTATTGAATAAATCCTTATTCATTGTTTGCAACGTTGGGCTAATAATGGGTTTAAAGTCCATTTGAGATAAAATATGCGTGTTCAAATCAATGCCTGGTGCTATCTCAATCAGTTCTACGCCGTGCTCAACCAGTTTGAAGACACAGCGTTCAGTGACGATAATGACTTCCTGATTTTTTTGTCGGGCAATTTTTCCGTTAAAAGATATTTGTGCAACATGATTCAGCATTTTTTTAACTTTACCTTCTTCGAGAATAATTAATTTATCATCCTCAAATTGGTATTTTGCGCCATTAGCGGTAAAGGTGCCGCAGAAGACGATTTTTTTTGCATTCTGTGTAATATCAATAAAGCCACCGGCTCCAGTACAGCGGGTTCCCATCTTCGTTGAATTTACATTTCCTTCTTTATCTAATTCCCCTAATCCCATAAAGGTAATATCAACGCCGGCGCCATTGTAATAATCCATCTGTTCCTGATGAGTAATCATGGCAACCAAATTTTGCCCGATACCAAAGTCGATCCCTCCGGCAGGATTACCACCATAGATACCAGATTCGACCGTGATCATAATATCGTCATTAATTCCTTCTTCATTACAAATTCGACCAACCATATCGTTAGGGATGCCTGTCCCGACATTCAATACATTACCCTTTTTTAATTCCATTGCAGCACGGCGGGCAATAAATTTTCTTTCATTAAATGGAGCCAGGGTTGTATGGCTGGCAGGGACTTTTAATTGGCCAGAATAGGAGGGGTCAAAAAACCAGGAAGAAGTTTGGCGGTGGTCTTCCTGAGGAGTATCACATACGACAATTGCATCAATAAAAACACCGGGTACGGTTACATCCTTGGGATTTAATGTCCCGTTTTCTGCCACTTGTTTTACCTGGGCAATAACTTTACCGCCATAACGCTTTGCTGCCAGGACTGCCGGCAGTATCTCCAATTTCATAGCTTCTTCAGTTGTAGTCAAATTTCCCATTTCGTCACAGGTCGTTCCCCGGATAATGACCACATCGAGCGGGATTGCTTTATAAAAAAGATATTCTTCATCATCATAAGTGATGATATCGATAATATTTTCTAATGGCCTGGTCCTTTCATTCATTTTCCCGCCTTCATCGCGTGGGTCAATGAATGTTCCTAAACCGACTTTGGACATTTTCCCCGGCAGACCGCAGGCCATGCTACGATAAAGCTGGGCAATTTGCCCTTGTGGAAGGCAATATGCCTCAACCTGTGAATTCGCGATCATATCCATCCACTTGGGTTGCAATCCCCAGTGTGAACCTATAATCCGCTTTACCAGTCCTTCATAAGCCAGGTGCTGTATGCCACGAGAGCGGTCGCTCTGCCCACATGAATGTAGCAAAGTAATATTTTGAGGATGTCCTGTTGTTTTAAAACGAGACTCAATCTGTTTAAGAATAGATTCACTGGCGCCAACTAATGTCATCGCGATTGTACATAATGTGTCACCATCTTGAATCATTTCCGCAGCATCCTGTGCGGTGATAAAATTTGCTTTCAACATGTTTATCTATCCTTCTTCGTGATAATATTTTCAGTCAAATACGATATTGATAGTTATAAAAATTATTATTTCTTTGAAAATATCTCTTTTATTTTTTTCTTATCAACTTTTAACCCTAATGTTTTAGGTATTTCATCGCTGAAAATGATTTTTTCTGGAATTTTGAAAGTTGCCAGGGATTTTTTAAGACGGGACTTTATTTCTTCTACACTAATCTTATATGATGTTTTAAGTACTATTATTGCGGCGGCAACCTCGCCATAAACTTCATCAGGAATACCTACCACGGCACAGTCTTTTATTCCTTCAAGCAGCAGTAGTTCCTGTTCTACATCATTAGTCCAGATTTTTTCGCCACCGCGATTGATCATGTTCTTTTTTCTATCAACAACATAGATATAATTATCTTCATTGGAATACCCCATGTCACCGGTATTCAACCAGAACTCATTATCAATTAGAGATGAATCTAACTGATAGTATTCTTCACATACCACGCTGCCTCTTAGCCAGATTTCGCCTATTTGGTTATGTGGTAATTCAAGACCTGCTTCATCCAGGATTTTAACTTCAATACCTGGAATCGGTTTCCCTGATGCTGTAGCATAAATACTGGTGGGTGTGTCATTAGGAAAAATAAAAGCTGGCGATGATGTTTCAGTCATGCCATAAATAACAATAAATTTAGTATGAGGGAGCCATTGATGAAACGCTTGTTGTTGTGCCGATGGTGTATAGCTGCTACCACAGCCAAGGGTTCTCAGGCTTTTAAGGTTATAATTTTCATCTTTAAAATCAAGTAGCTTTGAAAATACAGTGGGCGAACCATGCATGAAAGTGATTTCGTTTCTATCAATACATTCTAAAATTCTTTTTGCATCATAGTATCGGTATAAATGGATCTCGCCTCCAACATAAACAAATAAGCCGAGAAGCGCGACTAACCCTGTGATGTGATAAATTGGAATAGGGATAATGGTTTTATCTTCTGGCGTAATGTCCAAAATACGCTGATAGGTAATTATTGCATGAATAACATTGTAATTTCTAAGAACAACGCCCTTGGATTGCGATGTTGTTCCTGAGGTAAACATAATAATGATTTCATCGTTTGAATCTCCAGCAGAATCTGAGTCGCTATTGTTCAATACAATGTCTTTTATGTAATGTCTAAAACCAACACCGTCTTTTTCACCTTCAGATATTACGCGTTTATCTTTATTGATTAATTGTTGGAAATAATGATTAAAATCTTCATTTATGATAAGTATATCAAGATTTGATTTATCAACTAATGCCGTAAGCTCTGTTTCTCGGTATTTAGTGGGAAGGGGAACAGCGATGGCACCTAATTTTGCTATGGCATAAAAAGCAATACAAAACTCAATGCTATTATATAGTAAAATACCAACATGGGAACCCTGATGGATTTTTTTATCTTTTTGCAAATATAGAGAAAATTTGTCAACTGACGCTAAGAAATTGACATAAGAATAGGTACGCCCCCAGTTATCGTAAAATGCAATCTTGTCAGGTGTGCGAGATACAGTATTAACAAGGGTTTCGTAGAAATTCTTTGGCATATTCAAGTAAGTAAAAAGATTACGGTTATGGATTTTCCTAATTCCCATGTCTCGCAGAATAGTATTATTCCACAAATCTTTACCATTAATCATAGGTATCTCCCCGTTATTATATTAATATGGTAGGTCGAGGGTCTATAAATGTAAAAACAAAAAATTGCACTAAGCTAGTGATAATTAAATTCACAATATAATTGGTGCTTATTAGATTGGGTTTTATAAATGAGAATGTCACCCTGATTAATAAATTAATCAGGGTGACATTCTCACATTGATAGGCTATGCGACTTTTACTATCATTCTGATAAAATTGCCAATATATATTATAACTAACGTGATAGCCGCGTATTACTCTTCTTCCCCAAATCCCGATGCAAAAAGCGCTTTTATTTCACCCATGGCATCTTGTTCGTCATCCCCATCACAAACAACTTCAAGCGTTGAACCACCACTGATACCAGCCGATAGTATGCCAACAATACCTTTTACTTTAATGATCTTATCTTTATAGACGAGCTCAATTTTTGATTGGTATCTGCGTGACAGTTTTGCCAGTATTGTTGCCGGCCTGGCATGTAACCCGTTTTTATTTCTAACCGTTATTTTTTCTTTCAGCATATATAATCAACCCTATTTAAAAAATAAAAATGAAAACATTTGGTATTAATGATTTTTTTAGAAGCAAATCTATTTTGCGTTATAGTAAATATTGATTATGTCTTCTTTCGTTAGTTCTTTGAAAAATTTCCCGATGCTGCCATTTCCTGTAGCCACTGCATTTCCAGCCATATGCTTAATTTCAGTATCGGTAGGATAAACGCCCAACTCTGAAAGCGTTACAGGCATGCCGATTTTTTTACACCATTCATCCCATGCTTCAATACCTAATAATGCCGTTTCTTCTAAATCATGGTAATTGGGAAGAATTCCAAATACGTTGGTAGCGAATTGAGCGAAACGAGGAATATCTGTTTTGTAAACATAGCGGGACCAGGTTGACCATATAGCGGTAAGGCTAGCCCCGTGAATAACATCATAAACCGCACTCAGCTCTTGTGCGATTTTATGCGCCGGAAAATCCGATTCTCTGCCAGTCCCCGTCAATCCGTTATGAGATATGCTGCCAGCCCATGCTAAATTAGCTCTAGCATTGTAATCATCCGGTTTTTTTAATACCTTTTCGACTTCATTCTTTACCGTTACCAGTAAACCTTCAGAAATTCTGTCGGTTAGTTCGACATTTTTCGTCCTGGTAAAGTAACGTTCCATCGTGTGGAACATGATATCAGCTCCACCGCTTGCAGTATGGTAAGTCGGAACAGAATACGTTAATTCGGGATTTATGATTGCAAATAGAGGCCGGGCACAGTCATGGTTATATGAACGTTTAAAACTTTCACCGAGAGAATTTGTGATCGTAACCACCGTTGAGTTGCTGGTTTCAGACCCCGTTGCTGCAATAGTTGAAATGCAACCGATAGGTGCAATGCTGCTGGTTGTTGCTTTGCCTAAAAATAGATCTTCTAAATTGAAATCATTAACTAATCCATATGCAATTGCTTTGGATGAGTCAATGGCACTGCCGCCGCCAATGGCAAGAATGAAATCAACGCCTTCAGCTTTACATAATTCCACACCTTTTTGCGCTAATGCTAACCTGGGGTTAGGCACAACGCCATCAAAATCAATATACTCAATACCATATGCCGCCAGGCTTTCATGAACCCGATCAAGAACTCCATTTTCATACAAAAAAATACCACCAAAGTGAATGAGTACTTTTTTGAATCCTCGAGCATGAATTTCTGCTCCTACATTAGATTCGGAGTTCTTTCCAAAAATGACCTTTGTTGGATTATGGTATTCAAAATTTATCATTTTTTACCTCATGTCATTAACGGCTACTTTGTGTCGTTTTTCAAATTATAGATTAACTCGGCAAGATAAAAATTGAATAAATTTCACTAATATAGTGATTTCGTATACGCATAGTATTTTGAAACGTAATTTTTTAGCATTGAATAGCGTAATAATAAAAGAGTAGGGTTGTGAAGGTTTTTTTTTGATAAGTTGATCACAGTTATTGATTAAATATCTTATTATTTATTTTTTTAAATTTCTTTTTCCGAAAAATACATGCAATAAATACATATAGTTACATTAATAAAACACTAATCATTTCACTTACTCTTGCACTATGTTAATGCAATTTATTAATTTGTTAGGGTTTGCCCCCCTTGATAGGATGAAAGTATAGAGAAAATAGTTTTATCAAAAATTCGAGGTGGAGGTTAGATATGGATTTAGTATCCATGATTGACGAGCGATTGGTGAAGTTTGATTTTCACGTATTAGATAAGAATGATGCTATATCCAAGATAGGGCAGTTAATGTTTGAAGCTGGAAAGATTACTGATAAGGATGTGTATGTAAACGGTGTTTTTGAGCGAGAAAAAGAACATTCCACCGGAATTGGTATGGGGATAGCTATTCCTCATTGTAAAAGCGATTGTGTGAGAGAAGTAGCCTTTACCTTAATTAAATTATGCGATTCTATAGAGTGGGATGCGTTTGATGATCAACGGGTAGAATACATAATTATGTTAGCCGCTCCTAATACCTCCGACAACCTACATTTAAAAATGCTATCGCAATTGGCAGTTTGTTTAACTGATGATGATTTTAGAAAAAGTTTATTAAATTCAAAGTCAGTCGATGAAGTAAAACAATGTTTAAATAATTATAGATGAGGGAATATATGTATATTGTCTGTGTAACGAGTTGTCCAGTAGGTATTGCGCATACCTATATGGCGGCAGCTAATTTGAAAAAAGCTGCTGAACAAGCCGGATTGGAAATAAAAGTCGAAACCCAGGGTGCACAAGGTATTGAAAATGAAATCATTATAGATGATATCAATCGTGCAAACGCTTGTATTATCGCCAGTGATGTCCGAATTCGTAATGCCGATAGATTTGAAGACTTACCTACATTGAACGTGGGTGTCAGTGAAGCTGTGCGTCATCCTGAGGCGGTTATTAAAGAGTTAATGGAGGCATTAGCATAATGGCTGAAATTAAACGCAAAACCTCGAATAAGAAAAGTCAACTGTCCTTTATCAAAGACTCTTTAATGACGGGTATTTCCTACATGATACCCATTATCGTCGGAGGGGCAATATTACAGGCGATAGCAAAAGCAATGGGAGGATATGATATTGGCTCCCATATGGACCAGGTTGACTCGTTGGCAAAGGTTATTTTTCTGATTGGCACGGCATTAATGAATTTTACTGTTCCGGCGATTGCTGGTTTCACCGCTTATGCCATGGGAGACAAACCAGCCCTGGCTCCAGGCCTGGCAATGGGAACATTGGCATTAAATCTAAGCACTGGGTTTGTTGGTGGTTTAGTCGGCGGTATTATTGCTGGCTATTTAACGTTGGCGATTAAAAAAATCAACGTACCTAAAGTATTACAAGGGGTTATGCCAATATTGGTTATTCCCGTATTTGTAACGCTGATTGCTGGATTGTTAATGTATTATGTTTTTGGCACGCCTATTGCCATTTTTATGAAAGCGTTAACTGAATTGCTGACTTCATTAAATGGCGGCTCTCGATTTGTTCTTGGTGCCGTTATTGGTGCGATGATGTGCTGTGATAATGGCGGCCCAGTAAATAAAACCGCAGCAACGTTCGTTAATGCTTTGAATGCCAGTGGTTTTTTTATTCCAACTTCAGCAAAAATGTGCTCAGGTATGACATCGCCGTTGGGTATCGGCTTGGCTACCTTCCTGGGCGGCAAAAAGAAATTTACTGATGCGGAGAGAGAACAAGGGAAAACATTATTTATTCTTTCAAGCTGTTATATCCAGGAAGGTGTTATTCCGTTCCAAATTAATGACCCATTACGAGTCACGCTGTGTTGTATGATTGGTGGCGCCATCACTGGTGGATTATGTATGACATTTGGTATTGAGTCTCCCGCGGTGCATGGAGGCGCATTTGTTATTCCAATGTTATCTAACCCGCTATTATTTATTGGCTTATGGGCATTGGGCGGCATTATTACCGGGGTGCTTTATGCCATAGTGAGAAGGCCATTAACCGTTGGAGAGTAAAAAACTTGCTAATGATTGAGGGTAACAGAACGATGTTACTCTCAAAACCGAAAGTGAATCATAGAAAATAAACATTTTTCTATATTCAATAACGATTGGATTTTGAGGGGATATTATGTACGTTTCAATGAAAGACATGCTTCTTCATGCGCACAAAAATATGTATGCGGTTATGGCGGTGAATTGTATTAATATGGAGCAAGTAAAAGCGTGTATCGAGAGTGCAGAAGAAGAGTGTTCTCCAATTATTATTAATATTTCACCACGGCAGATGAAAGCTCACGGTCATGGTTACATCATGGCTCCTATGATAAAAAACTTAGCAGAAAAAGCTAATGTACCAATTGCATTCAATTTGGATCACGGGGCGAACTATGAAGATATTGCCGCTGCGATCCAATATGGATTCTCAAGTGTTATGATTGACGCCTCTTCTTACGATTTTGAAGAAAACGTAAGAAGAACTCAAACCATTGTTGATCTTGCTCACGCCGCCGGAAAATCTGTTGAGGCTGAATTAGGTCACGTTGGCACTACCGCCAATGCTGATGAGTCGCGTGCTGATTTGTATACCGATCATCAGTTGGCTAAAGCGTTTGTTGAGCGTACTCAATGTGATTGTTTAGCGGTGGCAATTGGTACCGCCCATGGTAGTTATCCTAAAGGCGTTACGCCTGTTCTTGATTTTGATAAATTGAAAATTCTAAAAGAAACCTTGAATATTCCGCTGGTATTACACGGCGGTAGTGGTGCTGGTGAAGAGAATATCCGTAAGGTTATTGCGTTAGGTATCAACAAAATTAATGTTTGTACTGATTTGATGAAACACATTACGGCTGTGATGAAAACAACGCTGGCAGAGAATCCTGAAATTGATTATATGGATTTGTGTATTGTGGCGCAAAATTCGATGAAAGTTTTTGTAAAGAATTATATGCGATTGATCGGATCGAGCAACAGATATACCTTTGTCAAACACAGTGGACCAGAGTATGAATAATTGTTAAAAGAATGAAATAAGTGCATATCCAATTATTTGACCTGATATGCAGAAGTTGAAAAACAAGATGTGGATCTTCGCGGATTTTCGGTATTGTTATTATCATGCTCATAGCGGAATGCACGGTGTTCCCTGAGGCCGGAGGATCCACCGCATAGCCGTGAGTATCAGAAAGATTACATCAGTGCCAGGTCATATTAACGATAATTTCTGACAAATATTAACTTCTTAAAACAGGGTGGAGGCTGAAAGTTTGCGTTGATAATCGGAGTGATGGCATTGGCAGATAAAACCGAGACTCGAGCCCGCTAAACTCTGGCCAGGAGAATCAGGCATGAGTCAGTAAATCTCTCGTCGTCAGTCTAAGGTCGGTATAGCGATGCGGCCTGTTTTGTCAAAATCAGAACAATGAAACTCATGCAAGCGGGATGTTTTCATATAGGACTCAATGGAGTTTTATAATTGGACTGAGTTAACGACTGGTTTTTTTGTCACCTTTATTGTTCTGACAGCAGTAAAATTCCGTCAGCTGTTTAAATTTTGGCGTAATAGTTTCTATACGGAAATTTATTCCAGTTTCATTGAATTTTTATATCGTCGTAAAAATTTACAAAGAATGTCCCAAAGCTATTGGCTTAAAAGCCAGTTAGGCGACCATAGAATATGTTTCCAAATGGCTAGATCGCATGATGATAACGATCCGCAAGCCTATATTGTTATTATGTTGTCAAGTGGTGTTTACTTGCTGCAAATTAAAAACTATATTGGTGAAATTATCGGTAAGTCAGCGAATGATTTTAGCCTCATCCGGGCAGATAAAGATAAAGCCACAGGCGAAATTTTAACTCAAGTGAGAAAAATTGAAAACCCAATAAAATTGATGAATGAGTTTTCAGCTAAATGGGAGGCTTTGACGGAAAGGACGTGTGATACACATAAATTAATTGTTTTTAGTGATAAGAGTATCATAAAAATAAAAAGCAGCTTGACTAAAGATGTCGTTATTACTAATAGATTAAAACTGTTTGAATCCATTAAAAATATTCATCAAGAACAGCTGGGAAAGTTAAGCGGTAGTGAGATAGAGGATATATATGCAATGTTTTTGACTAATATAAATGATTTGACATAAAGAGTATCTTTATAAAAAGATAGTTATATGTTTGGTACAATATTAGGAGAGAGAAATGTTACTGCCTCGTGAAAGAAAAATTCTAACTATATTATATGGTAGCCAAAATGCCATGACTACGACTGAGTTAGCTAACTCTCTTCATGTTAGTTCAAGAACAATTAAAGACGATGTTAAAAACTTAAAACTAGAATTACAAAGCGGTAACTGCATGATTGAAAGTAAGACAGGGAAGGGAATATGGTTATCATATAATGAAGAGGGAAGAAAATATCTGGATGACCTGTTGATTAATGACGACATCAAAGCATCTATTTCTCCGGATATTAGAAAATATTACGTTGCTATTCAGTTATTAGATGCTGAAGGATTTATCTCTATGGAGAAAATATCTGAAGCTATATTTGTGAGTAAAAGTACGATTGTTAATGATATAAATAAACTCTCACCATTTTTTAAACAGCAGTCTTTGCGATTAGAAAAAAAAGCAAAATATGGAATTAGATTGTTTGGTAATGAAAGTCAATTAAGAATTACTCGTGCTAATATAATGAGAAAAATTTTATCCCACCAGGGAAACCAGGTTTTAAGTAAGTTACAACCATTCTTTGCTAACATTGATTTATCAGTTATTAACACTATTTTACAAGAGGTTGAGGAGAATTTTAACTTCATCCTTTCAGATGCATCTTATACTGATTTGATGATTCATTTATCAATTATAGTCAGAAGACTACGTAAAGGCGCTATTTGCCCGGTTTCTCAAGAGGAGCTTAAAAGAGATAAAAATCGGGATGAATGGAAGATCTGTGAGTTTTTATCTAAAAGACTAAATGAGTATTTTGGTGTAGAACTGCTTGATGGTGATAAATCTTATATCCTGCTTAATATTACCGGGGCTAAATTATTAGGTGATTCCAAAGTTAATCTTATGGATGACTCCGGTAAATCTGATTTATCCTTTGAAGTATGGGAAGCCATCGTTATAAAAGCGGGTGAAACGTATCTTGAAAATATTAGTGACGATGATACTTTTATTCGGGCTTTATTTGTCCACCTCAAGGCGATGTTTCATCGTATCCAGAATCAGGTTCATTTAGAGAATCCTTTAAAGAATGTTATTAAAGAAGATCTGGTTTATGAATTTGAAGTGGCAACGTATATAGCCAAGTTACTTTATCTGGAGTATAAGATAAATCTGGGCGAAGATGAAATCTGTGATATAGCATTATATTTTGGTGCCAGTTTGGAACGAAAGAAGGCATTGCGTGCGGTGGAAAGACCCTCGGTGACAGTGGTCTGTGGTTCAGGGACAGGAACATCCCAATTTTTCCAGGCGAAATTGAAGAGTATTTTCCCTAATATCATTGTTAATAAAATAATTCCAATATCTCGTATTGATAGTGAATTAGAGCGTTCACAACAAAACTTTGTTATATCAACAGTGCCACTTACTTTGGATAATATTGATGTCTTGCATGTTTCGCCAATGTTGAGTAGTAAAGATATTATATTGATTGAAAATAAGTTACATCCGGATAAAGTTAAATCTTTGATGAAAGATAAAGAATATTATCATTCTTTATTTAGTCAGCTTGCTGAGGGGATCACTATTCTAAAAAGTGATTGTCGCTCAAAAGATGAAGTCATTAATTTACTCGGTCGTCAAATGATTGATCATGGTTATGTTAAAGATACATATATAAATTCAGTCTTTGAACGTGAAAAATTAGCGCCGACATCAATTGGTAATACCTTTGCGATTCCGCATGCTTTTGAAGGAAATGTTTTAAAGCAAGGTATTGGATTGATCACGCTGAAAAAACCCATTGAGTGGGGAAACGATAAGGTACAAATAATTTTAATGTTATCTATTGATATTAGGAATAAAACATCTTTTCAATCGATTTTTGAAGAGTTGGCTTGTATCACAAAGGACTTATCAATTGTAGAGAGTTTACTTGCTGCTGATAATTATCAGGATGTTCAAAGTATATTTAAGCGCTTTATTTAACGCCGCTCAGGTTTGGACTGCGTGTAGATGAGTTGCGGTTACTGAAGTGGAACGGCATCCCTGACGCATATGCCCGCCATACGTTAAGTTGCACGTGTGTTGGTTGCACCCATTACCCGGCCCATCCGTGGCCTCGCCCCAAAGGGACCGCTGCGAGCAGCGTTCAAATCTGCTCCGGCAGATTTGTCACCAGAATCACTTAATTGAATAAGCTCATCGGGATTGAGGAGGGACATCCTGTCTCTCACCGAAGGCCAGCTGTTGGCTGCTCAAATTCGTTCCCGACGAATTTGTCCTGCACTTGCCACCTTCCTGTCACTCGAATTATTTAGGACATAAAGACGATAATTTACATTTTCTCCTCAATTTCTCCACGATTTCTACGGTCCCGACAGGTAAGGTAATCTGTCGCCCTGTAGGCAAGGGGGTTCCCTTCCTATATTCTCTTATCGCGGGCTGTGCATGGATTTACCCCTTCGGAATATGGCTGAGGAGTCTGAAAGAAATGGCGAGTTTTTTCATCGATCGCCCGATTTTTGCGTGGGTGTTGGCTATTCTTCTCAGCCTGTGCGGTATGCTGGCGATTAAATCGCTCCCTCTTGAACAGTATCCCGATCTCGCGCCGCCCAACGTGCGCATCACCACCAACTATCCGGGGGCGTCGGCGCAGACCCTGGAAAATACCGTCACGCAGGTTATCGAGCAGAGTATGACCGGTCTGGATAACCTGATGTACATGGCCTCCGATAGCAGCAGTACCGGGCAAGCCAGAGTCACGCTGACGTTTGAAGCCGGCACCGATCCCGATGAAGCTCGTCAGCAGGTGCAAAACCAGCTTCAGTCGGCCATTCGTAAACTTCCGCAGGATGTACAGCAGCAAGGGGTGACCGTCAGTAAAACCGGCGATACCAACATTCTGATGATCGCGTTTGTGTCTACCGACGGCAGCATGGATAAGCAGGATATCTCCGATTATGTTGCAACCAATATTCAGGAACCCATCAGCCGTATCAGCGGCGTGGGGGAAGTGGACGCCTACGGGTCGCAGTATGCGATGCGCATCTGGCTTGACCCGCTCAAACTGGTGGATTACGCGCTGACCACTGACGATGTGGTGAATACCATCGAGTCACAGAACAGCCAGGTTTCGGTGGGGCAGGTAGGCGGCGTGCCGTCAGTAGATAATCAGGCGCTCAATGCCGCCATCAACGCCCAGTCGCTATTGCAGACGCCGCAGCAGTTTCGCGATATTACCCTGCGCGTGAATAAGGATGGTTCCGCCGTGACGCTGGGGGATGTCGCGGAGGTGGAACTGGGGGCCGAGCGCTATGATTTTCTCAGCCGCTATAACGGTCAGGCCGCGTCCGGGCTTGGGGTAAAGCTTGCCTCAGGCGCCAATGAACTGGAGACGGATAAGCGAGTCAGGGAACGTATTGAAGAACTGTCGGCGTATTTTCCACACGGACTGGAAGCCAAAATCGCCTTTGAAACCTCGCCTTTTGTCAAAGCCTCTATTACCGATGTGGTAAAAACGCTGTTTGAAGCGATTCTGCTGGTTTTTCTGGTGATGTATCTGTTCTTGCAGAATTTTCGCGCGACCTTAATCCCGACTATCGCCGTGCCGGTGGTGTTGCTCGGTACGTTTGCGGTCCTTTACGCCTGCGGATTCAGTCTGAATACCCTGACCATGTTTGCGATGGTGCTGGCTATCGGTTTGCTGGTGGATGATGCCATCGTGGTGGTAGAGAACGTCGAGCGGGTGATGAGCGAGGAAGGGCTCTCGCCGAGAGAGGCGACGCGTAAATCGATGGGGCAGGTACAGGGCGCGTTGGTGGGGATTGCGCTGGTGCTGTCGGCGGTGTTTGTCCCGATGGCGTTTTTCGGCGGCACCACCGGGGCGATCTACCGTCAGTTCTCCATCACCATCGTTACCTCGATGATCCTGTCGGTCCTGGTGGCGATGATCCTGACGCCTGCGCTGTGTGCCACTCTGCTCAAGCCGCTTGCCAAAGGCCAGCAGCACGGACGCAAGGGGTTTTTTGGCTGGTTTAACCGTAACTTTACCCATAATTCGCTGCGCTATGAACGGGGCGTGGGGAAAATGCTGACTAACGGCGGGCGCTGGCTGCTGCTTTATCTGGGCATTATCGGCATCATGGCTTTCCTGTTTCTCAGGCTGCCGACCTCTTTTCTGCCACAGGAAGATCGGGGTATTTTCAGCACCCAGGTACAACTGCCGCCCGGCGCGACTCAGCAGCAGACTTTGCAAGTGGTTAATAAGATCGAGCAGTATTACCTCACGCAAGAAAAAGACAACGTGATATCGGTCTTTTCCACTATCGGCTCCGGGCCGGGCGGTAACGGGCAGAATGTGGCCCGACTGTTTGTACGGCTCAAGGATTGGTCGGAGCGTTCTGGTTCGCAGAGCAGTTCCTTTGCCATTATTGAACGCGCCACCAAGGCGTTCCGTGACATCAACGAAGCGCGTGTATTTGCCAGTAGCCCACCGTCCATCAACGGATTGGGCAACGCGGCGGGGTTCTCCATGCAACTTCAGGATCACGCCGGGCTGGGACATGAACAGTTTATGCAGATACGAAATCAGTTGTTGACGATGGCGGGGAATAATCCCGAACTGACTCGCGTACGCCATAACGGTCTGGACGACAGCGCACAGTTGCGAATTCATATCGATCAGCGCAAGGCGCAAGCGTTGGGCGTCTCGATTGACGATATCAACAATACGCTGAAAACCGGCTGGGGTTCTACCTATGTTAATGATTTTCTTGACCGTGGACGGGTGAAGAAGGTTTATGTTCAGGCCGCGGCGAAGTACCGCATGTTACCGGATGATATCAGCCGGTGGTACGTTCGCAACAACGATGGCGGGATGGTGCCTTTCTCCGCGTTTGCGCACACGGACTGGGAGATCGGCTCCCCACGTCTCGAACGCTACAACGGCTACTCATCGCTGGAGATTGTCGGAGAAGCCTCGCCGGGCGTCAGCACCGGTACCGCCATGAATATCATGGAGTCGCTGGTGGCTGAACTGCCGCAGGGCATTGGTCTGCAATGGACGGGCATGTCCTTTCAGGAGCGGTTGACCGGCGCGCAGGCGCCGGCGCTGTATGCCATTTCGCTGCTGGTGGTGTTCCTGTGTCTGGCGGCGCTGTATGAGAGTTGGACCGTGCCTTTTTCGGTGATGCTGGTCGTGCCGCTTGGCGTTCTGGGCGCGCTGGTCGCCACCTGGGCGCGTGGGCTGGAGAACGACGTGTATTTTCAGGTGGGATTATTGACGGTGGTCGGGCTTTCGGCAAAGAACGCCATTCTGATTGTGGAATTCGCCAATGAGATGAATCAACAAGGGAAGGATCTGATCGAAGCAACGCTGGAGGCCTCCCGTCAACGGTTGCGGCCGATACTGATGACATCGCTGGCGTTTATTTTTGGCGTACTGCCGATGGCAACCAGCGGCGGCGCCGGATCGGCCAGTCAACATGCGGTAGGGACCGGCGTGATCGGCGGAATGGCGTCGGCAACGATCCTCGCGATCTTTTTTGTTCCGCTGTTCTTCGTGGTTGTTCGCCGGCGTTTCCCATTGAAAGAGAAGGCGCGTTAGTCGGACGGGAGACCGGCCAGAAGAATTATGCTGAAATTCATCAAACTGTAAGAAAAGGTAACTACGTTATGTCCTGCTAATCTCGCAATCAAGGACATCACGATGAAAGCTCGCTGGTTACTGCCTTTGCTGTTTGCTACCGCCCTGCCGGGGATAGCGCAGGCACAGGCCATTTATCCTATCGACCGCGCAACCATGTTGGCCGGCGGTAAATTCGATTTTAAAGTTGAGTTTGATGAAGTTCTCAAACCAGAAGATATCCGCATCCTGATTAATGGTAAGGATTATCAGCAGGTGTTGGGAAAACCGGCCACCTTTGTTGATCGCGAAGACGGTGCCAGTGCTTCGACGGTTTGGCTGCGCGATGTGCATTTGCCTGATGCCGGAGAATATGTGGTAGAGGCTGAAGCCAAAGGCAAGAAGACACAGGTGACATGGGACGTTTATCAAACGCCGGAAGCGCGTAAAGCCAAAAATGTAATTCTGTTCATCGGTGACGGCCTGTCCGTTGCCCACCGCACCGGGGCGAGAATCCTGTCCAAAGGCGTGACGGAAGGGAAAGCCGACGGTCGTTTGGCGATTGACGATCTGCAATATATGGCGTTCGCCGGTACTTCCAGTACGGACTCGATTGCCGCCGACAGCGCCAACACCATGAGCGCCTACATGACGGGTCATAAATCCGGTGTGAATGCGCTGGGCGTTTACGTCAGCCGCAGTAAAAACTCGCTGGAGCACCCGAAACAGGAAACGCTGGGGGAGTTACTTACCCGCTCAACGAACATGTCTGTCGGTGTGGTCAGTGACGCCGAAATCGAAGATGCGACCCCTGCTGCGGTGGTATCCCACACCCGACGTCGCGCAGACAAAGCCGAGATCGTCGAGATGTTTTATAACGTGCAGCCCAGTGTGATTCTGGGTGGCGGTTCGGCCTATTTCCTGCCCAAGAGTACGCCGGGTTCTAAACGTAAAGATGAAAACAACTACGTCGAAAAATTCCAGCAGGCGGGTTATGCGCTGGCAACGGATGCCGCAACCCTGAAACAAAATGCGGCGCAGGCCACCAAACTGCTGGGGCTGTTTCACACCGGCAACATGGATGGTGTGCTGGACCGCCGGTTCCTGAAAAATGATGTTGCCAAAAACTTCCCCAATCAGCCGGATCTGACCGAGATGACGCAGGCGGCGCTGGATGTGCTGTCCAAAAACAAAGACGGTTTCTTTCTGATGGTGGAATCCGCGCTGATCGACAAAGCATCGCATCCGCTGGATTGGGAACGCGCGTTCTATAACACCATCATGCTGGATCAGTCGGTAGCGCTGGCGCGGAAGTTTGCCGAGCAAAACCCGGACACGCTGATCATCGTGACGGGCGACCATACGCACGGTATCTCCATTATCGGCACGGTCGATGATGAAAAGCCCGGTACCGACATGCGTGAGAAAGTCGGCGTGTATGAAGACGCTGGCTACCCGAACTACAAAGACGCCAACAAAGATGGTTACCCGGACGATGTGAATGTTTCCAAGCGTCTGGCGGTCTTCTTCAACAACTTCCCTGACTATTACGAAACCTTCCGTCCGAAACTGGATGGCACCTTTGTGCCGGCAATCAAGAACGAGAAGGATGAATATGTTGCGAACAAAGCCTATGAAAAAGTACCGGGCGCGGTGTTCCGCGAAGGTATTCTGCCACGTGCGACCGATACCGGCGTGCATGCGGTAGACGATATGGTGATTCAGGCCAGCGGGCCGGGCGCCGAACGGATTCGGGGTTATATGGAGAACTCTGAGTTGTTCCGGGTCATTGTGGATGCTCTGGCGATAAAACCGCAGGATAAGAAGTAATTCCTCAATATGAATAATGTGAAACACGACCGAGCGGGGGCAACCCCGCTTTTATCCTTTTGGCTGCGGACGGCGCTGATGTTGCTGTCGCTGACCTGCGCCATTCCCGTGAAGGCGGCGCCGCCTGAGCTTTCTTTCGATAAGCTGTACGCTTCTTATGGCGTGCTGGGTCTGGTGTTTTCCGATGACGTTAAATCGTTATCCGGCAAACGGGTGACGATGCGCGGTTTTATGGCGCCGCCGCTGAAAGCGGAATCTCAATTCTTTGTTTTAACCAAAATGCCGATGGCGCTCTGTCCTTTCTGTTCTTCCGACGCCGACTGGCCCGAAGATATTGTGGTGGTCTATTTGGCCAAGCGGCAAACCTTCGTACAGAACAACACCATGATTGAAGTGGAAGGCGTATTGGAACACGGTTCATGGACCGATCCGGAAAGCGGTTTTGTCAGCTTGTTACGTCTGCGTGAAGCAACGTTCGATACCCTGTAGGAGAGTCGATGGCGGAGTTATTGATCCAGGGCCTGAGCGTCAGGTTCCCCGATACGCCGGATGCCGTGCTGGATATTCCGGCGCTGTCTGTCGCTGCCGGTGAGCGAGTCGCGGTGATGGGGCCTTCCGGCTCCGGTAAAACCACATTGGTTAATGCAATTACCGGGATGGACAACAGTGGAGAAGGCCGGGTGCAATGGCAGCAGCAGGATATTCGTCAGCTTGATGAAGCGGAACGCGATCGCTGGCGGGCCAGGCACGTTGGGCTGGTGATGCAGGATTTTCATCTTTTCCCCGGCTTAAGTGCATTGGATAACGTATTGTTGCCAGCCCAGTTTCATCACTGGCGCTTACCGTCCTCACTCCGGCAACGGGCGGCCGATTTGTTGTCACAGGTCGGGCTGGATACCGGAAACCGTCCGGTTGAGGTGCTGTCACGAGGCGAAAAGCAGCGGGTGGCGGTGGCCCGGGCGTTGCTCAGTGCGCCGGAAATCATTGTTGCGGATGAACCCACGGCGAGCCTGGATGCGCACAGCGGCGAGCAGATTGCCGACTTGTTGGTCGAGCTGGCCCGCACCCATCACGCTACGCTGATTGCGATTACCCACGATACGCGTCTGGCATCGCAGATGACCCGCCGTATTCAACTGGAAAAAGGACGCCTGGTGGCGGACAGCACGTCACAGGAGGAAAAATAATGATTCCATGGCGTCTTATTTGGGTGGACTGGCGGCGCCTGTGGCCAGGCGTTCTGGTTGTGGTATTGCTGATTGCCGTAGCGACGGCGTTAAGCATTTCCGTCAGTTTGCAGGAGAGGGCACTGCGTTTGGGCAGCGCGAAAGCGGCCGATCGTTTTGATCTGGTGGTGGGCGCGCCGGGCAGTGAAACGCAACTGGTGCTGTCGTCGGTTTTTTTGCAACCGTCAGCGCTGACGCTGATTCCCGCCAGCATACTGGATGACCTGACGAAAAATCCGTTGGTTGCCTGGGCGGCGCCCGTCGCCTTCGGCGATTTCTATCAGGGGATGCCGATCGTGGGGACGACGCTGCCGCTGGTAACGGATGACGGCAAGCGTCAATTGGTCGCTGGCCGGGTATTTGACGATGGATTTGAAGCCGTGGTGGGGGCGCAAACCGGCCTGACGCTGGGCGATACCTTCAGCCCGATTCACGGGCAGGTCGGAACCGAAGGCGCACATGCGCATGACTCGGTGACGTATACGGTAGTCGGTGTGCTGCCAGCGGACGGCAGCGCCTGGGATAAGGCGATTCTGGTGCCGGTCAATGCGGTATGGCGAGTGCACGGTATTCAGCCGCCCGGCCATGTTCATGATGATGATGAAGACGGTTCTCATCACGACGAAGAGCACGATCATGATGAAGACCATGCTCATGATAACGAAGGCGAGGTTCATCACGATGAAGACCAGATCCATGCGGCTGACGCCGCTCAGCATGGCGAAGGCGTGACGGATGAACATCATGATGAAACGCAGCATGATGACGAACACGCAGAGGCGGATGAACACGATCACGCGCATCAGGCGGGTATCCCTGCGATAGTGGTGAAACCCAAAAGTATCGCCGGCGCCTATCAACTGCGTTCACTGTATCGCAACAACACGACGCTGGCGGTTTTCCCTGGCGAAGTGCTGGTGAAACTCTACGGAATTCTGGGTGATATTCGTGAACTGCTGGTGTATATCACTCTGGGTACGCAGGGGCTGGTGGGCATCGCCGTGGCGATGGTAGCCGTGGTCCATCTCCGACAGCGACAGAAGCAAATCGGCGCGCTGCGGGCGTTTGGCGCCCCGCGGTATGGCATTTTTACACTGATTTGGTGTGGGCTGATGTCACTGGTCAGCGCGGGCGTGCTGCTGGGGGTGGCAATCGGCTATGTTGCCGCCCGGGCCATTGCCGTGATCATGAGTGAGAAGAGTGGTTTTGTCCTGCCAGTCACGCTGGGAGTGGAGGATATCCACTTTGTGTTGATACTGCTGCTGATTGCCGCGGCGGTGCTCACGCTTCCCGCCATGCTGGCCTATCGACAGTCGCCCGCTATGGCGCTGCGAGGGGAATGAGGCTCTGAACCTGTTTGGGTAGCGATATGAGCCTTGACAGGGAGAGGAGGAAACCAACCGGGGTTTGGCTTCCTCTCTGGCGCGGGGGATGGCTGGGTTAATACCGCTCGCATTTAAGGATCGGGATATTCGGGGCGACCACGGGGTGGGGCAACCCCATCCCCGTGCTTTCTTCCGGTTAACGTTTCTTAAACGCCGCCGCCAGTGCGTCGCTCATGGCGCTGTTGCCCGCGGATGACGTGTTGGCCGGGCGAGGCCGTGACTTGCCTGCGCCTGAACGCGCGTTGTTGTCGCGTCCACCGCTGTTGCCGCCGCGTCGTACTGCGGTTTCTCCCGGCTGCTCATCAAGCCGCATGGTCAGCGCGATACGCTTGCGTTGCAGATCCACTTCCATCACTTTGACCTTCACGATGTCCCCGGCTTTCACCACCTTGTGCGGATCGTCGACGAAATGGTCGGCAAGTGATGAAATATGCACCAAACCGTCCTGATGTACGCCGATATCCACAAATGCGCCAAAGTTGGTCACGTTGGTGACCGCTCCTTCCAGAATCATGCCCGGCACCAGATCGTTCATGGTTTCCACACCATCGGCAAAGTTGGCGGTTTTGAACTCAGGACGCGGGTCCCGGCCCGGTTTCTCCAGCTCTTTGATGATGTCGGTAACGGTCGGCACCCCAAAGCGCTCGTCGGTAAAATCCGCGGGTTTCAGGCTGCGCAGCGCGCTGGGGTTGCCCATCAGATCCTGCAACGCCTGTTCCGTGGCGGCCAGAATACGCTCTACGACAGGGTAGGCTTCTGGGTGAACGGTAGAGGCGTCCAGCGGGTTATCACCCTGATTAATACGCAGGAATCCCGCACACTGTTCAAACGCTTTTGGCCCCAGACGGCTGACTTTCAGCAACTGTTCCCGGCTGCGGAAACGGCCATTTTCGTCACGCCAGGCGACCACATTCTGCGCCATCATCCGGGTCAGGCCGGCAACGCGCGTTAACAGCGCGACGGAGGCGGTATTCAGATCAACGCCGACGGCGTTTACGCAGTCTTCCACCACCGCATCCAGCTTTTTCGCCAGCAGGCTCTGGCTGACGTCATGCTGATACTGACCGACGCCGATGGATTTCGGGTCGATTTTCACCAGTTCGGCCAGCGGATCCTGCAAGCGGCGGGCGATGGAAACCGCGCCGCGCAGGGAGACGTCCAGATCGGGAAACTCAAGTGCGGCCAGTTCGGATGCCGAATACACCGATGCCCCGGCCTCGCTCACAATCACTTTCTGCGCATGGATATCCGGGAACTGTTTTTGCGTATCAAGGAAGAAACGCTCGGTTTCACGTGAAGCGGTGCCGTTGCCAATCGCCACCAGTTCAACCTGATGCTTGATGCACAGCGCGGCGACGACGGCGGCGGCTTTGGCGGCTTGCCCGGTATGAGGATAAATCGTTTCGGTGGCGACCAGCTTGCCGGTGGCATCCACCACCGCCACTTTCACCCCGGTGCGCAGACCGGGATCGAGCCCCATGGTCGCCCGCATGCCTGCGGGCGCCGCCATCAGCAGATCGTGCATATTGCGGGCGAACACGTTGATCGCTTCGTCCTCCGCTTTTTCCCGCACGCTGCCCATCAATTCGGTTTCAAGATGCAGCAGCACTTTGACTCGCCACGTCCAGTTGATGACGGCCCGCCGCCAGCTATCCGCTGGCGCATTACCCAAACGCAGATTCAGGTGATCGATAATAATCTGTTCGCAATAACTCTCACGCGGCGCTTCTTCAAACTGCGGATCGGCGTTCAGCGACAGTTGCAAAATCCCTTCATTGCGTCCGCGGAACATGGCCAGCGCACGGTGGGAAGGCACCTGAGCAATGGGTTCGTGGTGGTCGAAATAGTCACGGAATTTTGCGCCTTCTTCCTCTTTGCCTTCCACCACGCGGGACACCAGATGGGCGTTTTTCCACAGATAGTGACGGACTTTCGCCAGCAGCGCGGCATCTTCCGCAAAGCGTTCCATCAGAATATAACGCGCGCCATCCAGCGCCGCTTTGGTGTCTGCCACGCCTTTTTCAGCATCAACGTAAGCCTGAGCGGCGAGTTCCGGTTCCTGAGAGGGATCTTGCCACAGGCTATCTGCCAACGGCTCAAGCCCGGCTTCAATGGCTGCCTGTCCACGAGTCCGGCGTTTAGGCTTATATGGCAGATAGAGATCTTCCAGTTCGGTCTTGCTTAGCGTGCTGTTAATGGCGCTGGCGAGCTGGTCGGTCAATTTTCCCTGTTCGTCAATGGATTTCAGAATAGTCTGGCGCCGATCGTCCAGTTCACGCAGGTAGCTCAGGCGCGTTTCCAATAAGCGTAATTGGGTGTCGTCCAACCCGCCGGTCACTTCTTTACGGTAACGTGCGATAAAAGGGACGGTGTTTCCTTCGTCCAGCAGCCGGACGGCGGCGTCCACTTGCTCCGTTCGAGCCTGCAATTCGCTGGCAATAATCTGGCTTAATGAATCATTCATAGGTCTGATATCAATCGTCATCAATTAATGGGTTAAACAACAGGGGGACAGTTATACGGATTGAAAGCGAAAAATGCCAGCCTGTCCCCATTGAGTCTGCGGAGGTGTTACTATCCCGTGTATCTGGCCGGCTTGTATGCGACAAGTGCGGGCTGCGTTATCGTACCGGACAGGTAGCAAACTTTACCTGAATCAATATTACGTCAGATTCTTGCAACCCATCGGTGATTTTAGCGTATTAAATAAGCTGGGTAGTAGTGCTGTCACCGTATGATTGCGGTGGCGCAACTGATGCAGTTCACCGATAAAAATGAGATTGATTGGGTATATTTGCTCTATAGCGAACACGATTATTCATTCGGCAGGAGAAAGATTCATGACAGCAAAACAGTCCACGTTGGCAATAGACGGGAAAGAAAAACTTACGCTGGAAATGCATTCCGGCGTGATGGGGAAAGAGGCTGTGGATATCCGTCCGTTTGGCGCGCAGGGGTTATGCAGCTACGATCCCGGATTTGCCAACACCGCCGGGTGTGAATCTGCCATTACCTATATTGATGCGGTGAACAGCGTACTGCTGCATCGGGGGTTTCCTGTTGAGCAACTGGCGGAGCAATGTGACTTTACCGAAGTCTGTTTCATTCTCCTGCATGGTGAAGTGCCTTCGCCGGAAGAATATAAGAAATTCACCAACAACATTACCCGCCATACCCTGATTCATGAGCAGATCGCCCGCATGTTCAGCGGGTTTCGTCGTGATTCACACCCGATGGCGCTGATGTGTGCGGTGGTGGGGGCGCTGGCCGCTTTCTACCATGACGTGCTGGATATTAATAACGCGGAGCATCGTGAATTGGCCGCCGTTCGTCTGTTGTCCAAAATGCCGACGCTGGCGGCGATGTGCTACAAATATTCCATCGAACAGCCCGCTGTTTATCCCCGCAATTCCTTGTCCTATACCGGTAATTTCCTGCATATGCTGTTTTCCATCCCCGCAGAGAAATATGAGGTGAATGCGGTACTGGAACGCGCGATGAACCGCATTCTGATTCTGCATGCCGATCACGGCCAGTGTCCGTCCACCATGGCGGTCAGAGCATCAGGATCGTCCGGCGCCAATCCATTTGCCTGTATCGCTGCTGGCCTGGCGTCCATGTGGGGGCCGATGCACGGCGGTGCCAATGAGGCCTGCATGCGTATGCTGGAAGAGATTAAAACCGTGGATCGTATTCCGGCATTTGTGCAGCGCGCAAAAGACGAGCACAATTCGTTACGCCTGATGGGATTTGGCAATTCGGTGTACCAGCATTTCGATCCGCGTGCGGCGATCCTGCGTAAAACCTGTTACGAGGTGCTGGGCGAACTGGGTATGGAAGACAGTTTGCTTCAGGTGGCGATTGAGCTGGAGCATATCGCCATTACCGATCCTTATTTCCTGGAAAACAAACTGTATCCCAGCGCAGATTTTTATACCGCGGTGATCCTTAAAGCGATGGGGCTGCCGCCGTCGATGTTTACGGTGATTTCCACCGTGGGCCGGACCATCGGGTGGATTGCGCACTGGAATGAAATGCATACCCAGCCGGAGATGAAGATCTATCGTCCCTGCCAGATTTATACCGGTGAACCACGCCGGGACTACGTTTCCCGGCGGGATGAATAACGCGGGGTTCGGCGCGTAACGTGATGCTCTGACGTTGCTTTATACGCTGAAGCAGGCGGCCGCTTCGCCACTCAGGCGGGCGGCCCCGGTCAGCGCCGCTGCGGTGTTAGCGCAGCCAGTTGGTTTTCGCCAGTTCAATCACTTCATCGCCGCGTCCGTTGATAATGGCGCGCAGCATGTAAAGACTAAAGCCTTTTGCCTGATCCAGCTTAATTTGCGGCGGCATCGCCAGCTCGGAGGTGGCGGTGATAACGTCGATCAACACCGGGCCGTCGTAGGCAAACGCCTCTTCCAGCGCGGCGTTCAGCGCAGAGGCTTTCTCCACGCGAATGCCCTTGATGCCGCAGGCGTTGGCGATCGCGGCAAAGTTGGGATTTTCCAATTCGGTGCCATCTGTCAGATAACCGCCGGCTTTCATTTCCATGGCGACAAACCCCAGCACGCTATTGTTAAACACCACGATTTTTACCGGCAGCTTAAGCTGAGCGACGGACAGAAAATCGCCCATCAGCATACTGAACCCGCCGTCGCCGCTCAGCGAAATGACCTGGCGTTGACGGTCGATCGCTTGCGCGCCCAGCGCCTGCGGCATCGCATTGGCCATCGAGCCGTGGCTGAACGAGCCGATAAGCCGGCGTTTGCCGTTCATCTTCAGATAGCGTGCGGCCCATACGGTCGGCGTACCCACGTCACAGGTGAAGATGGCATCCTCACTGGCATAGTGGCTGATCTGCTGTGCCAGATACTGCGGGTGGATCGCCTGTTTATCATTGGCCGTCGCCAGATCGTCGAGTCCTTTACGCGCATCGGCGTAGTGCTCCAGCGCATTGTCGAGAAAATCGCGATGGGTTTTCACACCCAACTGTGGCAGCAGCGCGGTCAGCGTGGATTTGATATCGCCAATCAGCGCCATGTCGACATGGCAGTGCGAACCGAGGCTGCCGGGATTGATATCGATTTGAATGATGGCGGCGTCGGTCGGGTAGAAGGCGCGATAAGGGAACTGCGTACCCAGCAGTACCAGCGTATCGGCATTCATCATCGCGTGGTAGCCGGATGAGAAGCCAATCAGGCCGGTCATGCCGACGCTGTACGGGTTGTCATATTCAATATATTCCTTGCCGCGCAGCGCGTGTACCATCGGCGCCTTCAGCGCGGCGGCCAATTGCACCACTTCATCATGCGCGCCCGCACAGCCGCTGCCGCACATCAGCGTGATATTTTTCGCCTCATTCAGCCGATCGGCCAGCTTGCGTATTTCGCTGTCGTTTGGCCGAATAATGGGATGCTGTGGCGGATACCAGTCCGATGTCGCCTCTTCAGGCGCGGGTTTTAGCGCGATATCACCGGGCAGTACCACCACGGAAACGCCGCGGTTAAGAATCGCTTTGCGCATCGCGATGCCCAGCACCTGCGGCAGTTGTTCAGGATTGGAAACCAGCTCGCAGTAGTGGCTGCATTCGCGAAACAGCTCCTGCGGATGGGTTTCCTGGAAATAGTTGCTGCCGATTTCACTGGAAGGAATATGTGCGGCAATGGCGAGAACCGGCACGTGATTGCGGTGACAATCGAACAGACCGTTAATCAAATGCAGGTTGCCGGGACCGCATGAACCGGCGCAAACCGCCAGCTCGCCGCTAATCTGCGCTTCGGCGCCGGCGGCGAATGCCGCCACCTCTTCATGACGCGTCGGCATCCATTCGATGGTGCCCATACGATTCAGACTATCGCTCAGCCCATTCAGCGAATCCCCGGTTACGCCCCAAATGCGTTTTACGCCGGCGCTTTCCAACGTTTTGGCTACTAAAGTGGCAACGGATTGTTTCATACTTTTTCGCTCCTTTCTGATGAATGACCGTTTTCCCGATCGCGAATCACTACACTGAAAAAAGCATACACGCATTACGCTAAACGAGACGGGTAAGGGAGCGGTAAAATTGTGAACTGATGTTGTTGGCCGGGGATTAACGCATGGTTATCCCGCCAGTTCGAGCGCCATCGCTCTCGTCAACCCCCGCACGGCATGGCTGGCGGCGGCGTATTGTCCCATCAGACGATAGCCGTTCGCAGATCATCCTTCGGCACGAGGCTGCTCCGGCGTCTCTTCCCTGAACGGTGCAATGTAGCGCTGATAGCGGGATTCTTTGAGCTGCTGCAAATCCACCAGAACCAGCCCGTCGATACAGTTGTTGAAATCGGGATCGATACCGAAATCAATAAACCGGACACCGCCGGGCTCGCAGATTTCCGAGTACTGTTTATACAGCGTCGGAATGGCGCAGCCCATGTTGCCCAGCATGCTTTTCAGCAGCGTCAGGTCCTGCTGATAGTCCGTGCCTTCAAATTGCTTCAGTACATCGGGCAGGGATGCCGGATAAGGACGGCGCGATTGGGCCAGGGGTTGGTCGGGCGCAAAGTGCAGGCGATAAAAGGCGATCAGCAGATCGCGGGCCGTCGGCGGCAGGGTGCCGGACAGCGATACCGGGCCGAATAAATAGCGATACTCCGGGTAGCGTGCCAGATAAGCGCCGATGCCTAGCCAGAGGTAGTCCAGACCGCGTTTGCCCCAGTATTTAGGCTGGATGAAGCTGCGCCCGAGTTCAATACCGGACGCCAGTATCGGGTCCATCTCTTCACCGTAGTGAAACAGGCTGTGGCTGTAGAGGCCGTTTTTCCCTTTCCCGGCAATCTGTCGGGCCGTGGGGATAAAACGATAGGCGCCGACAATTTCCAGATCCCGTTCATCCCACAGAATCAGGTGCAGATAATCGTCATCGTAACTGTCCAGATCGCGGCGCTGGCCGGAGCCTTCTCCAACGGCCCGGAAGGCAATTTCCCGCAGGCGTCCCAGTTCGCGCAGAATCGGAACATAGTCTTCTTTACCGCGCTGGTACAGGTAGACGATCTTTCCATCCGGGGTGGTGCCCAGCATTTCGCAGTCAGCCAACGCCCGTTTCAACATCACGCGGTCTTCGCCTAATGCAATGGGTTTTTCACCAGAAAAACAGCCGGGTTTTCCCTGTCCCAGCCGATAAACGTGACGGCGAAAACGTGCGGCAAGATCGTTGGCCTGCCAGTCGCCCTGATTCCAGGTGACATAAGGGATGCGAGCGCCAATGCGAATCTTGAGTCTGTTGCCCTGTTGACGAAACATTTCCCTGACCAGCAGCAGGGTGGAAAGCGGCCGATAGATCAGCGAAGAGAAGTAAAACAGACTGCTGTTGCGCCCGCTGATGTGAATAGGGACGACGGGGGCGCGCGCTTTGCTCGCCATGCGGATAAAGCCGCTGTGCCAGTGACCGTCGCGGATGCCTTTCAGGCTGATACGGGACACTTCCCCTGCCGGGAACACAATAATCGCGCCATCATTATTCAGATATTGCTGTATCGCGGTAATTTGCTGGCGCTTGGTGCGGTTATTAAAGTTATCGACGGAAAAGAACAGGTTTTTCAGCGGCTCAACGTAAGAGAGCAACTGGCTGGCCACGATACGCACGTCGGGCCTGACGCTGGCGACCGTGCGCAGCAGCGCCAGTCCATCCAATGATCCAATCGGATGGTTGGCAACCAACACCACCGGCCCCTGACTGGGAATATTTTCCAAATCCCCTTCGACCATTTCACAGTTGAGATGCAAGTGATCCAGAATTTGCTCGACCAGATCCAATCCCTTTAGATGGGGATAACGCTGGGAAAATTGCTGGATTTCGTTCTCGAATAATAACGATCGTAATAGGTTTTTCTGCCAGGAAGGCGTGTGACGATGGGGGGCAAGGTCTTGCAGGATGGCATCTAAGCTAAACATAAATTGTTCTCCATAGCTCATCGTTGGCAAAGGTAAGGGATGGAGGTGACACATTTATGTCAGCGTAGAAATAAACGGGTGAAAATATCAGCAGGTATCGCGCCGTTACGCCGTGTATTCATTGCTGGCTTGCTCTGCAAGAGCCGGTCAGACGGGTGACAACGTTCGGCGCTTTGTCACCCATACTCCTTCCCGGCTCCCCGTTTGTCAGGGGAGTCGCTAACCCACTAAAGAGACTAGTAAGAACAAACGATTTATTCCTGTGCTATTTTGATGTACTCAATGGCGTTCACACACCACGCTTTGACGCCGTCCGGCGTGGCGACGGTAAATTCCTCATCGATCTCTTTTTTTAGCAGGGCGCGCGCCATGGGGGAATCAATGGAGATGTAATCTTTCACATCACCATAAATCTCATCCGGTCCGACAATACGAAAGCGTTTTACCTGACCCTCTTCATTTTCAATCTCAACCCAGGCGCCAAAGAAAACTTTTCCTTCCTGCTGGGGAGAATAATCGACAATTTGCAGCTCGCTCAGACATTTGCGCAGATAGCGAACGCGGCGGTCAATCTGACGTAACAGGCGCTTGTTATAGGTGTAATCGGCGTTTTCAGAACGATCTCCCAGACTGGCCGCCCATGATACGATCTTAGTGATCTCGGGGCGTTTTACATTCCAGAGATGATCGTGTTCAGCTTTGAGTTTGTTGTATCCTTCCCGGGTGATCAGGTTCGTTTTCACGCGTTTTCAATCTCATGGCAGCGGATGGGGTAGTCCGGCATTATATCAACGATTCTTTCAAAGGCGTAAATCAGGCAGGATTGGCGAGAATAAGACGCATGATTGAGATCTTGGTAGCAGCAGTACAATGAATTACGATGGATTCATTTATGAACGGCTATAATTGCGTACGAAACTGGTTGATTACACGTAGTTTAATATGCTTTGTAACAATTTGCCTCGAATGTATACCAGAAACGACTGTCAGTAATTCGTATGATTCTGAACAATAGCGGCATCGGCGGCTATTGCGCCTTTGGAGAAAGAGAATGCAAGAGAACTATAAAATTCTGGTTGTAGATGACGACATGCGTTTGCGTGCGCTATTGGAACGTTATCTGACCGAGCAGGGTTTTCAGGTACGGAGCGTTGCCAATGCTGAACAGATGGATCGTTTGCTGACTCGCGAATCATTTCACCTGATGGTGCTGGATCTGATGCTGCCGGGTGAAGATGGTTTATCCATTTGCCGTCGTTTGCGCAGTCAAAGCAACCCGATGCCCATCATTATGGTGACGGCGAAAGGGGAAGAAGTCGACCGTATCGTCGGGCTGGAAATCGGCGCGGATGACTACATTCCCAAGCCGTTCAACCCGCGTGAACTGCTGGCCCGTATCCGCGCCGTGTTACGCCGTCAGGCGAATGAACTGCCAGGCGCGCCATCGCAGGAAGAGGCCATTATCGCTTTTGGCAAATTCAAACTGAATCTGGGAACCCGTGAGATGTTCCGCGATGACGAACCCATGCCGCTCACCAGCGGTGAGTTCGCCGTTCTGAAAGCGCTGGTCAGCCATCCGCGTGAGCCGCTGTCCCGTGACAAGCTGATGAATCTGGCCCGTGGACGGGAATACAGTGCGATGGAGCGTTCCATCGACGTACAGATTTCACGTCTGCGACGCATGGTGGAAGAAGATCCGGCGCACCCACGCTATATCCAGACCGTCTGGGGACTGGGTTATGTCTTTGTACCGGACGGCAGTAAGGCATGATGCGATGGCGCTTTTCTCCGCGCAGCTCATTTGCCCGGACGTTACTACTGATTGTGACGCTGTTGTTTGTCAGTTTGGTCACCACCTATCTGGTGGTATTGAATTTCGCGATCCTGCCGAGTTTACAGCAGTTTAATAAGGTACTCGCGTACGAAGTCCGAATGCTGATGACCGACAGCCTGCAATTGGAGGATGGCACCACGCTTGAGGTGCCACCGGCGTTCCGGCGTGAGATTTACCGCGAACTGGGTATATCGTTATATACCAACGCGGCGGCGGAGGAGAGTGGCCTGCGATGGGCTCAGCACTATAAGTTTCTGAGCCAGCAGATGGCGCAACAGCTGGGCGGTCCGACGGATGTCCGGGTCGAGGTCAGCAAAAATACCCCCGTTGTCTGGCTGAAAACCTGGCTGTCGCCGGATATCTGGGTGCGCGTGCCGCTGACAGAAATTCACCAGGGCGATTTTTCCCCGCTTTTCCGCTATACGCTGGCGATCATGTTACTGGTGATCGGCGGCGCCTGGTTGTTTATCCGCGTCCAGAACCGTCCGCTGGTGGAGCTGGAGCATGCGGCCTTGCAGGTCGGTAAAGGGATTATTCCCCCTCCGTTACGTGAATACGGCGCTTCGGAGGTGCGCTCCGTCACCCGTGCCTTTAATCAGATGGCTTCCGGCGTGAAGCTGCTGGCCGACGATCGTACCTTGCTGATGGCTGGGGTGAGTCATGATTTACGCACGCCGTTGACGCGTATTCGTCTGGCGACGGAGATGATGAACAAGGATGACGACTATCTGGCAGAGTCGATCAATAAGGATATTGAAGAGTGTAATGCCATTATTGAGCAGTTTATTGACTACTTGCGCACCGGCCAGGAGATGCAGACCGAGGTGGCCGATCTGAACGCGATTATGGGCGAAGTGGTCGCGGCTGAAAGTGGTTATGAACGCCATATCGACAGTGATTTTTCCGCGGGCGAGCTGTTAGTTCGCGTCAGTCCGTTATCCATCAAGCGCGCGGCGCTGAATCTGGTGGTCAACGCGGCCCGTTATGGCAACGGTTGGATTAAAGTCAGTACGGGACGGGAATTACAGCGAGCCTGGTTCCAGGTGGAAGACGATGGCGAAGGTATCGAACCTGCGCAACTGAAACACCTGTTCCAGCCTTTTGTGCGCGGCGACAGTGCGCGTACCACCAGTGGCACGGGGCTGGGGCTGGCGATTGTGCAGCGGATTATTGATGCTCACGACGGCGCATTGGATGTCAGCACCAGCGAGCGTGGCGGACTATGTGTTCGTGCTTATCTGCCGCTGCCGTTTGATATTTCCGCCGCAGAGAATAGCGCCAGTAAAGAGTGATATTTTCCAGATAAAAAAAGAGATTACTGACAACGTCGTCTGTAAGCCTGAGATACACGGGGCGAGGCGTCCCTGCGGGAACCTCATCCCCGTGTTTTCCTTAAAATTTAACGTTGTTAATGGCCTGAAGGCGCGGTAATCCGCGCCTTTTGTCGTTTTTCGTGCAGTTACAGCCTGGGACCTGCTGAAATCAGCGCCGCGCCTGCTGGCGCATCAGTGTATTTATCAAAGTTAGCGATAAACCGATGCGCCAGATCTTCCGCTTTCTCCTGCCATTGCGCCCGATCGGCATAGGTATCGCGCGGATCAAGAATCGCAGGATCCACACCCGGCAGCGAGGTTGGGATCGCCAGATCGAAGATCGGTAGCGTATGCATTTCTGCATCATCGATACTGCCATTCAGAATGGCATCGATAATCCCGCGCGTATCCTTAATGGAGATACGTTTCCCGGTTCCGTTCCAGCCGGTGTTGACCAGATACGCCTGTGCGCCGGCGGCCTGCATACGTTTGACCAGCACTTCGGCATACTGCGTTGGGTGCAGCGACAGGAATGCCGCGCCAAAGCAGGCGGAGAACGTTGGCGTAGGTTCAGTGATGCCACGCTCGGTACCGGCCAGTTTAGCGGTGAAGCCAGACAGGAAATGGTACTGAGTTTGGTCTGACGTCAGACGGGAAACCGGCGGTAATACACCGAACGCATCCGCGGTAAGGAAAATCACTTTGGTCGCATGTCCGGCTTTGGATACCGGCTTAACAATATTGTGAATGTGGTAGATCGGATAAGACACGCGGGTGTTTTCGGTTTTTGAACCATCGTTGAAATCAACGCTGCCATCGGCCAGCACGGTGACGTTTTCCAGCAGGGCATCCCGCTTGATCGCGCCATAGATGTCCGGCTCCGCTTCTTTGGACAATTTGATGGTTTTGGCGTAACAGCCGCCTTCAAAGTTAAACACGCCGTCGTCATCCCAGCCGTGCTCGTCATCACCAATCAGTTTACGTTTGGGATCGGTCGACAGGGTGGTTTTCCCGGTGCCTGACAAACCGAAGAACACGGCTACATCGCCCTGTTCGCCCACGTTCGCCGAACAGTGCATGGAGGCGATGCCTTTCAGTGGCAGCAGGTAGTTCATGATGGAGAACATCCCTTTCTTCATTTCGCCGCCGTACCAGGTGCCGCCAATCAGCTGGATGCGCTCGGTCAGGTTGAAAGCAATGAAGTTCTCGGAGTTCAGCCCTTGTTCCTGCCATTGTGGGTTGGTGCATTTGGCGCCGTTCATCACGATGAAATCAGGTTCGAAACCCTGTAATTCTTCATCGCTTGGACGAATAAACATGTTTTTGACGAAATGCGCCTGCCAGGCGACTTCAGTGACGAAACGGACTTTCAGGCGGCTATCCGGATTGGCGCCGCAGAAGGCATCAATGATAAACAGACGTTTGCTGGAGAGTTGTTGGGTGACGAGCTGTTTCAGGTGGGTCCAGATTTCCTGACTCAGCGGATGGTTGTCATTCTTGCCTTTCCCCTGATCGGACCACCACACCGTGTCGCGGGTAACATCATCGCGAACGATGTATTTATCTTTGGGGGAACGGCCGGTAAAGATACCGGTATCGACGGCAACGGCACCCAGCTGGGTTTCTATGCCGCGCTCGTAACCTTGTAGGGTAGGGGAGAGTTCTTCCTTAAAAAGCAACTCATAGCTGGGATTGTAGACAATATCGCGAACGTCTTGGATTCCATAAGTAGTGAGGGCTTGTGGGGTTATACCTTTGACAGTCATATAGCTACTCCTCAATTGTTATATTCATATTCGTACTGACAACGATTGTAGGGGAGTGAGCTTATTTTAACCGCGATAGCAATCATAAAGTTAAATAAATTCATTAATAACTTTGTTTGCCTATGGTGTTGAAAAAACAACCAATCTGATCTAGCGACATATTAATAAATGAAACGGGTACAACGTACCCGTAAAGCGATCAATACAGAAGATTATCTGATGAATGCTGTCGAAGCGCCTGAACATCATTCGCATTGAAAATATAATGACTACCGCAATAATCACAGTGCATGTCGATTTCACCATCCTGTTCCAGAATGTGGTTGACTTCCTGATCGGACAGCGTGATTAATGCATCCGCACAACGCTCGCGTGAGCAGTGACATTGAAAAGAGACCGCCTGCGGTTCATAGACCGTAACCTCTTCCTGATGGTACAAACGGTACAGCACGTCGTGTGCAGACAAGGTAAACAACTCTTCCGCCTTGACGGTGGCAGTGAGCTGCGCGAGGTGATCGAAATCGTCGCGACCGGCATTCTGCGCTGGCAGCACTTGCAACAGCATACCCGCCGCCATACGGCCGTCGTGCTGACCCGTGCGGATAAACAGCCGGGTTGGAAGCTGTTCTGATTGCTGGAAATAGTTTTCCAGACACTCGGCAACGGTTTCTCCCTCTAAGCCGACCACGCCCTGATAGCGTTCGCCCTCGGTCGGCGTGATGGTAATGACCAGATAGCCATTGCCCACCATCTCTTTGAGTGAGCTCCCGGCGGCGATGTCACCCTGAAGGCGCGCGACTCCGCGCATTTGCTGTAGATGATTACCGTTAATCACGGCCAGTTTGAGCGGACCGTCACCCTGGAGCTGGACGGTAATATCACCACTGAATTTCAGCGTTGCCGTCAACAGGCTGGTTGCCACCAACATTTCTCCCAGTAAAGTCTGTACTTCCGCCGGGTAGTCATGATTGGCCAGCATGTGCTGATAGGTATCGCTTACTGTCGCCAACTCGCCACGAACGGCATAATTTTCAAACAGATAACGATGTAGTTGGTCATGAGTGGTCATAATATTTTCTCGCTGTGGCGACAGTGAAGGTTATTCCCGATCGCTGTATTTAAATTTAATCAGATCCCGTCGTTCTTTCTTGTCAGGACGACGATCCGGGTGTGGCATGGTCAGCGCATTCATTTTTCGCGCCAGAGTCAGCTTTTCCCTTTTCTCAATGCTGCCGTCCGTTTCCTGATATAACGCCTGAGCGTCTGCCGCGGTTCTGCGCTGGCTGCTGAGCGCCAGCACAATGACGGTGCGTTCGTCATTCCCCTGACGCAACTTGATCTCGGCGTTCAGCTCAACCAGCTTGCTCGGTTTGCCGCGCTGCCCGTTGTAATGCACTTTGCCGCCCTCGATCATTTCGCGCGCGATAGCCCGGGTTTTGTAAAAGCGTGCGGCCCATAGCCATTTATCCAGACGAACGGCATCGTCAGTCTTGTCGGTTGCTTTCATCATGAATCCTCCTGATTACTGCTTTGTGACGCTACTCAGCCTATTCTCCGAGCTTCACCGAGCGGTGCAGCGACGGCAGCAGCGCAAAATAATCATTCATGGATGGATATCGCCGGAATGATTTTTCCTGCTGGCTGGAGTCGGGATTGCTGACGCCCAGACAGTAGCGAATACCGAACGTTTTCGCGGCATCCAGAATCGGCTCGCTGTCGTCAACAAATAACGTCCTGGCAGGATTAAACCCGGTTTGTTGCTGCACAGCCTGCCATAGCTGCTGATTCTCTTTCGGATACCCATAAGTGTGGGTAGAAAGTAATAAATCAAGGTGCTGATCCAGCCCGGTATGTTCAATTTTAACCGCCAGGCTATGCGGATGGGCATTTGTCAGCAGTATGGTCTGTTTTCCGCTATGGCGCAGGGCCGCCAGAAACGGCGTGGTGTCTTCACGCAGGCGGGCACGGGCGCCGATATCCGTCGTCATTTGGTAGATATCCAGCCCCAGCCGTTCGCTCCAGTAATCAAAACAGTACCAGTTCAGCGTGTGTTGTACGGCCTGATATTCCCGTGCGATCACCTGCTTTGCCTGCTCAACGCTGATACCGCGTTTATCACTGATAGATTGCGGCACGAGCTGCAACCAAAAATAATTGTCAAAAGCCAGGTCCAGCAGGGTGCCGTCCATATCCAGAATGACGGTATCAATGTTGGGCCAGTCGAAGTCAGGGCTCATAACTACTCCAGATGCAGAACGATTACCGATAAAAATAAAACCCGATAATCATATAACGACGCGGGTGTATGGCGGAAAAACTAATGCATAGGTTTGTCAGGGTAACATAACCCTTGATGATAATTGGCAGGGATGACGATCAGGATAAGGGGGAACGATTGTCCGGCAATGTCCCTGCCGTATGAAAACGTTCGGCATAGTAACGCTGAATGCTGGTTATCCGCTGTTGACTCTTGCGTATTTTGGTGACGAGCAGCGCCAGATTGACGAGCAGAATCACAGAGAAAAGCAGCAATAGCAGGCAACTGCCCAGATAGCGCCATAGCGTAATCATATCCGGCTCACTATGGAGGCTGATATGCTGCGTGCCGTTGGCGTCGGTACTGAGTTGGGTAATCACGCCGGCGGCATTAAACGGCGTGTGCAGCAACATGGCGGACAGTCGTTGCAGCTCTTGCCATTGGTCTGAAGCCCGATACTCGCTCAGCGGCATCGGCGGCAAAGGATGGCTGACCAACTGGCGTCCTTCATCGCTTCGAATCAGGAACCCTCCCGGCGGCGGACTGTTCAGTGAGTCTGCCGCGTTATTGATTTCCTGATAAAAGAAAAAATCGGTTGAGCTGTTGACGAGTGATTCCAACGCTTCCGCACTAACCGGGCGCAACAGTACATTCATGCCTTTCAGCGCCCCAGAATCGGCCCGTTTTACCAGGACATCCCAGGTTTTGACGTTGCCCAAATTGATGAGGGCATTTTTCAGACGGACACAATCGCCTTCCTGTTCACAAAGGGTCTGTGTTTTCAGTACGATATCCGAAAAGTTATTCAGCAGAATCATGCCTGATTTCTGAATGGCGGAAGCAAGCTGCGAATTTATCTGCCCGTCTTTATCCGTCTGCGGATGTAGTTGGCTATTCACGGTCTTCAGCAATGCGGACGCCTTTTCAATAATGTCTGATTCCGGCAGCGGCAATGGATCCGCGTGATTCCAGTAAATTGCGGAACAATCAAAAGGGGTAAAGGCATAACTCTGCGGCGTTGCCGCGGGACGGATCCCGGCAGGGACATAGCACATCCCCGATCCTTGTACTTCCAGCGTATCACCGATTTTGAGTGGTATCTTTTCCAACTCATCCACCTGAACCACTTTGATATGTTGCGCTCCCTGAAGCCATGCCATGCTGAGTTTCAAAGGCAATTCCAGTGGAACATTAGTGATTAACAGGATCAGACTGAGGAACGACCCTGCCGCCAGCAGCAGATTTCTCCCCCACTGCTGTAAGGGAAAGTGTTTCACTTCATCATGCAATGACAGATGCTCGCCTTGTCGGATGACCTGCCGGTTCAGATAGATATCAACATCGGTTTTTTGTCCCAGATCGTTACCGATATAGGGTTGCCAATGTGGCGGATAAATCAGGTCGATATTGCCGAGCGAGATATTACCTAACCCCTGATTGGATTCGCCAAAAAGTCCGAGGCTCTGCGGTGTACCGTGCAGGCAGTGAACATCGCGCAATTCCTTGTTGGAAGGCGAGCGAAAAAGCTGCCAGATAGCCCAGGCCGCCAGTAAAGCGGCGGTGCCGGTGAGCCAGGGCAGCAGGGGAATGGGACTGTTCAGGCTGATAAATAGCAATAAAAACGACAGGCATAGCACGGCGGCTTCTTTCAGACCACCGGAATGGTGGATGGCATGCTCCTCCCGGGTTTCCTTGCGGATGGTAATCAGCTCGGCGTGTTCATTTTCTTCCTGACTGATGGATGCGTTAAGCATCGGAATATTTGGCACGGACATGGCTTCGGGCGCGTCTATGCATTCTGCCAGCGAATGTCCATTCAGGGAAATGACCAGGGGGATGGAACGGGTTTTGATCAGCTCAACGCTATTATTCTCGGTAATATATTGTTCCCAACTGGGGGGCAGGTGAATTTCCTGCGTATCAATATAGTAACGCCACTTATTTTGTGAATCAGTACGTAGACCATAGCGCGTGATGGTATGGGTAATCGGATAAACCCGATTACTTTGTAATGAACGGGGAAGTCGCGGCTGCGCATTGGGCGTATCAAGCGGCGCCGTTTTCTGCGTGTTTTCCTGAGCGAGATACTGTTCAACAACCTGACGTTCTTCCTGAGTCAGCTGGCGAGGTAACGATTGTGTCGCAGGCAGTGGCTTAACGAATGGCAAACGCTCGCGCATACGGTAGATAATAAAAACACCGACAGCGATTAGACAGGCAAACAATATAGCCAGGATGGTAAATATTGTGCTCATCTTATCTCCATTCCAAAGCAGCCTGCTCCTTGTCGTTGCCAGAGTTTAACAAACCTATGCAATCGATGATAACCCGTATGGTCTTGTTTTTTTGGATTAATAATTAAAAAACAACGGAAACTCACTGCGTAAGGAGATGATAGTAACAAGCAGAGGGAGCCGCTAAAATAAGGATCATCTGATTTTTCACCACGATATTGACTTTTGGCGATTATTTTAAATTCGCTAATGTATATGGCATGTTACGGAAAAGTAATTCACAATCGCAGTAGTTGCAGCGAGAGGGTTGTTAACGCACAATGTGAGCAAGATCAAAAAAATATTAACGATCTCTTTTCATTAACGGCACGCCAGCATGCGGGGTGAAGGTAGTGGCTATCGTTCATCCAGGTTGGATTAAGGTGTCGGTCTGGTCGTAATATTCCTATGGGGCCATTATGAGTCATAACCTGCAAAAACCCAAAATCCTTAAGGTAGAGACGGTTGCGCGTTCACGTCTGTTTAATGTTGAATCCATCGATCTGGAGTTTAGCAACGGCGTACGCCGGGTTTATGAGCGGATGCGACCTTCCGGGCGTCAGGCCGTGATGATTGTGCCGATCATCGACGATGAACTGTTGCTGATCCGCGAATATGCCGTGGGGATTGAACAGTATGAACTTGGCTTCCCAAAAGGGCTGATTGATCCAGGTGAAACGGTATTTGAGGCGGCCAACCGTGAACTGATGGAAGAAGTCGGATTTGGTGCAGAACAAATGGAACTGCTGGCGACATTGACGATGGCGCCTTCTTATTTTTCCAGTCAGATGAATATCGTGGTGGCCCGCGGCTTATATCCGCAGACCCGGGAAGGCGATGAGCCGGAACCGATGCCGAAAGTGCGTTGGCCTTTAAGCGACATGATGACGCTGCTACAGGACCCCGACTTCCGGGAAGCGCGTAACGTTAGCGCCCTGTTTTTGGCTCAGGATTGGCTGAACCGTTCATCGCGTTAATCGACGTATGATAAGCAAAAAGGCGCAGATTTCTGCGCCTTTTTTGTGTTCTGAGGGGCCTCAGAACAGTTCTTCGCTTTGTCCGTTATCCATCAGTGTCGTGCCAACTTCATGCACTTCATATTCGGTCGGCTGCGTTCCTTCAATAAAGTATTCGGAGCGACTGTTTCCCCCCCCGCTGGACAACTTGCCGCTGCTGCGGTCGATCGTCACGCTGACGATACCGGGCGGCGGCGTCAGAGGTTGTTCGGGTACGTCAGCCAGTGCGACCTTCATAAAGTCGTCCCAGGCGGGTTGAGCGGATTTTGCGCCGCCTTCATAGCCTGAAATCTGATCCTTAATGACGCCAGACGCGCTGCTGGTGCCGAGGTCCCGGCGATGATCATCAAAGCCGATCCAGACAGAGGTAACCAGATTCGGGCCGTAGCCAGAGAACCAGGCATCTTTGGAACTGTTTGTTGTGCCGGTTTTTCCGCCGATATCACGACGCTTCAGTTCACGGCCGGCACGCCAGCCCGTCCCCATCCAGCCCGGTTCACCGAAGACGTTACTGTTCAGCGCGTCTTTGATCAGGAAGGCCAACGGTGTACTGATCACATGTGGAGCATAAGGCTGCGCGGTATTTTGCCGTGCTTCCTGTGGCGTAACCGGCTCAAGTTGCGGCATCGGCAGTACACCCTGCGGATTTTCCCGAGAGGTCGCGACGTTTTCCATACTATCGGCAGACAACATCAAAGAACGCGATGTTTCACCATACACTAACGGCAAATTACAGGTATCGCAGACCACTTTCGGCGTGGCGGTAAAGATGGTGCCGCCGGCTTCGCTCTCGATTTTGGTGATGAAATACGGATCAACCAGATAGCCACCGTTAGACATCACGGCATAACCGCGTACAACCTGCAACGGGGTGAAAGACGCCGCCCCCAGCGCCAGCGATTCGGTATGAACGATGTTCTGTTCAGGGAAGCCGAAACGCCGCAGGTAATCAGCAGCATAATCGACGCCCATGGCCCTCATGGCACGGACCATGACCACATTCTTGGACTGCCCTAAGCCCTGACGCAACCGGATCGGGCCGTCATAGGTCGCCGGCGAGTTTTTAGGCCGCCAATCCGAACCTGCGCCCGGATCCCAGCGTGTAATCGGTACGTCGTTGAGGATGGTTGCCAGCGTCAGACCTTTATCCATGGCGGCGGTGTAAAGGAAGGGCTTGATGTTAGAACCAATCTGGCGCAGCGCCTGTGTCGCACGATTGAAATTGCTTTGGTTGAAATCAAAACCGCCGACCAGCGCTTCAATCGCCCCGTTGGTTGGGTTGAGGGAGACCAGCGCGGAGTTAACATCCGGCACCTGTCCCAACCACCAGTCATCATCTACTTTACGCACCCACACTTGCTGACCGGTTTGCACGACATCGGTGACGCGTTTAGGTGTCGGTCCTTGTTGGGTATCGGAGCGATAAGGACGAGCCCAGCGCATACCGGCCATTGGCAGAGAAATGTTGCTGCCGTCAGACATCACCGCAATGGCTTTATCGGCGGTGGTGTTGATGATGACGGCGGGGAACATCGGGCCGTAGACCGGCAGCGTTTTCAACGTGGCGACAATTTTCGCCTGATCCCAGACGCTTTCGCCCACTTTCCACAACACCTTGTCCGGACCGCGGTAGCCGTGGCGCATGTCGTAGGCGATGACGTTATTACGCAGAGCATCCTGTGCCGCCAGCTGTAATTTTCTGGTAATGGTGGTGTAGACCTTGTAGCCGTCGTTATAAGCGTCGTCGCCATAACGCTTCACCATTTCCTGACGTGCCATCTCGGCGATATACGGTGCGGAGAAGGCAATCTGCGGCGCATGATAGTCGGCTTCCAGCTTCTCGCTACGCGCAGCGTCATACTGAGCCTGAGTGATGTAGTTTTCATCTCTCATGCGGGCCAGCACCACATTACGGCGAGCTATCGCGCGGTCATAGGAATAGAGCGGGTTAAAGGTTGAAGGCGCCTTCGGCAGGCCGGCAATCATCGCCATTTCACTCAGCGTCAACTGATCGACAGGGCGGCCAAAGTAAACGTGTGCCGCGGCTCCGACGCCGTAAGCCCGGTAGCCGAGGTAAATCTTGTTCAGATAGAGCTCAAGAATTTCATCTTTGGTAAGCAGTTGCTCGATACGGATAGCCAGGAAGACTTCCTTGATTTTACGTATCAGCGTGCGTTCCGGGCTCAGGAAGAAGTTTCTGGCAAGCTGTTGCGTAATGGTACTGGCCCCCTGAGAAGCGTGGCCGGATGTTAACGCAATCGAAGCGGCACGAATAATCCCCACCGGGTCGACGCCGTGATGCTCATAGAAACGGCTGTCTTCCGTTGCGATAAAGGCGTGAACCATCACCGGAGGAATTTGATCCAGTTTCAGCGGGATGCGGCGTTTCTCTCCAAATTGAGCAATCAGCTCACCATCGGCGCTGTATACCTGCATAGGGGTTTGCAGCCGAATGTCTTTCAGCGTGGCGACATCGGGCAATTGTGGTTCGATATAACGGTACAAACCATATATCGAGGCTGCTCCCAACAGGATGCAAGTCACTGCAAGGATGAGTAAATACTTTACGAACTTCACCTGAGATTTTCCATTCAATAGCGTTTGGACAGTTTATAAACAATCGCGCGCTAGTATAAAGGTAAGCCAGCACTGTGGATACGTTCTTTTATACCCTGCGGCTTGAAAGCGATTGGGTACATTAAATAAGGATATCGGGTTGAACATGGCTTATCACATCTGGCGGGTTGGGTTGGATATACAAAATGGTTTCATGCGCGCGCTGGCGGTTCAGCATCGCCGCCACGGCTGGCAACTGCGCCACTGGTGGCAGTTCCCATTGCCGGATGACACGTTACGCTCGGGTAGTTTACACCATACTGAGGCACTTTGTGAGGTCTTGCTGAAATGGCGTCGGTTATTGCCCCGTCATATTTCACTACGTGTCGCTTTTCCTGCCCAACAGGTATTGCAGCAGCGCCTGTCTGCGCCGGATAACCGATTGCGGGAGCCTGAACGCCGTTGGTACATCGAGAGTATGGCGGCTCGCAAACTGCCGATAAGCAGTGACTCGCTATCAATGGATTACCGTGAGGATCCGCACGCGCCCGGTTCTTTATTAATTACCGCCGCGCGGCGAAACGAACTGGCGCGTTGGCTTGAATGTCTGCATGCCGTGGATCTGCATCCTGAGGTCGTTGATATTTCGGCTTGCGCCATTCGCTGTATGGCGACCCTTGCCGGACTCAAAAACAACCGAATTTTCCTGCATCGGCTGGTAGACGGATGGCTTTGGGTCTCTCCGCTGAATCATGCCTTTCATTTCGGCATGATTCACGGCGATGAATGGACGGAGGAGAGCGCGATTCTGCCGTGGGTCAGCGCCCGGTACGGGCAGCAGATTGACGATGTCGCTTATTACAGTAGTACCTCCTCTTCTTTTACGACGGGGAGCGAGTCTGACGCGTTACTGTCATGGTCGCCGCTGGTGGCGTTTAACCACATGCAGCCTCCATTACCTGATTTTCCCCCGGCTTTTGTTATTGCGGGTGGTCTGGCTTTACGCCCCGGAGATGCCTGAATATGCTGCTGGTCAATCTTTTACCCTGGCGTCAGCGGCGTTTATGGCATCGCGCACGTAATTGGCTGATGGTACTGCTGCTACAACTATTGTTGGCCGCCGTTCTATTCGGGATCGTTTACTCGCTCTGGCATCGGCAATATACGTTGTTACTGCGCGAGCTCGGCGACGTATCCACACAGCGGCAACAATGGGTTGCACAATATCAACAGGCTCGCCAGATATGGGAAAAGCTACAGCATTATCAGGCACAGCATGAGGTTGACGCGGCAGGGAATCGCCACAATCAACGTTATCTCAGTCTGCTGGAACAGCTCTCATTGATGATGCCGGAACGTCTTTGGCTGACGGAGATCGCCGATCGTGGAACACACCTGTCGATCGCCGGGATGAGTGAAAACTATACCGACATTGTCAACCTGAACCGGGCGTTGGGTCGTCATCCTTCGATGGGGAGAGTGCGTATTCTCAATGCGCTCAGACAGCAGAACGGGCGTTCGCTCTTGCATTTTGCCCTTCAGGCTGACTGGCAAACCGATGAGCCTGCTGGCAGTGGAGTTACACATGACTAACCCGATGCTTAACTGGACCGTCTGGATAAGTCAGCCATTTTGGATACTGGCGATAGCGCAAGTTGCTCTGATGACGGTTTTCATTTTGCTGGGGAACTGGCTGGTATTGGGGGAGGTCAGGCAGGAGATGGCGGATGTCGAACAGCAGATTGGCGAGCACTCTCTCGGTATACAAAATATTCAACAGCAATTGGCCACAATGCCGTCGCTTGCCGACATGCAAACGCAGTTAACCGCATGGACAACGGGTAAGACGCCATTTCATGTGGATAGGGTGGCGCAATTGGCGACGGAACCGCTTTCCCGGTCTGGCGCCGTACTGCTTTCCTGGCAGCCCGCGGTGCGGAAATCAACGCTTATCGCTGAGGAAACCGCCTGGATATTGACCTTCCGTTCAGATTATCAGGGGCTGTTAAACGTAGTACGTCAGTTTATTGCGCTGCCCTATGTGCTGCGAATGGATCAATTGGTTGTGAAATCAACGGAAAGTCCATCGTATACGGACAGGGCGTTGCATGTCGAAATGACCGTAATGAGGCCCACAATCGGGCGGAGTAAGAAAGTTGAATAAGGCGAACGGTAGCATCCGTATGGCGCTGTTGCCCATTGCCTTATGTACCCTGGCCCCGGCGCCGGGTAATGCGCTGGAAATTCGGCGCGATCCTTTTCACCCCTTACCTATCGCCGCCTGCTCCCAAATCAATGCGGCGCAGCAATGGCAAATGAAAGGTGTGATCGGTACTGGCGAGCATTGGGTGGGATGGCTGGCGCAGTCAGACGACCAATGGATAAAACTGAAGCGAGGCGAAGTGATTCCGCCGGGCAGCTGGCAGGTCAGCCAACTGGATAAATCGGGAATGCAATTAACGCCGGTGGCAAGGACCGGAAGCTGTGATGGCTTGCCAGCGATGGTTTCTCTGGCATCCCCGTTCATTAATAAGCTCGTCGCTCACTAGGCGCACGGTTCGGTTTAGCAACGGCTGTCTACAACAAGGAAGGTTATGAAGCGTCGGTTTGTGTTTGTACAGAAAATGATGGTGCTAACGTTACTGTTTATCAGCCTGTTGGCCCCGGCAAGGGCAGCGGAGCGGGTATCTATGGCGTTTGAAGATACGGCTATTCAACGGGTGCTTCAGGCGCTGGCGGATCATCAACAGTTAAATCTGGTTGTTGCTCCCGGAGTAGAGGGCAAACTGAATGTCCGGCTGGCAGAGGTTCCCTGGCAACAGGCGTTGGATATCGTTTTGCGCATGGGGCAATTGACAGTAGAACGTGATGGCAGTGTATTGCTGGTCTATCCTGCCGGACATCTTGAGGCAGTCGAACGTCAAAAAGAAGAATCGCTTGCTCAGCAAACGCAAAAGCAACCGCTACAGAACCTTTCTGTTTCGTTGCGGTATGCGGATGCAACCGAGGTGGCAACCAGCGTGCAGGCGCAAAGAGGGACGTTGCTGACGGCGCGCGGTAGCGTGACGGTGGACAAGCGAACCAACACGCTATTGATTCGCGATACGGAATCCGCGTTAGCACAGCTCAAACCCTGGATAAGTGAACTGGATTTACCTTTGTCGCAGGTGCAATTGGCTGCACATATTGTGACGATCAGCAGTGAGAACCTGCAAGAGTTGGGGGTGAGCTGGGGGCTGGGAACCAGCGAGATGGCGAACAAGGCGCTCAGGCTAAACAATTTCAATGTCAGCCTTCCTGTCGAAACGCCGGCGGTAAATGCCGGGTTTCATCTGGCCCGGTTGAATGGCCGATTGCTTGATTTGGAGTTAATGGCGTTAGAGCAGGAAAATCAGCTCGAAATCATCGCCAGTCCCCGGCTGTTCACCGCGCATCAGCAGACGGCCAGCATTAAACAAGGAACGGAAATCCCTTATCAGGTTTCCAGCGGCGCCAGTGGCTCAACGTCGATTGAGTTTAAGGAGGCTGTTTTGGGGATGGAAGTGACCCCCAGTATTCTGCGGGCCGGGCGCATCACGTTAAATTTGAAAATCAGCCAGAATATGCCGGGACAGACGATAAAGCAGAGTGACAATGGTGAAGCGTTGGCGATTGATAAACAGGAAATACAAACGCAGGTCACGGTGGCCGATGGTGAAACCATCGTTTTGGGCGGGATCTTCCAGCAGCAGAAGAAGAACAGTCGTCGTCAGGTGCCGGCTTTAGGCGATATTCCGGTGTTGGGGCATTTATTCAAAAACAATACGCAGCAACATACCCGAAGGGAGTTGGTGATTTTTATCACGCCGACGCTAATTCCCTCGTGGTAAAAAGCGAATAGCGGCCAGTCTTGTTGCGCTCAACCACTCTGTCATAAGGCGGGGAATGGGCTCGTGCTGAATTCATCTGGCTTCTTATTTGCAGAGCAACGTCGTGTTTTCATGACAACGGTGTAATATTTTGATTGATTCATGGCTTCTAAGTTTGACGCTGCGGCGGATTTAGCTTACAAGGGTTAGCGAATTGAGCACTGAAGTGTTGTTCCACCGAAAATGTCGATAAAACACACTATATTATCCGCTTGGCTAAGGTGTGACATTTTATTCGGTTGCCAAACTACCCTGAGTATTGAGATAATTTTTTGTCTGATTCTCGCACTATCGCTCATGAGGTTTCAGTTTAGGTCCCGTCGCTGGGTTGATTGGCGGGGCGGGTTATCATTAACGAATTGTCTTAGTAATACCAAAAAACATGGCAGAGAAACGCAATATCTTTCTGGTTGGGCCTATGGGTGCCGGCAAAAGCACTATTGGCCGTCAGTTAGCTCAGCAACTCAATATGGAGTTTTTCGACTCCGATCAAGAAATTGAGCGACGCACCGGAGCTGATGTGGGCTGGGTGTTCGATTTGGAAGGCGAAGAAGGCTTCCGCGATCGAGAAGAGAAAATCATTAATGAATTGACGGAAAAGCAAGGTATCGTTCTGGCAACAGGCGGTGGTTCGGTCAAATCTCGTGAGACACGCAATCGCCTTTCCGCGCGTGGCGTCGTCGTGTATCTGGAAACGACGATCGAGAAACAACTCGCCCGTACACAGCGTGATAAAAAGCGTCCGTTGCTTCAGGTTGAATCACCGCCGCGCGAAGTGCTGGAAGAGTTGGCGAGAGAGCGGAATCCGCTGTATGAGGAAATCGCCGATGTCACTATCCGAACTGACGAACAAAGCGCCAAGGTAGTTGCCAACCAGATCATCAACATGCTGGAAAGCAACTGATTGTAACGCATGATTTTTGTATCATGCTGATTTTTAACAGGCAATTGAGCGAGCATGGAAAGAATTACCGTAACATTAGCGGAACGTAGTTATCCCATTACGATAGCCGCCGGATTGTTTAATGATTCGGCTTCTTTTATGCCGTTGCAGGCCGGGGATCAGGCCATGCTGGTCACCAACCAGACATTGGCCCCTCTCTATCTTGAACGTGTGCGCCGTGTGCTTGAACAAAACGGTGTCCATGTTGATCAGGTCATCTTGCCGGATGGCGAGAAATATAAATCCCTGACCGTATTGGATCAGGTCTTTACCGCATTACTTGCCAAGCCACACGGCCGTGATACCACCATTGTTGCCTTGGGCGGTGGTGTGATTGGCGATCTTGCTGGTTTTGCCGCCGCGAGTTATCAGCGAGGCGTCCGTTTTATCCAGGTGCCGACTACACTGTTGTCGCAGGTTGATTCCTCTGTCGGCGGTAAAACCGCGGTGAATCACCCGCTGGGTAAAAACATGATTGGCGCGTTCTACCAGCCGGTATCCGTTGTTATTGATCTGGACTGCCTGAATACCTTACCGGCACGCGAACTGTCGTCGGGTCTGGCAGAGGTCATCAAGTACGGCATTATTCTGGATCGTGATTTCTTTTTCTGGCTGGAAGAGAACATTGAAGCGGTGCGTTCACTACAGCATGATGCGCTGGCTTACTGTATCCGCCGTTGCTGCGAACTGAAAGCGGCGGTGGTCGCCGCTGACGAACGCGAAAGCGGCGTGCGCGCGTTGCTGAATCTTGGGCATACCTACGGTCACGCGATAGAAGCGGAAATGGGATACGGTAATTGGTTGCATGGCGAAGCGGTTGCTGCCGGTATGGTGATGGCGGCTCATACTGCCCGGCGTCTCGGACAGTTTGCTGTCGACGATATTGAACGAATCAAATCGTTACTGGTTCGGGCCGGTTTGCCGGTGAATGGGCCGGCGCAGATGACGCCGGACTCTTATCTTCCCCATATGATGCGTGATAAAAAAGTGCTGGCAGGTGAGCTGCGTCTGGTGCTGCCGACATCTATTGGTCATTCAGAAGTCCGTGGTGGCGTGGCACATGATATTGTGCTGGCGTCGATAGCTGATTGTCTTGCCTGAGTGTTTCACTGTCGTGTTAACGACAGATGAGCGCCGATGGTTTATGGTTAATAAAATACAATGCATTATGATTTAACAATTCGTAACGAGGATAATGTTGCGGATTTTAGCCTTTCAGTTGGGGGGTTTTAAATGGATGAGTTTAAGCCGGAAGATGAGCTGAAGCCTGATACCAGTGACCGTCGACCCACACGTCAGCAAAAAAGCAGCCGCTTTTCCGCACCGAAAATCACGCTTTCCAGACAACACCTGATGATTGGCATCGGGATTGTGGTGCTGGTATTGCTGATTATTGGGATTGGTTCTGCTTTAAAGGCACCTTCTCGTCCCGAGACGTCTCAGGCTCAAAGCCAAAGCGGCGATGAAAAGAGCATCGATCTCTCTGCATCGTCCTCGATGACGCAAGATTCACAGCCCGTTACATCCACTGAAAATCCTGCCGCGGTTCCGGGTGAGGCAACTCATGCGCCGCAGACGCTGAGTGCGCCGCCTATTTCCGGCACGCCGACGGAAGCCGCCGTCCAGCCGCCGCCGAGCGGTCAGCAGCGCATTGAATTACCGGGTAATATTACGGATGCGCTTTCTCAGCAGCAGGGCCGTGTCGACGAATTCTCTCAAGGCGCGACGGGGACCACGCTGCCGTCGGCTCCCGCTACGCTTGCACCGGCGGCGAAGACGCCAGCGGTGGAAAAAAATACTCACAGCAGCAGACCTGCGACCACGGGTACGCCGAAGGCGGCGCCTCCCGCAGTAACCAGCAAGCCTGCCAATGCGGGTAATGCGTCCCCTGCATCAGACCGTTCGATACAGACCGCACCTGACAGCCATTTTACTTTGCAACTGAGCAGTGCATCTCGTTCAGATACGCTGGCAGCCTACGCCAAACAGCATAATCTTAGCCATTCGTGGGTCTATGAAACTAAACGTGACGGAAAATCCTGGTATGTGTTAGTGACCGGAGTCTATGCTTCCCCTGCCGAAGCAAGACAGGCTATTGCAACACTGCCTGCTGATGTACAAGCGAAAAAACCATGGGTTAAGCCGATCCGTCAGGTGAAGCAGGACTTGAATAAGTAACACCAATTTTAGCCCTGATGTGCTGTCTGACACAGAGTACAATCCGCGGCTCTGAAACGTATGAGTAACTAACGACGGCATGAAGAAAAACCGCGCTTTTTTAAAATGGGCTGGTGGTAAATATCCGCTGGTAGAAGAGATTCGTCGCTATTTACCCGCAGGAGACTGCCTTATCGAGCCCTTTGTTGGCGCGGGTTCTGTATTTTTGAATACAGAGTACGACAGCTACATATTGGCAGATATTAATAGCGACCTGATCAACCTGTATAATATCGTCAAGTCAAACACTGACGAATTTGTACGTGACTCTCGTAAGTTGTTTACGGAGGAAGTCAATACGTCAACGACGTTTTATCTGCTGCGTGAAGAGTTTAATCTTTGTACAGATGCTTACCGTCGTGCGGTATTGTTTCTTTACCTGAACCGCCATTGTTATAACGGCCTGTGCCGCTATAACATGCGCGGTGAATTCAACGTTCCGTTCGGGCGTTACAAGAAACCCTATTTTCCGGAAGAAGAGATTCGCTGGTTTGCGTTTAAGGCCAAAAGTGCAACGTTTGTCTGCGAACATTATCAGCAAACATTGACTAAAGCGGAGCCGGGGTCGGTTGTGTATTGCGATCCTCCTTACGCCCCGCTGTCGGCAACCGCGAATTTTACGGCGTATCACACCAATAATTTTAATTATGTCGATCAGCAGAACCTGGCCAGATTGGCGCAGCGTTTGTCGGTTGAAAGTCAGATTCCGGTGCTGATTTCCAATCATGATACGGTGTTGACTCGTGAATGGTATCAGGATGCTTCACTTTATGTGGTCAAGGCGCGTCGAACGATTAGCCGTAATATTCTGGGACGTAGTAAAGTAAACGAGCTATTGGCCTTGTATTGTTAATTTGCCGACGCTAAGCAACGCAAGGTGCCGGGAAACGGAAAGATGATTGGCTGGACAGTCGTATTGTTCAATAACTATGTTCAATAACTATGTTCAATAATTCTCGCTGAGCGGAGGACGGGTAAACGGAAGCTCCGGCAGCAGAAATTCAGACTTTATCGTTTGGAGAAGCAAATGAAACCGTTTTTAATCGCCCCGTCTATTCTGTCGGCTGATTTTGCCCGGCTTGGTGAAGATACGGCTAGCGTACTGGCCGCTGGCGCTGATGTGGTGCACTTTGATGTGATGGATAATCACTATGTCCCTAATCTGACCATCGGTCCTCTGGTGCTGAAATCCTTGCGGGATTATGGCATTACCGCCCCGATTGATGTGCATCTGATGGTGAAGCCGGTTGATCGTATCATTCCCGACTTTGCCAAAGCGGGAGCGAGTTTTATTACGTTCCACCCGGAAGCGTCGGAACACGTCGATCGTTCTCTGCAATTGATTAAAGATCATGGCTGTAAAGCGGGTCTGGTTTTCAATCCGGCAACCCCGCTCAGCTACCTCGATTACGTCATGGATAAACTGGACATTATCCTATTGATGTCCGTCAACCCGGGCTTTGGCGGCCAATCCTTCATTCCGGGGACGCTGGATAAATTGCGTCAGGTACGCAAGCTGATTGATGACAGCGGTTATGACATCCGGCTTGAGGTGGATGGCGGCGTCAAAGTGGATAACATTGGTGATATCGCGGCGGCGGGTGCCGATATGTTCGTGGCCGGTTCGGCTATTTTTGGTGCGTCGGACTATCGTGCCGTCATTGAACAGATGCGCGGTGAATTGAGCAGGGTGGAGCATGGCTGACATGGCGTCGATTCGCGGGCTGGCATTTGATTTGGATGGCACGCTAATTAACAGTGCTCCGGGGTTGGCCGCCGCCGTTGATTTAGCGCTACAGGCGCAATCATTGCCCGCGGCGGGTGAAGCGCGAGTGGCGACCTGGATTGGTAATGGTGCGGACGTACTGGTTGAACGGGCGCTGCGTTGGGCGGGTGTTGAACCAACCGCGCCGCGATTGAGTGAGACCCGGGAATGGTTTGACCGCTACTATGCTGAAACCGTGGATAGCGGCAGTACGCTTTTTCCTCAGGTGAAAGAGACGCTGGCGGCGCTGGCGCAGCAAGGCTTGCCAATGGCGGTGGTCACCAACAAACCCACGCCGTTCGTTGCGCCGTTGTTGGCGTCGCTGGACATTGGCGAATACTTTTCGCTGATTATCGGCGGCGACGATGTGGTGGCCAAAAAGCCGCACCCCGCGCCCTTGTATCTGGTCCTGGGCAAGCTGGGACTCCGCGCCAGCGAATTGCTGTTTGTGGGTGATTCGCGTAATGATATTCAGGCATCTCAGGCGGCCGGCTGCCCCTGCGTCGGCATGACTTATGGATATAACTATGGTGAAGCGATCGAATTGAGTCATCCGGACGTCGTGCTGGATCGTTTTGCCGATCTATTGCCCCTTGTCGGGCCGTCATCTTTAAAAAATCAGGAAGCATTAGCATGAGCAAACCCATCGTATTTAGCGGTGCACAGCCGTCTGGCGAATTAACCATTGGTAACTACATGGGGGCGTTACGTCAGTGGGTTAATATGCAAGATGACTACGATTGCATCTATTGCATCGTTGATTTGCATGCCATTACGGTGCGTCAGGATCCGCAGCAGTTACGCAAAGCGACGCTGGATACGCTGGCGCTTTACCTCGCCTGCGGGATTGATCCGCAGAAAAGCACTATCTTTGTGCAGTCACATGTACCGGAACATAGCCAACTGAGCTGGGTGCTGAACTGTTATGCGTATTTCGGCGAACTGGGCCGCATGACGCAATTTAAAGATAAATCAGCGCGTTATGAAGAAAATATCAACGCGGGTTTGTTTGATTATCCCGTACTGATGGCGGCTGACATTCTGCTGTATCAAACCACTCAGGTGCCAGTGGGGGAAGATCAGAAACAGCATCTGGAACTGAGCCGGGACGTCGCCCAGCGTTTCAATAGCCTGTACGGCGATAACATTTTCAAAATCCCTGAACCGTTTATACCGAAGTCAGGTGCTCGCGTGATGTCGCTATTGGACCCGAACAAGAAGATGTCCAAGTCGGACGATAACCGTAACAACGTGATTGGTCTGCTGGAAGATCCGAAGTCGGTGGTGAAGAAGATCAAACGTGCGGTAACGGATTCCGATGAGCCGCCTGTCGTGCGCTACGACATCGTGAATAAAGCCGGGGTATCTAACCTGCTGGATATTCTCTCTGCCGTGACGGGAAAAACCGTCGCCGAGCTGGAGCAGGAATTCAGCGGCCAAATGTATGGTCACCTGAAAGGCGCCGTTGCCGATGCGGTATCCGGCATGTTGACAGAACTACAGGAACGTTATCATCGCTTCCGTAATGACGAGGCCTTCTTGCAGCAGGTCATGCGTGAAGGCGCGGAGAAAGCCAGCGCCCGTGCCCAGGAAACGCTGAAGAAAGTGTATAACGCGGTTGGATTTGTCCCTCGTCCGTAAAGGTTAAATAATAATCAGGAGGCTTTTGCCTCCTGATTACCCTTCTTTCTCTAATAGCCTTACGGCTTTTATTCAGTTACTGCGGCAGCGGTGGAAACACATCATCCGGAATGGGGTTCTCGAACGGCGTCTGCTGGAGCCTGGCTTGATGGTCGGCTTTGGCCTGAGCGATCAAATCCGGCGTCAACATCAGATCGATAGCCAGTGACGCCATCGCTTTGGCGGCATATTCCATACCTTTGTGCGCCGCTTCCGTTTTACCCTGCGCGACCAACTGCCATGAGTGTGCCGGCGTGCCGATAGCATAGGTTGCACTACGGATCTGGACGGTCGGTACCACCCAGCTTACCGTTCCCACATCCGTGGAGCCGATAAAGGCTTCATTGGGGCTATAAAGCGGATAGATATCGTCGTGCAGCGCCAGACCCGGCTGTGGTTTTACACCAAACCGTGCGTAAGAGTTCGCAATGTCTTCCTCTGTCATCGCGGTCTGAAAGTTAGCGGCGAGCTGGCGATCGTGTTCGTCAAACTCAATTGGCCCCAGCGTCAGCAAGTGTTCATGCATGCGCTGTTCCAGCGGCGGGTTGCCAATCAGGTTGGCATCGCCGCTAAGCACTTCGTGGCTGACTTCGGTTTCGGTCATCAACGCGGCGCCTTCGGCGATTTTTTTCACCCGATTGACCAGTTGGTGCAGCTCAGGCAATTGCCGCGCACGTACCAGATATCTGACGGTTGCATTGGCCTGAACGACGTTAGGCGCCTGACCGCCGCTGTCGGTAATGGCGTAATGTACGCGGGCGGAAGAGGGCATATGCTCACGCATATAGTTAACGCCAACGTTCATCAGTTCGACGGCATCCAGCGCGCTGCGTCCTAGGTGCGGGCTGCTGGCCGCATGGGCGGAGCGGCCTTTGAAGTAAAAATTCAGCTCGTTGCAGGCCAGTGATACCGGGCTGTTGACGCCGGTAAACGTCGCCGGATGCCAGCAGATAGCGATATCGACGTCGTCAAACACACCGGCTTTTACCATAAAGCCTTTTGACGATCCGCCTTCTTCTGCCGGACAGCCATAGAAACGCACGGTTCCCGGCATCGCGTGTTTTTGCAGGTAGTCTTTGACGGCGGTTGCGGCCTGTAATGCGGCCGTGCCCAACAGATTATGTCCGCAACCGTGCCCGTTACCGCCGTTTTCCAACGGTGCGGGTTCTGCAACGTTCGCCTGCTGGCTTAATCCCGGCAGCGCGTCATATTCACCAAGGATCGCAATGACCGGCTTTCCTTCGCCAAATTCCCCCAGTAATGCGGTGGGCATACCGGCAATGCCTTTCGTCAGGTGAAAACCTTCCGCTTTCAGCGCCGCTTCATGTTGTGCGGCGGAACGGTATTCCTGATAGTTCAGTTCTGGCGTATCCCATATGCCATCACTCAGGGTAAAAAACTGTTGCCGTTTGGCCGCAATTAATCCGCAGATCTCTTCCACGGTTTGACGGTCGACTGGCGGCAGTATCTTTTCAGTCTGTGTTAGGTTCATGCGCTATATGCTCTTCATTTTGTTATGACAAGGCGTGGACTTCGTGTTCTGAGAGACTCAGAGTGGTGACGTATCCATGCCAAACCATTTCTCACTCAGCTGTTTCAGCGTGCCGTCGTTTTTAGCTTTCTCAATGGCGGCGTTAAACATGGCTTTTAATTCAGGATCGCTCTTACGCAGGCCAACGGAAGATCCGCTCCCCAGGATGCCGCCGATAAACAGCGGGCCGGGCGTGACGATGTCGGTGTTGCCGGGTTTTTCAGTCACGCCTTTCAGGTAGGCGGCGGAAGCAATAACCAGATCGACACGTCCGGCTTTCAGGTCAAGATCGTGTTCCTGTGTGGTTTTGTATTCACGTACGGTCATGACGCCTTTTAAATACTTATCCAGGAACGTGCTGGCGATTGAAGCGGACTGCACGCCAATGGTTTTGCCTTTCAGCAGCGGTTTCAGTTTTTCAATTTCCGCAATGGATGCCGCTTCATCCTCGGGTTTCATGGAAAAGCGTTTGCCTTCGTCAGGGAATTCCTTGGCTAACGTACTGGATTTCAGCACGGCGAAAGTTTGTCCGGTCTGCGAGTAGGGCTGGCTGAAATCGATGACTTCCCGGCGCTTGTCTGTAGCGGACATGCCGGAGATGATGGCGTCAAACTTGCCGGCGTTCAGTGCCGGAATGGTACTGGTAAAAGGCTGCACGATGATTTCGCACTTCACCTGCATGCTATCGCACAGAATTTTATACATATCGATTTCAAAGCCATCCAGCGTACCGTCTGGCTTGGTAAAATTATAAGGATGGAAAGCGCCTTCAGTGGCGATACGGACCGTCGTCCATTTTTTCTCTTCAGCCGATGCGCCGAATGAAGCGGCCAGCGTGCCTGCCAGACACAGTGAACAGACGATCGTTTTTAATTTTGACTTCATCATAATGGTGTTCTCCCGGTGTTATAGTTTGACTATCTATTAAGTAGATGATTTACCAGCTGGCGATAAATTGCCTGAAACGGGCGGACTGACTGGCGGTGAAAACCTGCTCCGGCGTACCCTGCTCTTCAATTTCACCCTGATGCAGGAACACCACGCGGTTAGAGACTTCTCGGGCGAAATCCATTTCATGCGTGACCACCAGCATGGTCATGCCTTCGTCTGCCAGCGTACGCATGACGCGTAACACTTCGCCGACCAGTTCGGGATCGAGCGCCGATGTGGGTTCATCGAACAGCATAACCTTGGGCGCCATGGCCAGTGCGCGGGCAATCGCGGCGCGCTGCTGCTGGCCGCCGGAAAGATGGGAAGGGTAGTAATGCCGCTTGTCCGCCAATCCCACTTTTTCCAGCAGTTGCTCGGCATGCTCCACGCATTCAGCATGTGGACGCTTCAACACATGGACCGGCGCTTCAATAATATTTTCCAGAACCGTTTTGTGTGACCACAGGTTGAAGTTCTGAAAGACCATCCCGAGCTGGCTGCGTATGCGGTCAATCTGTTTCGGATTCGACGGTCGGTGTTGTCCTTTGCGGTTGGGTTTCATTTCAATGGATTCGCCGGCGACGACGATCTCTCCCTGATCGGGAAGCTCCAGCATATTAATGCAGCGCAGCAGGGTGGACTTCCCGGAGCCGGATGAGCCAAGAATAGAAATCACTTCACCCTGACTGGCTTCAAAAGAGATCCCTTTCAGCACTTCCAGAGAACCGAAGCTTTTGTGAATGTTGCGCAGGCTGATGGCGGGTGTGGTCATTGAAGATCTCCCAGTTTCTTAATTTTTTTTGCAGTCGATGATGCGCCAGGCGCACGTAAATGCGGGGTCATGGTAAATTCAGCCCACATCAACAGACGTGTCAGGATAAGGTTAATAAATAAATAGATAGCCCCGGCAACCAGGAAAACTTCGAGTGCCCGGTAGGTTTCCGCAATGATGCGCGCGGCAATGCCGGTAATTTCCATCAGCGTAATAATGGATGCCAGCGAGGTTGATTTGATCATGGAGATCAATTCATTACCGTAAGCGGGCAACGCCTGACGGATCGCCAGCGGGAAAATGATGCGCTTGAAAATCATGCGTCTGGACATGCCGCAGGCGCGGGCCGCTTCGATTTGTCCGTCGGGTACGGATTGTAGTCCGCCACGGATGATTTCACTGGCGTAAGCTCCGGTACATAAACTGAGTGACAGCAGCGCGCACCAATAGGGCTCACGCAGTACCGGCCATAGAACGCTTTCCCGCACCCAGGTAAATTGCCCCAATCCGTAATAGATAAGAAAGAGCTGTACCAGCAGCGGCGTGCCGCGGAAAAACAGCACATAGGTCCGTGCAATGGATTGCAGTATCCGGTAAGTGGAAAGCTGCATTAACGCCAGTCCCAGCGCCAGAAAGAAACCTAATGATACGGAACCGATGGCGAGTTGCAGCGTGAGCGGAATACCGGGAATAATCTCCAGAAACGTTTCATAAATAAAAGGAAAATCCATCAGCGTTTCACACCCCGGGAATAATAGGACTCCGCCCTGCGCATGATCCAGCCAGAGCAGATAGAGATAACCAGATACAGAATGGCCGCGGCCATAAAGAAATCAAACGGTTTGCCCGTTGAGCCCGCGCCGGTCTGTGACTGGGTCAGGAGTTCGGCGACGCCGGTAACCGATACCAGGGCGGAGGTTTTCAGCACCAGCTGCCAGACATTACCCAGCGACGGAATAGCATGACGCAGCAAAAGCGGCACAATGATACGCCGAAGCCGTAGCAGCGTTGGCATCCCGCAGGCTTTGGCGGCTTCGATTTCACCGCGGGATACGGCATAGAATGCGCCGCGAAAAACTTCCGTTTGCTGTGCTCCGGAAGAGACGCCAACGGCAAACACCCCGGCAAGAAAACCGGGGAAGCCGATAAAGCCCTCGCTGCCAAAGAGATTGCCCAGCATGGTTAACGCGGAACTGCCGCCAAAATAAAGCAGGTAGATAATAAGCAAATCCGGGATGCCGCGCGTGATGGTGGTATAACCATCGGCCAGATAACGAATCGGACGATTACCGCAGATTTTTGACCATGCGCCGAGCGTACCGATGAATGCGCCAAGCAGAAAACCACAGCTTGCCAGCGCGAGCGTCATGCCGGTACCAATCAGTAATAATTTCCCCCAGCCATGTTCACCAAAACTGATGAGTTGCCAGAAAGTTATTTCTTCCACGAATAGCTCCCAACTTCTTATTGTTCTGTCATTAAACACGAGGTGATCAGAACGGTTTTTGTGATCAGAGGACCGCACATCCTGTTCGGGAACGACGATGCAGATAGATAACTCAGGTAGAGAACGTGTTGCCCATAAAGCAAAGAGACATGATCAGGTAGTAACAGATGATCGGTTATTCGACATGCGCCATGGTTCTCACACTAAAGTGCTTAGGATGCAAAGCAATATCCAGGCCATATTTTACCTGTTCGTCGATTGACTATTTATTCATATATTTTGCTTATTAATTAATGCGGAAGTCTTCAAAATAGGCTAGATAGGGCGGGTGGTAAAGCACCAAATTTCCGCTTTGCAAGGAAATGTGACAATAAAGTGCATTTTTATGCTCTTTTATAGTGCATTGCTTTTGTATGGTGCAAGGCGACCGCCATCCGGTATTGGACGGCGGTTTAATAACGAAAGGATAATCGGCGGGTTATTTGGGCTGACGGGCAAACCAGTTCAGTTTTTCTCTCAGACTGACAACGTTGCCAACGATAATCAGACACGGGCTTATCGCTTGTTTTGCCAGTTCACCAAGTTGCGAAAGCTGGCCGGTAAAGACCTGCTGCGTGGTTGAGGTGCCGTTTTCGATCAGCGCCACCGGTACGGTTTCAGGTAACTGTTGTTCCAGCAATTTGCGCTGGATATATTCCGCCTGCTGAAGCCCCATGTAGAACACCAGCGTCTGTTTTTCGCCCGCCAGACTGGACCAGTCGAGCTCGGCGTCATGCCGGACATGGCCCGTTATCAGTCTTACTCCTTGCGAATGGTTGCGGTGGGTAAGGGGAATGCCGCTGTACGCCGCACAGCCGGAGGCGGCGGTAATGCCAGGAACGACGGAAAAAGGGATCCCCGCCAGTTGCAGATGTTCCAGCTCTTCGGCGCCACGGCCGAAAATGAAGGGATCGCCGCCTTTCAGCCGTACGACCCGTTTGCCGGCCAGCGCCTTTTCTTCCAGCAGTTGGTTAATCTGCTCTTGTGGAATGGTGTGGTAGCCAGATGCTTTACCGACAAAGATTCGTTCGGCGTCACGCCTGATCAGATTCAGTACATCGCTGGAGACCAGTCTATCGTAGACCACGATATCTGCCAGCTGTAGCTGCTGTAAGGCTTTCAGCGTCAATAACCCGGCATCCCCCGGACCGGCGCCCACCAGAACCACTTCGCCTTTGTCATCCAGCGGTGCTGAAAAAAGCTGTTCGGTTAGCTGCTGTTCGCTGATGCTGTCGTTATTGGCCAGCGCCTGAGCCAGCCTATCGTGAGTAAACAGTTTTTCGAATTGGAGGCGGCGCGTTCCGGCATGCCGGAAGCGGCTCTGAACGCGCTGACGTAATTCACCCGCCAATGCAGCCAGTTTGCCGAGGTGTTGGGGCAGGATCCCCTCCAGTTTTTCACGCAGCAGGCGAGCCAGAACCGGCGCGGTGCCGCCGGATGACACGGCGACCATCAGGGGAGAGCGATCGATAATCGAGGGCATGATAAAGCTGGCATTTTGTGCGTCGTCGATCGCATTACAGAAGATCCGCAGTTTGCTGGCGCGATCGTAAACCTGCTTATTGACCTCGCGATCGTCGGTCGCGGCAATGACCAGCCAGATGCCATTCAGTAAATCCGAATGGAAGCTACCCGGCACCAGGGTTACCCGGCTTGCTTCCTGCCAGACCAGAAATTGTTCATTGAAGCCGATCGCGTTCACCGTGAGAATCGCACCTGCGTCCAGTAGCAACTGCGCCTTTCGTTCGGCGATTTCTCCTCCCCCTACCAACAAACAATGTTTATCGCGTAACTGGCAGAATATTGGCAGGTAATCCATGTGGCGCCTCTTAATAAATTCAGGTCGGCAGAAGCGCCCAGCCGTTGCGGCAGGGCGCGTTGCATGATGTTAATGACGGCATATTATCAACGGCGGTTACGCTTTCTGCGATGGATAAATGTTTAATTTGTGCGTCGCCATTGATAACGACGGACGGGCTCTTACCCGCTGTACGGTTGGAAAGTCGGTTGAATGGGCTATCGATCCAGAGGGTGAGAGCCGTTGTCCGTATGAATTTTACCCATTCTTAAAATGTGGTCTTCCATTTTTCTAGTGATAATGCTCACAAGGATATGGGCATTTGCCCAATAATCCATAACATAATTTCTTCATATGAAAGAAAATGCCTAATGACTAACGCGGAAACAACCTTAATAATTAAAAAATAAAACGCTATTTTTTTTTTATTAACACGTAGTTTCTTTTTGTGATGTTGATCGCTTTGTTTGGTCTAACCAGACAGATATGTGCTTTTGCTCTTATCCGGGCCGGGCACGTACCGCGACGTTATCCTTTAATTAATGCAGTTTCTCGCTGCAAATCATGTACATGAGTCGTATTAAATATCAAGGCAGGTAACAACGTGAAAATAGAGTCAATTGATGTCACCGTCTTTACTTACCCTACTCGCCGGGTGTCCGACAGCGCGGGGCATTCGCATCCGGGGGCCGAAAATCAGGCCAGAATGGCCCTGCTGACCATCGGCACGGATGAGGGGCATAAGGGTTATGCATTTGCTCCGCCGGAAGTGATTCGCCCGCATATCGTGAATGCATTTTTCCGTAAGGTCCTGATCGGGCAAAACCCGTTTGATCGTGAGCGTCTCTGGCAGGATCTGGTGCATTGGCAGCGCGGCAGCGCCAACCAGTTGACCGATCGCGCACTGTCGATCGCCGAATCCGCGCTGTGGGATTTACAAGGCCGCGTGCTGAATATGCCGGTTCATAAGCTGTTGGGCGGCTATCGTGAAAAAGTGCCTGCCTACGGCAGCACGATGTGCGGCGATGAGCTGGAAGGCGGTTTATCCACGCCGGAAGAGTACGGCCGGTTCGCCGAGAAACTGGTGCAACGCGGTTATAAAGCGATCAAGCTGCACACCTGGATGCCGCCAGTGTCGTTTGCGCCGAGCCCGAAGATGGACGTGAGGGCGTGCGCCGCGGTGCGTGAAGCCGTCGGCCCGGATATTTGCCTGATGCTGGATGGCTACCACTGGTACAGCCGCAGCGATGCGCTGTATATCGGCCGTGAGCTCCAGAAGCTGGGTTTCACCTGGTTTGAGGAGCCGATGGAAGAACAGAGCATGGCGTCTTACAGCTGGCTGACCAAAAGTCTGGATATTGATGTGATTGGACCGGAAAGCCTGTCAGGCAAGTACTTCAGCCGTGCCGACTGGGTGAAGGAAGGCGCATGCGATATTTTGCGCGCGGGCGTACAAGGCGTGGGCGGCCTCTCGCCATGTATGAAGGTCGCCAGCCTGGCGGAAGCCTTTGGTATGGATTGCGAAATTCATGGCAACGGCGCGCCGAATCTGGCGGTGGTCGGCGCAATCAAGAACTGCCGCTGGTATGAGCGCGGACTGTTGCACCCCTTCCTTGATTACGACAAACCTGCCGCTTACCTGAATTCGATTGTCGATCCGATGGATGACGAGGGCTTTGTGCATCTGCCCCAGCGTCCGGGACTGGGGGAAGACATCAACTTTGACTGGATTGAGGGGCATACCTTAAGCAAAGAATAAAATTTTTCGTCCGATCTGAAAGAACGAACCCTTTAAAAAATAAAAAGTTGTCGTCTTCCATACTTCCACACCTGGAGAAGAATAATGAAAGCACGAGCAATACTCCGTACCCTACTGTTAAGTACCCTGTGTATGGCCGTAACGCCGGCCATGCTGTCAGCCAAAACGCCGGACGATCAGCTGATCGTCGGTATGAACATGAACAATATGCTCTCGCTCGATCCGGCCGCGATGACGGGAAACGAGGTGGTGGGCATTATCGTCAATCTGTATGACTCGCTGGTGGTGCTCGATCCGGAAAACCTGAGTAGCGTCCAGCCTTCTCTGGCGAAAAGTTGGAGCGTGAGCGATGACGGCAACGTCATTACCTTCAATCTGGTGGACAACGCGAAATTTCATTCCGGCAACCCTGTTACGGCGCAAGATTTCGCCTGGTCGATGAAGCGGCTGCTCAACCTCAACATGGCGCAGGCCACGACCTGGAAATCCTATGGCTTCACGGCGGAAAACGTGGAGAAAATGATCCGCGCCAAAGATGACCATACGATCGAAATCGAATTGCCCAAACCGAACGATCCCAAACTGATTATCTATTCGCTGGCAACGCTGGGCAGCGGATCGGTGCTGGACAGCAAAACGGTGATGACGCATGAGAAAAACGGCGACTGGGGCAACGGCTGGCTGACCACTAGCGAAGCGGGATCTGGCCCGTTCAAATTGGATGTATGGCAGGCGAAAGATGTGTTGCGCATCAGTCGGGTTGAGGACAACTGGCACGGTGATGCCAAAATGAAACGCGTCATTTTCCGCCATATGACCGAGTCGCAGGCGCTGCGCCTGATGATTGAAAAAGGCGATATTGATGTCGCTTCCGGGATGTCGGTGCCGGATATTAACGCCCTGAAACAGGACAAGAACGTTGTCGTGAATGAGGTGAAAAAAGGCACGCTGTATTACGTTGCGATGAGCCTGAAGAATGAATACTTCGCGAAACCCAAGGTGCGTGAAGCGGTTCGTTATCTCATTGATTACGATGGTATTAACAAAACGGTGATGCCCGGTTACGGTTTCTATCACCAGCGCCCCATCCAGCAAGGGATGGATGCCACGCTGCCGGATCCCGGCTACCAGCTGGATGTGACGAGGGCAAAAGCGCTGCTGGCGGAAGCGGGCTATCCGAACGGATTTGAAACTACGCTGCGTGTGCTGTCGGATCAGCCTTTCCTGAATCTGGCGACGTCGGTACAGTCAACGCTGGCGCAGGCCGGCATCAAAGCCAAAATTATCTCCGGTACCGGTAATCAGGTTTATGGCGCAATGCGCGATCGTAAATTCGATATGCTGGTTGGCCGCGGCGGCGGCGGCGTCGATCCGCATCCTCACTCCAGCCTGCGCTCCGTTGTCTACAACCCGGATAACAGCGATGAGGCCAAACTGACCAACTTCCAGGGCTGGCGCACCTCTTTCTACGATAAACCCCTGAACGACATGATTGATCAGGCGCTGTTGGAGAAAGATCCTCAGAAACAGAAGCAGATGTATATCAACATCCAGAACCGTTATGAAGAACTGTTTCCGGCCATCATTCCGGTGTCGCAGATGATCGATTCCATCGTGCTGCGGGAAGACGTGAAAGGCTATGTGCCGCATCCGTCCTCTACGACACAGCTGCGCGAGGTCTATAAACAGCGCTAGTTTCCACTCTTTCCGCGGATGATTGGCCGGGTTGCTGCCGGCTAATCATCCCGCTCGGGAACGTCAAAAACGACATAACCGCGTTAGTGGGGACTGAACGTCGCCGTTAACGGGATATCAGGAGAAAGAACATGGTTTTCTCTGACTGGATCAAGCCGGGTGGGATATTGCGTCGATTGGCAAAACGTCTGTTTCAGGTTGTCGTCACGCTGTTCGGATTATTAATCCTGACCTTCGTGATTGGCCGCGTGATGCCAATCGATCCGGTTCTGGCGATTGTCGGACAGGATGCCGACCAAAGTACTTATCAACAGGTTTATCAGCAACTGGGGTTGGATAAGCCGCTGTATGTGCAGTTCTTTATCTACTTCAATTCGCTCATGCACGGCGATCTCGGTAATGCGCTGCTGACGGGGCGACCGGTAATGGACGACATTATCCGGGTCTTCCCCGCCACCGTCGAGCTTGCCACGATGGCGATTATCGTCGGCGCCGGTTTAGGCGTGCCGCTTGGTGTGCTGGCGGCGGCAAGACGCGGCAAATGGGCGGATTACGTTGTGCGCTTTATCAGTCTGGCTGGCTATTCCACGCCGATATTCTGGGTCGGGATGATGGGGTTGCTGGTGTTTTATGCCTGGCTCAACTGGGTCGGCGGCGCTGGACGGGTGGACATGGCGTATGACGGACTGGTGGAACATCGTACCGGCCTGCTGTTGCTGGATGCGATGCTGGAAGGAAACTGGGCGGTTTTTCGCAGCGCGCTGAACCATCTGGTATTGCCTGCCACCATTCTGGGGTTCCATTCTCTGGCGTATATCAGCCGCATGACGCGCAGCTTTATGCTGGCGCAGCTCTCGCAGGAATACATCATTACCGCGCGGGTTAAAGGTCTGTCTGAATTCCGGGTGGTCTGGGCCCACGCGTTTCGCAATATTCTGGTACAGCTTCTGACGGTCGTGGCGCTGGCTTATGGTTCACTGCTGGAAGGGGCGGTGCTGATCGAAACCGTATTCTCATGGCCGGGTTTTGGTTCTTATCTGACCGGCAGTCTGCTGCTGGGAGATATGAACGCGGTTATGGGATGCGTGCTGCTGGTGGGGCTGATTTTCGTCACTCTCAACCTGCTGTCGGACATGCTGTATCAAATTTTTGATCCGAGGACGAACGCATGAATATTTCCTCTGAGCCGCCGGTAGTTCGTGAGATCGTGCGCACGCCACCCGAAAAGCGAGTGAGCCGTCTGAGGCTGCGCGGTGCACGGATCGCCGGGTTTCTGCTGTTGATGATGCGTAACCCGCTGACCGCGATAGGTTCCGCTATTGTGCTGATGCTGCTGTTGGTGGCGATTTTCGCACCGTGGATCGCCACGCACGATCCGCTGGTGCAGGACCTGGCCAATGCGTTACAGGCTCCGGGCGCCGCCCATTGGTTTGGCACCGATGAGTTTGGCCGCGATGTTTTTAGCCGCCTGGTCTATGGTTCGCGCATCACGCTGTATATTGTGGCGCTGGTGTCGGTAACCGTTGGGCCTATTGGTCTGCTGCTGGGCGTGGTCGCGGGTTATTACGGCGGCATCGTCGATACTATCCTGATGCGTATCACCGATATTTTCATCTCTTTCCCCAGTCTGGTGCTGGCGCTGGCGTTTGTAGCCGCGCTTGGCCCCGGGCTGGAGCATGTGGTTATCGCGATTACGCTAACCGCCTGGCCGCCGATTGCCCGTCTGGCAAGGGCCGAAACACTGTCTTTGCGCCATGCCGACTTTGTTTCCGCCGTGAAACTGCAAGGGGCATCCTCTCTTCGCATTCTGCTGCATCACATTGTACCGCTGTGCCTGCCATCGGTGATTATCCGCATCACCATGAACATGGCGGGTATTATTCTGACCGCCGCCGGACTGGGTTTCCTGGGATTAGGGGCTCAGCCGCCCGATCCGGAATGGGGAGCCATGATTTCGGCCGGTCGCCGTTACATGATGGAGTGCTGGTGGTTAGTGACTATTCCGGGGCTGGCAATTTTGATCAACAGCCTGGCGTTCAATTTCCTTGGAGACGGCCTACGTGACATCCTCGATCCCAGAACTGAATAATCTTTCCCGGCGCGCCCCGCTGCTGGACGTCGAAAATCTGCGGGTGAGCTTTGTCAATGGCGGGGCAGTCACCGATGCCGTGCGCGGCGTCTCGTTCTCGCTGGGGTGTGAAAAGCTGGCCATTGTTGGCGAGTCCGGTTCGGGTAAATCAACCGTGGGGCGCGCTTTGCTGCGTTTACACCCGCACAGCGCGCGTATTACGGCGGATCGGCTACGTTTCGGCGATACGGATTTGCTAAAAGCAGATGAGGCCCGGATGCGTCAGATCCGCGGGAAACGCATTTCAATGATTATGCAGGATCCCAAATATTCATTGAATCCGGTGGTCTGCGTTGGCGATCAGATCGCAGAAGCCTATCTGGCTCATCATCGCGTTTCACACCGCGAAGCAAAGGAAAAAGTAATGACGATGCTGGATGTGGTACGCATTCGCCAGCCGGAACGGGTATACAACCTGTATCCCCATGAAATTTCAGGCGGACAGGGGCAACGCATCATGATTGCGATGATGTTAATCACCGAACCGGAAGTGGTGATTGCTGATGAACCGACGTCGGCGCTGGATGTTTCTGTGCGCTTACAGGTGCTGGCAATGCTCGACGATCTGGTCGGCGAACGTGGACTGGGGCTGATTTTTATCAGCCATGACATCAATCTGGTTCGCAGCTTCTGCGATCGGGTGCTGGTGATGTATGCCGGACGGGTGGTGGAGTCCATCGCCGCCGCCGATCTGGATAATGCACAGCATCCTTACACCCGTGGTTTGCTGAATTCGCTGCCGGATATTGACCATCCGCGTCCACGCCTGCCGGTGATGAACCGCGATCCCGCCTGGATTAATGAGTAAGGAGCCGGTATGGCGACGATGAACAAGTCCACGAATATGAACAGACCCATGATTGAAGTGAATAACCTTAATCTGTCGTTTGGTCAGGGAAGTACACAGAATCAGGTTCTGTATGACGTGAATCTTACCGTTGACGATGGTGATATTTTCGGTCTGGTCGGTGAGTCAGGCTCGGGTAAAACGACCGTGCTGAAATGTCTGGCCGGATTGTTTAATCACTGGCAAGGACGTTTACTGATTGATGGTCAGCAACTGGCGCACCGTATCGATCAGGATCGCTGCCGTCGAGTGCAGATGGTCTTTCAGGACCCCTATGGTTCTCTGCATCCTCGTCATACGGTGGAAGCGATTCTGGAAGAACCGCTGTCAATCCACCGGTTTAACGACCGTGACGATCGTATTGATACGCTGCTGGAGAAAGTGGGCCTGGGAACGCACTTTCGTCGCCGCTATCCGCATCAGCTTTCGGGCGGCCAGCGCCAGCGTGTGGCGATTGCCCGCGCCTTGATTCTGGAGCCTCAGGTGTTGCTGCTGGATGAGCCGACCTCTGCGCTGGATGTTTCCGTGCAGGCGGAAATTCTTAATCTGCTGGCTGAATTGCAACAGCAGGAGCGATTAACGTATCTGTTGGTCACGCACGATCTGGGCGTTATTTCTCATTTATGCCATCGGGTCGCGGTGATGCAATACGGCCGCATACTCGAAACGCTGGATATTGGCGATTTAACCCGGGATACGCCAAAGAACGCTTATACCGCGATGCTGGTGGATGCCAGCCGTCAGTACAGCCGCGATTTGGCCGTGCGTTCGGAACGTATGGGGTAATTCTTTTCATATCATGTAATAAAACGTCTGGAGCTGGCTTTCGTGTCAGCTCTTTTTTATCACGGGTTATCCTGCCCGCCACCCTTTGAGCTGTCGCAGGCGACGTTGAAAACGCACTCGCGTTTTTTTATTGGCTGTACCGGGAACTCATGGGTTTTGTGCTTAACCACTCGTTACAATCGGAATTTACTACGTAAAAAAAGGTAAATGGGTGGCTTTGAAGAGAGTGGGTATTTACAATCACTACGCTTTCTGTAGTTGGCCTCTTCAAAAAGGAATTCTCAATGTTCAAACGTACTCTGGTTGCGGCAGCAGCCTTTATTTCACTGACCGCGCTCTCTCCGGTATTGGCCGCTTCTGGCACCACGCACGTACAGCTGACTACGTCGGCTGGGGATATTGAACTGGCGTTGGATAATCAAAAAGCACCGGTCTCGGTGAAAAACTTTGTTGAGTACGTTAACAGCGGTTTCTATAACGGTACGACGTTCCATCGTGTGATCCCGGGCTTCATGGTTCAGGGTGGGGGTTTTAGCAGTGATATGAAACAGAAAGCCCCTAATCCTCCGATCAAGAACGAAGCGGACAACGGTTTGCGTAACCTGCGCGGTACCATTTCTATGGCGCGTACGGCAGAAAAAGACAGCGCTACCAGCCAGTTCTTTATTAACGTGGCTGATAACGCCTTTCTCGATCATGGTCAGCGCGATTTCGGCTATGCCGTCTTTGGCAAGGTGGTGAAAGGCATGGACGTCGTGGATAAGATCTCTCAGGTGCAGACTGAAAACGTCGGCCCTTATCAGAATGTGCCAACCAAACCTATCGTTATTCAGTCAGCGAAAGTGCTGCCCTGAGCCGAACGACATATTGGATCGGTAAAGAATACAGAATATGAAGAAAGGCCAGAATCTGGCCTTTCTTACATTGGTCATCGCAAAACCCACTTATTCAGGTGAACTCCGCCCGTTGCTGTAACCCGACGTCAACTGATTGGTGACAGACGTTACCAGCCCTGCGATTTATCCGGCCCTGACAGGAAAGAACCGACGGTTTTCAGTTGCAGGCGGCTGACGTCAGCACCGCAAGGTTTTTTCCTACGCCAGCATAATTCGCCAGTTTATCCTTCACGCACTGCGCCGTTACCGGCGAATAGCTGTAAGGGACTGCCGGGAAAGTGCCTGTGCTTTTCCAATCCTCCGCATTGACGTAAGGGGAGGAATCTTTATCCCAGGTAATGTTGTAGGTTGTGAAATCAGCCGGTTTCGTGATGTTGTTGTTACGCAAATCCCAGGTACCGAAGTTGGAACCATCGTAACGTGATGTCACCGGATTTTTCGCATTTTCAAACCAGTTACGTTCAATCAGCGCAATGCCGTTCTGACGAACGTTCAGACCGGAACTGGTGATGCCGGTATACAGGTTGTTATAGGCGTGAACCTGTCCACCACGCTGTAGCGGAAGACGTGCGTTCACATCGCTGTAGATGTTGTGATGGTAAGTCAGGTTGCGACCGGTATCGCTGGAGCTGGAACCGCTCAGGCCAACCTTCTTGATGCCATGAATGTAGTTGTAGGAAACCGTAACATTGGTTGCCCCTTTTTTGATATCCACGGCGGACTCAAAGGTGGTATCGCCATCGGGGGTTCCCGCGCATTCAAAATTTTTGGCGAAAATTTCGTTGTGGTCAATCCAGACGTTCGGCGAGTTATCAACGCGGAGGGCGTCGCCATCCTCTGGACCGCCAGGCATATAGCCAAAACGCATATTGCGGACAACGACATCCGATGAATTGACGATCCAGATACCGAAGTTGGCTGAGGAACCATTGGTTCCGAGGAGGGTAATCCCCTTGGTGAATTCTTTGATTTGTACACCACGTGCCGGTTTTTGCCACTGTCCGCAGACATTGGCCTCGGCGGCTTTAATCAGCGAGTCTTCATTCCCGTTATAAGTAATGACGAGTGGATAGGCGCCTCCCTTTACTTTTTTACCAGCCGAATCAAGCTTCGCTGCTTCAATGATGTCGATGATATCCTGCATTGAGCGAGCGGTCTTGTTAACTGCACCAGAGACGTTGCCACCGTCCGTTGTCGCGTAACCACCCGTATTAGCTGCAATCGCCGGTTGGCAAGCGAAAAATAACAGCCCAGCGGCTGTAGAAGGCAGTAGGTATTTCATTCGGGTTATCTCCTTGGATATAATTATTGTTCGGACATTTCCTGTTCCATATGTCCGATGTGATTGATGATGCTTGTTTCAATAAAAATGAAATCATGGTCTGTTGATTGGCCGAATTAATTGTTATCACAAAAATAAAACAATGCAAGAGATGTTATTAAATATTTTTTTATTTACTGTTGATAAAAATAATTTATTATGTATTTGTGTTTTTTTAGAAACTGATTTTCTGTTAATTTGATTAAAAATCAATAAAATATGTTTATTTGGAATATCTTAAAACATAGTTTATTGGTTTTGTTTCTGATTTTATAAGAAATTAATATTATTCTAAATGATAATATTGATCAGCTTATAAAATTATTTTAGATTTAACTAAAAATTTTAATTTACTCACTCGTTAATATTGGATTTTGGTGGGGGTTATGGGTTTGTAAGGAACTGTTACGGTTGTTTGAAAAGTGATTTTCTATTTTCATATCATTCTTTCCTGAATAATAAACATGACCTATTAATGATGACTTATTATTTAATAAATTAATGATTGGTTCTTGATTAATTATATGTCTGCTAATAAATAAGCCATCCCGGTGGAGAGTCAGGTATCATAGTTGACATGTATGATTAACGTCACTTTGTGGTGGTATGTAGACGTGAGGGCGTTTTTTAAATGAGGATTTCAGGCGAAGCATGCTGTTACTGATCGATAACTACGACTCCTTTACCTATAACCTGTATCAGTATTTCTGTGAGTTGGGCGCCGACGTTCTGGTCAAACGTAACGATGAGCTGAAATTGGCAGATATCGAACAGCTTCGGCCCGATCGGCTGGTGATTTCCCCGGGGCCCTGTACCCCGGATGAAGCCGGTATCTCACTGGCGGCGATCCGCCATTTCGCCGATAAATTACCGATTCTGGGCGTCTGTCTTGGTCATCAGGCGCTGGGGCAGGCATTTGGCGCGCGCGTTGTGCGGGCAAGACAGGTCATGCATGGTAAAACCTCTCTCATCACCCATAACAAGACGGGGGTTTTTTCCGGGTTGTCTCAGCCACTGACGGTGACGCGCTACCACTCGCTGGTCATTGAGGCGGACTCTTTGCCTGACTGCTTTGAGGTGACGGCCTGGAGCGAGTGCGACGGTGAACGCGATGAGATCATGGGAATCCGACACCGGGCACTGCCATTGGAAGGAGTACAGTTCCATCCTGAAAGCATACTTAGTCAGCAGGGACATCAGCTTCTGGATAATTTCCTTAAAATCTAATCGTATAGAAAGTAATTGCCCGGTGTTGGTGATTTAATATTGCCTGAATTTGATTTTTTATGCATATTTAATGACTATATTTTCATTCGGAACAATGGGATATCAGAGCGGGGCAGCAAATGGCAACAGATAACAAAGCAGTAACGAGAGAAACTCACGATAAAGTGATTCTGCCGGTTTATGCACCAGCGCAGTTTGTGCCGGTGAAAGGTAAGGGAAGCCGGGTATGGGATCAGCAAGGGCGGGAATATATTGATTTCTCTGGTGGTATTGCGGTTACCGCGCTTGGCCATTGCCATCCTGCTCTGGTTGCCGCGTTGAAACAGCAGGGAGAACAGCTGTGGCACACCAGCAATATTTTTACCAATGAGCCGGCGCTGCGTCTTGCCAGCAAGCTGATTCAGGCGACCTTTGCCGATCGGGTATTTTTTGCTAACTCCGGGGCCGAGGCAAACGAAGCGGCGTTTAAACTGGCGCGCCACTATGCCATCAAACGCCATAGCCCATACAAAACCAAGATTATTGCGTTTTATAACGCGTTCCATGGAAGAACGTTATTCACCGTCTCGGTTGGCGGGCAGGCCAAATATGCTGACGGTTTTGGACCCAAGCCCGCGGATATCGTGCATGTGCCTTTTAACGATCTGGCGGCGGTCAAAGCGGTGATGGATGACCACACCTGTGCGGTGGTGCTGGAACCGGTGCAGGGCGAGGGCGGAATTATGCCCGCCACGCCGGAGTTTCTGCAAGGCGTGCGTGAGTTGTGCGATCGGTATAAGGCGCTATTGGTTTTTGATGAAGTGCAAAGTGGAATGGGCAGAACGGGCAAACTGTTTACCTATATGTATTACGGTATTATGCCGGATATTCTGACCACGGCGAAAGCGTTGGGCGGCGGTTTCCCGATCAGCGCGATGCTGACGACCGAAGACGTTGCCTCTGTGATGACGGTTGGCGTACACGGTACGACCTATGGCGGTAATCCCCTGGCTTGCGCCGTGGCGGAAGCGGCGCTGGATACGATCAATACGCCAGCCGTGTTGGCGGGGGTGGCGGAGCGTCACGATCGATTTATCGGTGCGTTGGAAAAGATTAACCAGCAGTACGGTATTTTCGAGCAGGTTCGTGGCATGGGCTTATTGTTGGGCGCTGAACTGAAACCGGAATGGCATGGGCGGGCAGGTGACTTTTTAGCCGCAGCAACGGAACAAGGGGTGATGGTGCTGATGGCGGGACCAAATGTGATTCGCTTTGTACCTTCGCTGATTATTGAGGATCAGGATATCGAACAAGGAATGGCGAAGTTTGCGAAAGCCGTTGAGCAAGTGGTTAATGCCGCAGGTTAATGTAGCATTGCCCTGAAAATAATTAAAAAAGCGTGAAGTTGCCTTCACGCTTTTTTTGTCTGTCGGGTTAAGTATGATTTAGCGAGTGCCGTAAACGACAATCGTTTTGCCATGTGCGGAGATCAGATTCTGGTCTTCCAACATTTTTAGAATGCGGCCCACGGTTTCACGTGAACAGCCAACAATTTGTCCAATTTCCTGACGGGTAATTTTTATTTGCATGCCATCCGGATGAGTCATGGCATCGGGTTGTTTCGCCAGGTTCAACAACGTTTGAGCAATACGGCCTGTCACATCAAGAAAAGCCAGATTACCGACTTTTTCCGACGTAACCTGCAGACGGCTCGCCATTTGTGCGGACAGACGCATGAGGATATCTGGATTGACCTGAATCAGCTGCCGGAATTTCTTGTAAGAAATTTCAGCGACTTCACAAGCCGTTTTTGCCCGTACCCAGGCACTGCGCTCCTGACCTTCTTCAAACAGGCCAAGCTCGCCGATAAAATCTCCCTGATTGAGATAAGAGAGAATCATTTCTTTGCCTTCTTCATCTTTGATTAGCACTGCGACAGAGCCTTTCACGATGTAGTAAAGCGTTTCTGCTTTTTCACCCTGGTGAATAAGCGTGCTCTTCGATGGATACTTATGGATATGGCAATGAGAAAGGAACCATTCGAGAGTTGGGTCTGTTTGCGGTTTGCCGAGAACCATTCGCTATCATCCTCTGTTGTAATTCACTGCGCAAATCACAGGGCTCAGAGTTCCCTGTACGGCGTGGTTACTGCTAAAAAATCAAAATCCGTGTGAGCAGAATGACGTCAGGGAATATACTGGAACCTGATATCTGGCGACGCCATCATCTTCCTTGTATCTGAGTTTGTCCAGAAAAGGCAGATTCTATTCTCGTTTTTAACACAGCTTGAAGGAAGTGTCTTGTGTTGTCTCGCTTCAGCATGATAAAGCTCCGGTTATTGGATGTTTTTGTATAGTAACAGTATAAATTTTCAAAAATTTTTTAATGGAGGCACCATGCAGGCACGGGTTAAATGGGTTGACGGCTTAACGTTTCTTGGCGAATCCTCATCAGGGCATCAGATTCTGATGGATGGTAATGCGGGTGATAAGGCGCCGAGTCCGATGGAAATGGTTTTGATGTCGGTTGGTGGTTGTAGCGCGATCGATGTCGTGTCGATTTTGCAGAAAGGACGTCACGATGTTGTCGATTGTGAAGTGAAATTGACTTCAGAACGGAGAACGGAAACCCCGCGTCTGTTTACCCATATTAATCTGCATTTCATCGTGACGGGAAAAGGGCTGACCGATCAAGCGGTAGAACGAGCCGTGGCGCTGTCAGCCGAGAAATACTGCTCTGTTGCATTGATGTTGGGTCAGGCCGTTGAAGTTACGCACAGTCATGAAGTTGGGGGGTAAGATTCGCCCTGACAGATATGCCTGCGATCGTGGTGGCGCGATGCGTTTCGTTTATCGTGCCACCGCGGGTTTATTCGATCTTTTTCCCTTCCAGCAGCCGTTGTACCAGCGGCGCCATGATTAACTCCATCGCCAGCCCCATTTTTCCACCAGGGACAACCAGCGTATTGATATGAGAAATGAATGACCCTTGCAACATGGCGAGCAGATAAGGGTAATCAATATTATCCAGTCCCTGAAAGTGAATCACGACGAAGCTCTCATCCAGTGAAGGAATGGACTTGGCAGCAAACGGGTTGGAGGTATCCACAGTGGGAACGCGCTGGAAGTTAATATGCGTGCGTGAAAACTGCGGCGTGATGTAGGTAATGTAGTCTTCCATGGAACGCACGACAGAATCCATGACGGCTTCGCGTGAATGGCCGCGTTCATTGACATCACGAATCAGCTTTTGAATCCATTCGAGGTTGACGATGGGCACCACGCCCACCAGCAGGTCAACGTGCTGAGCCACATTGTGCTGGTCAGTAACCACTCCGCCATGCAGGCCTTCATAAAACAGCACATCGGTCGGTGCCGGCATGGGTTCCCATGGCGTGAATGTGCCGGGAACCTGGTTGTAGGGAATGGCTTCGTCATAGGTATGCAGGTATTTACGGGTCTGCCCCTGACCATGCTGGCCATATTCAATGAATGACTGTTCCAGCAAGCTGAAATCATTGGCTTCAGGGCCAAAGTAGCTGATATGCCGGCCAAGATCGCGCGCTTTGCGAATGGCCATATCCATTTCCGGACGGGTATAACGATGAAAACTATCCCCTTCAAGCTGGGCGGCCCGCATGTTTAACTGCTGAAAAATTTTACGGAACGCCAGACTGGTGGTAGTGGTTCCCGCACCGCTGGAGCCGGTGACAGCAATAATTGGATGTTTATGTGACATGAGACGCGTAACTCCGTGATGGCGGCGCTCATCCGCATCTCCGTCACGGAGACCGAGCGTCATCAAAAAAGGGAACAGATATCCATTGTTTTATATACATGGCTTTTAGCATGTTTATTCGTTCAATACGAGTGATGCTCACCGACGTTAAATTGGCCGCGAGGCATGATGTTGATGGTTTCATGCAATTCAGACCAGACCATCACGACTTCGCCAGATTCCAACTGCCGGCGTACGTCAGCGACTTTTTGCGCCAGCGAGCGTTCCTCCTCACCGTAGTCGGTTCCCTCTCTCAGCACGAAAGATTCGATGAGGTTATCCAGCGTTTCAGGATCGAGTTGTTGCCAGGGAATAATCACGATTCTTTTCCAAAATAAAGAGATCCAGAAAAAACATTATCCAGAAACGGGGTAAGCCAACTCGGAATACGCTGCTCAAGCCACATTTCCGGCTTCAGAAACGATCCGCCGACAAAACCCACATGTCCGCCATAATCCGTCAGTTGATATTCAATATTAGACGGTAACTGGGAAAAATCGGGAATAACATCTTCGGTCATGAACGGATCGTCTTTTGCGTGAATAATCAGTAGCGGCTTTCGTATCTGCGGCAGCAGGGGCAGGGCGCTACAGCGCTGGTAATAATCGGCGGCATCGCTAAATCCGTGCGCCTGTGAAGTAATCACGTCATCAAATTCCCGCAGCTGTTTGATTTTTTTCAGCTGTGACAGCTGAACGGGCAGCGTGCCGGGGTAAGCGACCAGTTTACGGGCCGCATTCTGCTTCAGCAAACGCAGCAAATAGCGCTGATAAATGCGGGAGAACCCCTGTTCCATACGCCTGCTACAGGGTTCCAGCATCAATGGGGCAGACACTATCACGGCGGCGGATAACAGACACCGCTCGCCCTGTTTGCCCAGCAGGCAGGCCAGCATGTTGCCGCCCAGAGAAATACCAATCGCTGCGGTAGGAACTTCGCCAAACGTGGTCTGCAACCAATGCAGAAAGTAGCTGGCATCTTCCGTTTCGCCGGAGTGATAGATGCGTTTCATTCGATTGGGCTTACCGCTGCACCCGCGAAAATGCATGATAACGGCCAGCCAGCCATGTTGTCGGCAGGCATGTAACAGACCATGCGCATACGGGCTATGGAAACTGCCTTCCAGACCGTGAAACAGCACCACTCGGGGTTTATGCCGGGCCTGAGTCGGGTCTTCGCTCCAGGCCAGATCGACAAAGTCGCCGTCAGGCAGTTCAAGCCGTTGCCAGATAGGCTGTAGCAATGCTCTGCGGCGCACCAGCCTTGGCAGCAGCGTTTGAATATGAGGGTTACTGGCGCCGCTAAGCGGGCGAAAAACGTCGTACATAATGTAAATAAAATCTTGTTGTCAGATCTTGTGCGATCAATATCACACTGTTAGCTTCGATGCTGCCAGTTAATCACTCTTTTTTAAAAACGACTATTTGTCAGAAACCATCATGTGGTGAAGCCGATAGTTGTTGAAGCTGAAGATCGTGATTTGCTAAAAATTGAGGTGCTTGAAAAGCACACGCCAAAAACGGTATCAAATCAATGCTGTCGGGCGAGGGGCGCCCACTCCATGGAACTGAGTTTATTTCTCTCGATGTTAGGCTTTCTCTGGGTTGCTGCGATTACGCCCGGACCGAATAATATGTTGCTGACTACGTCTGGCGCCAACTTTGGTTTTCTTCGCTCGATGTGGCTGATGCTGGGGATCATGCTGGGGATGCAGAGTATTTTGCTGATGGTGGCTTTTGGCGTCGGTAGTCTGATTCTGGTCTACCCCTCTTTGCACTGGGGTCTTAAGGTGCTCGGCAGTACCTATCTGCTTTGGCTGGCGTGGAAAATTGCCACGGCGGCCTACGAGAAACTCGAAACATCCATTGCGCCGCCTCAGCCGGTACGGTTCTATCAGGGATGGCTGCTACAGTTTTTGAATCCGAAAGCGTGGCTGATGGCGCTGGGTGCCGTCGCCAGTTTCAGTCTGGCGGGCGAGGAATATAACCAGTCAGTCATTGCGATCAGCATTGGGATGGTACTGGTGAATGCCGTGGCGGGCGTCATATGGCTGGGATTTGGTACCTTGATTGGCCGTCTGCTCCGCAGTAAGAAATCCTGGGTGATTTTTAATGTATCGATGGGTCTGCTGACTGCGGCTTGTGTACTACTGATTTGGCATTAGCCGCCTGTTGTTGAGACGAGAGTTGCGAGCTGATAACCGCCTTACCGGCTCGCAACCGGGAGCAACTATGACAACGACTGATTCATTTGCTCCAACCGTTCCTGAGCATCGAGCCAGGCCATCTCCGTTTCTTCCAGATCCGTTTTGATTTTGGTTTGCTGTTGCAGACAATCGGTCAACTCTGTTTTGCGGCTGATATCATAAAGTTCGCTGTCCGCCAGCTGTGCCTCGATCGCACTTAAAGCGTCGCCCAGTTTTTCCATTTGCTGTTCAAGCCTGACGATCTGCTTACGCAGCGGCTGCGTTTGCGTCCTCAGCTCTGCTTCTCGCCGTTTTTGTTCTTTTCTGGCTTGTGCGCTGTTGGCTGTATTCTCTTTCGGCGTTTCGTCTGCGGCATTATTCTGACGTTGCAGGCCGCCCAGCCATTGCTGATAGTCTTCCAGATCGCCATCGAAAGGCTCGACTTTACGGTCATGGACCAGATAAAGATCGTCCGTCGTCGATCGGATCAGGTGTCGATCGTGCGATACCACAACGAGCGCGCCCTCGAAATCGATCAACGCTTCGGTCAGTGCCTGACGCATATCCAGATCGAGGTGGTTGGTCGGCTCATCCAGCAGCAACAGGTTTGGACGCTGCCAGACGATGAGCGCCAGTACCAGCCGGGCTTTCTCACCCCCGGAAAACCGTTCGGTGATTTCCGTGACTTTATCGCCCTGAAAACCGAAACCGCCGAGGTAATCACGCAGCTGCTGTTCGGTTTCCCGTTCCGCTAAACGCACCAAATGCTGTAATGGCGATTCATCGGCGCGTAAAAACTCCAACTGATGCTGGGCGAAATATCCCAGTTTTACCCCTTTAGCCAGGCCGATTTCACCGTGTATCGGGGCAAGCGTTCCCGCCAGCAGTTTGATCAGCGTGGACTTGCCCGCCCCGTTATGACCGAGTAGTCCAATACGCGATCCAGGTACCAGATTCAGTTTGATTGACTCAAGAATCAGTTTATCACCGTAGCCGGCGCTGACTTTTTCCATGCGCAGCAGCGGGGTTGGTAACGATTCCGGCGGGCGGAAACTGAAACGGAAAGGGTTATCCACATGGGCCGGGGCAATCAACTCCATCCGCTCCAGCATTTTTATCCGGCTTTGCGCCTGTTTGGCTTTGGTTGCTTTGGCGCGGAAACGGTCAATATAGTGTTGCAAATGCGCCACTCTTTCCTGCTGGTGCTCATACAGCGATTGCTGTTGCGCCAGCCGGGTTGCCCGTTGGCGTTCAAAAGAGGAGTAGTTGCCCGTGTATTCGTTCAGCGTTTGCTGCTCGATATGCAGGATTTTATTGACGACGGGATCGAGGAAATCACGGTCGTGAGAAATCAGCACCAGCGTACCCGAATAACTTTTCAGCCATTTCTCCAGCCAGATGACGGCATCGAGATCGAGGTGGTTGGTTGGTTCATCCAGCAGCAGCAAGTCCGAGCGGCAAAGTAACGCCTGTGCCAGGTTGAGGCGCATGCGCCAGCCGCCGGAAAACGCGCTGACGGGCTGCTGTAGTTGTTCCTGAGAAAAGCCGAGTCCATGCAGCAAACTTGAGGCTCTGGCCTGGATGGTCCATGCCTGAATGGCGTCCAGTTTACCGTGCAGTGTTGCAATGGCGTGCCCGTTGTTCTCTTCGTTGGCGGTGTGCAGTTCGGCTTCCAACTGACGAAATTCGCGATCGCCATCAATGACGTAGTCCAGCGCCGGGACATCCAGCGCCGGGGTTTCCTGATTCACCCATGCCAGCGCCCAATTCTGAGGGAACGTGGCACTGCCGCCGTCGGCGCTGATTTCACCTTTCAGTAATGATAGTAGCGTAGACTTGCCGCAGCCGTTTTTACCGACCAAACCGACTTTCTGACCTGGATTAATCGTGGCTGTCGCGTTATCCAATAAAACGCGCACGCCACGTCGAATTTGCAGCGAAGAGAAAACAATCATAAAGCGCCATATGTTCAGAGTATGTTAAATTATGGACATGATAGCAGGACTCACGGCGTCCTGTTTGTAGTCGTTGCGCTGCATGGTAACGGAAAACGCTTACCATGACGACGCCTTGGAGGGGAATGATGTTGCAGCCACCGAAGATTTTGCTGCTGTATGCCCATCCGGAATCACAGGACTCGGTAGCCAACCGGGTTTTACTGCAACCGGCACAGCAGTTGGATAATGTAACGGTGCACGATCTGTACGCGCACTATCCTGATTTTTTTATCGATATTCACCATGAACAACGGCTGCTGCGTGAGCATGACGTCATTGTTTTTCAACACCCGCTTTATACCTATAGTTGCCCAGCCTTGCTGAAGGAATGGCTTGATCGGGTTTTGTCGCGCGGTTTTGCCAATGGTATCGGCGGCAATGCGCTGGAAGGAAAATACTGGCGTTCGGTGATTACCACGGGAGAGCCTGAGTATGCCTATCGGGCTGAAGGTAATAACCGTTTCCCTATCGGGGATCTGCTGCATCCTTTTGAGCTGACGGCGGGAATGTGCCGTATGCACTGGATGCAACCGATGATTGTTTACTGGGCGCGTCGTCTGCAACCTGATGTTTTGGCAAGTTACGCCCGGGCTTATGGTGAATGGCTGGCATCCCCTCTCGATAAAAAGGAACGATAATTATGGAGAGTTCTGCGCTACTGACCGCCGGGGTGCTGTTTTTATTTGTGGCGGTGGTAGCCGTACCTATTGCGGCACGATTGGGGATCGGTGCGGTATTGGGATATTTGATCGCCGGAATCGCCATTGGCCCCTGGGGACTGGGTTTTATCCGGGATGTCGAGGCGATCCTGCATTTCTCTGAACTGGGTGTGGTTTTCCTGATGTTTATCATCGGCCTGGAGCTAAATCCGACCAAGCTGTGGACGCTGCGGCGTTCCATTTTCGGCGTGGGGGCGGCGCAGGTCGGGCTGAGTACGGTGATATTGGGGGGCGCGCTTTACCTGACGGATTTCTCCTGGCAGTCGGCCTTGATCGGCGGTGTCGGCCTTGCCATGTCATCTACGGCGATGGCGCTGCAACTGATGCGTGAAAAAGGCATGAACCGCAGCGAATCAGGCCAGCTTGGTTTCTCTGTGCTGCTGTTTCAGGATTTGGCGGTGATTCCCGCTCTGGCGCTGATCCCGATTTTGGCCGGGGTTCAGGGCGAAGTGGATGACTGGAACCATATAGGGCTTAAGGTCGCAGCCTTTGTGGGGATGTTGATTGGCGGCCGCTATCTGGTACGCCCGTTGTTCCGCTTCATTGCGGCGTCCGGCGTGCGTGAAGTTTTTACCGCCGCCGCGCTGTTGCTGGTGTTGGGTTCTGCGCTCTTTATGGAAACGCTGGGTTTTTCCATGGCGCTCGGTACTTTTATTGCGGGCGTATTACTGGCGGAAAGTGAGTATCGTCATGAGCTGGAAATCGCCATTGAACCGTTTAAGGGGCTGTTGCTGGGACTGTTTTTTATCTCTGTCGGGATGGCGTTGAATCTGGGGATTCTCTATACCCATATCATCAAGGTGCTGGTTGCAGTATTGGTTTTGGTCGCGGTCAAAGGTACGGTGCTCTACGTCCTGGCGCGGCTCAACCGGATGCGTCGTTCGGAGCGTTTGCAGTTTGCCGGTGTTTTGAGCCAGGGCGGAGAGTTCGCGTTTGTCCTGTTTTCGGCCGCTTCGACGTATAACGTCCTGAAAGGCGAACAACTGCCGCTGCTGTTGGTGACGGTGACGATATCCATGATGACGACGCCGCTATTAATGCAGGCGATTGACCGTATTCTGGCGCGTCGTTATAACCTACAGGACGTCTCCGACGAGAAGCCCTACGTTGCAGACGATGAGCCGCAGGTCATTGTCGTGGGATTTGGCCGCTTCGGACAGGTTATCGGCCGCTTGTTGATGGCAAACAAAATGCGGATTACGGTATTAGAGCGCGATATCAGCGCCGTGAGCCTGATGAGAAGCTATGGTTATAAAGTGTACTATGGCGATGCGACGGAGCTGGAGTTATTGCGGGCGGCAGGGGCGGCGAAAGCGCAGTCGATTGTCATTACCTGTAATGCGCCGGAAGATACCATGGAGATTGTACGTCTGTGCCAACAGCATTTTCCTCATCTGGAAATCTTGGCCAGGGCGCGCGGGCGCGTTGAGGCGCATGAGCTTTTGCAGGCCGGCGTCAGGCATTTCTCGCGTGAAACGTTTTCCAGTGCGCTGGAATTGGGCCGCAAGGCGCTGATGTCGTTAGGGATGCATCCTCATCAGGCATTTCGCGCCCAGCAGCATTTCCGGCGTCTGGATATGCGTATGCTGCGTGAACTCATGCCGCAGTTGCAAAGCGATGTTGCCCAGATATCCCGCGTCAAAGAGGCGCGTCGCGAGCTGGAAGATATTTTCCAGCGGGAAATGCAGCGTGAACGGCGTCGGCCCGACGATTGGGATGAGGTGGAATAGCGGAATGCAGGAACAATAGGTCATGAACAATGCGTAAACGGTTTATCGCGGGGGCCGTCTGTCCCCAATGTCAGGCGCTGGATACGCTGGCCGTAGGGCGTGAAGACGAAACAGAAATTGTAACTTGCGTAAAATGTGGTTACCACCAAAGTCAACGGGATACACCGCCAGCTGCGCCGGAACGACCGGCTCAGGAAATCATCGGCATTTTTCATCCTGATTGATGGCGGGTTGGCTACCGTAAGCGGTGTTAAAAGTCGTTCCCGACGATTTTTGATTCCGGACGGTACAGGGGGATTTTTTTCAGCTACAATTTGCGCCAGTTTGATTTCCAACGGTAGGAGATATCATGAAAGTAGCAAAAGATCTGGTGGTCAGTCTGGCCTATCAGGTACGTACAGAAGATGGTGTATTGGTTGATGAGTCTCCGGTGAGTGCGCCGTTGGACTATCTGCATGGTCATGGTTCGCTGATTTCCGGCCTGGAAAACGCCTTGGAAGGTCGTGGTGTGGGTGAGCGTTTCGATGTGAACATTGGTTCCAACGATGCTTACGGCAACTATGACGAAAACCTGGTTCAACGCGTTCCTAAAGATGTCTTCATGGGCGTGGATGAGCTTCAGGTCGGTATGCGTTTCCTGGCTGAAACCGACCAGGGTCCGGTTCCGGTTGAAATCACGGAAGTAGAAGACGACCACGTCGTGGTTGATGGCAACCATATGTTGGCAGGCCAGAATCTGAGCTTCAATGTTGAAGTTATCGCGATCCGCGAAGCAACTGAAGAAGAACTGGCTCATGGACATGTCCACGGCGAGCACGATCATGAGCACGGTGACGGCTGCTGTGGCGGTCATGGCCACGATCACGATCATGACCATGAACACGGTAAAGGCGGCTGTGGCGGACATGGCGGGTGCGGCTGCCACTAATCCGTTTAGAACGACGGCCGACAGAAATCGTTTTGCGGATAAAGATTGGTTTTGCCCGCAAAGCGAAGGATGTATAGATAACCTCAGAGCAGCGGCTATTGCTCTGAGGTTTTTTTATGGCTGACGATTTTTGTATTGATGCGCTGAGCGGTCTGAAATCAGTAATGCGGCGGCGGTGTTTCTTCCGATTGTGATGCGATTAACGACGTTTGCTGAGTCCGCAATCTCTCCGTTAACAGGCGCATCTGCTCACGTAACCGACTAATTTCTCGCTCGTGCTGAACGATGGTTTGATTCAGCTCCTCTATCGTCAGTTCCTGAAAGGCCTGACGGCTTTCCAACAGTTCGAGCCGTTCTTCAAGTAAAAACGGTGACATGGCTATTCCTCTTACTTTCTCTTCTCTTAGAGTTTGTCAGAAAGCGGAAACTTCTGGTAGTAAAAACGGTCGGAATAGGGAGCAATAGACTATCTGAGGATTTGGGTCGGCCCTGTAAGTGGGATTTGTTCTTCAGGTCAACATAGCGCAGCGATGTTTTACGGCGGACTATCCTGCCCGTCGCCCTTCGGGCCGCCATCCGCGGCGTTAAAAAACGTTCCAGACGTTTTTTTATCAAAGGTTTGTCGCGCGTGTCGTTGTGTTGTCTTCATTCGCACAGTTATAGTAGGCGCGAATTTATTTTTAATGATGGCTGGAGCGCGTTGCTCCAGATGCTGGAGAAATGGATGAAATCACTGTTTAAAGTAACGCTGTTAGCAACGACGATGGCTCTGACGCTGAACGCCGGTCAGGCTCTGGCGGCAGAGACGGCACAGGCGTCTGATTCGGCGACGACGGCCAAATTCAAGAATGATGAACAGGCCGCTGCTTACGCGTTAGGTGCATCTTTGGGGCGTTACATGGACAATTCCCTGAAGGAGCAGGAAAAGCTGGGTATCAAACTGGATAAAGATCAACTGATTGCCGGTGTTCAGGATGCGTTTGCCGATAAGAGCAAACTGAATGATGAAGAAATCGAGAAAACGCTGCAAAGTTTTGAAGGCCGGGTAAAAGCGGCGGCAGAAGCCAAAATGAAGCAGGATGCGAAGGATAACGCGGATAAAGGCACGAAGTATCGTGATACTTTCGCCAAAGAGAAAGGCGTGAAGAAAACCGAATCCGGTCTGCTTTATCAGGTTGAGAAAGAAGGCAGCGGTAGCGCGCCAAAAGATAGCGATACCGTGGTGGTGAACTACAAAGGTACGCTGGTGGACAACAGTGAATTTGATAACTCCTACAAACGTGGTGAGCCACTTTCTTTCCGTCTGGATGGTGTCATCCCAGGCTGGACTGAAGGCCTGAAACACGTGAAGAAAGGCGGGAAAATCAAGCTGGTTATTCCACCAGAACTGGCTTACGGTGAAACCGGTGTGCCCGGCATTCCTGCCAACTCTACACTGGTGTTTGACGTTGAACTGCTGGATATCAAATCTGAAGCTGACGTGAAAGCAGCGGATGATGCTAAAGCAGAAAAACCTGCTGATGAAAAAAGCGCGCAATAATTCATTGATTGAATGACGCCGCCGTATCAACCGCAGGTTATATGCCTGCGGTTTTTTTATCTGTTCAATAAAGATGCGTGGGTTCAACGTCTGGAAACGACGCCGTTAAATTCGGGGACGAGAGAGTGGACATTTGCTAGACTATGTCCCCTGTCAATACAATAAATAGATGACGTTGAGGGTGGTGTCTGCCATGTCTAATTCGCTTGTATCCAGCGAATCTTATGACCTTGATTTGCTGGATGAACGTCCGTTTAGCCAGACGGATTATGAGATCCTGAAATCGTATGAAGCGGTGGTCGATGGTCTGGCCATGCTAATCGGTGAGCATTGCGAGATTGTTCTGCACTCGCTCGAAGATCTGAAATGCTCTGCGGTGCGGATTGCGAACGGTGAACATACTGGCAGGAAAATCGGCTCGCCCATCACCGACCTTGCATTGCGTATGTTGCATGATATGGCCGGAGAGGACAGCAGTGTATCCAAGGCTTATTTCACCCGCGCTAAAAGCGGCGTGCTGATGAAATCAGTCACGATTGCCATTCGCAACCGCGATCAGCGAGTGATTGGATTACTCTGTATCAATATGAATCTGGATGTGCCTTTTTCTCAGATTGTTCAAACGTTCATTCCACCCGAAATGCACGAGGTGGCTTCGTCGGTCAATTTTGCCTCATCGGTTGACGATCTCGTGGCTCAAACATTGGAATTCTCCATTGAAGAAGTGAATGCCGATCGCAACGTTTCCAACAATGCCAAAAATCGCCAGATCGTGCTGAACCTGTATGAGAAAGGCATTTTTGACATTAAAGATGCCATTAACCAGGTCGCCGAGCGTCTGAATATTTCCAAACACACGGTGTATCTCTATATTCGCCAGTTTAAAAGCGGCGATTTCAGCGGACACGATCGCGGATGCTGAGTTTGAGTTATTGTCTGTTGGTGACCGGGCCCGCTTACGGAACACAGCAGGCGAGCAGCGCTTTTCAGTTCGCGCAAGCAGTATTGACGGAAGGTCATCGGTTGGAAAGCGTGTTTTTCTACCGTGAAGGTGTGCTGAATGCCAATCAACTGACGTCACCGGCAAGCGATGAATTTGATCTTGTTCGCGCCTGGCGACGTTTGGGGCAGGAACATAACGTGGCCCTGAACGTATGTATTGCTGCCGCGTTGCGGCGTGGTGTCACCGATCGGCAGCAGGCTGAACAGCTCAAGCTGGGTAGCGCCAACCTGCAAGCCGGCTTTACGCTGAGCGGCTTGGGAACGTTGGCTCAGTCCGTACTGGTATGCGATCGGGTCATACAGTTTTAATGTGTCCTTAAGGCTGCGTCATGAAACGTATTGCTTTTGTTTTCAGTCATTCACCTCACGGCAGCGCCTCCGGCCGTGAAGGGTTGGATGCGCTTTTAGCGATGTCCGCGCTCACCGAAGACATTGGCGTATTTTTTATCGGTGATGGTGTGTTGCAACTTTTGCCAGCACAGCAGCCTGAAAAGATTCTAATGCGCAACTATATCGCGACCTTTGGTGTGCTGCCTCTTTACGACATTGAACATTGCTACGCGTGCGAAACATCAATACGGCAGCGTGGTATCGATATGGCTACGGATTGGGTTCTGGATATCAAATTGCTTGCCCCCGAAGCATTACACGACAAGCTGGCCGATTATCATTCGGTTCTCTCCTTTTAGCGACAGGCGTCCTTATTTATGTTGCACACGCTTTCACATTCCCCCTATCACAGTGACATGGATACACTTCTGCGCTGTCTGAAGTCTGGAGATGTGTTGGTCTTAATGCAGGACGGGGTGATTGCTGCACTGGCCGAAACGGATATAGAGAAACGTCTCTATGAATCGGCTATCCCTTTGTATGTTATTCAGAATGATGCCGAAGCCAGGGGTATTACTGCACGAATTTCACGCAGTGCCGTATTAATTGGCTATAATCAGTTTGTTCAGTTGACGGTTCAACATCCGCAACAGCTGGCCTGGTAGCGCTGATTTTTTGTATATTTCTTGACTCCTTCCACTGCCAGCCCTAAAATTCTGCGTCCTCATACTTTGCCCTGCGCAAGTATGCGACGATTTATTACGTGTTTACGAAGCAAAAACCAGGAGCTTTTTGAATGGCAACAATTAACCAGCTGGTACGCAAACCGCGCTCCCTGAAGGTTGCTAAAAGCAACGTTCCGGCGCTGGAAGCCTGCCCGCAGAAACGTGGCGTATGTACCCGTGTATATACCACCACCCCGAAAAAACCGAACTCCGCACTGCGTAAAGTATGCCGTGTTCGCTTAACCAACGGTTTTGAAGTTACCTCCTACATTGGTGGTGAAGGTCATAACCTACAGGAACACTCCGTGATCCTGATCCGTGGCGGTCGTGTTAAAGACCTGCCAGGTGTGCGTTACCACACCGTTCGTGGCGCGCTGGACTGCTCAGGTGTTAAAGACCGCAAGCAAGCCCGTTCCAAGTACGGCGTGAAGAAGCCAAAGGCTTAATGGTTCTCCGTTAAGTAAGGCCAAACGTTTTAACTTAAATGTCAAACTAAACTCGTAGAGTTTTGGACAATCCTGAATTAACAACGGAGTATTCCCATGCCACGTCGTCGCGTCATTGGTCAACGTAAAATTCTGCCGGATCCGAAGTTCGGATCAGAACTGTTGGCTAAATTTGTAAACATCCTGATGGTAGATGGTAAAAAATCTACTGCAGAAGCAATTGTCTATACCGCGCTGGAGACCCTGGCTCAGCGTTCTGGTAAAGATCATCTGGAAGCTTTTGAAGTCGCTCTGGATAACGTGCGTCCGACTGTCGAAGTTAAGTCGCGCCGCGTTGGTGGTTCTACTTATCAGGTACCAGTTGAAGTCCGTCCGGTTCGTCGTAATGCTCTGGCAATGCGTTGGATCGTTGAAGCTGCTCGTAAACGCGGTGATAAATCCATGGCTCTGCGCCTGGCGAACGAACTTTCTGATGCAGCAGAAAACAAAGGTACTGCTGTCAAGAAACGTGAAGACGTTCACCGTATGGCTGAAGCCAACAAGGCGTTCGCTCACTACCGTTGGTAATCCCTTCGCTGTAGTTATGCTAACCAGGCGGGCGCTTCAAAAAGCCAACCCGCTTGGGTTAACGAAATTGAACGCCCTAGGATATAGAGGAAACAAATGGCTCGTACAACACCCATTGCACGCTACCGTAATATCGGTATCAGTGCACACATCGACGCCGGTAAAACCACCACCACAGAACGTATTCTGTTCTACACAGGTGTAAACCACAAAATCGGTGAAGTTCATGACGGCGCGGCTACCATGGACTGGATGGAGCAGGAGCAGGAGCGTGGTATCACTATCACCTCGGCTGCGACTACCGCTTTCTGGTCTGGTATGGCTAAGCAGTTTGAACCACACCGCGTTAACATCATCGACACCCCGGGACACGTTGACTTCACGATTGAAGTAGAACGTTCCATGCGTGTACTCGACGGTGCAGTAATGGTTTACTGTGCGGTTGGTGGTGTTCAACCTCAGTCTGAAACCGTGTGGCGTCAGGCTAACAAATATAAAGTTCCGCGTATTGCGTTCGTTAACAAAATGGACCGTATGGGTGCGAACTTCCTGAAAGTGGTCGGTCAGATCAAATCCCGTCTGGGCGCGAACCCTGTTCCGCTGCAACTGGCGATTGGTGCTGAAGAAGGCTTCACCGGTGTTGTTGACCTGGTGAAAATGAAAGCCATCAACTGGAACGATGCCGACCAGGGCGTTACCTTCACTTATGAAGATATTCCTGCTGACATGCAGGATCTGGCTGACGAATGGCACCAGAACCTGATCGAATCCGCAGCGGAAGCGTCTGAAGATCTGATGGAGAAATACCTGGGTGGCGAAGAACTGACTGAAGAAGAGATCAAAAAAGCTCTGCGTCAGCGCGTTCTGAACAACGAAATCATCCTGATAACCTGTGGTTCTGCATTTAAGAACAAGGGTGTTCAGGCGATGTTGGATGCGGTAATCGATTACCTGCCATCCCCGGTTGACGTGCCTGCGATCAACGGTATTTTGGATGACGGCAAAGATACGCCGGCTGAGCGTCACGCTAACGATGACGAACCGTTTTCAGCATTGGCGTTCAAAATCGCTACCGATCCGTTTGTGGGTAACTTAACGTTCTTCCGTGTGTACTCTGGTGTGGTTAACTCCGGTGATACCGTTCTGAACCCAGTAAAATCAGCACGCGAACGTTTTGGTCGTATCGTTCAGATGCACGCTAACAAGCGTGAAGAGATCAAAGAAGTTCGTGCAGGCGATATCGCTGCTGCTATCGGTCTGAAAGATGTAACGACGGGTGACACGCTGTGTGATCCAGACAATGTCATCATTTTGGAACGTATGGAATTCCCTGAACCGGTAATCTCCATCGCAGTAGAACCGAAAACCAAAGCTGACCAGGAAAAAATGGGTCTGGCTCTGGGCCGTCTGGCTAAAGAGGACCCGTCTTTCCGCGTATGGACTGACGAAGAATCTAACCAGACCATCATCGCCGGTATGGGTGAACTGCACCTCGACATCATCGTTGACCGTATGAAGCGCGAGTTCAACGTTGAAGCGAACGTGGGTAAACCGCAGGTTGCTTATCGTGAAGCAATTCGCGCAAAAGTTACCGATATCGAAGGTAAACACGCTAAGCAGTCTGGTGGTCGTGGTCAGTATGGTCATGTTGTTATCGACATGTACCCACTGGAGCCGGGCTCAAATCCGAAAGGCTACGAGTTCATCAACGACATCAAGGGTGGTGTAATTCCTGGCGAATACATCCCTGCCGTTGATAAAGGCATCCAGGAACAGCTGAAAGCGGGCCCGCTGGCGGGTTACCCGGTGGTTGATCTCGGCGTGCGTCTGCATTTCGGTTCTTACCACGACGTTGACTCCTCTGAGCTAGCGTTTAAACTGGCCGCTTCTATCGCCTTTAAAGATGGCTTCAAGAAAGCAAAACCCGTTCTGCTTGAGCCGATCATGAAGGTTGAAGTTGAAACGCCGGAAGAGAATACGGGCGACGTTATCGGTGACCTTAGCCGCCGTCGTGGTATGCTGCGCGGTCAGGAGTCCAACGTTACTGGCGTTGTGATTCACGCTGAAGTTCCGCTGTCTGAAATGTTCGGATACGCAACTCAACTGCGTTCTCTGACCAAAGGTCGTGCTTCTTACTCTATGGAGTTCCTGAAGTACGATGATGCGCCTAACAACGTTGCTCAGGCCGTAATTGAAGCCCGTGGCAAATAAGCCTCAGGGTTAAAATAAAATCCCGTGCTCTCTCCATAGGGAGAGAGCATTAGAGTAAGGAATATCGCCGTGTCTAAAGAAAAATTTGAACGTACAAAACCCCACGTTAACGTCGGTACTATCGGCCACGTTGACCATGGTAAAA
>NZ_KZ819035.1 GCF_003115845.1 Brenneria roseae subsp. roseae | reverse complement strand
TATAGGGACTTCTCCGTCGCTGACAAGCGCTAAATGCAAAAAAAACGTCAAGCGTTCAAAAATAAGCCAAAACCCCACTTTTAGCCGGTGTTTTGCGCAGAAAATGGGGGTTTTATACACAAGATAAAAGGAAACGGGAGAAATAGACTATTTCTCCCGTTTTTGCTCTCGTTAAACAAGGTTATTGGCGAGCGACGATGTTTTCACCATCAACATCCAGCGTAACCGGTTTACCGGGAATCAACTTGCCGGACAGGATCTGTTGAGCCAACGGGTTTTCGATCAGTTGCTGTATTGCCCTTTTAAGCGGACGCGCGCCATAGACCGGATCAAAACCGATTTCCCCCAAGCGTTCCAGAGCCGCGTCTGTTATGGTCACATGGTAACCGCGCTCTTCAAGACGTTTATACAAACGCTGTAGCTGAATCTTGGCGATAGAGCTGATATGTTTCCGCCCCAGAGGATGGAATACCACCACTTCATCTATACGGTTGATAAACTCAGGACGGAAGCTATGGCTGACAACTTCAAGAACCATCCCTCTCATTTCAGCATAACTGCGCTCACCAAAGCGTTCCTGAATCAAATCAGAACCAAGGTTCGACGTCATGATCACCACCGTGTTACGGAAATCGACCGTACGCCCCTGTCCATCAGTCAGACGCCCATCATCCAATACCTGTAGCAGAATATTGAACACATCGGGATGCGCCTTCTCGATTTCATCCAGCAGGATCACCGAATAAGGACGACGACGGACGGCTTCAGTCAAGTAGCCGCCTTCTTCATAACCCACATATCCCGGAGGCGCCCCGACCAAACGCGACACCGAGTGTTTTTCCATGAACTCAGACATGTCGATACGAACCATCGCATCGTCACTGTCGAACAGGAAAGAGGCCAGCGTTTTACATAGTTCTGTTTTACCTACCCCAGTCGGCCCAAGGAACAGGAAAGAACCAATTGGGCGATTGGGATCGGACAATCCAGCACGACTGCGTCGGATGGAGTTCGCCACCGCTTCGACAGCTTCATCCTGCCCTATGACGCGCTGGTGCAGCGCCTCTTCCATTCTTAACAGTTTTTCACGTTCACTTTCCAACATTCTGGACACAGGAATACCGGTCCAGCGGGCAAGCACTTCGGCTATTTCAGTATCCGTAACGCGGTTGCGTAACAGATGCATGGTTTTACCTTCAAGCTGCGTTGCCGCCGCCAGCTGTTTTTCCAGTTCAGGAATTTTGCCGTATTGGATTTCGGACATCTGCCCCAGGTCACCTTGGCGACGGGCCTGTTCCAGCGATATTTTCGCCTGTTCCAAAGCCGCCTTAATATTCTGAGTCCCGGTAAGTGAAGCTTTTTCCGCTTTCCACTCCTCTTCCAGCTTGGAGTATTCACGTTCTTTTTCTTCAAGCTCGGTATTTAATAACTCTAACCGTTTCTGGCTGGCTTCATCCGACTCTTTTTTCAGCGCCTGCTGTTCCAGCTTTAGCTGAATGATACGACGGTCCAGACGATCCAGTGGTTCAGGCTTTGAGTCAATCTGGATACGGATACTGGAAGCCGCCTCATCAATCAGGTCGATCGCCTTGTCTGGCAGCTTACGATCTGCAATATAGCGATGAGACAGCGTGGCTGCCGCTACGATTGCCGGGTCGGTAATCTGCACATGGTGGTGCAGTTCATAACGTTCTTTAAGACCACGTAAAATGGCAATGGTATCTTCTACCGTTGGTTCGGCAACGAACACTTTCTGAAAACGACGCTCCAGAGCTGCATCTTTTTCAACATATTGCCGGTATTCATCCAGCGTTGTGGCGCCGACACAGTGTAGCTCACCGCGAGCCAAAGCAGGTTTCAGCATGTTCCCTGCATCCATGGCGCCGTCAGCTTTACCCGCCCCTACCATCGTGTGGAGTTCATCAATAAACAGGATGACATTCCCTTCCTGTTTGGATAAATCGGTAAGCACGCCTTTCAAACGCTCTTCAAATTCCCCACGGTATTTGGCGCCGGCGACCAATGATCCCATATCCAGCGATAGAACACGCTTGTTCTTTAAACCTTCCGGCACTTCGCCATTAACAATACGTAATGCCAAACCTTCAACAATGGCTGTTTTACCGACGCCAGGCTCACCGATTAATACCGGGTTATTTTTAGTTCGACGTTGCAATACTTGAATAGTACGGCGAATTTCTTCATCACGGCCAATCACCGGATCCAGCTTGCCTTGTTCAGCACGCTCGGTTAGGTCAATAGTGAATTTTTTCAATGCCTGACGTTGATCTTCAGCTCCCTGATCATTCACCTGCTCACCTCCTCTCACCTGATCAATCGCTTTAGTGACGCTTTGCTGAGTTGCCCCTGCCTTTTTCAGCACATCACTCAACGTACTGTGTGACTCTAAAACAGCCAGCACAAAAAGTTCAGAGGAGATAAAGGTATCCCCGCGCTTTTGCGCCAGTTTGTCACACACATTTAAGGTTCGAACCAATTCGCTGGACGGCTGAACATCACCGTCAGTCCCCTCAACCTGAGGTAAGCGCGCTATCGCCTGATCGATTTCATTTTTCAGCCGAGATACGTTGGCACCTGCCGCTGTCAGCAACGGACTTACGGTTCCGCCTTCCTGATTAAGCAACGCGCTCATCAGGTGAAGTGGTTCAATAAATTGATGGTCGCGCCCGAGAGCTAAAGATTGGGCATCGGCGAGAGCAAGTTGAAATTTGTTGGTAAGACGATCCAGACGCATAACTCCTCCCATACACTGGTCAAAACTGCTACTGGAGATTAAATGAGGTCATCCCTCAAAAATTTCAAGGTTATTTTGCCAGTAGTGATGGGATTTAAATGTTACTTGCCATGGATCGTCTTAATTCAATAGGTTATATCAGCCAGATTAAACTTGCCATACGGCCGGTCACGCCATCGCGCCGATATGAGAAAAAATTTCGTGATTCACTCACAGTACAAAAATTTCCGCCAAAAATTTGGGTCACACCGCTAGCATGCAAACGCAGTCGCGCGAGTTGGTATATATCGGCAAAAAACTTCTCACCATGAGGCCTGAACGCAGATATTGCCATTGCATCATGCTGGATAAACGCTTCCCGCACTTCCGACCCGACTTCAAATGCATCAGGCCCAATCGCAGGTCCCAACCAAGCCATAATTTGTGACGATTCGGCCTGAAAACTGGCAAGCGTTTCTTCCAGCACGCCGCCACACAACCCACGCCAGCCCGCATGAGCAGCGGCGACTTCATTACCGGCAGCAGAGCAAAACAATACCGGCAGACAGTCCGCCGTCATCACGGCACAAACCTGGTCTTTATGGTTGGTATAAGCGGCATCTCCGCAGACAGAAAGCGGAGGTGCGTCATCGATGCGAATCACTTGCGTACCATGAACCTGCTCCAACCAATGTGGCGTAGCCGGCAACGCGGCCTCATCCATCAGTGCCTGTCGATTCCGCATCACTTTTTCGGGATCATCGCCGACATGACCGCCCAAATTGAGCGCATCATACGGAGGCAAACTGATGCCTCCATGGCGGGTCGTACTACACGCCCGGACATTTTTCGGTAAAGGCCAGTCAGGATGTATCAGCATTGTCTCATCACCAATCAAGTTGATCCTGGAACGCTTCGGTATCCGCTTTTAATGCATTTATCAGATCTACCATATCCTGCGGCAAAGCAGCATGCCATTCCATTTGTATTCCGCTGACTGGATGGTATAAACGCAGCATGGTCGCATGCAGAGCCTGCCGGTCAAAATTGCGCAATACAGAAATAAACGCATCCGACGCACCTTTAGGCGGACGAGGACGACCACCATATAAAGGATCACCCACCAACGGGTGGTTGATATGCGCCATATGCACGCGAATCTGGTGGGTACGCCCGGTTTCCAGACGTAAGCGTAAACGGGTATGCGCGCGGAAATGTTCCATAATGCGATAGTGCGTAACCGCAGGCTTCCCCATCGGATGAACCGCCATGTGTGTCCGCTTGGTCGAATGCCTGGCAATCGGTTCATCAACCGAACCACCCGCGGTCATATTGCCAATTGCGACAGCTTCATACTCACGCGTAATTTCCCGCGCCTGCAATGCTTCCACCAGACGAGTCTGTGCCGGTACGGTCTTCGCCACCACCATTAGGCCGGTGGTGTCCTTATCGAGCCGGTGTACGATACCAGCCCGAGGAACATCAGCAATTTCAGGATAATAGTGCAGCAGCGCATTCAGCACCGTACCATCCGGATTACCCGCACCAGGATGGACAACCAGATCACGGGGCTTATTGATGACGAGAATGTCCTGATCTTCATACACGATATCCAGTGCGATATCCTGCGCTTCCCAGCGCGCTTCTTCCTCAATCAGTGCATCAATTACCACCGATTCGCCGCCCAGCACTTTCTCTTTTGGCTTATTGCTCACATTGCCGTTAATCTGTACCCGGTTCTCAAGAATCCACTCTTTTATACGAGATCGTGAATAATCAGGGAACAATTCGGCCAAAGCCTGATCTAAACGTTGTCCGAGTTGTGATTCGGCCACCGTTGCGGTGAGTTGTACTTGTTGTGCCATAGTTGCAGCTTCTTCGTTAACGTTGGGTTTTCACGGCGACGCCGTTTAAAATAATGTACTATTGTAGCTGGTCTAAATCGGGAGCTTAACGGACAGTCTCCCGGAATAACACTCTGAGGATAATCAAAACGTCATGACGCGTATGAAATATCTGGTGGCTGCCGCCACGTTGAGCCTGGCGCTGGCTGGTTGCTCCAGCAATTCCAAGGATGCGGTTCCTGACAGTCCGCCATCCGAACTGTACGCCAATGCTCAGCAAAAACTGCAAGACGGCAACTTTAGAGCAGCCATCACGCAGTTGGAAGCACTGGATAACCGCTATCCATTCGGCCCGTATTCACAGCAGGTACAGTTAGATTTGATTTATGCCTATTACAAATCTGCTGAATTACCGCTGGCTCAGGCCTCGATCGATCGTTTCCTGCGATTAAATCCTACCCATCCAAGCGTTGATTATGTCTTGTACATGCGTGGCTTGACAGATATGGCCTTGGACGACAGCGCTCTGCAAGGTTTCTTTGGTGTTGATCGCTCCGATCGCGATCCCCAATATGCCCGCGCTGCTTTCCGGGACTTCAGCAATCTGATTCAGGGTTACCCCAACAGTCAATATGCGACCGACGCTAATAAGCGGCTGGTCTATCTGAAAGAACGTTTAGCTAAATATGAACTTTCCGTCGCGCAATACTACACGAAACGTAGTGCTTATGTGGCAGTAGTTAATCGCGTTGAGCAAATGCTGCGTGATTATCCAGACACTAAGGCGACGAAAGATGCATTACCGCTGATGGAAAACGCCTATCGCGAACTCCGACTTGCCGCTCAGGCAGACAAGGTGGCTAAAGTTATCGCGGCAAATCCATCATAAGCACCATCTGACACAAAACGTATCAAACGGCAACCCAGGTTGCCGTTTTTTATTGTCGGAGTGTGTTCTCAGAAAGGAAGGGAAAAGCAGAAAAATCACGAAAGGTCTCAGTACATCTTTGCGATAATGGCATAGGCTACCTCCTCCTTCAAGTTCTCCCCTTCAATTCCTGCGGACAGTTCACAAATCACGGTTTACTGACAGAAAGTGACAAAAAAAAGCGATCAATATCACGATTTTTGTCTCAACTCGCGGTATGCTGAAATTATCCAAGACGGACATAGGCAGAGAGGTAAGTTATATGACTATCAATATTACCAGTAAGCAAATGGATATTACCCCCGCAATACGTCAGCATGTCGAAGACCGTCTTTCTAAACTGGATAAGTGGCAAGCTCACCTGATTAACCCGCACATCATTCTGTCAAAAGAACCCCAGGGTTTCGTTGCTGATGCAACAATCAGTACGCCAAACGGACCGTTGGTCGCCAGTGCCAAGCATGAAGATATGTATGCAGCTATCAATGAGCTCATCGCTAAACTTGAGCGTCAATTGGACAAGGTGCGGCATAAAGGAGAAGCCCGTCGCGCAGCAACAAGCGTCAAAGATGCCAACCTGCAAATTATTCAGGAAGAATAATTTCCACCGGTTCCGGTTACCTAACGCGCCTGATGGCGCGTTTTTTGTATAGCGGGCATCCTTGCCCGCCCCCTAAAGAGCCAACGTTGCACGTGGTTCAAAATCGCGCCCGGCGATTTTGTATTGACAGGATGAAAAGCCAACGGTTACTTTACCTGTTATTATTCCGACGCATCTTCATATTGCACACTGGATTCACATGACCCATTCACCGTTTTTCTTCGTATTCTTTTTTACCTTCCCCTGATTTGGGAGGCGATTCGTCATAAAAGCAAGAATACGAAGACGAACAGAAAGGCCTCCTGAAAACAGGAGGCTTTTTTTATAAGAATAGAAAACAGGTAACAACATAATGACCGATCATCCATTACTGGTACTACGCGAGCGCATCAGCGAACTGGACTTGAAACTGCTTGAGCTATTGGCGCAAAGACGTGAATTAGCACTCGACGTTGCACGCAGTAAACTGCACTCTCATCGACCAATCCGTGATAAAGAGCGCGAACGTGATTTACTCGACAAACTGACCGCGGCAGGAAAAAAATATCATCTTGATGGTCACTACATCACCCGTTTGTTCCAACTTATCATTGAAGACTCCGTACTGACGCAACAGGCGCTTTTGCAGCATCACCTTAACCAGACGACATCTCACTCAGCCCGTATCGCTTTTCTCGGTCCTAAAGGCTCCTACTCTCATCTGGCGGCGCGTCAATACGCCGCCCGCCATTTCGAACAGTTCATCGAATGCGGCTGCCAGAAGTTCCAGGACATTTTCAATATGGTGGAGACTGGTCAGGCCGACTACGCGGTGCTGCCGATTGAAAACACCAGTTCGGGTTCCATTAACGATGTCTATGACCTGTTACAACATACCGGGTTATCCATTGTCGGTGAGTTGAGTAATCCGATTAATCACTGTGTTTTAGTAGCAACCGAAACCAGTCTGGATCAGATTGAGACTGTTTATAGTCACCCTCAGCCATTTCAGCAATGCAGCCACTTTATCAGTCGCTTCCCCAACTGGAAAATTGTGTACTGTGAAAGTACTGCTGCGGCAATGGAAAAAGTAGCGGCGCTCAACTCAGCGAAAGCCGCAGCACTCGGTAGCGAAGCCGGCGGCATGCTCTACCAATTGCAGGTTCTCGAGCACAATCTGGCCAATCAGTCACAAAACATCACCCGCTTTATTGTTCTCGCCCGCAAACCGATTGACGTATCAGAACAGGTCCCGGCCAAGACCACGCTGATTATGGCAACGGGTCAACAATCCGGCGCCCTGGTTGAAGCGCTTCTGGTCCTGCGCGATCACGGTATTGTAATGACCAAGCTGGAATCGCGACCGATTAACGGTAATCCGTGGGAAGAGATGTTTTATATAGATGTGCAGGCTAACCTGCGTAGCGAAGCCACGCAGAAAGCCCTGAAGGAATTAACGTCCATCACTCGTTCCCTGAAAGTCCTGGGTTGCTACCCAAGCGAAAACATCGTTCCTGTAGACGCCGTCGAATGAAAAATGCCATCCCGGTATAAGCAACGGGATGGCATTCTCAGATTCTAAACGTACTCGGCGTGGTTACTGACGAATATCGTTAGCCTGACGCAATAGTGTCCGACTTTCAGATTGGAATCGGTTCGCGTAGTCACCAAACCAATGCTCGACTTTCTTGAAGCTGCTGATGAACTCGGCTTTATCCGCGCGTTCCAGCAGCGCTATCGCTTCACCGAAACGTTGGTAATACCGCTTAATCAACGCCAAATTGTTCTCAGAAGACATTATAATATCAGCGTACAGCTGTGGATCCTGTGCGAACAGCCGTCCCACCATAATCAATTCCAGACGATAGATCGGTGATGAAAGCGCCAGCAATTGTTCCAACTCTACATTCTCTTCCGCCAGATGCAGACCATATGCAAACGTTGCAAAGTGACGCAGCGCCTGAATGAACATCATATTCTGATCGTGTTCCACAGCGCTGATGCGATGCAAACGCGCGCCCCACACCTGAATTTGCTCCAGCAGCCACTGATAGGCTTCAGGTTGACGCCCATCGCAATAGACAACGACCTGCTTTGCCAGGCTACCGCTATCAGGGCCAAACATCGGATGCAGCCCGAGCACCGGACCTTGATGGGCAGCCAGCATGGCTTGCAACGGCCCATTTTTTACCGATGCCAAATCAACAAGAATACAATCATCCGGCAGTTTGGGCAGACGAGCGATCACCTGTTCAGTAACATGAATCGGGACACTGACAATGACCATGCCCGCATCAGACAACAAGCTTTCCGCTCGAGGCCAATCATCCTGTTCCAGAATCCTGACCTGATACCCAGACAATGTCAGCATTTTTTCAAACAGCTTGCCCATTTGACCACGACCACCGATGATGACCACCGGCCGAAGTAACGGGCATAATGTTTTAAATCCCTTTTCATTTTCACTGGAATAGGACTCACGCATAACCCGGCGCAGGATATCTTCAATCAGGTCAGGCGGTACTCCCAATGATTCGGCCTCTTTTCGACGTGAACTGAACATTGCCGCTTCACGATCGGGAACATAAATCGGCAGGCCATACCGACTTTTCACTTCACCGACTTCCGCCACTAAACGCAACCGATGTGATAACAGCGTTAAAAGCTCTTTATCTACCTCGTCGATCCGATCACGCAATGCGGTCAGTTCAGCTACCATATCTTGTTACTCTCCTGAATGTTTTACTCGTGCGCCAAGTTCCTGATGTACTGAACGCAGCAATGCTTCTGTGCTTTCCCAACTGATGCAGGCATCCGTTACGGACACGCCATACCGCATGTCGGAACGAGGCTGCTCTGAAGACTGGCTACCTTCATTAAGGTGACTCTCCAGCATTAAGCCAATAATGGAACGATTTCCTGCCTTAATCTGTTCAATTGCAGATTCAACCACAAGAGGTTGACGACGATAATCTTTATTGGAGTTGCCATGGCTACAATCTATCATCAGGGCAGGTCTCAGTCCTGCTTCCTGCATCTGTTTTTCACACTCGGCAACGTCTTGCGCACTGTAATTCGGCTTTTTACCACCGCGCAGAATCACATGGCCATCCGCATTGCCCTGAGTCTGCAACAGACAAACTTGCCCGACCTGGTTGATCCCGACAAAACGGTGCGGCATGGCCGCGGCTCTCATTGCGTTAATCGCTGTACCCAGACTGCCGTCGGTTCCATTTTTAAAACCAACCGGCATGGACAGACCAGATGCCATTTCACGATGTGTCTGCGATTCAGTGGTACGGGCACCGATCGCAGACCAGCTGAACAAATCTCCCAGATATTGGGGACTATTCGGATCCAGTGCTTCGGTCGCCAGCGGTAAGCCCATATCCACCAGTTCAAGCAATAACTCGCGCGCAATATGCAAACCCGCTTCGACATCAAATGACCCATCCATGTAAGGATCGTTGATCAGGCCTTTCCAGCCTACGGTCGTACGCGGTTTTTCAAAATAGACCCGCATGACAATATACAGCCGGTCGCTCAACTCAGCAGCAAGCGCCTGCAAACGACGGGCATATTCCAGCGCGGCGTCAGTATCATGAATAGAACATGGCCCGCAGACAATCAGCAGTCGCTCATCACGACCATGAATAATGTTGGCAATCGTTTCACGAGCATGAGCGATGGCCGCTTGTTCATTGTCACTAAGGGGAAATTTGGCCTTTAACTGTTCCGGGGTAATAAGCACCTGTTCTGCGCTGATATTAATGTTATTGAGTGAATCTTTTTGCATGTTCATATTCCTGACGAGTTCTGTATAAGCGCGAATGACCAACGCAGTCTACGCGTGATGCCTACACCATAACATGAACCGTAAATTTTTCAATACACACATGTAAATTTAAAATTACTGTCACTAAAACGCTCTAAAAACGAATTTGCGCCAACGCTCACTTCCATACTCACGCATTCCAATCACTCACGCGAATAATGGTAGAATCATGGCAACAAGGGGGAACAATGTTGAAAGCAATAATCATTGACGACGAACAGCTGGCGCGAGAAGAACTGTCTTTGCTGCTGGAGAACGAACCTGATATCACTATCATCGCCCAGTGCAGTAACGCGCTCGAGGCGATACCCACGATTCATCGCCTGCAACCTGACGTCATTTTTCTGGATATCCAGATGCCCAAAATCAGTGGGTTGGAATTGGTCGCGATGCTGGATCCGGAAAACATGCCTTATGTCGTGTTTGTGACCGCATATGATGAATATGCGGTTCGCGCTTTCGAAGAACATGCGTTCGATTATTTGCTAAAACCGCTGGATGCCCATCGGCTTGCAAAAACGCTGAATCGTTTACGTCGCGGCACAAGTGTAAACAAAAATGTACAAATTATTACCGAACCCTACCTCCGCCATATTCCCTGCACCGGGCATAACCGGATTTTTTTACTTAAAGTCGATGAAGTCGAATACTTCAGTTCAGAGCTAAGCGGTGTACATGTTGTGGGCGTAAGTCAGTCTGGTTACACACAACTGTCTCTGAAAACGCTGGAAGAAAAAACGCCTTTTGTACGGTGTCACCGAAAATATATGGTAAACACCGAGCTTCTGAAAGAAATTCAATTAATGGAAAATGGCGCCGCGGAAGTGCTGACGCATACGGGAAAACATATCCCCGTCAGCCGCCGCTATCTGAAGTTATTAAAAGAAAAATTGGGTATCGCCTAAAAGCAAAACGCTTTTATGATAGAGACTTCTACTCGCGAAAGGTTTCATTATGAAATACAGTTACTTTTTAGCTGTAATTCTTTTTATAGCCGGTTGCCAAAGCCATCTCCCCTCTTCTGTGCCTGGGGGGGAAACTGACTTTTGGTATGATGCTGGCTATAAAGATGCCGTATCCGGCGTGGTGGTGAAAGACAATGACACGCTGCAAGAATGGTTTGGCAACCCCGAAGTCGATCGCGATGCCTATTTACGCGGCTATAACGCAGGACAGACAGCGTTTTGTCATCCCGCCAACATGATAAAATGGGGGAAATCTGGCAAGAACTTCCCGGCCAGCTGCGATGGCGTCTCTGATGCCGAGCAATTGCGAATCCAATGGCAGCAAAGTTTGCGCTAAGCTCTGCAACTGACGAGGCTTATCCAAATGCTGTCATATCGCAATATCAAACCGTAACTATCGTCCTTAATTTCATCATCATTCCCTCAGCATGACTATCGATCACAATACGTTGAGGACATCGTACAAAATAGGTTCCCGCCAGTCATATCTCTGGATCAGAGAAAATTTATACCTCTAGCCATAAAAAAAGGGTTCGCCATCGGCGAACCCTTGATAACTAACCACTTTCGGATATTGGATATCAGCTAATCCTACTGGTTGGAGGCATTACCCGTTAAATCAGACAGTTGACGATCATTAACCTTGACTTTTGTAAGAAACAATGGGATAAGAAATTTTGATGGAATATATTAATCTTCAAGGAAATGAAGGGGATATTAAATGGCTAACGTTATATATTTAAAAGTTAACGGTGAAAAACAAGGTCTTATATCGGCAGGAGCATCCTCGATAGATTCTATTGGTAATAAATATCAATCAGCTCATGAAGATGAAATTTTTGTATATGAATTAATGAACCAATTTACACGATTAGAAAATGTATCTCTTCATCCGGTTGACATAAGAAAACCAATAGATAAAGCCACTCCTCTTTTAGCTCAAGCCCTGAATGACAATGAGAAATTAGATTGCGTATTTCAATGTTACAGAACATCCTCTTTAGGAGGCTATGAGCTTTTTTTCAAGATCTCTTTGAAAGAGGCGATTGTTACAGACATTCGTTATTTTTATCCTAACTCGTTGACGCATAATGATGCCCAACCTCAAGAAAACGTATCATTTAAATTTGCATCAATAACATTAGAACATGTCATTGCTCGCACGAGTAATTATATGTTATTAAATGTTAGAAAACCAGGGATAGATAAATGAGTAAGCGATCAGAGATGTTGGATGTCAATCAGGCAATTTCAGCAAAATACGGCATAATTTACACTGAAATATTAGGCTGGGTAGATTTAGGTCATGCCTCAGGTGATGATATCAGGAATCTTTTGTCCCAAATGGAATTGGGTGAAAATAGACCAGATGAGTTCTATCATATTCACTATGAGCAAAGCATGTTTATTAGAAGGAAGTGGATAGGTACTTCTAAGTACAGTCTTTGGAAAGTACGCCGCGGACGCTCACTACCTGAGCGGCACAGCATCGCTCTTGCTATGATGATGAAAACGGGTACGGCATTTGAGAGCTTGCAGGATAGTTGGCCTTTTAGCTGGACCACGGACAGTGGTTTTAGCGGCGAAGATCTTGTATCCGATTTACTCGGATTTTATCGTGCAATCCATGGTAGAAATTATCTTTATGACTTAAAACCTGTTAGCAAAAGTGAATCAATTAAGCGATGGGATCATTATGGACCTATCGGAAATTTTAAGAATAAAGGATTTAGACCTTTATTATTTCCAGATCCATCAATATCTCCAAACTCAAGACCTTATTTAGGTGAGTTACCGTATTTTATGAAATCAATAAAACCATACTTTGATTTTAAATCGGGTAATGTTTCCATTGCGAATGATAGTGATACCGGAATATATTTAAACGGCGGGAGGGTTTATGGGAACTAATAAAAAAATTACTTTTTTTGTCTCCATAGTTGCACTTTTATATTTTCTTTTAAAACTGCTTACTATTGATAGTGTTTCTTACACAAAAAACAATTGGTTCTACGACCGCTTTTTCTCAACGGAATTGATCAGAAACGCGCCCCTTATATCTCAGAGTTATTATATAAGCTATTCATCTCGTGATGGTAATAAACCTGAGACCAATGTAATATTCTTTACTGGAACGACTGACAAATCGGAATTAGAAAGCTATTTAAGAGCCAAGAAATTTACACCTGAGCAGATCGATATTAATACTATTCGTTGGATCTCACCGGCTTACAGTGGATATGATATCTATTTGAGTGTTTACCCTGATAAAAAAGAAGTCATTATGGCAGCTATTAGCCTTGATTAAGAAAAAATCGAGCATAACGCTGATGCCTCCCAATCAGTAGACAACGCTCCACGCTAAATTCTGGTTTCCCCCATAGGCTTCACACGTCCTTGACAGATCACGTATCTGAGGGTGCGTTAATTTTACCAAGGCGACAGCGATCCTCTTTCTCTCCTAACAGGTTGAAAGGGTTAACAGGTAATTGACGAACAGGTGTGGACAATTGCCAAAGTCATCCCCCGTTGTGGATTTCAAAACGTTGCAAACCCAGCCCACACCAGCGTTTTTTTACGCCTCTGAAAAGAGGCTGCCGTGAACAAAAGTGAATATGGACGTAAAAAAAGGGTTCGCCATCGGCGAACCCTTGATAACTAACCACTTTCGGATGTTGCGAAAGCGCGCTATTAGTTAAGACGCTCTTTAATACGGGCAGACTTACCAGTGCGTTCACGCAGGTAGTACAGTTTGGCTTTACGTACGGCACCACGACGTTTAACAGCGATGCTGTCAACTACAGGAGAATGCGTTTGGAAAACACGTTCTACACCTTCGCCGTTGGAAATCTTACGAACAGTGAATGCAGAATGCAGACCGCGGTTACGAATAGCGATAACCACGCCCTCGAATGCCTGCAGACGTTTTTTGCTACCTTCAACAACCCATACCTTCACTTCTACGGTATCACCCGGACGAAATGCAGGTACGTCCTGCTTCATCTGCTCTTGTTCAATTTGCTTAATAATGTTGCTCATAATATGTCTCTTACCCTAGGTAAACTGATATTTGGGTTCGTTTGGCGTACCAGAACGACCACCTAATACTCATGTTGTCCAGACTGATATTCACGTTGGAATTCAGCCAACAACGTTGCTTGCTCGTCAGTCAGAGCTAGGCTTTTCAGAAGTTCAGGTCTTCTAAGCCAGGTTCGGCCCAGCGACTGCTTCAAACGCCAGCGACGAATCTCAGCATGATTTCCTGACAGCAAAACTGCCGGGACATCCATGCCTGCCAACACTTCGGGGCGAGTAAAATGTGGGCAATCCAGCAATCCATCAGCAAAAGAATCCTCTTCTGCCGAAGCCTGATGACCCAGTACACCCGGTATAAAACGGGAAACCGAATCAATCAGCGCCATTGCCGGTAGCTCACCACCGCTGAGAACGTAATCACCAATTGACCATTCTTCATCAATTTCGGTTTTAATTACGCGCTCATCAATCCCCTCGTACCGACCACAAACCAGAATCATTTTCTGATTGGTGGCGAGTTGACGTACGCCTTGCTGATCTAATTTGCGGCCCTGAGGTGATAAATAAATCACTCTCGCACCTTCGCCTGCCGCTGCTTTTGCTGCGTGGATCGCATCCCGCAAAGGTTGCACCATCATCAGCATTCCGGGACCGCCGCCATAAGGGCGATCGTCCACGGTGCGATGCCGATCGTAAGTGAAGTCTCGCGGACTCCAGTACTGTACGCTCAGCAGGCCATTTTTAACTGCCCGGCCAGTGACTCCGTAATCAGTAATTGCGCGGAACATCTCTGGAAACAGGCTAATAACCCCAATCCACATCGTCTCGTTCCACTTAGTACTACTGGTCAGCTCAGAGCTCAAAAACCAGGATCCCAATCTACTTCAATAGTTTGAGCAGAAAGGTCAACATGCCTGACAACCTGTTCAGTGAGGAACGGAACCAGCCGCTCCTTGACCCCGAATGCATCTTTCAGGTTGGCTTTTATTACCATCACGTCGTTTGAACCGGTTTCCATCATATCAATGACTTTACCCAGTTGATAACCCGTTGAGGTCACGACCTGACAACCAATAAGATCCTTCCAATAATAATCACCTTCATCCAACTCAGGCAGTTGCGTTGAATCTACGACAATTTCGCAATTGGTCAGTAGATTGGCCGCATCACGATCGTCAACATCTTTAATCTTGATGATCAGATCCTGATTGTGATGTTTCCAGCTTTCAATCTCGACAAGCTGCCAACCACTTTTTGTCTGGATAAACCAAGGTTGATAATCAAAAATGCTTTCGGCATCTTCGGTGGATGAAAACACTCTGAGCCAACCACGGATGCCATAAGTCGATCCCATCTTCCCCAATACGATGGAGTTAACAGGTGCTTTCGGACTAAGTTGTTTGCTCATTGTTACCACCGCAACAGATTATGCTGCTTTTTTAGCGTCTTTGATCAGCGAAGATACGCGATCAGACACTGTCGCACCCAGACCAACCCAATGCTCGATACGGTCCAGATCCAAACGCAGAGCTTCTGCCTGACCCGTTGCGATCGGGTTGAAGAAGCCTACGCGCTCAATGAAGCGACCATCGCGCGCATTGCGGCTATCGGTCACGACGACTTGATAGAACGGGCGTTTTTTCGCGCCGCCACGTGCCAAACGAATTGTTACCATAACATCCTCTTTAGTTAATAAAACAACCGGGCCCCATCGAGGAACGGGGCCCAGTGTGTCATATAAAAAGCCCCAAAATTTTACTCATTTTGGCGCAAAAAGCAATCTAAAGCGTAAAATGGCGGTGAGACTTTATATTCACCGCCAGATTATCGCGCTTAACGACCCGGGAATCCCGGCGGCATCATGCCTTTCATACCGCGCATCATTTTCGCCAAACCGCCACTCTTCATTTTCTTCATCATACGCTGCATATCATCAAACTGCTTCAGAAGGCGGTTGACGTCCTGAACCTGCATCCCCGATCCCGTCGCGATACGACGTTTCCGGGAACCTTTGATAATTTCGGGCTTGGCACGTTCCTGGCGCGTCATCGAATTGATAATCGCTTCCATACGGACCAGCACTTTATCATCCATCTGAGATTTCACATTATCAGGCAATTGCCCCATTCCAGGCATTTTGCTCATCATGCTGGCCATGCCGCCCATATTGCGCATCTGCTTAAGCTGGTCAAGGAAATCGGTCAGATCAAAGCCGTCCCCTTTTTTCAGCTTTTTCGCCAGTTTTTCCGCCTGAGTACGATCAACCTTACTTTCGATATCCTCGATCAGGGAAATCACATCGCCCATGCCAAGAATACGGGAAGCAACACGCTCGGGATAGAAAGGCTCCAGAGCGTCAGTTTTTTCACCAACGCCAAGGAATTTTACTGGCTTACCCGTAATATGGCGGATAGACAGCGCGGCGCCGCCACGAGCATCACCATCGACTTTGGTTAAAACCACGCCGGTTAACGGCAGTGCTTCATTAAAGGCTTTCGCCGTATTCGCCGCATCCTGACCGGTCATGGCATCGACAACAAACAGGGTTTCCACCGGGTCGATCGCCGCATGAACCTGCTTAATCTCGTCCATCATGGCGTCATCGACATGGAGACGACCGGCAGTATCAACTAACAACACATCATAGAATTTCAGTTTGGCATGCTGTAAAGCACGACTAACGATATCAATCGGCTTTTCCTGCGCCGTTGAGGGGAAGAAATCGACGCCAATCGATTCTGCCAGCGTTTCCAACTGTTTAATTGCCGCAGGACGATAAACGTCCGCAGAAACAACCAATACCTTTTTCTTCTGTTTTTCTTTAAGGAATTTACCCAGTTTACCGACGCTGGTTGTTTTACCTGCCCCTTGTAAACCCGCCATCAGCACGACTGCGGGTGGCTGCGCAGCAAGGTTCAGCTCCGCATTGCTTTCCCCCATCGCACTGACGAGTTCATTTTTGACGATCTTGACGAACTCCTGACCGGGAGTCAGGCTCTTGTTGACCTCATGCCCCACCGCGCGTTCTTTGACACGATTGATAAAATCGCGAACAACCGGTAAGGCGACGTCAGCTTCCAGCAACGCCATGCGAACTTCACGCAGCGTTTCTTTAATATTGTCTTCAGTCAACCGCCCGCGGCCGCTGATATTGCGCAATGTGCGCGATAGTCGATCGGTTAAATTTTCAAACATATCTCATGCTCAACGTATGACAAGCCGCAAGCCGCGACGCGAATGATCGGATTATAACACGAAAGCGCCGACGATCTCTGTGACTCGGATGGAGAACAGTTGGTCCCCAGTGAGACTAACGTTATACTGACTCTTCATTTTACTTAGTTGATGTTCAATAACCTACTTGTATGTCTGTTTTCGCTATTGTGGCGCTGGTCGCCTACACATTCAGCCTTGGACTGATTATTCCCAGTCTGCTACGCAAGAACAGTGCATATCGTCGGCTGGCAATACTTTCGGCCAGCGTTGCGCTTATCTGTCATGCAGTAGCGCTTTATCAACGCATTTTTGATGTCCAGACTGGTCAAAACCTTAGTCTGTTAAACATTGGCTCTCTCGTCAGCCTCATGATCTGTATCGTGATGACGATTGTTGCCTCACGTAACCGTGGATGGTTTCTGCTCCCTATCGTTTATACGTTTGCACTAATCAACCTGGCTTTTGCCAGTTTTATGCCGGGAGAGTTCATTACGCATCTGGAAGCGACTCCGGGTCTGATGATCCACATTGGCCTCGCCCTGTTTTCTTACGCCACTCTGCTGATTGCCGCACTTTACGCGCTACAGCTCGTCTGGCTGGATTATCTGCTAAAGAATAAAAAGCTGGGGTTTGCCGCCGATATGCCGCCGTTAATGAGTATCGAGCGGAAAATGTTCCACGTTACTCAGGTTGGCGTCATTCTGTTAACGCTGACGCTCTGTACCGGTCTGTTCTACATGGATGACCTGATTGGTAACAAAGAAAATCTGCATAAAGCCGTGTTTTCCCTGTTTGCCTGGTTCATCTATATTCTGCTGCTTTGGGGGCATTACCATGAAGGCTGGCGTGGACGCCGGGTAGTCTGGTTCAGCCTGCTGGGCGCGTTATTATTGACCCTTTCCTATTTCGGCAGCAGAGTCATACAGCACTTCGTCGCCGCCTAAACGCCTGACTGGCCTACCGTACAATCTGGTATGGAAATGACGGTAAAAATAAAAGAGAGTCAATTTCTGACTCTCTTTTTCATTCCGGCATACGGCGAATCAAGCATTCACCCGATATGCAGTTCTGCCAGCTTATCCTTCGGTAGCGCCAGAGCGTCATTCTGGTTGATGCCAATATCATGATCCAGAATATGCTGTGCAATTTCCTGCGCCTCTGCCAGGGAATGCATCTCATAGGTTCCGCACTGATATTCATTGAGTTCCGGAATTTTTCGCTGATCGGTCACTTTCAGCACATCCGCCATTGCCGCTTTCCAGGCATCCGCTACGCGTTGCTCATTTGGCGTCCCAATCAGGCTCATGTAGAAACCAGTACGGCATCCCATCGGTGAAATATCAATAATCTCGACACCGTCGCCATTCAAGTGATCACGCATGAAGCCGGCAAACAGATGTTCCAGCGTATGAATTCCGCGCTCTGGCATCACTTCAAGGTTAGGACGGCAAAAACGCAGGTCGAAGACAGTAATGTTATCGCCATGAGGGGTTTTCATGGTTTTCGCGACCCGGACAGCAGGCGCTGCCATACGGGTATGATCTACAGTAAAGCTATCTAGTAACGGCATAACGTCACCTCCTCATAGAAAAATTTTATTTTTCCTCATTTCTGGGAAACTTTTCTGCTTCATGCGGGTCTGAATTACTGAAAGACGCGCATTTATTATCATCATCCCTATTTAGAGATGTTTATTTGGCCACATTTACTGTGGCCTTTTCTTTTGTCAGTGCGCGGCAAGATACGCTTCAAAGCTCAGTGTATCTTCAGCTTCAATCTGCTGCTGACGAAGCCAGGAACGTTCACATTCCGCTTTCAACTGCCCTTCCGTCAAGACTTGCAGCGGCTCACTGCTCAATATCTTACGGTATTCGTCCGCAAGATGAATACCGACGCCACCGCAGCCATCTTTCTTCATCAGCTCAAGCAATCGTCCAGAGAATGTACTTTCCGGATCATCAAAGCCCGTAATCAGTTCATCACAAACCTGCTGGTAGTATGGCTGAGTACTCCCGTCGTCCAGTACCTCTGCAACGCGCCGCAAATCTGCAAACAATGCTTTTCCGACATCAGCGATAGGCTGTTGTTCAGTATCACAACCCATACCAATAGTCTGTCCCGGCTTGCGACCTTCCAGTATCACCCGGTTCCAGTTTTTACGCGTACACGCCAACTCATCGGCGCTCATTTCCGGCGCATCCGCCAGGGTGCACCAAATCAGGAACAAATCCAGGAATCGCACCTGGCTGGCGCTAACGCCGGTCGGAGAGAAAGGATTAATATCCAGCGATCTCACCTCAATGTACTCGATCCCTCCGCGCAGAAGCGCATCGGAAGGAGACTCCCCGGACCGGGTAACTCGCTTCGGCCTGATTGGCGCATAAAGCTCATTTTCGATCTGCAATACGTTGGTATTCAACTGCAGATACCGACCCTCTTTCTTCACCCCTACCTGAGCATACTCTTCAGAAGGCGTTTTTATCGCGCGTTTTAACGCAGCGACATAAGTATCCAGATCATTAAATGTGATACCAAGATTACTTTGTGACTTATTGGTATAACCCAAATCGCTCAGCCGCAGCGACGTTGCATACGGTAGATAACACATTCCCTTATCCGTACGCTCAAACGGCAACGACGTTTCCCGTCCCTGCAGGAAAGACGAGCAAATGGCGGGAGAAGCGCCAAACAGATAGGGAATAATCCAACCGAACCGATAGTAGTTACGGATCAAGCGAAAATAACCGGCCGAAATCTCAGACTTGCCACTTTCAACATCGCGGATCCCCGCTTTGGCCTGCCAAAACGCCAGTGGTAATGAAAAATTGTAATGCACACCGGAGATTGTCTGCATCAGCGCGCCATAGCGATTCTTCAACCCTTCACGATAAAGCGTTTTAAAACGTCCAATGTTGGATGACCCATATTGCGCTAACTCAATATCCTGCTCTGCGGCAATAAAGCACGGCATGCTTAATGGCCACATCCGCTCATCACCCAGATTACGCGCGACATGGCGATGGATATCACGCAAAAACGTCAGCAAGTGGTCGACATCATTATCAACCGGAGTGATAAATTCCAGCAATGCTTCAGCGAAATCCGTCGTAATCCACGAGTGCGTTAACGCCGAGCCTAACCGCTCAGGATGACCTGTTGTCGCAAGATGTCCATTCGCCAATACGCGCAAAGTTTCACGCTCAATTCCACGCTGAATGCCATTCACTGCATGTGGATGTTTTTCCAGCCAGGAAAGCGCTTTTGATATGTCCGGGATCAAATCGACCTCCCGTTGTTAAAATGTAATGTTTGTAAGCATAATTGAAACTTGGCGCCACTCACCAGACCTTATATCGACCAGCTAATGCCACCATGCAATACCTTGTAAGGTTATCCCTGTCAGGACGATATAGCGCAACGCTTTCCCGATACCGATGAAAACAGCCGCACGCATCCAAGGCATACGCAACCAACCCGCCAACACGCACAATAAATCGCCGACTACCGGAACCCAGCTAAATAATAGCGCAGCAGGGCCATAACACTGTAACCAGCGTATCGCCATCGTATATCCCGTCTGCTGTTTTGGCTGAGGCAGTAAGCGCCCTATAAAAATATTTGTTACCCCTCCCAGGGTATTTCCCACCGTTGCCACAATAATTAACAAAATGGGGCTGGCGCTGCCTGAAACCAAGAGCGCGACGAGCAACACCTCCGAACTGCCGGGCAATAGCGTTGCACTCAGCAAACTACTCCAGAAAAGGGAGAATATCGCCCAGAATTCAGTCACCGTTTACGAACATCAACCACAGCCATCTTCGCACGCCTGGCCGCTTCAATACCATAATCGGCATCTTCAAACACGACACAGTGTTCTGGTGCAACAGCGATAAGTTCGGCACAGCGTAAAAAGGTGTCGGGGAAAGGCTTATGATTGATGACATCGTCAGCACCGACGATTGCATCAAAATAGTTATACAGCCCAAGATGTTGCAAAAGCCGGTCGGCCATACCATGGGTACTGCCTGTTCCAACAGCCATAGGACGACGCCCATGATAATGTTTGACGACATCAATCAACGGCAGCGGCGTTACCGTATCCAGTAACATTTCTTCCACAACCGCCGTTTTCTCATCGGCCAGCCTATGCGGGTCAATATCCGCCTGGTGACGGTCAATAATAAACTGGGCAATACGCCAGGTAGGCGATCCATTCAATGCTGTCATAACAGCCGCATCATATTTCATTTCGTACTTCGCCAACACCTGATCCCAGGCCTTATGGTGTGTTGGTTCTGTATCGAGTATGGTGCCGTCCATATCAAAGATCAGCCCTTGATAACGATCGTACATCATGACTCCATGCTCACTGAAAAAGAGGGCCTACTTTATCGCAAAGTAAAAACGTTGTCGCTCACTCAATAACCATATAATAATCATGTCATTATTACTGTCATATTGGAGCAATAGAGTAAGCCCCTGATCTTTTGCAAACACAATCCAAAGCAGAATAAATCATAGGAGATAACTTTTCGTCGTCAAAAGGCAGGCACTAATAGCGCGACAAACGATGAGTTATAAGGGAAATGGAACGTCTAAAACGAATATTACAAGCTGCGGGATAAGAAAGAAGTGAAGCTTAACGAAGTGATGGTGCATCCGGGAGGATTACCCGGCAAAGCCTCGCCCTGCGGGCCGTTGCTGAAGCAACGTTATCCTCCCTGGCCATCGTTTGGAAAAAACGAATTATATCAGACCAGGATGACTGCCATTCCAATTTAATATGGTGCATCCGGGAGGATTCGAACCTCCGACCGCTCGGTTCGTAGCCGAGTACTCTATCCAGCTGAGCTACGGATGCATTAGAGTAAAAATGTTGTTTTAGTGAATCAGCGAATGGTTGTTAAGCCAGATAACGCAGAATATTCAGAATGGTGCATCCGGGAGGATGACTCGGCAAAGCCTCGCCCTGCGGGCCGTTGCTGAAGCAACGTTATCCTCCCTAGCCTTTGTTTAGCGAAACGCCGAGTTATATCAGACCAGGATTGCCGCTATTCTAATTCAATATGGTGCATCCGGGAGGATTCGAACCTCCGACCGCTCGGTTCGTAGCCGAGTACTCTATCCAGCTGAGCTACGGATGCATTGGTAATCTTTGTATAACGTAGTGGGTGCTTTCCACCGCCGACATTCAGAATGCCGATTAAAACTTGCCATTCCAATTTAGCATGGTGCATCCGGGAGGATTACTCGGCAAAGCCTCGCCCTTCGGGCCGTTGCTGAAGCAACGTTATCCTCCCTGGTCATCGTTTGGAAAAAACGATTTATATCAGACCAGGATGACTGCCATTCCAATTTAACATGGTGCATCCGGGAGGATTCGAACCTCCGACCGCTCGGTTCGTAGCCGAGTACTCTATCCAGCTGAGCTACGGATGCAATTAAATGGCGGTGAGGGAGGGATTCGAACCCTCGATGCAGCTTTTGACCGCATACTCCCTTAGCAGGGGAGCGCCTTCAGCCTCTCGGCCACCTCACCATGCATTACCTGTAATCACTGCCAAGAACTTCTTGTTAGTACTCACCGGCACTGCGTGGCGCACATATTACTTTCCCGGACTTATAAGTCAAACAATTTTTCCCAACTTATGTTTGTTTGCGCAATTCGCGTCCAAGACGGGCGAATTCACAACAAAAAGTGCATTTTATCAACAGAAAAACAGGTGCTTATCCTGCGATGAGGAAAGATTATCAATCAAAGGAGGAAAAACGTGTTGATAAGCATACGAAGGGAAAAACGGGAAAACAATAGCGTCTCGTTTCAGCGAGACGCATTGCCAATCAATACGAAGTCGGCTGAGATTTCTCTGCCTGAATTCGTTGATAGATCTCTTCTCGGTGGACAGAAACCTCTTTAGGCGCATTAACACCAATACGCACCTGATTACCTTTTACCCCTAGTACGGTAACAGTTACCTCATCGCCGATCATGAGGGTTTCGCCAACTCGACGAGTCAAAATAAGCATTCTTTGCTCCTTGAAAGATTATGAAGAGTCCGGTCTCTCTGTCTCCCCGCCACTATCCATTATGTACCGTGAAAACGTAAACCTAGACGATGGTATAACGCCCACCATCACACTCCTAGTTTGTAGCTACTTGTTAGTTTAGTCGATATAAATAGCTTGTGCTTTTGTTATCGCAACAAGACAGCTGAACATATCCATCTTCAGGATTTCCAAAAGCGACACACCGTTCATCTTGCTTGCCGGATACCTTTCCTGCAAGACAAAACGCCATAACCAATTCATTCAGCCATAGCGTTTTATTGGGCAACACGAATGTTGATTTACAGCTTGTCAGCGACCCAGGATTCAACACTGGCTAATGCAGCAGGTAACGCCGCCGCATCGGTACCACCAGCCTGAGCCATATCTGGGCGACCGCCGCCTTTACCACCAACCTGCCGGGCAACGAATCCAATTAACTCACCGGCTTTCACACGGTCAGTCAGATCCTTCGTCACACCAGAGATCAGGCTGACTTTACCTTCAGCCGTTGTTGCCAGCACTATGATGGCTGATCCTAACTGATTTTTCAGGTCATCCACCATCGTGCGGAGCAATTTGGCTTCCACATTGTCCAACTGAGTGACCAGCAGTTTAGCGCCGTTGATATCCTTCGCTTTACCAGAAAGAGAAGAACTTTCCTGCGCAGCCTGTTGAGCTTTCAGTTGTTGAAGCTCTTTTTCCAGTGTACGAGTACGCTCAAGTACAGAACGGAGTTTATCGCTCAGATTGTTGCTATCACCCTTCAGAAGCTGTGCAATATCCTGCAACACATCGCTTTGACGATGCAACGAGGACAAGGCATTTTCCCCCGTCACGGCTTCGATACGACGAACGCCGGCGGCCGTGCCTGATTCGGAAACAATCTGGAACAGACCAATATCACCTGTACGGCTGGCGTGCGTGCCGCCACACAATTCGATCGAGAAATCGCCCATGGTTAACACGCGAACATGGTCGTCATACTTCTCGCCAAAAAGCGCCATCGCGCCCTTCTCTTTCGCATCAGCCAGCGCCATAACGTCGGTTTGTACCGCGAGGTTACGACGAATCTGTGCGTTGACGATATCTTCAACCTGACGAACCTGTTCTGGTTTCATCGCCTCGGTATGAGAGAAATCGAAACGCAGGTAGATGTCGTTAACCAGCGAACCTTTCTGCGCAACGTGATCGCCCAATACTTGACGCAGCGCGGCATGCAGCAAGTGGGTCGCAGAGTGATTCAAACGAATGCGGTCGCGACGTGCACTGTCAACAACGGCTTCAACGTTATCATTAACACGCAGCGTTCCCTGAGCCAGCTTGCCGATATGGCCGATAGCCTGACCATATTTTTGGGTATCCTGCACCACAAAGCTAATGTTAGCGCCTTTCAATTCACCCTTGTCGCCAACCTGTCCACCCGACTCACCATAGAAAGGGGTTTCATTCAGAATAACGACGGCTTCTTCGCCTGCCACAACCTGCTCTACCGCTTTTCCATCATGATAAAGCGCGATAACGGTGGATTGCTGGCGTGTCTGCTCGTAACCACTGAATGGGGTTGTTGCATCTACGCGGACAAGGTTGTTGTAGTCAACACCAAAACCACTGGCTTCACGCGCACGCTGACGCTGTGCCTCCATGGCCTGATCAAATCCTTTTTCATCTACTTTCAACCCACGCTCACGGCATACATCCGCCGTTAAATCAATGGGAAAACCATAGGTATCATAGAGTTTGAAAGCGGTTTCGCCGTCCAACGTGTCGCCAGACAACTTTTGGATTTCCTCATCCAGCAACGATAAGCCACGTTCCAGCGTGCGGGCAAACTGCTCTTCTTCCGTTTTGAGCGCTTGTTCAACCATTGCCTGCTGTTTTTTCAGTTCAGTCGCCGCAGGGCCCATGACGTCGATCAGCGGAGCAACCAGTTTATAGAAAAATGTCTCTGTCGCGCCCAGCATATTACCATGTCGAACCGCCCGACGAATGATACGGCGCAGGACATAGCCACGGTTTTCATTGGAAGGCATTACGCCATCAGCGATCAGAAAAGCACAGGAACGAATGTGATCGGCAATAACGCGCAACGATTTATTATCCAGATCGTTGGTCCCCACGGCTTTAGCCGCAGCAGCAATCAACGTTTTGAATAAATCGATCTCATAGTTTGAATTTACGTGCTGCAGTACAGCGGAAACACGCTCTAGTCCCATACCGGTATCAACCGACGGCTTAGGCAACGGCAACATAGTACCATCGGCCTGACGGTTAAACTGCATGAAAACCAGGTTCCAGATCTCAATATAGCGATCGCCATCTTCATCAGGGCTTCCTGGCGGGCCCCCCGCGATATGGTCGCCATGGTCGTAGAAAATTTCAGAACACGGACCACAAGGACCGGTGTCACCCATTTGCCAGAAATTATCTGACGCATAGGGTTCGCCCTTGTTATCGCCAATGCGAATGATGCGCTCATGAGGAATGCCGATTTCATTTGCCCAAATGTTATAGGCTTCGTCATCCGTGGCGTATACCGTGACCCACAATTTCTCTTTCGGCAGGTTAAACCACTCTGGTGCCGTCAGCAGTTCCCATGCGAAATGGATTGCATCCTGCTTAAAGTAATCGCCAAAGCTGAAATTACCCAACATTTCAAAGAAAGTATGATGGCGCGCGGTATAACCAACATTTTCCAAGTCGTTATGTTTACCACCCGCACGTACGCAGCGCTGCGAAGTCGTCGCTCTCAGATAGCCACGTTTATCCAGTCCCAGAAACACGTCTTTGAACTGGTTCATACCCGCGTTGGTAAATAACAGCGTTGGATCGTTATTCGGTACCAGGGAGCTGCTATCAACAACCTGGTGTCCCTTACTGTGGAAAAAATCGAGAAACGCTTGACGGATCTCAGCGGTGCTCTTGCTCATAATTGTCCTGAAATCAAACTAAAAGAACAGATCGCGGGCAAGGTTAGTGCAGCATGCTGACGCTACCGTGCAACTCACGAACAAAAAAGTGGGAATAAGATAAATTTTCTTCGATGGGAAGTAAAATCCCGTATGCATCAATCTGAAAAATTCGTATAAACAGATTGGATTTCTTCATGGAAAAAACCACGATATAGCAAATATCGCTGCAGTTTTACTTTTTCTTTCCATTCTTCGGGCAGAGGATACCCAAATTTACGTTCTGCTACTGATTTTGCCAGTTCACACCAGTCAATATCACATTCATTAAACGCGACGGCGATGGTTTCTTTGTCGATGCCCTTTTGGCCCAGTTCAATCCTGATGCGCTGAGCACCGTAACCTTTACGGCTACGGCTGCTGATATAACGGCGAGCCAAACGTTCATCGTCCAACCAGCCATGTTCGATACAGTAGAGAATGACTGATTCAATTTCTTCAACAGAAACGCTTCTGGCTATATCAGCCAAATCGGCTTCTGTCGTTTCTGATTGATGTAAATACGCCGCAAGTTTGCGGCGTATTTCTACTTCACTATAATCACGAACAGCAAGCACGTTCATCGCATAACGTAATGGTTTATTCATTCACAAACCCGTAAGCAACGTTATGCCATACATAATGTCCGCGCATTAAAACTCTTCGCTTCCTTCACCCGCCACTTCTTTATCGTAGCTTTCACCTGCCGCTGCCGGGGAGAGTTCATTACCTTTGTGCAACAGCATTTCACGCAGTTTCTTATCCAGCTCGGTGGCAATGGCAGGATTTTCTTTCAGGAAATTGCAGGCATTCGCTTTACCCTGACCGATTTTTTCACCGTTGTAGCTGTACCAGGCACCTGCTTTTTCAATCAGTTTGTGCTTAACGCCCAGGTCAACCAGTTCACCATGAATGTTGATCCCTTCACCATACAGGATCTGGAATTCGGCTTGCTTGAAAGGCGCCGCCACTTTATTTTTGACCACTTTCACACGGGTTTCGCTACCAACAACTTCTTCGCCTTCTTTGATAGAACCAATGCGGCGAATATCCAGACGCACGGAAGCATAGAACTTCAATGCATTACCGCCCGTTGTGGTTTCAGGGTTGCCGAACATGACGCCAATCTTCATACGAATCTGGTTGATGAAAATCAGCAGCGTATTCGCTTGTTTCAGATTGCCCGCGAGCTTACGCATTGCCTGACTCATCATACGAGCGGCAAGGCCCATGTGCGAATCACCGATTTCACCTTCAATTTCCGCTTTGGGCGTCAAGGCGGCAACGGAGTCGACAATGATGACGTCTACCGCGCCAGAACGCGTGAGCGCATCACAAATTTCCAACGCCTGCTCACCTGTATCCGGCTGAGAACACAATAGGTTATCGATATCAACACCAAGCTTTTTGGCGTAAATCGGATCCAACGCATGCTCGGCATCAATAAATGCACAGGTTTTACCTTCGCGCTGAGCAGCAGCGATAACCTGCAAAGTCAGCGTAGTTTTACCTGATGACTCAGGGCCATAGATCTCGACGATTCGGCCCATCGGCAAACCACCGGCACCCAGGGCGATATCCAGAGACAGAGAACCGGTAGAAATTGTTTCAACATCCATTGAGCGGTCTTCGCCCAAACGCATGATAGAACCTTTACCAAACTGTTTTTCAATCTGACCCAGCGCTGCCGCCAGAGCCTTTTGTTTGTTCTCATCAATAGCCATTTCTACTCCTGTCATGCGGCGTAAAGCTGTCTCTACGCGGTCGCTTAATCATGGATTGCCGAATAATTACTGACATTATACTGTATGCGCATACAGCATCAAGATTATTTTTGCAGAAACTCGTCCAACAGCGTTTGTAACGCAAAATGCACCGATTGCAGGCGCACCTCATTCCTGTCTCCGCTGAATAACACTTTGCGGGTAAAGGCGAGTCCCTGTTTATTGGTAAAACCAAACCAGACCGTCCCGACCGGCTTTTCATCAGAACCGCCGTCCGGGCCGGCAATACCGCTGACCGAGACAGCAAAATCCGCCCCGGCCACGCGTAACGCTCCCGCCGCCATTTCCCCAACCACTTCGGCGCTTACCGCGCCATGCCGGGAAAGCGTGCCTTCATTAACGTGAACCAAATCCTGCTTGGCCTGATTACTGTATGTCACAAAACCATAATCGAACCAGCCAGAGCTGCCGGCGACATCAGTGATAACTTTCGCCAGCCACCCGCCAGTACAAGATTCCGCACAGGTTACCTTTGCACCACTTGCTTTGAGGCGATCGCCAACCAGACCGCTTAACCGTGAAATGTCAGTTTCCGTCATTGCCGTATCATCTTAATAAGGGGGAATAGATTTAGGGTAACACTTTTCCTTATAAAAGCGGTTTTGTCATCTGATGTGCGAAACGTACCGCAAAGGAAAATACTGCGGTACATAAAATTATGTTCGCCGCAGGAGGCAGTTCCAAATGAGCATGAAGAGAAGCGAGAAGATAGATCTTCTGGCTTTGCTTCACCGTCAATATCAGTCAAAATGCCCTAAAGACGCCCTTCCGGGCTGAGAATCCATAGGGAGAATTTCTGGTGCGCCCCTCTTTTTTGAAGAATATTGGAATCAAAAGTGAGAAAGATTCAGATGAAATTCGCAGCAGCATCACGATTGATCGGCCGGCGGAGACTCTGTTTGCTCTCTGGCGTAAACCAGAAACGCTGCCGGTCCTGATGAATCATTTTGCGACTATCGACATTCTCAATCACACCGATTCACGGTGGCGCGTTAACACACCGTTCGGCGCCCTCATTGAGTGGCAGGCTCGAATCATCGATGAAAAAACCGGTGAATATATTCACTGGCGCTCCCTCGAAGGCGCTCGAATTCCTAACGAAGGTCGACTGTCGTTCAGGCCCGCGCCATCAGGAACAGGCACCGAAGTGACCCTGATGATCCGCTTCGATCCCCCCGGCGGTTTATTGGGAAAAAAAATCAGCCAGATGTTCGATATTTTATCCAAGGATATGCTGACAAAAACGTTACAGCGTTTCAAAAGTCTGGCTGAAAATGACAGTGCCAGTTGAATAGGCAGGCACGAGTGCTGCATTTCCCGCACAAACAGGCATAATTTAGCGTTACACCGCATATTATCGTTCACTGGAGATTAAATGCTGGAATTGATTCAAACTATCGGCGTTGGCTTAGTCCTTATTTTACCTCTCGCTAATCCCCTCACGACCATCGCCGTATTTCTGGGACTGAGCGGAGATATGAGTCAGGGCGAAAAGAACCGACAAATATTTCAGACTTCGTTATACGTTTTCATCATTATGACCGTCGCATTTTATGGTGGTCAGTTAGTCATGAACACCTTCGGTATTTCGATTCCCGGCTTACGCATTGCCGGTGGGTTAATCGTGGTATTTATCGGCTTTCGCATGCTTTTCCCCCAGCAAAAACCTGAGCATATTCCCGAAGTCAAAAGCAAAGTGGATGAAATTAATAACAGCCGCGTGACCAATACGGTCAATATTGCCTTCGTCCCGTTGGCAATGCCCAGTACCGCTGGCCCAGGGACAATTGCACTCATCATCAGTACCGCCTCACAAATCAAAAGTGGTGTTGATGTTACGCCATGGGTGGTTACGGTAGCGCCCATACTGACCTTTATGCTGGTGAGTTTTATTCTGTGGCTGACACTGAAGAGTTCTCATCTGATTATTAAACTGGTCGGGAAAGGCGGCATTGAGGCAATTTCCCGCCTGATGGGCTTTCTGCTGGTGTGCATGGGCGTTCAATTCGTCATTAATGGCACATTAGAGATCGTGAAAAACTATCATTAAGAGAAACTATCATTAAGCTTGAGTTGTGGTGATATCACCACATCAATAGATTTAACCGTGGCAGGTATAAACCTGGCAGGGGGAATAACAATCCTCAGCGATTATTATTTCTTATCATGAAAGATGCAGCATATATTACAATATATGACTGACATGACGATTCATTGACAATTTACCGGTTATCCTCGCTATTTCAGGCAAAAAAAATCCCGCATGAGGCGGGAAAAGTCATTCTAATGACAGGGATGGTTAACACAACATTCACAGGGGTGTGATGTATTACAAGGGATGGAAGAAATATAACAAGAAAAATGTATAGTATTGTCATCATCAGGTAAGGTTAATCAGGCGGATGTAAAACAACATTGATATCTGGAACGTATTCACTGTCGGACTCTTTTTGCGCCATACGGTAATACTGCCGCTTTTGTTACTGAGCATCACGTGGCTAATTATCGATATCAGGAACCATTACCCATTAACTACGTCATGAATACATTGCGTTTCACTGAAAACGCAGACCCGTGGGTACGGAAGATATACGCGAGAAAAACATAAAAAAGCCAAATCACATCGCTCGAAACTGACCGAACCGATGGATTTGGCAATTTGACAAGGCGCTTAGCGGCTAAGGCTCGCACCGCCGCCTTTCTTCATGACCGAACGAATCTCCGATTCCTGAACGAGATTCAAATCACCGCTGATGGTTAGTTTCAACACGCTGGCGGCGATGGCAAATTCAATCCATTCTTGCTCATCAAATCGATGCAGCAGACCATGCATCAACCCGGCACCAAAAGCATCGCCCGCCGCAACCCCTTCCATTACATGCACTTTATAGCGGTTGGTTTCATGGAATTTGCCTTGGTTCAGCAAAAGCCCCATCCATTGGCTGTCTTCTACAGACTGGATATTACGCAGGACACTGGCAACAACCTGACATCCTGGATATCGGCGGGTAACTTCCAGCATGCCTTCTTTGAAGGCATCGATCTGATCGATACCGCGAGACATATCGCCATCAAATGCTTTAATGCCCAGCGTCGCTTCAAAATCTTCATCATTGGCGATACAGATCGTCACGTAGTTCATCAATTTGGACATGACGACTTGCGCTTTTTCCGGCGACCACATCTTGCCACGATAATTCATATCGCAGACAACAGGGATATTGTGTTGCTGACAATAGACGCAAGCCGCCGTCACGGCCTGTTCCAGCTCAGTTGAAATGGCAGGCGTGATACCGGAAAAATAGAAGTAATCGACATCCCTGAAAATAACTTCCCAGTCAAACTCCGTTTGTTTGGCCTGCGCGAAAGCACTGCCGGCACGATCGTAAACGACATTGGTTGAACGTACGCTGGCCCCTTTCTCGAAAAAGTAGATCCCCAAACGGTTGCCACCGCGCAACACTTTTGTCGTGTCGACGCCATATTTTCGTAGCGTGGAAAGCGCGGTTTCACCCAACAAATTATCCGGCAGCTTGGTAAGATATGCCGCCTTATTACCCAGCAGCGACAATGACACGGCAACATTGGCTTCTGCGCCGCCATATGCAGCTTCAAGAACATCAGACTGAATAATGCGATTGTTACCGAGAGGCTTCAATCGCAGCATCATTTCTCCAAAAGTTAACACTTTCATTTCTTTTATCCATCTCAGAATCAATTAACACACGATATCCAGCAGAAAAAGGATTGATTAATCAGCACATTTCAACCTTTACCCACCAATAACTTTAAGTGATAGTCACACTCCATGCCGAAAATAATATCGGCGACGCATGACAATCTCATTGATAGAGCAAGCCCCATAATGTGTCATAAATTGAGAATAATCGGTATCTCAATCACGGAGCATTATTGATAATTGTGCAATAAAGGAATTTTTTCTTATACCCATAAAGAATATATATCTGTGTATATTATTCTACAACTGCATTGCCAGAGTGCTTATCTCTTTATTCCTCACCAATAGTAAATATTCAGCTTTCACACCCTTTTTCTAATCCATATTTATCCAATTCATTCTACATAAATATCATACAGATATTAAAATTCGATTTTTATGCATCATCAATGGCTATTTTAATAAGATGAATACCTGGGCCTTTTTGTCAGCCAAATAAGCCTCAACAATGTTCGCAGAGAGATAATGAATTAATCAAATTTAGCCGCCAATAATAATATCTTTCCGCTAAAATTATTTAATGCATCCCGCTATTCACCGGCAAGGCTGGTTCTGCGGTGACGCCGCGAACGTATTAATCACAGCATGCCTCAACAAAAATACGCCATAAGTCTTCTACCGCTTTAGACATTTTTGTTGCGGGCCGGTAGAGCCGAATCTCTATGGGTATCCAAAGATCGCTGTTTTCATCTGCGGCAACCGCGATCTTTCCGTTATCAATATCTTGCTCAGCGAGCGTTTGTGGGAGCCATGCGACCCCCTCACCCGCTTTTACCATCGCCAACAACGTTGCCGCCAGATCTGAAGTAAAAGCGATATTCATTCCTCTCTTTGCCCGGTTAACCGATGAGGTATTCGAAATAATACGCCCTAAACCTGACTCACTACTAAATGATAAATAAGGAAATGTTTTCTTATTCCCGACAGTCCACAGCGGCGTTGATGACTCGGGCGACATCACGCTGTAAGGGATAAGGACATCCCAGCCCAAACGTACGCTGAGAAACTTTTCTGGATCGAGATTGATGTGCATATGAGGGTGGTAGTGACACAGTAAAAACTGAGCCGCTCCCTGAATAAGCAGCCTCTCACAGGCGCTCATCGAATCAGATAGCAGGCGAAACGAACCAAACCTGGCAATCTTTTCATTACGCCTCAATAGCGCGGGAAAAAAGGAAAACGACAATGCATGAGTGGCTGAAAACACAATATCCGGCTGGCCTTGCCCCGCGATATCCAGGGTTTCACTTCTCACCGCATAGAGCGCTCTAATCAAATCCGGGGCTTGCTTACAAAAAACCTCGCCCGCCCTCGTTAAATGCACGCCCCGCTTGTTGCGCTCAAAAAGAGATGTACCTACCCACTCTTCAAGCGACTGGATCCGGCGGCTAAATGCGGGCTGGGTCACATATCGTGAAGCTGCGGCTTTAGAAAAATTGAGTGTATCCGCCAGGGCGATGCAGTCCTCAAGCCATGTTAGCTCTAAGTGATGCCGATTTTGCATTACAGCAATCCTTCTTCGCATTAGATGCAACACATCTTAAGGGCTTAATATAAAGCGCAACAAGGCGATTAACCTTTTTATGATTTCACCATCGTGTTTCCTATTTACAAAACGGCATAACCCATCGCCATAAACCCGGATTCATACCTTTGGCATATATGAGTCCGAAAGAATTCAAAACGGAAAGTTTGTTCTGAACCGTTTTATCCCGGTTTCTCGGTACAACATATCTGGAGAGAAAAATGCGTATAACCGACGTAGTTGAAATTACAAAGCCGATTGCCTCCCCGATCAGAAATGCCTATATCGATTTCAGTAAAATGACAACAAGTCTGGTGGCGGTAGTGACCGATGTGGTAATCGATGGCCGTCGCGTAGTGGGTTATGGTTTCAATTCTAACGGCCGATACGGTCAGGGTGGCCTTATCCGTGAACGTTTCCGCGATCGCATTCTACAGGCGGATTCGGACAGTTTGTTGAATACCAAAGGCGATAATCTCGATCCACATCGAATCTGGGATGTGATGATGGCGAATGAAAAGCCAGGCGGTCATGGAGAACGTTCCGTCGCCGTCGGAACGCTGGATATGGCCATCTGGGATGCAACGGCAAAAATCGCAGAAAAACCGCTATTTCGCATGCTGGCAGCCATGAAAGGCGTCGAAGCAAACCCGCGCGTCTTTGTCTATGCCGCCGGTGGTTACTATTATCCAGGCAAGGACCTTACCGCACTGCGTCAGGAAATGCGTGGCTATCTGAATCGTGGTTACAACGTCGTTAAAATGAAAATTGGTGGCGCATCACTGGATGAAGATCGGCGTCGTATTGATGCCGTATTGGAAGAAATCGGTAATGAGGCACAGTTGGCCGTTGATGCAAATGGCCGCTTTAATCTGGAAACCGCGATTGCCTACGCAAAAATGCTGCGCAATTACCCACTGTTTTGGTACGAGGAAGCGGGTGACCCGCTGGATTACTCGCTACAGGCAGCTTTATCCGAATTCTATCCGGGCCCGATGGCGACAGGTGAAAATCTCTTCTCGCATCAAGATGCGCGTAATCTTCTCCGATATGGTGATATGCGCCCAGACCGTGATTATCTACAGTTTGACTGCGCGTTATCCTACGGACTGGTTGAATATTTGCGGACGCTGGATGTACTTAAACAGTTTGGCTGGTCCCCGACTCGTTGTATTCCTCACGGCGGCCACCAGATGTCATTAAACATCGCTGCCGGCTTAGGATTAGGAGGGAATGAAAGCTACCCCGACCTTTTCCAGCCTTATGGCGGATTCCCCGATTCAGTAAAAGTCGAAGACGGCCACATCATCATGCCAGAGCTACCGGGTATCGGCTTTGAAGGTAAATCAGATCTGATAAAAGTCATGCGCGAACTGGCTGAATAATCTCAGGACGTTGACAGGAAACCCGTTGTAATCATTGGATATATAGGTTGTTATTTTTTGCCTGAGTGGAAAGGAGTTTAGGCTACCAATCGCCTTTAATTCCGGTTTTTGGCTCTAAGGTAGTTCTATTCAGGCGTTTAACCCCCTCAGCTCACCAGCTAAGACCTATAGCCGAACAGATAACCCCCTAAGAACGGAGAGCACTAATCCCCGCTCCCCGGCACATTGACTGGCTTATGAATCAAGCGCAAATTAACAGCAGTAACATTACTAATGCTTATCAAAAGCCGGTAATCCATTATGAGGACTCAATAGCCTATGGGACAACTTGTGATTTTCAACGCCAGTAAAACGCCGATCTTCGTCAGCCTCAATGGAGGGGATTTTTTTAAGGTCCCGGCGGCTAATCTGCCATCGTGGGAACCAGCCCAGCCAGCGATACCCCCCATATTCGTCAACAATCTTGTGGCGAATCCAGGAGAGTTGAGACTGGGAACCAATACGCTAACGACTTACGCTTCCACCTCTGGCCCCGCGTATTCCGGCAACTGCACGCTGAATATTCCCACCGATGTTCCGATAGATTCAGTACAGATCTATCTGTTCTGGAAAAGCGCCACCAGCGTTGCCCTGATCGCCCTGCAGGAAGGCCAGCCATTCCAGGCATCCATCGTTACCCGCGATACCGCCAGCATCACCACCAGCACTCAGCCCGTACAGGCCAGCGCAGGTCTGAAAGCCGTGCAGGGCGCATCGGTACGCGAGGTGCAAATTAATATGTAAATTTTTTTTATGATTTTGTTGCGAACGGAAAACGCTTCACTATACTCATTTACGTGCGCCAATAAATTCAGAACATTCCTAGTGATTTTATTAGCCCGCTCAAACCTATCACAACTGACTTTTAAACAACATCGCTTAACACAGATTAGTTAAGCGCCGTAACACGACAACAGGAAGGGAAGATCATGCCAAACGCATATATTTTCAATGCTTCTGCTGTAAAAATTTCAGTGAGTGTTAATAACGGTGAATTCTTCAGTGTCAATCCGGCAGATGGTACTAGCTGGGTTCCCAGTACTCCCTCCACCGAGCCAACCTTCGTTAATAACACCAGCCCGGGCATCGGGCAGTTGGGATTAGGTCCTAATACCATCACCGTTTATCCATCCACCAGCGGCCCGGCATCCAGCGCAAATTTCACCTTAAATATCCCGCTCGACGTTACCGTCAGTTCGCTACAGCTTTATCTGTTCTGGAAAGATGCCAAAAACATTGCCTTTTCCGCGCTAAATGGCGGGCAATTTATCCAGGTATCAACGGTGCAAGTGTCATAATTACGCAATACAATATTCATAATTTACGCCACCAATAATCTGATTATATTTTATATATAGCCGTCGCTATTATGTTTTTATTTTGTTGGCGTTTTTATTTATCCTGGGTGATTTTATTGCCCAGGATAAATAAACCATGTTGTTTAAACACTTCTAATAAGCGTGTTTTTACAAGGGGTCGATAATGGCAAAAGTTTATCTGTTTAATACCAGTAGCGTCGGGCTGATGTTCAGTATTAATAATGGTGAATTTATGCCAATAGCGAGCACCAGTGACACCTTTGACTGGATGCCATTACCATTGACTAATAATCCCGATTTCCGCAACCAGCTTAATCCGCCACAGGGCGTGCTGGGGCTGGGATGTAATACGCTGACCCTGTATCCAAAAAGTAGCGGCGCGGCGGCTTCCGCCACGGTAAACGTCATTATTCCAGAAAGTATAATTATTACGTCGGTACAAATTTATTTTTTCTGGAAAGATGCGAAAAATCTTGGCACGGTGGTTTGCAATGGCGGGCAGTTTATTCAGACCATTTCATTACCGTAAATTCAACCGTCGCGCTAATTAACTCATCAGGAGTCTATCTCTAATGTCGAGTCCAGCCACGCCATTAACAGAGATTTATCCCGGACTTTATCTGATAGCCGGACCGGGTTCCCCTGACGCCGATACTAGCCCGCTGTGGGTTTATTTCCTCGTCAATAATATCAGCAAGCCATTAAGAAAAAATAAAAGGAATAAATCGGCTGAATTAACCACTCAGCAAGGCTCTGCTGATATCACGCTGGAGAGTAGCTGGAGCACTCTGCCGGGCTGGTACTTTTTTATTGGCGAAGAGATTAGCGCAGGACAGGCACCGCAGTTTGTCAGCAACGCCCGGCAGAAATTCCCGCCTCTGCCGGGGTCAACCAACCTGGCGCACACTATTTTGTGGCTGCCCGACCAGCAGATACCCAGCGACATTACCCGCATCAGCACCCAGAAAGTGGGCCGCTTTAATACCATCAATAGTCCGCTGGAAATAACATGGTCCGGTTTATCCCTTGAGCTGCAAAGCGGTATCCTGGCCGATCTGGTGCAGGCGGATGGTTATCCGGCTCTACAGTTCACCACCAAAACCGCCGATCTCGATCTGGTGAATCTCAATTACTACAAGGTGCGGCAGACGCTGGGTTATCGCAGCGACGGTTGGCTGATTAATCTCTATCTTGGCGGTCCGGGGGCGGGAAGTCTGAACTTCGGCGTGGGTCTGGATCTGAATCAGTTGGCAGAGAGCTTCGGCTGTAACTTTAGCTACGCCATCGGCCAGTCCGGTCCGCAGTTGCTGCAATATCCGCTGTATGGCCCCGAGCCGTACCAGTCCGGCAGCTACTGCGCATTCGATATCTGGCTCAATCCGCTGCTGCCGTTGCAGGCCGGCTCCAGCCGTTTTCAGTTCGATATCACCGGTCGCATCGGTAAAATCAACTGGGAAAACCAGGCGGCCAGTCTGGCGTCAGATTGTTTTTTCACCAACAACGGCGTCACGCTGCAATTGCGGCCCCTCGATCCCTGGGCCGCAGGCTCGCCCGCGCCGGATGCGGTCGGTGCCGGGTTTGCTTTCTCCTGGCGGCCTGCCGCTTCGCCGCCGCTCTCCCGCGAACTGTATCTCTCCCCGGTCGGGGAATACCTGATTGAAACCGCCAACTCGCCCGATGTCGCCACCTCATTACAGGTCATGCCGGGGTTGTTCACCCGTGAGTATTTCCGGGTCAACAGCGGCGACAGGCTGCGTTTTATTAACAACCAGCCCGCGTATGCTGAAGCCTTTACGTTATCAGCTTCCCCCAGCGGGCCCGCGCCGGACACGGTTGATATTCTCTCTGCGACTTATTCCACCTCCTGGGCTCAGTGGCAGGATCTGCCGGTAGCCGGGCAATACTTCGGCCAGCCGAGTGCCTCCCCCTTTTTTGGCGAAGTCGATGATGCGGCATTTCCGATCGCCATTGATGTACTGCTGGAAAAATTCACCACCAGCGCGCTATTCCCCTGGGTGCCTTATGGCGGGCTTTATCAGAGCGTCGCGCTGAATCCGACCGCGCAGGCCACAGACCTCACCCGTTTTGAAGCCACGATTATTGGCGCGGTGCGCCACAGGAAGCTGACGGAGAACTCAGACGGCCCGGTGTTTATGCCGCAAAATGCCACCGTTCCTTACTCTGCCCTGCGCAGCGCCACCAACCCGCAGGGGGTGCTGATCGATATCAACCCTGACGGCGGTTGGAACCGCCTGACGCTGGCAATGGAAGAAAGCCATGCCGATGCCAGCCCACCGGAGCCACAGCGCCTTTTACAGTTTTCATCGACCAGTTCGCCGCCATGTGTTCCGAAAGATCTGGCTCTGACCCTGACGCAGAACCAGCTGTTTTACGTAGTAACGGTCCCTGGCGACGACTGGGAGTTTCTCTGCACCACCTATTTAGGCGGCTTCAAATTCAATATGGAGCTGAATGCGCAGGGTACCGGCACTCCAGCGGAACAGACCATTATGGTGTTCAAGTTCAACACCACTACCACGCTTAACGAGCTGAGCAAACGTCCCGGACTGTGGACTGCGGCGGCCAGCTATAATAACGACCCTGCGGCGGTTTCCCTTGCATTGCAAAATTATGTCGATTGCGCCCAGGCGGAAGCTAGCGCCCCGGATAATCCATTCGAGAATTTCAACCGTATCGTTAATGATAAAGAGTGGACCGGCGTGCTGTTTTTCAATGCGGAAATCAACGGCAACGGGATGCCCGCCGATCTGCAAATGCTGTTGGGCGGCATCAATGGTGGCCTGCGTGCACACCATATTGGCATCCAGGGCAACTTATTTGAGCGACGCGCTTCGCCGCTTCAATTAGATATCAGGAAATCATCGCTGTTTGGCGTGATTTTTTACGATGGCGCCAGCCCTCCCGCCAGTCCCGCGGTACAGGATCAGCCGGTGGATTATGAGGTGGAAAAGCTGATCGTGGTATTCAGCAACTCGGCGATTGTCCAGTTCAACACCACGGTAGGCCTGACGCTGAACCAGCTATTTGGCCGCGCCGTTGCCAAACGCAACGCTTCCCCGCCAAGCCCGGATATCAATCCGAACACCCTGAGTATTAAAGGGAAATATCAGGCCAACAGCGATGGCGTCGGTCGGGTGATCTTTATGAACGATAACGGATTTATCTACGACGTTAACCCCGCCAGCGACTATGCCACCCAGGTGGTTGACCGCGTCAAATTCGATAAGGCTTCACTGGTTCCGGTCAGCAGCACCGGCAATACGGGCAGTCCCGGCGAAAGCACCGATGTGAAGGCTCAATTTATCCTATCCGGTCAGCTGTGGTTCAATACCGATCCTTTTCCGCTCAGCGACGGTCTGGATCTGTTTTCTTACGGTCAGGGCGATGCCGGTTTAGCGATCTCCGGGCTGACGGTAAACATCGGTTTTACCCTCGGCCCCGATGGCAACTGTGTGCCGGGCACTAAAACGGTGGCACTGGATATCAGCACGCTCAGCGCGCAGCCAAAAAATGACGCCATCCGCTCAGACAGTCTGCTGTACAGCATTCCCCTCAAGTTCTCGCGCTTTCTCAGCGCCGACAGCGGGCCGCCGATCAACGCCAGCATGCTCGGCGCCACCAGCGTCAATATTTTGCAATTGGAGGGGCACACTCCCGCGCTAAGCGACTCTCCCTCGGTAACGGCGGCGCTGCCGGTATCCTACGCTACCAGTTCCGCGCGGTATGGGTTGGAGTACGACATGCTGCTCGGTTCGCTTGGCGCACTTGGCGCCAGCGCCCGACTGAATGCCAAAGTGATCCTCGCCTGGGGACCTTCCGCTACCGTACCCGATAACGATGCGGCGGCGCTGTTCGTGCAGTTGCCGCAGTTGTCGGCCGGTGCCGGCGGCTTCGAGTTGGAGGGCATTCTAAAAACCACTTTCGGCGATGCCAACCTGCTGAAGGTGGATCTCGATGACGGTCGGCAGACTGTTTACGCCTTTTTATTCAACAACATTCAGCTCAGCGTCTTCGGTTACCGCTTCCCTCCCGGCGTGCTGATTGATTTTATGGTGTTTGCCGGGGCCGTCACTCCCGGCAAAAAAGAAGCGACCAACGCCAATAACCTGGCGTGGTTCTTATCAGCGCAGCCGCAAAAAGCCAGTCCTTAACCGGGCAACAGGAAGGTTCGATGAAAACAACCGTAAAAGTCGTCAACGATGTGATGCTCTGGCTGAACCAGCACTATGGCCTGTCCCTGCCGATTTTACCGTTAAAGGGCTGGGTGCAGTCGGTGGTGGCGCTGTGGCAGAAAAACGTTAATGGGATGCCCGCTTCCGGCCCGTTGCCGCAAATCATCGAGGTCGAGGGTGACTGGCAACCTCTTGCAGGCAGTCGTTTTACCGTAACCAACATTCGGATCGAAATTCACGATTCCGAAAAAACCGGCAGTAACCCCTTAATCCACAAGAGGAAGGCATGATGACTAAATTGGCGGTAACAGCGTCTCCCACGGTTAATCCAGTAACAGTGGCGATCAGCAGCTCGTTTCTCATTAACGGGCAATCCGTTGCGATCAGCAGCCAGGATATCGACAACATCAAGAAAGGAATCAACTTTCAACTGGCGCAGCCCGTCGCGCTGGGTAGCATCAATGATTTTCTTGACTGGCTGCACGATACATTTGGTGTTCCGTTAACGGCAGAAGAACTTGGTAGCATGATCGACAAACTGCCCGACACGCCGCTGGTGGTGAAAAATATCAAAGATGCGCTTAATGGCATTTTGTCTGCCGTCATCACCATCACGGTGCTGTCCGTCAACACCGCCACGGGTGAGTACCGCTTCGGCGTCACCATGACGCCGTTGGAACCCATCAACATTCTTAATGTGCTGAGCCTCGAAACTATCGGTGTTGAGATCGGTTCAACAGAACCTGTGTCCGGCAGCCCGACGAGTCCGTAAAGGCTGATTTTTTTCTGACCTTAGCTGTTGTGGCGTAATCCTCACCTCCTCTAACCGGCTGGCTGACTATGACTGATATCATTCTGAAAATTGCAGGTCGCGCGTTTGGTGTGCCGATGGACGTGGATCTGCGAGTGGCGGGGGGCCCCTTTTCGTTTTCACTGAAGACGCAAGAGTCCATTTCTATCAACGATATCTGGGATACATTCAGCGAGCAGCTTAAGTCAGTGACCGGCGTGGCATTGCCCACCATTCCGCCCGGTCCCTGGCAAAAGATTATGGACGTGAGGATTATTCCCTCGCTATGGATCACCCCTGACGGCACGACCGGCAACACCAGTGCGTTTCTGCAACTGACGCTGGAAGAAGCGCTGCATCTGGGAACGCATTACAATGCCGGATCGTTCGACATCACCATTGAGCCGGACATTACCATTATCGGGCTGATGATTGGCTATGACGGCGCGGGCGATGGCCTGACGGTAAAAGCCCGCATCAAAACCCCGGTCAGCAGCAGTAACAGTCTGGGCGCCGCGGGCAGCCCGGCTAAAAGCAAAGAGCAGTTGGTGAATTTCCCGTTCCCGCTTCCGGCACAAAACTCGGTGTCATCCTTCCAGTTGCATTATCTCGGCATCGGTCAGCGCGTTGGCCCGACGGTGCAGGTGATTGGCAGCGGCAATCCGATGGAGGCCATTTTCACGCAACTGGAAAACCAACTGGTGGGCAGCGACCCGGAAACCATTATCACCCAACTGGCACGTGATTTTTATCAGCCGGATCGCGACTGGTTTATTGCGGCGGATATGCAGCTGCGTGAATTGCGCCTGCGCGTGTTGTTTAATGACCCGGCGATGTACGGCCTTGAGGTCAGCATCCCGATGACCTGCCCACCGTCGTTCTTCAGCGGGCTGCTGTTCGAAATCCTCTATCAAAAACTCGGACCGAATCTGGGAGTCTACTACGGCGCGCTGACGCTGCCTTACGGTATGCGGCGCATTCCGCTGGAAGGTTTTATTCTGATCCTGCCCGGTTTTTCCGCCTGGATTTACACCAACGGCGATTTCCGCATCAACGTTGGCTGGCCGGTTAACCCCAACAACTCGATCGGTATTTCTTTCGATATTCTCACCGGTTGGGCCGGTTTCTACTTTGCGAAATTACGCAGCGGCGACAATCCCGGTGCGTTGCCCAGCGTCAATTACAATCCGATTCTGGAATTCGGCATTGGCGTGGCGGTCACGGCCGGGATCGGCATTAACGCCGGTCCGCTCAGCGCCAGCCTGGCGGTCAGTCTTTCCGCCAGTTTTCAGGGGCTGCTGGCGTGGAAACCGACAGGCGGCGGCAGTTCTATCGCCAACCAGCCCGACCATTACTGGTTTGCCGGCAACGCTTCCATTTCAGTGGTGTTACAGGGCTGTGTCGATCTGGCGATTATCAAAGCCTCGGTAATGGTCAGCTTCAGCGTCAGCGCCGGGGTGGCGTTTGAAACCGGCTATCAGACGGTAATCCCGATCTCCGCCTCGGTGAGCGTCAGCGTATCGCTGAAGGTGATCTTTTTCACCATTCATCTCTCTTTCCATACCACGGTAAACCATACTTTCCATATTGGTCACGGCGCCCCGGCTTCGCTCAATGGCCCGCTTGCGCCCGGTCTGAATGTCATGTCATCGACCCCGCAGGCCTGGCGGAAAATGCTCGCCAGCGCCAAAGAGTACGCCGCACTGCAACGCTCACAGTTGGCGGAGGCTCTGCGCCCACTGCACGATGTGCATGAACCGTTACGCTTCCGTGCAGGCGCTGCCCCGCATGCGCGCTGGAACAACGCCCGCTCAACGCTGACCGGGCTGGACGTGGCGTTCGTACTGCAACCCACCGTGGTCTGGGACGAACAGCAGCAGGCCAGAGTGCATCTGATCGCTTCGCTGGTGATGGACTGTCCGGCGCCAAACCAGACACCGCTGGTTTCTCCCGGTGCGGCCAGCGGTTACGAAGTGCTGATTATCAAACTGGTGAAATGGCTACTGACTTTTGCCCCTGCGCCAGACGCGGACCAACCGTTATCGGCCACCTTGCAGAGTTTGTCGGATATGCTCGGCAGCGGCAGCAATGAACCCGGCCCGGCTTTTGGCGGCAGAGCGGGATTTGTCAGCAATCTGGAAGCGTTTTTCGCCAATACGCTGTGCTTCACTATTCGCGGCGTCAGTGCCGGTGAATCACCGTTCGATACCGCCGCCGTACTGCCGATGTTCGATGTTTTACGTCTGCAGGCCGGTGGCGGCAGCGTTGATTTCTCCCGTTTCAATCCGACGCCGGATAACTACACTGCGGCGATTAAATTCTATTTTGAAAATGTGGGGCTGATCGGACCCGCCGTGCCGGATGGCAGTAAAAACGGCCGCTTACTGGCGCAGGCCTCACCGCCTGATGGCCCAAGTATGGTCAGCTATCTGTTCGGCGATTATTTCCTGATGATCGCCCGCTATACGCTCTCCACGCTGATTCAGGATGCGCAACAGTACGAGAAACAGCAGGAAACGCAGTTGAGACGCTGGGCGAAGCAGACCGCCGCCGCTGGCATTGACCCCGATAATCCGCTGGCCGCGCTGACTTCGCTCAGCGCTGAATACCTCATCAGTAATCCGACGCAGGAATTAAACTATCTGCTGGACCATCTGGCCTACTGGAGCATTGCCGGTTTCGGTTCACGCTATCTGATGTCAGGCCTGCAATTGCCGGACCCGGCGCAGGTGCCGCCAGACGTCACGCCGCAAAATATTACCGGTATCCCGACCGCGGCACTGTATGCGCTGTCCGGCCAGCAGTACGCGGTGAGCGGCAGCCCGGACGACGCTCAGGCCACGTTGAGTTTCACTCCCGGTCTGAACGCAGACTGGATTCAGTTTGCCGGTGCCAGCCCCGAAAATGCCAGCGCGCAGTTCGATTTACCGGCCACCCTGCCGGATAACCCGGACCCGCAGTGGGTTTTCCACAGTACCCCTGCGTCCCCCGACCCGGTATCGGCGGATACGCTGCTGGTGCAGCCACTGCCCGCCGCGATTTCAGCGCCGCTGGGTTATCAGTTGAAAAACAGTCTGGCGTGGAATGCCAGCCATAGCGCACGGACGATGTTTAACTTCCCGCAGCCGTTGCTGAACCGCCTGCAGGCGCTGCTGAGACTGCCGCCGCAACAGGCCCGCCTGCAGTTGAGTCTGGAGGGAAGTGAATATGATGAGGACGTTGCCAGCGCCGCCGTCGATGGCATCGCCACGCTGCAAATCCGCCTGTCGCTGACCCAGGTGACCGCCACGGCGGCAAGCTCAGGCGGTTCTCCTGCGTCGCCGCAGACCACAGTACAGCCAAATATCTATCAGTTGAACGGCACCGATGAAGCCACTCGCGAGCTGATCTATCAGGCGCTACAAGCCGATCTTTCCGGCGCCAGCATTCGCCTGCTCTATCTGCCGCCGGGTGGTTCTGAATGGGTGTCTGACGAACTGGACCCGCTGGTGCTGCTGGCCAAGATGAATCTGTCAACGCTGAATCAGGTGGAACAGGTCAGCCGGATGCACAGCCTGATGCTGGCCGCCGTGCCTGCTGACAGCGATGCCGCTCTACTGAGCGAAGTGGAAAATTTCCTGCGCCTGGTCTGGGAACTGAGCGTAGTGCGCGCGCAGGGCTATTATCTGCACTACCGCACCCAGGATGGTCAGGGGCTGCCGGCGGCGCTGTTTGCCGATACCGCCAGCTCGAACAGCTCGCCGGATGACCCGACCCAGCAAACCGTTGCGGGCAGCGGCTCCGGCACAGCCGATTTTATGATCGTCGTGGAATTCAACAGCCAGACGGCCAGCACGCTCACGCTGGCGCCGTATCATAATAGCCTGTGGATAGCGGCAAATAGCCAGATCGCCGCGCTGGTATGCAAACTGTACGATGCCGCCGGTGAGCCGCTGTATGCCTGGCAATCCACCTACGCGCCGGGAAATATTGGCTTCGCCGCCAGTTGGACTCCGGCCATCGATCCCTCTCCTGCCCCATCAATACCGGTCAGCCATCTGTATCACCTGATGCAGTACCGCATCGTCGATGACGGCTCAGCGTACCGCGAGTCGGTATGGAGCCTGCCGGTCGGTCCCACCGACAACGGCAATTCATCCTCTCCGGATGCCATGTGGCAACTCCAGCAACTGGTCCCGCTGGCTCCGTTCTGCAAAGGCAACAGTAATCCCTATGCGGTCATCGGCCAGCAGGCCTGCCTGTCATTCCGACTGTGCGATATGTATGGCAACCCGCTGACGCAGGGACACAGCGACAGCTTTACGCCTTATTACAGCGACCCGCTCATTGCGCTGGGAGAATGGCCGGGGTTACAGAGCGCTTTCTACTTTAAACCCGGCACGGCGGGAAATGCATTATTGCATATCGATCTGGCGTTTAGCCCGAACATCGCGGACAGCTTCACGTCACCGGGCGATGACAACCGCTCGCCGTGGTACAATATGCGTGATAAATATCAACGTATTGTTGATCAACTAAACGATCCCAACACGCATTTCTCACTCACCTGCAGCCTGCTGAATGACGCGATTCCCGACGATCCGCAACCGGCGTTGCTAAGCTTCGCCAGCCAGATTATCGACTACATTGACGGGTATATTCACGGTAGTCCGTCAGGGGTGGCGCCGGTCGATTCTCCCGACGGCGAGCTGACAGAGGCATTTCTCTTTACTATTCCGTTTACGCTGCTGACGCAGCAGGTGCACGATATCGTCGATATTGGCGTGTGTATTAACGCCCGGCGCGAGCGCGATCTGGTTGACAGCAGCGTGGTGGAAAAATTACCGCAGGTTTATCAGGTCAGCTATCCGCTGTTTGCCCAGTTATCCCCGTCGGAGTTTAACTCTCCCTCCGTCGACACGGCTGGTAACGATATCAACATCAGCGTATTTGCCACTTACTTCGAGCAGGCTTTCTCGAATTTCGATGGTCAGGGCGGCATGCTGAAACTGGCGCAGCGTGCGGGCGCGCAAATCAGCGACAGCAGCAGGCCCCAGGATTTGTGGTCAGTTCGCTTCAGCGAAAGCCAGGGATTCAGCGTCAGCTTCGCCAACGATCCGCTCTATTTCGCGTTGCGCCCGCTCAATATCATCCCGCGCAGCGGCACAGTCGATAACATCCAGTATAACGATGTGGATATGGATGCCTGGGCCAGCAGCTTCTTCAGCGCCTTTGATACCTTCCTGTCGCCGCAGATGGGGGTCGCCGTCGCGCTACTCGATGAGCAGAACCACACCGGCTATTACGATATGCTGATGCAAAGTAAGCAAACCCTGGCAAAATCTATCCCTTCCGGGCTGGTGGCGATATTGAAAAAAGATGCCGACCGCAGTACGGGGGATATTACCGCCGCGCAGCAGCGCCTGCAGCAGGCGCTGCTGGAAAATCTGTCGAGCGCTTACACCGTTTCCACCATCATACAAACCCCGGCGAACGTGACCGTACACGGGATTGCCGACAATGTCAGCCCACAGCAGGCACCGCAGCTGTACGGCAGCCTGCAACAACCTTCGCAGGGATCACCGCAGAACGGCAGCGACGATACTAAGCTGTATCAGTTCACACCGGTGACGCTGGATCTGGCTACCGGCACCCAGTGGGCCACCAGCCTGCTGACGGTCGCGAAACCTGGCGATCAGTCCTGCATTGCGCTACCGCTGCAATACCAGGTCAGCTATCTGCAACATGATTTCGAACCGGATGAATCACAGCACGGCTACGTACCCAGCTCCTGGCTGAAATTTGTCCTGCCGGATAGCGCGCCGCTGGTGATGCCGATTACCGCTGTCGGCTCGCCACAGGATATGGCGACGATCCCGATTCCACTGCCGTTCGAACCACCGCTGCCGATGCTGGTTTCCCAGCAAGGTCTCGGGGTGGCGATGAGTTCGCCGTCATCCAGCCCCGGCTCGTTAGCCGATGAAATTGCGCAGGCACTGCAGTGGTGCTATCAGGTGCAGGTTTCGCTGGATCTGAAGGATCAGGATCGGTTTTATTTCGATTTCATCCGCAACGTGCCGGCGGACCAGACGATGCAGCTCAGTAGCCATCAGCAAACCGCACAGCTGCTGGATCGGCTGTTCGCGGCGCTGGCCCGCTTTACCCTCGCCTGGCCGGAACTGTCGTCACAGTTAGACAGCATCCTGCAACAGGCTTACGGTAGCCAGTCAGGCAGCGCATCCGACATCGTTCAGCAGTTCTGCACACTGGCCAATGACGTGGCGACCAGTTGGCCCGCCAACTGGAATCCGCCGATGTCTCTCGCGGCCAGCGTCAGCGAGATCGACCATTTCTGCCTCAGCTTCAGCGGTACGACCCTGCAACTGCGGGCCAAGACCGAGCAGGGCGGGCAAAATCCGGCAATCTGGCCCTCTCTCCAACTGGCGGATGATAGCCCGTGGATCCCGGACCGTAGCCAGGCTGTGCTGGATGACGGCTGGTGGGTATTAAACCATACGCTGACACCGTCGCCCGAATTCTCCACCACCGTGTTGAGATGGGAGCCGCTGGCGATCCTCGATTATCAGAATGCGCAGTTTACCGCCTGGACCGTGCGCAACGACGATCTGGTGCCGCAGCAGGAAACCAACCCTCTATTCGTCTATCAGACGGACAAAATCCACTTCCCGAACGCGATGATCCCGTTGATCGAACGCGACAGCCTGCCGGAGGTCCATGTCGGCGCTATCAGCCTCGTCGTCTTGCAACAGATCTTGCGGGAGATCATGACGCCGCTGACGGCGGTCGGCGATCTGGGCATTAATCCGATTATTAATCTGCAGGCCAACTACGCCTATGCACTGTTCCCCGGCTCCGATCTGCTGGTGGAGTCACCGGTCCTGATGATCAATGCTCTTGAGCTGGACAGCGCCTCGCCGGGTACCATCGCCGACATGGTGGCGGAAGAAATCTGGCAGTGGTATCAGCGCCCCCCTCAAAAGCCGGCGGTACAGGCGCGGATGGAATTCGCCTTCACCCTGTTCGGTTCGGTGAACGGCCAGCAGTTGCCACTGGTGCAGATTAATAACATTCCCGTGGTATTTAACTGACGATCGGGGGAGTTGGTAATGGAAAATACACAGCCGTTGTTCAGCAATCACACTATTCCGACTCGTTTTGCCGACTTTTATCAGCGGCACGCGGGGGAAAGTATTCTGGTGTGCGGCTGCGGCAGTTCGCTCAACCAGCTGCATGAGGCTGAACATTACACCACCATCGGCGTCAACGATATCGGGCGCAAATTTCACCCTGATTATCTGGTGGTACTCAACGGCCGCCATCAGTTTACTGAGGAACGTTTTACCCACATCGCCAGTTCGCAGGCACAGGCGATTTTCACCCACCTGCAACTCGGCATCAGTCATCCTAATATAGTGCGCTTTCTGCTGGGCCAGCGCGGTGGAGTCGAGGTCAGCGATACTCACTCGCTGCCGTATACGCGCAACTCAACCTATGTGGCGGCATGTCTGGCGATTTTTATGGGGGCAAAGCGCATCGGTTTGATCGGCGTCGATTTCACCGAGCATCACTTTTTTGCGCAAAGCGGGCGGCATTCACTCAGCGGTGAGCTATCACATATTCGCCAGGAGTACGCCCGGCTGGCGGAAGCCAGTTCCCGCCACGGTGTTGAAATCGTCAATCTCAGCGCGACAAGCGCGGTGGATACTCTGCCTTATCAGCCGTTGGCGGAGTTTGCCCGCCAGGCTAAAAGCACCAAATCGCTGAATATCGTCTCCTATGCAACTACGCCGGTGGTCGGGGTGCCAAAGTTGTTAAGCGAGTGCATCGAGCATTGTACACCGCACCGCTGCCGCACCGTTTGGGCCACCCATCAATACGGCAACGGGGTGCAATTTGAACGCGAGGTGGAATGGCAACAACAGCCCGATATAGCCAGATCGCTGCTGGAGGCTGCCGATCTGGTCATCGTGCATAACGGCTATACCGCCCCACAGCACAACGCGATTTTCAAAGACAAACCGGTGATCACCCTCGCCCACAACTACATGCGGAACGTGAATCAGCAGTTTGTTAACCGCGGCATGCCCGGCATGGTTGTTGCGCAGTATCAGGCATCGCTACCGGAATTTGCGCAATGGCGCGCAGTGCCTAATCCGGTTCCGCTGTGGAATCCGCTGTTCGACAGCGCGGAAAAAGAGACGCCGATCGCCATTGCCTACACGCCCAGCGTCAGACACGACGAATACCCTGCCGGCCACCGCCTGTACTGGCATTCGAAGGGCTATCACAGCACGATGGCGATACTAAAACGGCTGGCGCGGCACTACCCGTTACAACTGCTGACCATCCAGTCCGGTCAGGTCAGCTTCAGTCAGTCGATGGCGATGAAACGCCGCGCACATATCGTGATTGACGAATGCGTGACCGGCAGCTATCACCGCAACAGCCTGGAAGGGCTGGCGGCCGGGGCGGTAGTGATCAACGGATTGGGATTAAAAAGCGACATCAGCGCGGTGTTACAGCAGTGTACCGGCAACGCATCCTCGCCGTTTGTCTGTGCCAGCCTCGACACGTTGGAAGCGGTGCTGACGGAACTGATTAAACTCGGCCCGCAGCGCCTGAGTGAACTTGGGGCGCGCAACCGCACCTGGCTCCAGCAGCACTGGGATTTTTCCGCACAGTGGCGACAGTTCTGGCTGCCAGCGCTACAGCAAGCTCTCGGGAAGGATCGCCCGGCAATGCAAACCGTACGCCGGCAGCAGCCGAATAGCGCCCCCTCAGTCACCCTCACCGCACCGCTAGCGCGATTAATAACCCAGCCTAATCTCAGTACCGGAGTCAGCGTTATCATTCCTTTTGCCGGTAAATCACGGCTGATGCAGCTACAAGCCGTCCTGAAGAGGCTGAAAAACCAGACCGACGTGCGCCGCGTGATTGTGGTGGAGCTGGACCAGCATCCCAACGCGCAGACCATTGCCTCACAGCTGGCCGACGATTATCTGTTCGCCCTGACCGAAAAACCGTTCAGCAAATCACGTGCGATGAATATTGCTCTGCCCTTTGTGCGAACGCAGCATCTGCTGTGGCTGGACAGCGATCTGCTATTACCACCGGATTTTGTCCGGCAGGCGCGGGAAGAGTGCGAAATGCGGCAGCTCGACTGTCTGATTACCTGGAATACGGTGTATTTCCTTACGCAGGAAGACAGTCAGCAGGTTCAGCTCGGGCAACGCGCACCTGATGATTGCCCGCCGGAACATCAACTCCGTAAAGGCGCACAAGGTGGAGCGGTACTGGTGCGTACTGATTTCGTCATGCAGCACGGCGGCATGCCGGAACAATTTCAGGGCTGGGGCGGCGAAGATAACGCGTGGTTCCACAAGGTCAGCGTGCTGGGCAAAATCGATTACACCGGAGACAGGCAGCGGGTGCTCTATCACCTTTACCACCCGATGTCATCCGGCTATTGCCGCCAGGGAGAACACATCGCCGCCAATCCCCATTACCGCGACAATGTTCAGTTGCTGCGGCGTATGCGGGCGGCGCGCCACCCCACAACATTTAACCAGCAATATCCAGCTCCCCGACAACACTCAGCCCCCTGGGATGGACAACAGGCAATCGTTTATCCGCCGTCACACAAGGCCCTGGCGCAACGGTTGCGGGACTTTTATGGCGATGCGCTGCGCTTTGTACAACAGCCTGAATCGCAAGCCATCGATCTTGGCCCGTTCAGCCTGCTGGCGGACGAACTAAGTCAGACCGTACTGGAAGTGATTAAGCATATCTGCGAAACCCGTGCCGGACAGATCGCCGCCACACCCGCGGTGAAACCGGAAAAAACGCTTCAACCCTGATCAAAGGAGCCACCCGATGAAAATACCCCACTTCTGCCGTCCCAGTCTGGCTGCCATTCTGCTCGCCAGTTCAGCTGGTAGTTATGCCGATGATTTTTCTCAGGCAGCGGCAAAAATTAATAAAATTAAACCTGATATTAGTTACGGCTCGTTTTGCTCCAGCACGCCCTCTGGTGAAGATAAAATGGCCTGCCAGTTAAAAAGTATTCCAACTATTGGGCTGTTAGTCTGTCAGAAAGCCGATTATAGCGAGGACAAAAGCTGCGAGGCGCTGATTACAGAAGAGATAACGAATCTGTCTAATGTTAAGAAGGCCGGGCTGGCAACCGTCGATTTTCGTACCGATATCCTGACGCCATTAAACTGCGCCAGAGAAAAATCGAAGGAATGTGCCGGCTATCTGGTGAGTTGGGTCAACCAAAGTGAATTCGTCAATATTGACGATGAGATCAACGCGGGTCATATCCCGGAACTGGCCAGCAGCATTCGTAGCTTTAGTACCTCCTCAGCCAGCCTGGCGAAAACGCGCGCCGACCTGAAGAAGATCGCTGATTTCATGACGCCTGACGCCGGTAAATTCAGCCGGATTTGCGACTTACAGGGATTCTACCTTCGCGGCGGCGGATTTCTGATTAACGATGTGCCCGATCTGAAGATTAAAGAAACCACCGCTCCTGGATGCTGGGACGACATGCCCAGTTGGCGACAGGCGTTGGACGGTATCAATCAGTTGGTTGGGCTGCTGAAATAAACCGGTAGAGGCCCGAAATTACCAATGGATAGGTGCGCTCGTCATCATCGAGCGCGTCACGGTCAAAGGTTGGCTTGAAAAGCCTTCACCGATTCGAACGCTAGTGACATAGAGTTAAGATTCATGCAGGCGAGGCAACTTTAGCGACACCGATACGGTCGGCGTGGGCCATAGCCTGCTGACGGAACTCTGTCGTGTATTTATTACGGATGTTTGCTTCACGGATTTTGCTTGTGTCATGGTTCACCTGTTAACGATTTTATTCGCTTAGCAGCATGTCCACTATTTAGTGATCATTACCTCTTAAACAATAAAACCTGTCTGGATCTGCAGAATTAATTCTGGTAAAATAGCTATTGATTACAATGAACTAACGTCAACGTCGTACTGGGGGCTAAACTGTATATATATACCATTATTATATTAACAGTCATGTTTTATATTGTTTTTATAATATATAAAAAAAACAAACAGAAGAGGGAAAGAAACAGACTCGTTGAGCCGTTGGTCCTGTTTTTTGAAAAAAGGCACAGAGAACTTGATGTCGGGGAACTTAACTTAGCGGAAAAGGTTCAATTCAGTGTGATTAAAAACGTCATCAAATGTTTGGACCAGAATGAAAAAGAAGAATTCCGTAAGCATTTAAAGTCATACAGGGAAATTAAAGAGCGTCTAATCGATAAAAAATATTACGAAAATGAAAAGACGTTATTACTTAAACGAGCAAAAAAGCATATTGAAGACATATTATCCGCTATACATATTCAGCCATAAATATGTATAGCGGATAATAAAAACAATGCCTGATTTATATTTTATTTATTACATTAGTTAATATCTTGTTTGTACCGTCACAGTACCCGCGTAGCGCACTGAATATCCCTGTGTGGATTTGAGGGCGCAAATACCGCCCCCGGTATTGAGCGGGATAATCTTATTCGCTAATAACGTTACAGGGACGTAATCAATATATCCTTGATTTACTGCAAGCCAACCATTTGGCAGTACGTTATCACCATGCAGGCGTAGCCGGGCACCGGGGCCATTCACCATAACGTCAACAGTAGATACTCCCGCTCCATATCCGCCAGCACCAGGGGTAATATTAATATCGATAGGGGTATTGCTGGTTAACCTCCCGCGGGGAATCCTTATCGTGCCACCCGCAATATCAGGGTACGCGGGTCAGCCTCGCCTCGAATTTGAGTAATTACGGAATTGGCGGCCGCACCTGCATCTACAGGATATTCAGAGAAATCATAAATACCGTAGGTCACCGCCGCTCGCGCTTCTTTAGTCATCTCATGCATATCGTTTTCGGCTTTAAATGGCCCGATCGCCTTACCAACAGAATTCGCCGTATATTCTATTTCCGGATCATAGCCAACTAACGCGGCGCCCTCGTTTGAACCAAGGTTTGCACGAAGGCTGGCATCACAACACCTTTCCATGCTCCATTTCCAACCCCCCCGGTTGATTCGGGTGTCGAACCGGGGGGGACGATTTTGGGCAACGATCCGTCCCATCGGTAATACTCCCCATCGCCTTCGCTGAAGAGAACTTCGTTAGGATTGCGGAGGGGATTACCCAGCGCAAAAGACTTCTTCGTGAACGAATTCTGGACAGTATTGCCCTGTTCAGAGGCTATCCAGTGGTGATAAGAACAAATCAAAGGCCTGAGTTTACCTGTCGGGCACTGGCCCCGTGGGCCTTTTAATACAAACTCGTGCGTCCCATAGCTAGTTTTGCAAATGGTTATACATCACAGAACAGAAAAATCCATTCAGCCACCATATCTGATGAGCGTGAAAAAGTGTACTCTTTTGAGTATTGCATCTGAGCCGAATACTCAATTGATCAATGATGCCTCTCATTATGTATGGATAATCTGTATGTCAAAAGAGAATAAAAATCCGAAACTACGAAACTACGATCCACGCTACATATACTCTCTTGTCGTCAAACGTTACTTCTCCGAGATGAAGACAAAGATCGAAATCGCTGAGGAACTCGGTGTATCGCGCTTCAAAATAGCACGTCTTATTGATGAAGCTATCGAGCAGGAGTACGTAAAATTTATCTTTCCAAAACAACAGGCTCTGGATGAAGAAATTGCTCAAAATCTCTGCAAGAAGTACGGCTTACAGGATGCTGTTGTGCTATCTGTTTCCGAATCATGGTCTTCTCAGGAACAATTAAACGTCAAGTTGGGTGGCATTACTGCTACCTATTTGAGTGAGACTCTCAAAGAAAACATGAAGCTTGGCATCGCATGGGGACGAGTTCTCTCTAGTGCTGTAAGCCAACTGACCACGTTACCTGTTTTGGATGTTGTTCAGCTTTCAGGTGTTCATCCGGGAATTGAGTTTAGCCAGGGGCCAATAGACTTAATACATAAAATTGCCGCCATTTCTCAAGGCAGAGCGCACCCTATGTATGTCCCAATGTGGGTTGATGATGAGGGCCTGGCTAAAAAACTTTCTGATGATCAGGCTGTGTTGGACACGCAGAAATTTTATTCCAGTATGGATGTCGTCATCACCGGCATTGGCGCGTGGAAAACCGGCTCTTCCAGTTTGTGCGATATCGTCCCTGAGGCATGGCGCAACGCTTTGATGAGTAAGGATATCACTGCCGATGTGTGCGTTACTCTTGTGAACAGCAAAGGTGAGATACTGGATAGCCCATTGAACCGCCTTGGATTCGGCATCACAACGGATCAACTGAGGGCAACGAAGAAACTCATTGGTGTCGCAGGAGGGGATGAAAAATATGAGGGGATTGTTGCATCACTCAAATCCGGGCTTCTGAATGTACTCATTACTGATTTTGATACGGCCATTAAACTTCTGGATTAATGGCCGAAGTTACTTCACGCCGTTCCGGTATTACTCAATATCGGCATGGTGTTCTTTCGTTGTCTGTCCCGTTTCATTAAGGTTTACCGCGCTGATTACCAATGAAATTGCTGATAAAGAAGGTGTTTCTGAGGTATCGAAACATACTACAGTTATAACCTGCTGATTTTAAATCTTTAAATATCTAATAACGGTGCATAATTTGCGCCGTTAACCCCTGCAACTGAAACTGTCTAAACACTATTGCTCATAAGAGCGAATTCGATTTTTCCTTTCCTCAGTTACTCAAAATGTCATTTTTTATAAAAAACCTATAAATCAATAAATTATAAAACTCCCCAATGATTGCTGACTGCCACTTTTGCTCTTATGAGCGAAATTTATATTGCGCGTATGTGATTTTATGTGATCGAGATATAATTTTTGAAAGCTCTCCATTTCAGCACATCGATGATGTGCTATAACTGCTCATGTGATTAATTAATTGCTCACATGAGCAATAGGCGCATTGAGGAGAAATCTGTGGGTGCAATTTCAATCAATGTCGCGGATGGTGCGGCATTTAAAAATTACGATGAAGTGCTAGAACATATTTACGAGAAACATGTTGCAGATGGGATTGTTAAAGATACCTACCTGAAGGCGCTTCGTGAACGAGAAGCGGATTACCCAACCGGGATCTTACTTGATGGTTACGCTGTGGCCATTCCACACTGTGACAGCCAGCATGCAATCAGCCCGGCAATTTACATTATCCGTTTGCCGGAAGGCATCGAAGTTAATCAGGCTGATGGGGATGAAAAATTGTGGGTTCGACTTGTTGTCAATCTGGTAGTTACCCATCCCTCTGATCAATTGCAGTTACTGAAGGCCCTGTTTAACCACCTCCAGATGGCAGATTTTTACCACCAAATGCTGGAGCTTCCCGCAGAAGAAGCTAAGGCACTGTTCGTTAACACGATAATTAAATAACCATTACCCGGAGTCTTATCATGATTACTATCCTCGTAGCCTGCGGAAGCGGTGTAGCAACATCCACTTTGGCCGCTGATGAAGTGAAATCGGTTTGTGCTGAATACGGTATTACCAACTTTAAGATCAATAAATGCAGCATGCCAGAATTAGTTTCCGAAATGCAAAGTGCTGATGTGGTGTTAACCACCAATAACTATAAAGGTGATATTGGAAAACCCCATATGAGCGTAGCCGGATTTATTACCGGGATTAATGAAGCTGCGCTTCGCGAGAAATTAGGCGAATTGTTAACTGAAATAGCTAAGAGCTAAAGTCTAAAAAGACGGGGGATGGTTAAATGGAAATGTTAAAAAGCATCATGTTTACAATTACAAGCATGGGCGCAACCGCTATATTACCGCTTGTTATTTTCCTTTTAGGCTTGCTTTTCCGCATGAAAGTAGGTGCTGCCATTAAGTCGGGCATCACCGTAGGTATTGGTTTTATTGGTTTAGGTCTGGTTGTTGGCCTGTTGAATGCTTCTCTTCAGCCAGCAATCGCGTATTACTCCAATATCGGCAGCGGATTTACCGTTGCCGATATTGGATGGCCGGCAGTAGGTGCCGCAGCGTGGGTGGCGCCATTTGCAGCGTTGGTTATCCCAATCGGTATTATTCTAAACCTGATTCTGGTTCGTTTGAAGCTGACCAAAACGCTGAATGTGGATATCTGGAACTACATGCACTTCTTAGTTCCTGGCGCACTTGCGTACTTTGTCTTCGATAGTTTCTTCCTGGGGCTGGGGGTCGCCGTGGTTTTGAGCGTTGCGGCACTGTTTATCGGTGATTTGATTGCTCCAAGATGGCAGAAATATTACGGTCTGGAGGGAACAACTTGTACAACGATGATCCACATCGGCTGGACACTGCCATTCGCATGGCTGGTCAATAAGATCATCGATTTCATCCCAGGCTTAAATAAGTTGGATGTCGATCTGGAGAGTGTTCAGAAACGACTGGGGGTATTTGGTGAACCAGCAATTATCGGTGTCATTGTAGGCTGCCTCCTCGGTGTTTTAACCAAACAAGCCATCACCACAATCGTACCAATGGCGATGGGCGTTGCCGGTGTAATGGTACTGCTGCCAAAAGTGGTTGGTGTTCTCATGGAAGGGCTTAACCCGATTGGTAAGAGCGCCAAAGAAATTATGCAAAAGCAGATGGGTAAAGATGCTGAACTGAATATCGGGATGGACTGTGCACTGGCACTTGGCGACCCGGCAACAGTGACCGTGACCGTCATTACCATCCCACTAACAATGCTTTGCGCTCTGGTTTTACCAGGCATTCAGATCTTCCCGATCGGCGTACTGATGTCAATTATTTACATGACGACCATGACGGTCATGGTAAGTAACGGAAACGTGATCCGCTCCATTATCTCAACCTTGCTGTTCTGTGTGGTTGTTATGTACCTGGGTGGGTATGTAGCGCCTGGAGCAACTCAATTCCTGAACGGTGCTGGCGTCGGCCTGAGCGGTCAGGGGACGGACTTCGTATTAACCGGCCCATGGGAAATTCTGACCTACTGGTTGAGTACAGTGACTCACTAATTAATGGAGTTGACTAAAATGGCACAAATTCTACCATCAATTTTTGGTGCAAATATCTTACGTTTACAGGAAGAAATTCTGTTTCTGGAAGCAGAGAAAACGGAAATTTTGCATGTCGACTTAATGGACGGTACCTACGTAAGCAATATTGCTTTCGGACCGAACCAGATTGCGGCAATGAAAAAAGCAAGTTCAATGACGTTTGATGTACATATGATGCTGGCAAATCCGGAACGGCATATTGATGATATCATCAAAACCGGTGCTGAAATGATTTCGGTACACTACGAATCTACGCCGCATGTGCATTATATTATTCAGAAAATTAAGCAAGCAGGCCGTAAAGCTGGCGTTGTTCTCAACCCGGGCACGCCAGAAAATATAATTGAATATCTCCTTGATGATATTGATTACATTTTAATTATGACTATTAACCCCGGTCAACCTGGACAGACATTTATCGAAAAGAGTCTGGAGAAAATCAAGAATACAAAAAAAATGATTGCCGGGCGCAATATTCAGATTGAAGTTGATGGCGGGATAAATCCTGAAATTGCTAAAAAGGTAAAAGACGCCGGTGCTGATTTGATTATTGTGGGGGGCGCATTATTCAATGACAATCCAAAGGAAAGTTACCAGGCGTTAAGAACTGCAATTCAATAATTATTCAGTATATAAATTCCTGAACGCCTGCCGAGCTGTTTTGAGAATAATTTAAATTACCAACTTGGGGAGTTAATCCTCCCCTTTGTTATGAGACTTTGAGGAGTAAACGGAAATGAGTAGTTTTGAAGGTAAAGTCGCGTTAGTAACAGGCGGAGCACACGGAATTGGTAAAGGTATTGCTAAGCAATTTGCTGAGCGCGGTGCACATACCGTTATCGTCGATTATAACGAAGAGAATGGTAAGAAAACCTCAGAAGAACTTACATTCGGTAATGTAAAGTCCTTATTCGTTAAAACAGATGTATCCGATCCTAAAGCATTAGAATCCGTTCGTGAGAAAGTTTTTGAAACTTTTGGTCGCATTGACATTCTGGTATTAAACGCGGGAGTGGCTTTTGCTAATAAAGTTAACGATATTACGTTCGAAGAATGGAATAAAACTATCGCAATTAACCTTACTGGTTTATTCAATACGGTGAAAGCGTTCTATAACGACTTCACCACTAACCGTGGTTCTATTGTTTATATCTCTTCCGGTTCAGCGCTTTCAGGCACTGGCGGTGGTGTAAGTTACCCGGCCAGTAAGGCTGGAGGCGAGGGGTTGATTCGTGGCCTGGCAAAAGAGCTGGGACCTAAAGGTGTCAACGTTAACGCCATCGCTCCACGTCTGATTGATACAGGCGAAATGATGCGCGTCAATTATCCAACCCAAGCCGATCTGGATGCCGTCCTGGAGAAAATCCCGGTACGCCGTCTTGGCACCATTGACGATGTGGCGAATCTGGCGATCTTTTTAGCTGATAAGGACAACGCCTACATTCAGGGTCAAACAATTCTGATGGATGGCGGCCGCACCATCGCTTAAGAGGGAGATAATCAAATGAGCGTTCAACAAAATACATTCGATATTCTAAGCGAATTACAGCAAAACGCCCTGAAGATTGACGATGCTCAGGCAGAGCAGTTCGTTGATCAAATCAAGAATGCCAAACATATTTTTCTGCAGGGCGCTGGGCGTAGTGGTATTGCGATCCGCGGTTTTGCGAATCGCTTGTTACATCTGGGATTCTCAGTGAGCATTGTTGGCGAAATTTCTTCTCCTCATACTAAGCCGGGTGATCTGGTCATTATTGGTTCCGGCAGCGGAGAAACTGGCAGTTTGGTCAGTTTGGCACAAAAATCAGTGGCCTGCGGCGTAGATGTGGCACTCGTGACCATGAAAGCAGAGTCCACGATCGGCAAGCTGGCAAAAAGTGTACTTGTTTTACCGGGCACGGTTAAAGAAGACAATGACCGGCAGGAAAATACCTTTTCCCAGCCTATGGGTTCTGCTTTTGAGCAACTGTGTTTTATCACCTATGACGCGATTGTGCTCGAGTTGATGGCCCTGCTTGGCGAAACCAGCGACGGCATGTTTAAAAGACACGCTAACCTTGAGTAACCACGAGGAAACGTTCCGTATGGGACGTTTCCTTTTCCGTATTTTTGTAGTTGGTTCCCATTCAGCATGAAAAAAGACTTTTCTTCCAACAGCATCAGCCATCTTGTAGGGTTTCTCTTTGGGCTTGGCAGTCTCTACCTGTCTGGCATTGAGCTTCATCTGGGGGCATCTCCTTTAGACCGAACACGATATGCCCCCACCGATGCCCCCAACTCACCGTAGATTTCTGTGAACGTGAGTAGACGAGCAGAGACAATAAGGGCCGTGAAACCGCGTATTATAAGGGTTTAAAGGGTATTTGAGTAGACTTAGGGAGACGTTAAAATAGGTAGGATGGTGCCGATAATAGGAGTCGAACCTACGACCTTCGCATTACGAATGCGCTGCTCTACCAACTGAGCTATATCGGCTTCGGGATCGTCTTGGCGAATGCATGACGATGAGCTACGGGGTGACAAACTATTGAAAATGAGACGGCAAGTCAAGCGATTGGCTATCGTCTGCTGGTTTTATAATCGCTGGATTGAAGATAGGGATTCTCTGATAATTTTCCACACTAATAACAGAGATCCCTATAACTTTGCGGATTAAAAAATAGGGTTATGGCCGCACCAGATCCTCGCCGTAGCCGATCCATTTATAGGTGGTTAACGCCTCTAATCCCATCGGGCCGCGCGCATGCAATTTCTGCGTGCTAACCGCCACTTCCGCGCCCAAACCAAACTGTCCGCCATCGGTAAAGCGGGTGCTGGCATTGACGTAAACCGCCGAGGAATCGACTTCGCGGACAAAGCGCTCCGCATTGCTCAGGAAACGCGTCAGAATAGCATCAGAATGCTGCGTACCATGCTGACGAATATGAGCGATGGCCTGATCCAGATCGTCCACTAACGTGACGTTCAGGTCATTAGAGAGCCATTCGTCATCGTAGTTAGCCTCTTCCACCGCAACAACGTTCGCTGGCCCTTCCGTCAGATACGGCATCGCCAATGTGCTGGCATGTAACGTCACGCCAGCCTGCGCCATTTTTTTGCTCAGTGCAGGCAAGAAGGCGGCGGCAATGCTTTTCTGAACCAGTAAGGTTTCCAGGCTGTTACAGGCGCTGGGACGCTGAACTTTGGCACTCTCGATTACCGTCAGCGCTTTGTCAAAATCTATGCTCTCGTCAGCATAGATATGACATACCCCGATGCCCCCGGTGATTACCGGGATCGTCGATTGCTCACGACACAATTTATGCAGGCCCGCGCCACCACGAGGAATGAGCATGTCCACATAGCGATCCAGTTTTAGCAGTTGATTGACCAGTTCGCGATCCGGGCTTTCAATCGCCTGAACGGCAGCAGTTGGCAATCCGCATTGGGTCAGCGCCTGTTGAATCACTTTCACCGTCGCCGCATTGGTGCGATATGTCTCTTTACCGCCGCGCAGAATGACCGCGTTACCCGTTTTCAGACACAGAGAAGCGACATCAATCGTGACGTTGGGACGCGCTTCATAAATCACGCCGACCACACCAAGCGGTACACGCCGACGCTCTAGTTTGAGGCCGTTATCCAGTATGCTGCCATCGATCACTCGCCCGACCGGATCGGTTAAACGGCATACCTGACGTACATCGTCGGCAATCGCCGCCAGACGTGCAGGCGTCAGCAGCAGACGATCCTGTAACGCATCGCTCATGCCATTCTGACGCGCATCGGCCAGATCCAGCTCGTTGGCAGTCAATATCGTCGCGCTTTCCGCTTCCAGCAAATCCGCGATCGTCTGCAACACTCGATCTTTCTCAGCCGTGCTCAGCACCGCTAACTGATAAGACGCCGCTTTTGCCGCTTTGCCCATCTGTTCAAGCATGGCTTGCTCCTTAATTGATAATCATATCGTCCCGATGAACCGCCACCGGGCCATATTCATAACCGAGAATATCGGCGATCTGCTGGGAGTGGTGTCCGGCAATCATGCGCAGCGCATCGCTGTTATAGCGGGTGACCGCATGAGCCACATCGCGCCCCAATAAACTGCGAATACGGATAACCTCACCGCGGGAGAAATTCCCTACCACTTCGCGAATGCCTTTAGGCAACAGGGAGCTGCCGCGTTCGAGAATAGCGGATAATGCGCCGTCATCCACGGTGACTTCACCTGCCGGCGGTGCGCCGAAGATCCAGCGTTTACGGCTTTCCAGCGGGGCTTCCAACGCACGGAAACGCGTGCCAACAGAAACATCGGCAATCACATCGCCAATCACGCCCGGCTTACTTCCCGAGGCAATCACCACATCAATGCCCGCACGGCAGGCCACATCCGCCGCCTGAAGTTTGGTCGACATTCCACCGGTGCCCAATCCTGATACGCTGTCGCCCGCAATGCTGCGCAGGGCGTCGTTAATCCCGGTCACTTCGCGGATCAGCTCCGCATCGGGATTTTTACGCGGATCGGCGGTAAACAACCCGGCCTGATCGGTCAGCAGCAGCAGCTTGTCCGCATCGGCGAGAATGGCGGCCAGCGCCGAAAGGTTATCATTATCGCCGACTTTGATTTCCGCAGTGGCAACCGCATCATTTTCATTGATTACCGGGACGATGTGGTTATCCAGCAGTGCCCGCATCGTGTCTCGTGCGTTCAGAAAGCGTTCGCGATCTTCCAGATCCGCACGGGTCAACAGCATCTGACCGATATGGATGCCATAAATGGAAAACAGCTGTTCCCATAGTTGGATCAGACGGCTTTGCCCCACGGCCGCGAGCAGTTGTTTAGTCGCAATGGTTGCGGGTAGTTCCGGGTAGCCCAGGTGCTCACGACCGGCGGCAATCGCCCCTGACGTGACAATCACAATCCGGTGCCCCGCCGCATGTTGCTGCGCACACTGACGAACCAGTTCAACAATATGGGCACGGTTAAGACGGCGAGAACCGCCAGTCAGCACGCTGGTGCCCAGTTTCACAACCAAAGTCTGGCTGCCGCTCATAATTTCTCTACCGTTAGAAGTCATAAAAAAGACAAATCAGAAAAACGTTGTAACAGGACAGACGCGTTATGCCAACAGGCTCAACGCGAAAACCTGTGAATAAATGGGGGATCAGATGGGAAGTATCACGGTCGTGTGATTAATGCACAGGCGGGTTCCAGCGATTGCAGCATTTTTTCCAGACGAACATGGAAGGCCTGTCTGGTGTTTTCAAGCTGAGCCATTACGTCCTTATCTTTGATTTTCTCTTCACGCCAGTTGCCGCTTTTATCATACAGACCAAAATGGTAGTCATAGGTAAAAGCATCTCCCTGATCTTCCAGCGTTAACCACCAGCCCCAGAATTCCCGTTTCTCAGGAGCAGGCTTTACGTTGACGCATACGGCCAGACAATCAAAGAAAAAATGTTGGTGTCCGCACTGTCCTTCACGCAAGTATGGCCCCAGCGATGAAAAGTTCTTCATGAGCCTGCTTTTCGGGTGTCCACTCGGTAACATCATCGGCAATCTCCTCAGGTTGAACACTCTTTTTAGCAGAGAATGGCAATTTATCAAAAATTTGGCGAAACAATGAGGCAACGGAATGACCTTACCCAAAGGCTTCCGGCACCACGAATATCAGCCGCTAACGTAATTGTTTCCCCAGCCAATCGCTAATTTGCTGCAGTGCCCGGTGGAAATTCTGATAGACCGGTGAAAAATTAATGGGCAACAGTTTCCCCTGCGCGGATGAATTGACGATCAGGCTAGCCTCTTCCTTCGGGCTCATCAGATCGTTATCCCAGTACCCGGCCAGCATCGGCGTAGGGCAGCGACGCCCCAGCAATCCTTGCGTTTTAAGGGAATAACGCCCCAGTTCAACTTTCAATGCCGCATCGGTAGAAAATGGCATACCCAGCCGGCTGGCCAGCACATCCATAAACATATCCGGCACCTGTTGCTGGCGCTGCGCGTCACACAGTAAGTGATGTACCATTGGCCCCAGACAGGCGACAGCGCGTAAACGCTGCGATTCGAGATAGGCCAGCCGTACCGCGATATTAGCCCCAAAGCGGAAACCAAACGCGCCGACACGGCAGTGATCAACCCACGGCACATCCGGCAACGCCCGTAGCACCTGTTGATGCAGGAAGCTCGAATCCTGATCCAGTTTCCAACGGGACGAGAAACCGACGGAGGGTACATCAATGGTCAACATCGCCATGCCGGCCGGCGCCAGATAATCCCGGAACAGGCGATGGTTGTCGCTTTGCAACATATCCAGACTGCCGCACATGAGAATAGTCGGGAAAGGAGCTTTGCCTTGCGGAGGCAAATGCAGGAAGCCGGTCAGCGACCCGCCACCTTGAATCGGAAACGTGAGTTCTTTTAGCTCATAAGGAAGGAATTTCGCGGCTTCTTCGTAAGCCCGGTTAGCCAGCGTCTGCGCCTGTTCGGCCAGTTCATCACCTTTTATATGAGGATAGGCAGCGATGCTGTAAAGGTTGGCGGCATTCAGCCAATACTGCCCGCTCTGCACGCTATCACCGCTGTCCATCGCGCGCTGCTGCCAGCCTGCGCCCTGTTTTGACCACTCGTAAATCCAGTTGCCGCTACGGTAGCCAATGACGGTATCGAGTAAATGTTCGCGACTCCTTTCCGCTTTACTCACCGCGATACGCGACAGCACCTCTTCAATGTCCCACGGATCAACACCGCGCCAGATCCACATCAACCGGTTGACCATGCGATACCAGTTGCGAGTCTTCTCGCCTTCCAGCGTGTAATGCACGCCCAACGCTTCCGGCGCATGGCGCGTCCGCCTTACCAGCGTGGATGTCTCCGCATGTTTAAAGGAGGGTTTGAATAGGGTTTCAGACAGATTAGCTTGCGCCAAAGCAACCTCCGTTAAGGTAAACCGCCGTTATCGGCCAACCAGACAATTACCGTATTTAACAAATCAGAGTGTAACGAACTCATGATGGTGAAGACAAACGGCAGAACGCAGAAACCCACGTTCAGATCAAAATGGTGAAAAAATAAAACGGCCCGTTATTCCTCGAGAGGCTAACTCAGCAGTTAACCGGCGGCCATAAACAACAATGCCCGGTCGAACCGGGCATTGGAATAGACGATAGATAGCGATTAACGGCCGGACAACGGCGGAACAAACACCACACCCATATCCCACGGCTGTTCAATCCAGGTGTCCTGCGGGATATCGACGATATAGTCGTCAACCAGCGGTTTGCCAGCCGGTTTGGCGAAAATGGTGACAAAACGCGCTTTCGGATACATATCGCGAATCGCTTTGGCCGTACCGCCGGTGTCAACCAGATCGTCGACAACGATAAAGCCTTCACCATCACCCTCTGCACGCTTGAGCACTTTCATTTCGCGCTGATTATCATGGTCATAGCTGGAGATGCAAACGGTATCAACGTGGCGGATACCCAGCTCACGAGCCAGCAAGGCGCCGGGAACCAACCCACCGCGGCTAACGGCAATGATGCCTTTCCATTGTTCGGCCGGCAGTAAACGCTGCGCCAGTTTGCGAGCCTGAATTTGCAACATATCCCAGGTTACGACGTACTTTTCGCTCATAAAATATATCCCAGCCGAATTGAAATTGGCTTAATTTGAGTCTGAGGGGGAAAAAGGTTGCGCGAGATTATAGATATCCAACGACATAAAAACCAGTATTTCTCAGCCTAACAACCGAGTTTCCACGCTATCTGCGCTGTCCAAATCAAAATTTTGTGTTAAGTCAGTACAAAATGACATTGGACGATCGCAGAGGAAAAATATATTAAACACCTAAAGCGGAAACCAGACGGAGCCGACCATGACAGCACTGTATACCCTGATTCAAGATCAACTCACGGTTATCGGAACCATTTTAGTCATTGTGCTGACCGTATTGCTTTGCCTTGAACTCAGCACCCATTTCCAATCACGGTGGAAAAAGCCAGAACCGCTGGAGGGGAAAATCGTACACCGATATTATCAGCCGGCGCAAAAAACGCTGACGCTGGTCGATAATTTTTACGGTTATGTCCCCGTTCCGACGCTGGAAAACGAACGGTTTATTCTGGATGTCGAAGCCAACGGCCAACGCTACCAGGTTGAAACATCGGAAACCGAGTATCGCGCCTTATCCATTGGCGATCGCATCACCATCTACCCTCACCCGGATGATATTATTTAGATCGTGAGTTTTTCAGGCATATTTTTTTCCTATCAAATCGCCCATATCAGCGCCAGTTAATCTGGCGCGCTGTTTTTTGTTTTTCACGCCAATTTTCCCCGCTCCCGGGAGAAAGTGATATTCTGTTCCAACACACCATATCGAATGGCTGACCGTGATTAACTTTCCACCTGTCGCGCCAAAAACGTCGGACGCAAAGACAGGCCTGCTGAAAAGGAGACGTAAATAGTGTCTGAATTGTCTCAACTCGCCCCGCAACCGCTGTGGGACATTTTTGCCAAGATCTGTTCTATTCCCCATCCGTCTTACCATGAAGAAGCGCTGGCGGCGCACATCCTTGAATGGGCGAAAGAAAAAGGCATTCATGCCGAACGCGATCGGGTAGGCAATATCCTGTTACGCAAAGCGGCCACCTCCGGCATGGAAAACCGCAAACCGGTTGTGCTACAGGCCCATCTGGATATGGTGCCTCAGAAGAACAACGACACCGTGCATGATTTCACCAAAGACCCTATCCGGCCATATATCGATGGCGAATGGATAAAAGCCCGTGGTACGACACTGGGCGCCGACAACGGTATCGGTATGGCGTCGGCGCTGGCGGTTCTGACGGATAACAGCGTCAAACACGGCCCACTGGAAGTCCTGCTGACCATGACCGAAGAGTCCGGTATGGATGGCGCTTTTGGTCTGCAACCAAACTGGCTACAGGGTGAAATCCTGATCAACACCGATTCGGAAGAAGAAGGCGAAGTCTACATGGGCTGTGCCGGTGGCATTGACTTCATTACCCGTTTACCACTCGTGCGTGAAGCCCTGCCAGCCGGTTATCAGACGCTGCAACTGACCATCAAGGGTCTGAAAGGCGGTCACTCCGGCTGTGATATTCATCTTGGACTGGGCAACGCCAACAAGCTGCTGGCCCGTTTCCTGTTTGAACAGGCAGATAAACTGGACCTGCGTATTCTTGACATGAACGGCGGTACGCTGCGTAACGCGATTCCCCGGGAATCCTTTGCCACGCTGGCATTGCCCGCGGCCAATGTCGATCAACTGAAGGCATTGAGCCAGGAATACCTGTCCACGCTGAAAAATGAGCTGTCCGCCGTCGAGAAAAACCTGAACGTACTGGTAGAAACCTGCGAAACGCAATCACAGGCGTTGACCAAAGACAGTCGCGATCGTCTGCTGGCATTGCTGAACGCAATGCCAAACGGAGTGATCCGCATGAGCGATGCGGTAAAAGGCGTGGTGGAAACGTCATTGAACGCAGGCGTCGTCACCATGAACGAGCAGGAAGTGGAAATTATCTGCCTGATTCGTTCACTGATCGACAGCGGTAAAGACTATGTTGTCGGCATGCTCAGCGCGCTGGGACAGCTGGCGGGCGCACATACCTCGCCAAAAGGCGGCTACCCGGGCTGGCAGCCGGATGCAAGTTCACAGGTTATGCAGTTGGTGCGCGAAACCTACCAGAAGCTATTCAACAAGACGCCGAATATCATGGTGATCCATGCCGGGCTGGAATGTGGTCTGTTCAAGAAACCGTATCCGGATATGGATATGGTTTCTATCGGGCCAACCATTACCGGCCCGCATTCGCCGGATGAGCAAGTCCATATCGCCAGCGTGGGCCAATACTGGCAACTGCTTACCGCATTGTTGAAAGCGATCCCTGAACGCACCTAATCGCGTGCTGGTAAGAAAAACAGAGGCGGCTGGCAAAAGCCGCCTTTTTTATGGCGGATTGTTTGTTTATGGCGGATTGTCTGTCCTGCTCATTGACTATTCCCAGTTCAGCACCAGCTGTCGTTCAATTTGCGGATCGAGCAGCGTGACATGCACCCCCACCAGACGAACCCCACGCGCCTCTCGCCGCTCCTCCCAGGTTTGCCGCGCCAGCGTGACGAGGTCCTGCTTGTTCAATACCGGCCAAACATGTTCCTGCGTCGTTTGCCGAAAGTCATCAAACTTCAGCTTTACCCCCTGCCGGGCAATATGCAGATCCGGTTTGACCCGCTTTAAACGCCGTTCAAGTTCCTGATAAAGCTGTTCGATGAGCCCTTCACATTCATGCCAGTGATGAATGTCTTTCGCCAGTGTTTTCTCAACGCCCACCGATTTACGTAATCGATCTGGTGAGATTGGCCGCTTATCGATGCCATGACAACGCTCCCACAGAACACGACCAAATTTTCCGAAACTTTTTAGCAATTCCGCCAGTTCATAGCGGCGCACATCGGCACAGGTCAGCATCCCTTTTTCTTCCAGCCGTTTTGCGGTGACTTTACCTACACCGGGGATCTTCGCCAGCGGTAGCTGCAAAATAAATGTATCCACCCGATCGGGCGGGATCACATACTGACCGTTGGGTTTATTGAGCTCGGAGGCGACTTTGGCGAGAAATTTAATGGGCGCCACGCCTGCCGATGCCGTCAGGTTCAACTCCCTGAAAATCGCCTGACGGATCTCTTCTGCCATCAGCGTTGCCGAACCATTGCAATAGGGGCTGTCGGTGACATCCAGATAGGCTTCATCCAGAGAAAGCGGTTCGATGAGTGAGGTATAGCGGGCAAAAATGTCACGGATCTGCCGGGATGTCTCCTTGTACACCGCCATCCGGCCAGACAGCAAGGTCAGATGAGGACAAAGACGTAGCGCAGTCGCGGTGGCCATCGCGCTATGAATACCATAACGCCGCGCAGGGTAATTCGCGGTGCTGATTACGCCACGACGATCGGCGCTGCCGCCGATCGCCAGCGGGATATCGCGCAGACGCGGGTCGTCACGCATCTCAATGGCTGCGTAGAAGCAATCCATATCCACATGAATGATTTTTCGCATGCGCCCTCCCGAATTACTGTATAAAAATACAGTAAAACATAAAGACAGACAAGCTGAGAAACCGGTCAAGGCGTTTGTTCAGCAATCAGCCGCACCCGTTTAAATACTTATATTGTCCCCGTATAAATCGCGCTTTATAGTGGTTTCAAGGCGGTGGGCATGGGCTTCACCGGCGCAATTTCAGCCGTTGTCCGGGAAATAAAAAGAGAGTAATGATGGAAAATAAGCACAGCCACACCAACAGCGTTGAGAACCAGTTTGGCTCGCAGGCACAAAATTATCTGACCAGCGCCGTCCATGCGCAGGGAAAAGATTTGGCGCGGCTTGCTACTTTATTAGCCCCCTTTCCCTCCGCCCACGTTATAGATTTAGGCTGCGGCGCCGGGCACGCCAGCTTTGTCGCCGCGCAGGCCGTGGCCGACGTTGTGGCATACGATCTGTCGGCACAAATGCTGGACGTGGTCAGCCAGGCGGCCAAACAGAAGGGGCTGAGCAATATTCGCGTCCGACAAGGCATTGCCGAATCCCTGCCTTTTGAGGATGCCAGCGCCGATATCATCATCAGTCGTTACTCCGCCCACCACTGGCACGATGTCGGCCAGGCGCTACGCGAAATGAAACGGGTATTGAAGCCGGGTGGTCAAGTCATCATGATGGATGTGGTATCACCGGGTCATCCGCTGCTGGATATCTATTTGCAGACCGTTGAGAAGCTGCGCGACACCTCGCATGTACGTGACTATTCCCCCGGCGAGTGGCTGAGTATGTTCACTGAAGCGGGATTTGTGGTGCGCAATGTGACCAGCGATAGATTGCCGCTGGAGTTCAACAGTTGGATTGCCCGCATGCGCACGCCGGAGCATTTCGCCATCGCGATTCGGGAATTGCAAAAAACGCTGGCGGAAGAAGTGACGCGACATTTTGAAGTACAGTCAGACGGTACTTTTGTCACCGACATTATGATGATCGAAGCCACACGGGCGTAATTGATCGGCCATCTGGGTATTCGTGAAACGTACCATAAAGGACAGCAGGGGTATAGCATTCCGCCATCTGCTGTCCCTGGAATGCTCACGACCGTCGAAAAGAACGGCGTCAGCGTTCTTCGCATCTCATTTTTACCTCGAAAATAGTTTTTAACGGTTTTCATGCTTGATTAAAATTAAGGCGATGATAATGTGAAACCGTTTTATATCCTTCGTCTTTCAGATTGCAACAATGGTCGTTTCCCTGTTTCGCCAGAGGGTTCAGTCATAAGACAAGTTTGGTTACCTTCTGACAGCAATTGAAATACATTGGTTATAAATCCGCCTAAAGGCAAAGGAATACGGAACGATAACTAACCGTATGTAGCACAGCTTTTTATTTCATCAGGATCCATAATGCAAAAAATCGCGCTGTCTTTTGCGATGTTGTTTTTTTTGCCCGCTATTGTTGTTACCAGCACAGCCAGTGAACCTGCGCCGATAACAAAAGAATTAAAACAGCAATTATTAGGCTCTCCGATCTATATTCAGATATTCAAAGAAGAGAGAGTATTAGAACTCTATGCTCAGTTAAGCGGCGAATATCGCTTATTAGAGAGTTATCCCATTTGTAAATATTCAGGCGGATTAGGGCCTAAGCGTATCGAGGGTGATTTGAAAAGCCCCGAAGGGTTCTATCAGGTTGATCTGCGCCAGCTCAAACCAGACAGCCGATATTACCGGGCAATTAATATCGGTTTCCCCAACGAATATGACAAATCGCAGGGATATTCCGGCCGGTATCTGATGATTCACGGCGAATGCGTGTCCGTTGGCTGCTACGCCATGACCAATAATTATATTGATGAAATTTATCGTTACGCTGAACAGGCACTGCTTAACGGACAGACGAAAATCGATCTGGCGATTTATCCGTTCCGTATGACGGAACAAAACATGCAGCGCCATCGCAATTCAAGCTATTACAGCTTCTGGCGTCAATTGCAGCCGGGTTATGCGTATTTCAATCAACACAACCAGCCGCCGGCCGTCGCGGTATTTAACGGTCAATATGTCGTTAATCCACCGCTGACCACCAGCCAGCCAGTATTAAATTACGCGTTCACCAAAGTGGAATAAGACAAATTCTCCTGGCATGATTTGATGCCAGGTTTCATTTCCGGTCAGCGGCTGCGTTGCCAGCACGGTTACGACATCATTCGGCGTCGTCTGCTGCTGAAAATCGATTTCCACATCCTGATCCAACAGCGTCGCTTTGCCAAACGGCGCCCGGCGGGTAATCCAGTACAGCTTGGTCGAACAGTATCCCATGACAAAGTGGCCGTCCGACAACAGCATGTTAAACACGCCCTTCTTGCGCAATACGCCGGCCTGTTCTGCAATATAGCGGAACACCGTCGACCAATTACCCGGCGTGCGGGGGTAGCGCTGTGACAATTGATGCAGCAGCCAGCAGAAAGCAAATTCGCTGTCGGTTTGACCGACAGGCCGAAACATCCCTGTTTTCAACGAGCGATAACCTTTCAACTGCCCGTTGTGGGCAAATGTCCAGTTTCTGCCCCATAGCTCGCGGGTAAAGGGGTGGGTGTTTTCCAGCGATACCGCGCCCCGATTGGCCTGCCGGATATGTGACACCACCGCGCAAGACTTGATGGGATAGTCCTGCACCAACCGGGCAATCGGCGAATTGTAGCTTGGCTGCGGATCCTTGAAGGTACGACAGCCATTCCCTTCATAAAACGTAATACCCCAGCCGTCCCGATGCGGCCCGGTCAGGCCGCCACGCTGAATCAGTCCGGTAAAACTGAAACAGATATCCGTCGGCACATTCGCACTCATCCCAAGCAGTTCACACATCTTGCCTCTCCTAACCTCCCCCGCGTGTTCGCTTTTCCTATTTGCCAGCCATCTCTTTTTCAATCAATTGAATCAGAATATGAATCGCCTTGATATGGATTTCCTGAATACGATCCGCATAACCGAAATGAGGGACCCGAATTTCCACATCCGCCGTCCCCGCCATTTTACCGCCGTCTTTGCCCGTCAGCGTGATCACCTTCATGCGCTTTGCCTTCGCAGCCGCAATCGCTTTGATGATGTTGCCTGAATTGCCCGATGTGGAGATGCCCAACAGCACATCGCCTTCACGACCCAGCGATTCAATATAACGGGAAAACACGAAGTCATAGCCGAAATCGTTACTGACACAAGAAAGATGGCTGGGATCAGAAATGGCGATAGCCGGATAACCCGGACGGTTTTCACGGTAACGTCCCGTCAATTCTTCGGCGAAATGCATCGCATCACAGTGTGACCCGCCATTACCGCAGGAAATCACCTTCCCACCCGCTTTAAACGCATCCGCCAGTAATACCGCCGCGTTTTGAATCGATTGAATATTTGCGTCATCGCTTAAAAAGTTATTTAGCGTTTCTGCCGCTTCTTTCAGCTCGTTACGGATTAAGTCCTGATACATGGGATCCTCTCATTATGTCGAGTGACATCATTCTATATTGCCATGCAGTGTAGCGGATCGCGCAAACAGCGAGAAGCGCGCAATGACACGATTGGCAGGATCGCTGACGCCAATCAGAAAACCGTGAACGGCTACCGGGTTTGTGAGTTAAGTTGTAATTGTGATGTAAATGAATTGATAAAAACAAGCAAATGCACTACAACAAATAAAGACCAACAGGTCAGACCTCTTATGACTCAATGGCCGTTTCACTCGTCATTCCCACTGCACAATGTGGAGCCAAACGCGGATGAAAGGGTTCTTTAAGTCGACGACAACTCTGGAGACGTACTATGGTTGCTGTCAGTATTCTTCTCTTACTGATCATTATCGGTGCCATGTTCTATCACCGTATCAGCCTGCTTGTCAGCAGTGCGATTCTTGTTGCCTACTTTGCCGCCATGTCCGCCATACAGCTGTGGCCCGTCTGGCTGCTGGTCCCGCTGGTCATTGCGCTGATACCGTTTAACGTATTGCCGATTCGCCGCCGGCTTTTTTCCGCATCCGCTCTGCGCATGTTTCAGAAGGTTATGCCGCCGATGTCCAATACGGAAAAAGAAGCCATTGATGCAGGCACTACCTGGTGGGAAGGCGATCTTTTCCGTGGCTCACCGGACTGGAAAAAACTGCACAACTACCCGCAGCCACGTCTGACTGCCGAAGAACAGGCATTTCTTGACGGCCCGGTGGAAGAAGCCTGTCGCATGGCAAACGATTTTGAGATCACTCATGAACGCGCCGATCTGCCGCCGGAATTGTGGGCATTTCTCAAACAGCATCGTTTTTTCGCCATGATTATCAAAAAGCAGTACGGCGGTCTGGAGTTTTCTGCTTATGCACAGGCGCAGGTTCTGCAAAAACTGGCTGGCGTCTCCAGTATTCTGGCGATTACCGTCGGCGTACCTAACTCGCTGGGCCCCGGTGAACTGCTGCAACATTACGGCACGGAAGAGCAAAAAGATCACTATTTGCCCCGTCTGGCCCAGGGTCAGGAGATCCCATGCTTTGCCCTGACCAGCCCCGAAGCGGGATCTGACGCCGGCTCCATTCCGGATACCGGCGTCGTCTGTTACGGCAACTGGCACGGCGAGCAGGTTCCTGGCATGCGTCTGACCTGGAATAAACGTTATATCACGCTGGCGCCGGTCGCGACGGTACTCGGTCTGGCCTTTAAACTGTATGACCCGGACCATCTGCTGGGTGAAACCGAAGATGTGGGCATTACCTGTGCGCTGATCCCCACCAACACCGACGGCGTGCAGATTGGCCGCCGTCATTTCCCGTTGAATATTCCGTTCCAGAATGGACCGACCCAGGGTGAAAATATTTTTGTTCCGCTGGATTACATCATCGGCGGACCGAAAATGGCCGGCCAAGGCTGGCGGATGCTGATGGAATGCCTGTCCGTCGGACGCGGTATTACACTGCCCTCCAACTCAACCGGCGGCCTGAAATCGATCGCGCTGGGTATCGGCGCGTATGCCTATATTCGTCGTCAGTTCAAGGTGTCCATCGGTAAAATGGAAGGAATTGAAGAGCCGCTGGCGCGTATCGCCGGTAACACGTATGTCATGGATGCCGCGTCCACGCTGATCACCAGCGGCATTATGCAGGGGGAGAAACCTGCCGTCCTGTCCGCCATTGTCAAATATCACTGTACCCACCGCGGTCAACGGGCCGTGCTGGATGCGATGGATATTGCCGGCGGGAAAGGGATTTGCCTCGGCCCCTCCAACTTCCTCGCCCGCAGCTATCAGGGTTCCCCCATCGCCATCACCGTGGAAGGCGCGAACATTCTGACCCGCAGTATGATTATCTTCGGTCAGGGTGCAATCCGCTGCCACCCATATGTACTGGAAGAGATGGCGGCGGCGCAGGATAAGGATGTTCCACGTTTTGACCGCGCGCTATTTGGTCATATCGGGCATATTGGCAGCAGCAAAATCCGCAGCTTCTGGCTGGGCCTGACCAACGGCCGACTGAGTCATGCGCCGGTTAATGACGAAACGCGTCATTATTATCAGCGTCTGAATCGACTCAGTGCGAATCTGGCGCTGCTGGCAGATGTTTCCATGGCCGTGCTGGGTGGAAGCCTGAAACGTCGGGAACGCATTTCGGCACGTCTGGGTGATATCCTCAGCCAGCTTTATCTGGCCTCTGCGACGCTGAAACGCTACGACGAGGAAGGCCGGCACAAAGCGGATCTGCCGCTGGTTCATTGGGGCGTGCAAGACAGCCTCCATCAGGCTGAGCAGGCGATAGCAGATCTGTTACGTAATTTCCCGAACCGCATAATCGCGGGTCTGCTGACGTTTATCATCTTCCCCCTGGGCCGCCGTAGCGATGCGCCATCTGACCGTCTGGATCATGAGGTGGCGAAACTGCTGCAAACGCCATCGGCCACGCGCAACCGTCTGGGACGCGGACAATATCGGGTCGCCAGTGAGCATAATCCGGTCGGTCTGTTGGAAGAAGCGCTGGGAGAGATTATTGCAGCGGAACCCATCTACCAACGCTTATCAAAAGCCAGCGGTAAGCACCTGCCGTTTATGAGATTGGATCAGTTGGCGGAACAGGCATTGGCGGAAGGCAAGATAACCGCAGAGGAAGCCACCGTGTTAACCAGAGCGGAAGCCAGCCGTTTACGTTCGATCAACGTGGATGATTTCGCCGCGGACGCACTGGCGGCAAACAGACAGCAGGCGGTCGCTGAACCACAAAGAAAGACGGAGGCGGCGTGACGATGCCGGCCTACCTCCCTCTGAAAGGCCGCGATTGCGGCCTTTTTTACCCGATCCATTTATACCTCTGGTCAACCGGGTTAAAATGACTGCTTCCTCCACCAAAAGGCACCACGCCATGGCATATATCCCGAAAAACTACGCGAAACTCGAAAGCGGCTATCGCGAAAAAGCACTCAAGCTCTTTCCGTGGGTCTGCGGTCGCTGTTCGCGCGAATTCGTTTATTCCAATCTGCGCGAATTAACCGTGCATCATATCGATCACGACCACAGTAATAACCCGGAAGATGGCAGCAACTGGGAAATGCTGTGCCTGTATTGTCACGATCACGAGCACTCAAAATATACGGATGCGGATATTTACGGCTCAACCGTGATCGCGGGAGAGGATGCCCAGAAAGACGTTGGCCTCGCCACCCATAACCCTTTCGCCGATCTGAAAGCGATGCTGGAAAAAGGCAAGAAATAGCGGGTTCCATCATCCGCTATCCCTCAGCCTTATGCACCGCTTTGCCGTACCCGCGCCAGCAACGCTTCAACGCTGGCGATATGCGGCGCAGCCAGAATCAGCGTCCGGCCCAGTGATAACGCCTGACGCTGGCACCCCGCCCTGGCCTCATCATTTTGGATGCCGTCGAGATCGGCGACGTGCGCCAGACCAATCGTGCGGCGAATCAGTTCGGTTCCGCAATAGCCGACGGCATCCTGCCATACCTGCTGTAAAAACAGCTCGGCATAACCCGGTTCCGCCAGCGAAGGCTCCCGGCTACTGTGCTGACTCAGCGACAGGAAACGCGTCGCGAAGGTATGCCACAACGTGCGGATATCCTCAAACCGTTGTTCGCGACTGGCTACCGCCTCACGCGGCGCCAGCAGGCCCGGCAAACCACAATAGTTCAGCAACAGATTCCCGATAGCGGTTCCCACATCAAAGCCTATCGGTCCATAGAAGCCAAACTCGGCATCGATTGCTTTCAGCCGGCCTTCCGCTACAAAAATTGAACCGCTATGAATATCGCCGTGCAACAACGCTTCCGCCCTGCTTAAAAAGCGGTGTTTTAGTCCGGCAACGGCCAATTTCAGCGCCCGGTCGTCACGCAATGCCTGCACATCCGCCGACAGCACGGCATCAAACCGATTTCTTTCGTGGTCAATATAAGGATCGGTGAAGAACAGATCTTCGGTGATCTGACACAGCTCAGGGTTGGTAAACCGGCTCACCGCCGCTTTCTTATCGTGAGGAGACTGATAAAAATCGGAATGATGGAACAGCGCCTGCGCCAGATATTCTCCCAGTTGGGCCGCCGCCTGCGGGTAGTGAGCCCCCTGAATCAACTCACTGCGCCAGATGCGGTGATCGGAAAGATCTTCCTGCACCATCACTGCCAATGCCGCATCATGGTGCAGCACCGTTACCGTATGTTGCGGACAGAATTGGGCATGGGACAGCAACGTTTCCGCTTCAATGCGGGCGCGATCGAGCGTCAGCGGCCACGACTCGCCAACGCAGCGCACATAGGGGAGCGCCTGTTTGACAATCACCCTGCTGACGCCCTGAGTATCCCGGATTTTAAACACCAGATTCAGATTACCGTCGCCAATTTCCTCAGCAGCGATCAGCGCGTGCGGATCGCTCACCCGGCCATACTGGCGGGCGTATTCTACGGCATCATCCGCCGTAAAGGTGCGGTAAAGTGACATTCCAACCCCTCATTATTCTGCGCTCACACGATAGTGAGAAAATCATTTTTAGACATAAAAGCGTTTGGACGTCTATACATCCATTACGCATATTGGCAGAATAAGAAAATCGGTGCAATAACGCAACATGGATTTAACCACTCATGCAGACACTTAACACAACCAGCCTGAAGATTATCGATAATCAGCTGTGGATCCTCGATCAACAGGCGTTGCCACAAGAGAAACGCTGGTGTCCCTGCCCTGACGTTACCTCGCTGGTGGAACATATCCAGACATTACGCGTGCGCGGTGCGCCGTTGATTGGCTTATCCGCCAGTCTGCTGCTTGCCCTGCTGGCTGAAGAAGGGTTCTCCCAGCCCCAGCTGGCGCAGTCGCTGGAAACGCTGCGGGCAGCACGCCCCACGGCGGTGAATCTCATGAACAATCTGGACCGGATGAAGCAAGCGCTGGCACAGCCGCAATTCGTCAACGCCATGGTGCAGGAAGCGCTGAGACTGGTCGAAGAAGATCGCGCGTTGTGCGAGCAGATCGCCGCCCACGGCGCTACGCTGGTGAATCCGAATAGCAGACTCCTGACCCACTGTAATACTGGTGGACTGGCGACCGCCGGGATCGGCACCGCTATCGGCGTGCTGCTGCGAGCGCATCAGCAGGGAAACGTGGCTCAGGTTTGGGTCGATGAAACCCGTCCGTTGTTACAGGGAGGACGATTAACCGCCTGGGAACTGGGCGAATTGGGCATTCCCTACCGGTTGATTTGCGATTCGATGGCCGCCAGCCTGATGGCGCAAGGCAAGGTGGATGCCGTATGGGTAGGGGCAGACCGCATTGCCGCCAACGGGGATATCGCCAACAAGATAGGCACTTACAGTCTGGCGGTATTAGCGCATTATCATCAGATTCCGTTCTACGTCGCCGCACCGCACACCACACACGACCCGGCATGTCCGGCCGGTCATGCTATCCCGATTGAGCAGCGCGCCGCAGCGGAAGTGACCGGCGTGTCGGGCAGTTTCGGCAATTGCCAGTGGGCGCCGCAGAACGCCCCCGTCTACAACCCGGCGTTCGATGTCACGCCGGCAGCGCTCATCAGCGGCTGGATATTGGATACCGGCGTGGTGACGCCGCAGGCGGTGAAAGAGGGAATATTTCAGACATCGCTGAAATGACCAGATTAAGGGAGCCTGACGCTCCCTTACCTTAAGACCTAAACCGCACGTCAGCGCGCTAATTTCGGATACGCATCCGCGATCTTATCGCCGGTAAAATGCGCGACCCAACCTTCCGGGTTATCGAACAGCCGAATAGCCGTGAAGTGGGGTTCCGGCCCCATGTCGAACCAATGCGCCGTGCCAGCAGGCACAGACAGCAGATCGTTTTTCTCACACAGGATCTGGAAAATCTTGCCTTGCAGATGCAGGCAAAACAGCCCCGCCCCCTCAACAAAGAATCGAACTTCATCTTCGTGATGAATATGCTCGGATAAAAATTTGGTGCGCAGCTCCGCACGCTGCGGGTTGTCCGCACGCATACTGATCACGTCCCAACTCCGATAACCTTTCTCGGCCACCAGCTTATCGATCTCATGCCGATAGGCAGCCAACACCTCTTCGGAAGAGGGAGCATCGCTCAGCGTTTGACTTGCCTGCCAGCGCTCAAAACGCACGCCGATCCCGGCTAACTGCTGGCGAATGGCTTCTCCATCCTGGCTTTGCCAAATCGGTTGGCTTGCATCGCTGTCGCTAAAGATAGTCAGTGCACTCATTGGGAATACTCCTGTAAATCGATTTGGTCAAAATGTGCCACCTGGGGGTGACGACTCAAGTCATCAGCATCACGACGAATGAGCTGACAGGTATGCCATCCTGCTTCTTGCGCGGCATCCAGTTCCTGATGAACATCCGACAGGAACAGTAACTGCTCAGCCGGTAAACCGATGGACTGAGCAATGGCGCGATAGGATGCGGTTTCGCGTTTGGCGCCAACGCGGGTATCAAAATAATCCTGGAACAACGGACGTAAATCCCCCGCCTCGCTGTAACCAAAAAGCAATTGCTGAGCTTCAACGGAACCCGACGAATAGACATACAGGCGAATGCCCTGCCGCCGCCAATCAGCCAGTTGCTTAGCCACCTCCGGATAGAGGTGTCCGCGAAAATCGCCGTTGTGATAACCCGTACGCCAGATAATGCCCTGTAATAGCTTGAGTGCGGTCGATTTGCGGTCTTCATCCATAAACTGATGTAACGCCGCAATTAACGCATCCTCATCCGCATCGGGCGCAGTCAGTTCCTGACGCAACAGCGTCAGCGCCTGTGCGATTTCCTGGTTGTCCTCGTGTTGACGCACAGTATCAGCTAGACGCTCACGGGCATAAGGAAACAACACGTTGTGGACAAAGAGGATATCGCTGGTGGTGCCTTCAATATCCGTCACGATCGCTTTAATGGCGTGGGTCTGGTTCATTTGGCCTCCAGCAGTCGGCGTTGCAGTTCACACTGAAACAAAAACTCAAGCCCTTCCAAATGACGACGCGCCTCTTTTACCGTCTCTCCCCAACAGTAAAGGCCATGTCCCCGCACCAGAAAACCGTAGCGCAGCGGCTCATGCCTTGCGCGCGTCGCGACACGGTCGGCCAGCGCCGGAATATCCTGATCGTTATCGAAAATCGGGATCGCCACACGATCCCGATGCGTTGTCTGTCCGGCCAGCGACTTTTGCATTTCATAGCCTTGCAGCGCCAGATCGGCTCCTGTTTCTACCCGTGACAGCACCGTCGCATTGACCGAATGGGTATGCAGCACCGCCCCAACCCGCGGGTAAGTGCGATATAACAGCGTATGCAGCCCGGTTTCCGCCGACGGCGTCCGACCGCTGGGTACGTGGTTGGTGGCGATATCCACCAGCAGGAAATCATCCGCCAGCAGACTGCCTTTATCCTTGCCTGATTCGCTAATCAGGCACTGTTGTTCATCAAGGCGCACGGACATATTCCCCCCGGTCGCCGGACACCAGCCTTTCTGCCCTATCCAATGGCAGGCGGCAAGCAGTGCCGTAAGTTGCTGATTTTCAGTCATCATGCTTCTCGTGTTACTGGTACGTTTACGGGTACTTAGTCCCTTTGGTTATGACTTAGCACTTAAAGGCATTTAGCCGTTTAAACGTCCAAGCGTCTTGATTGCCAAATACTAACATCGTGTTATATTGTCAAGCAATACAGGTTTGCAGGAGTCCGACCCCGTCATGAGCATCCCGCTTATTCCCGAAAGTAAACTGCCGTCACTGGGCACCACCATTTTTACGCAGATGAGCGCACTGGCTCAGCAACATCAGGCCATTAATCTTTCGCAGGGCTTTCCTGACTTTGATGGTCCCGCTTATCTGCAACAGCGTCTGGCCTATCATGTAAGCCAGGGGGCAAACCAATACGCACCCATGACCGGCGTGGCGCCGCTGCGTACCATCATTGCCGAGAAAACGGACGAGCTGTACGGCTGGAAGCCCGATGCGGATAGCGAAGTGACCGTGACCGCCGGCGCGACGGAAGCGCTGTTCGCGGCCATTGCCGCCCTGGTGCGTCCCGGCGATGAAGTGATCTGTTTCGATCCCAGCTATGACAGTTACGCACCTGCCGTTGCGCTGGCCGGCGGCGAGTTAAAGCGTCTGGCGCTGCAACCGCCGGCTTTTCGCGTCGATTGGACGGCGTTCGCCGGTTTGATCAGTGAACGCACCCGATTAGTGATCCTGAATACGCCGCATAACCCGTCAGCGACCGTCTGGCAAAAAGAAGATTTCCAACAGCTGTGGCAGGCCATCGCTGAACGCGAAATTTATGTGTTGAGCGATGAGGTCTACGAACATATTTGCTTCGCACAGGAAGGCCATGCCAGCGTGCTGGAGCATCCTTCTTTACGCCAGCGCGCCATTGCCGTGTCGTCATTTGGTAAAACCTTCCATATGACGGGCTGGAAAATCGGCTATTGTGTCGCGCCTGCGGCGCTCAGCGCGGAAGTACGCAAGATCCATCAGTACCTGACCTTTTCGGTAAACACGCCCGCCCAGTTGGCGATTGCCGACATGTTACGTGAACAGCCGCAGCACTGGCGTGAGCTACCGGATTTTTATCGCGCCCGTCGCGATCGCTTCATCAATGCTCTTTCCAACAGCCGCTTTAAAACCTTGCCCTGCGCAGGCACCTATTTCCTGCTGGCCGATTACAGCGCCATTTCCGATCTGGATGATGTCAGTTTCTGCCGCTGGTTGACCGAGCATGTGGGCGTGGCCGCCATTCCGCTTTCCGTATTTTGCGCCGATCCGTTTCCTCATAAATTAATTCGGCTATGCTTTGCCAAACAGGAATCTACATTAGATGCTGCCGCGGAGCGTTTATGTCGACTTTGAGCATTTCAGTATTGCAACAGCCCTTGGTATGGCTGGATGGCGCAGCCAACCTGAGCCATTTTGATACCTTGCTGGCCGATATCACCGGCCGCGATCTGATCGTGTTACCCGAAATGTTTACCACCGGTTTTGCCATGGAGGCCGCAAAGAACAGTCTGGAGCAGTCGGCCGTTGAGGCGTGGTTGTATCAATGGGCGCAGAAAACCAATGCCTTGATCGGCGGCAGCATTGCCGTCCATACGCCAAAAGGCGCAGTGAACCGCTTCCTGTTGGCCGATCCGCACGGTGAGATTTACCAGTACGACAAGCGTCACCTGTTTCGTATGGCGGACGAACATCAATATTATCAGGCCGGCACGGAGCGTCTGATTCTTGAATGGCGCGGCTGGCGCATCTGCCCGTTGATTTGTTACGACCTGCGTTTTCCGGTGTGGTCACGTAACCGTCAGGACTACGATTTGGCACTGTATGTCGCCAACTGGCCAGCGCCACGTTCATCACACTGGCAGACGCTGCTGGCCGCACGCGCCATTGAAAACCAGGCTTACATCGCAGGCTGTAACCGCGTCGGCATCGACGGCAACGGTCACAGCTACCGGGGCGACAGCCTGATCATCAACGCGCAGGGGGAAATTCTGGCCTCAGCGCCGCCGAATCAACCCGCCCGCCTGGATGCGGAACTATCGCTGGAAGCGCTGCAAAGCTACCGGGAATCCTTCCCGGCATGGCGTGATGCGGATCGTTTTTCGCTATAAAAGACCGCGATTTATAAAGAAGACCGTAATGCCGGCGGATCAAGGCAGGTATCATCCTCATCGGCGGAGAGGGACAACCGCTGGATAATGTCCTGCCGCAGCAGATACTTTTTGATTTTTCCGGATGCGGTGCGTGGCAGACTATCGACAATAACCACATGTTCCGGGTACTTATATTTGGCCACCCGCTTGTGGCTGAAAAAAGCGATCACCTCTTCCAGCGTCAGCGTCTGGTAAGGCGCTTTCAGCACGATATAGGCGCACGAACGTTCTCCCAAACGCTCATCCGGCATGGCGACGACGCCGGCGTCACGCACGCGCGGGTGTTGCAGCAGGATCTCCTCAACCTCCCGACTACTGATGTTCTCGCCGCCACGGACAATGATGTCTTTTTTCCGGCCCGTAATTTTGATGTAACCCGCCTCATCCATCCGGCAGAGATCGCCGCTGTAATACCAGCCATCTTCATCCAGCGCATGAGCCGTCAGTTCGGGTTCATCCAGATAGCCCATGAACACGTTAGGCCCGCGAGACGCCTCTTCCCCTTCTTCACCGCGGGGAACCGTCTTGCGCGCTTTGTCGACGACCTTGATTTCAACGCCAGGGGCGGCGGTGCCATCCGTGTTGATCACGCGGGAAAGAGGATCGTCGAGTTTAACGACGGCATGAGGTGAACTTTCCGTCGCACCGTAGACGCTCAGCAATTTTATTCCGACCTGCAAACAGTCCCGGGTAACTTTTTTGGGGATGGTCGTGCCGCCACACAGGAAGAAGCGCAGTGAAGACAGATCGTAATCCTGTTGTTGTACGGTACACAGCAAATCATAAACAAAAGGCGTCGCCCCCATGACACAGGTGCATTTTTCCCGCGTCAGCAAAGTGAGGCAGTCAGCCGGATTAAAAATATCCAGCAGCACGCTACGCCCCCCGATGATGAAAGGCGCCGTGACGCCGTGTAGAAAACCCGTAGCATGAGCCAGTGGCGCAGGCATCAATATCGTATCCAGCCAGTTAAGATTCAGCGTTGCGCAATAAGCGCGTTCGCTGGCCAGGACATTGTTATGAGTGAGCATGACGCCCTTAGGCACCCCTTCCGTGCCAGAAGTAAACAGCACCACGGCCAGTTCATCGCCATGCACCTTGACGGGATTTTCCAGCGGCGGATAGTCTTGCAACAGTTGGCTGAGCGCTGGCGTTGTGGCGGCTGGCGCCAGTTTATCGACCGCCACCACCTGCCGTAGATACGGAAGCTGGGAACGCAGTGGGGCGATCCTTTCCACGGGATTGGTGTTTTTGAACAGCGTCGGGACGAACAAGACGCAGGCCTGACTCTTGTTAAGCGTCCAGATCAGTTCCGTTTCGCGGTAAGCGGGCAGCAGAGGAACCGAAACCGCTCCCGTTTTCAGACAGGCCAGATAGATCAGCGTGAATTCACACCAGCCGGGAAGCTGAAAAGCCACCCGGTCACCCGGCTGGATGCCGCATGCTAACAGATAAGCGGCCAGGCTTCCTGCGGCGCGATCCAGTTCGGCATAGGTATAGGACGTTCCCTGATTGTCGAGGACGGCCATTTTTTCCGGCGCGACCTTAACCGACTGATGCCAATAGTCAGCAAGCGATGCATCTCCCCAGTAACCCTGTTGCCGATACCACTCCCTGCGTGCATCGTTAAATTTAATTGTAACCGTCATTCGCTTTATCTCTGTTATAAACGGCAACTGTGCGGTGTCGTTTTATCGTTATTAATCGCCGACATGCCGAACCGCAACGGACATAAAGGGAGAATGTAGTCGGCCAGTACATATCCCCGACCACAGGAATTAACCGAAACGGAACTCAACGCCAAAGGTGCCCTGCGGGTATTCCCATTTCTCAAGGATCGTATCGCCGCAAAGCACCCGGCAGGTGCCGCATTCCAGGCATCCCGCGTAGTCAAAGTGAATATTGCCGTCGCTATCCTGTTTGTAGAGGCCGGCCGGACAGGCGTTGACCAGCTTGCGGAATTGTTCCACGTCCGGATGATCAACCAGCACAATGTGCGGATTGCTTTCATCCACCCGGAATTTGTTGACGCCCAGCTTTACATCGACATTTACCGTATTTTCACTGTTCATAGCGCAGTCGCCCCTTTGATGCCGTCCTTCAACAGATTGATCAGCCCGACCTGTCTGGCCCGGTTCAGTATCTTCGAACGCACGGGTTTACTGGGGCTGCCATCGATAATGAACATATCCGTCATGATGTCGGCGACCATGCGGGGGTATTGGGTAAACATCCGTGGGTTTTCCATCATCGCCGGCAGCTTGCGGTAGTGATGCATATCCTGGAGCACAAAGCTGTGCTCCAGTTTTTTCCTGTAACTCATCAGTTCATTGGCGGAGAAATCCTGATGGTTTTTCGCTTCAATGGCGGTCAGCGCAGCCGCTTCCGCCGAAGCGATAGCCAGATCCATACCGCGGACGGTATAACCCAGATTCAGACACAGCCCCGCCGCATCGCCGACAATCATGACGCCATCGTCCACCAGCTGCGGCACCATCTCCAGCCCCCCTTCCGGTACCATATGCGCGGAATATTCCAACAGGGAGCCGCCCTGAATAAGCGGACGGATGGCAGGATGCTGTTTAAAGTCCTCCAGCATCTGCGGGACGCTTTTGGTGGCGTGAGCGATGTCGCCCAGCCCGCACACCAATCCCAGCGAGACAGAGTCCCGATTGGTGTAAAGAAATCCGCCGCCCATCAGACCGTTTGACGGCGAACCGGCAAACAGCCAGGCCGCACCCTCGCCGGTGGGAAGGCCAAAGCGGTCTTCTATTTGAGATGGCGACAGGGAGATCAATTCTTTGACGCCCACGGCATAGTGATGGGGCGATGATGGCGGCACCATGCCAATGGAACGGCCGAGGAGCGAATTAACGCCGTCCGCCAGAATGACAATGTTCGCTTCCAGCGAATCTTCCCCTGCCTGAACACCGGTGACCCGATTGCCTTCCCTGAGCAGCGCATCTACCCGGACGCCAGGAATAAATTGCACCCCGGCCTGTTCCGCTTTTTCCATTAGCCAGGGATCAAACAGGTTACGCAGCACGGTGTAAGACGCTTTCAACGGGATATCCGGTTGCTCGCTATGGAAATCCAGCGTGACGGCGCTTTCGTCAGTGAGAAATGAGATTTTTTCCCTGGTAACCTTACATTCGACAGGCGCTTCCTGCGCGAATCCCGGTATGATTTTTTCCAGACTGTGTGCGTAAAGACGTCCGCCGGTCATGTTTTTACTGCCAGCGGTATTACCACGCTCAATGACCAGTACATCCAGCCCGGCTTTCGCCATGACATAACCGGCAATGCAACCCGCCACGCCAGCTCCGACGACGATGGCATCGAATTTTTCTTCCGACATTGTTTCGGCTCCCTGCCCCGCCGCGGTCCCCGTCATCTTTCAAGTTGCCGGTGCGTTGGCTTCCTTCACCTCGAAATCGATAGGGCACAATGCGGCGGGACTTTCGCGTTGTTAACGGCTCACTATTAACGGGACAATTGTTCAATCAGGGCGGGGACGACTTTGTAAATGTCCCCGACCAGGCCGTAGTCGGCATATTTGAAAATGGGCGCGTTTTTATCTTTATTGATGGCGACGATAGTTTTCGCGCCATTGCCCCCGACCATGTGCTGAATCTGTCCGGAAATACCCAGCGTCAGATAAAGATCGGACTTCAACAACACGCCGGATACGCCGATATAGCGCTCACGCTCCATCCAGTGCTCGCCTTCGGCAATCGGGCGGGAACAACCGACTTCCGCGCCGATCGCGGTCGCCAGATCCTGTACCATGCGCAGATCATCCTGAGACACCAGACCACGGCCAATACCCACTACGCGTTTGGCTTTACTCAGGTCAACGCTGCTCAACGATTTGGTGCGGCGTTCCTTGCACAGAATTTCCTGACGAGGCGCGACATAGCTCGCCTGACAGACAGGGCAGTCATGAGATTGATTTGCCGCTACGGGCTCAATGGCGCCGGGCGCCAACGTCACAATGGCGATCGGCGTATTGATTTTCTCTCTGCCAAATGCCAGCCCCCCGTACATCCGGTGCTCGGCATACGTGCCGTCATCACCGACGGTCAGTGAAGTGACATCGTTAACGATCGCCGCATCGAGCAATACACTCAATCTGGCGGCCAGCGCTTTGCCACGCTTGGTGGCAGACAGCAAAATCAATGTGGCGGAGGAAGACTTCTCTATGATGGAAGCCAGGGTTTCAGCATAGTTTTCCACGCGCTGTAGGGCGGATTTTTCACCCAGAACATAGAGCGTATCCGCGCCCAGCGGCTTAACGGATGGCACGGCGTCGCCATCCTGTACCACGGCGTTGACGTGCTCTCCCCACTGGCGTGCGCCAGCCAATAATTCGGCGTAGCGATCAAGGTTGTCGCTGAATACCCATACATTCGTTAATTTACTCATAGCCATTTTTCTCCGTATCGGGTTAGTTCAGCACTTTTTTCAAGTGTTCAGCCAACTCACCAATCGCTTCCGGCGAGTCGCTTTCAATGATGATGTGTTTACGCTCGGCCTGAGGCGGCACCTGAATATGGGTCAGTTCGGTATAGGGCTGGGTCGGCGTCCAATCGATATCGCTGGCCTTCCATTGCGTTACCGGTTTTTTCCCCGCGCCCAGGATGGCCTTCATGGATGGAATTTTCGGAACATTGATATCTGAAGTGACGCAGAGCACTGCCGGCAGCGGTAACGCCAGCACTTCCACCTCTTCTTCCAGAGTGCGTTCAATCAGGACGCCGTTATCCACAAGCTGAATATTGCTGACGGCATTGATGGTGGGAAGTTGCAACATCTCCCCAACCAACAGCCCGACCTGTTGGGCATACAGGTCACCGGAGCCTTCGCCGAACAGTATCAGATCGAATCCGATCTTATTCGCCGCCGCCGCCAGAGCCTGCGCCGTATCTTTAGGCAGCGCCTGTTCCAGATGCGTATCCTGAACCAGATAGAGTTCATGCGGGCCGCGTGACAGTACGTCTTTACGCACTTTGGTGTTTTCTAAAAACTTGCCTCCCACGCTGAGCGCCACGACCTGACCATCGTCGCCAGACAGCTGTACGGCCGCTTCAATAGCATTCAGGTCGAACTGGCTGATCTTGGCATCGGCACGCTCAAAATTAAGCGTCCGCTCGGCGGTCACCACAATGTCTTGCTCTTCGGGCACCAGCTTGAAGCAGGTTATGATTTTCATGGTATCTCCTATCGGCAATAACCAATATTTGGGTTGGCAGTAAAGGTTTCTGAACCTGAATGGCGATGTCCCTCTGGGTGAATAACATGATTCAGGCAGATACCGATTGCTGGCAGTAAACAAAAGGGAGAGGATTTTTGTTGGCGCATGGTTTTCTCCGGTTAAATATATACCCGACAGGTTTCAAGTCGCGACGATAAAACCTATTTATCTCAGAAGGATAGATATAGTTGATGGTGATATATTGATATTGTTACGGAGAAAAAACGACATGATAATATGTTTTAGTTACCAACTATCTTGCAAAAAAAGCGCTGGAGTATAGCGACGGGTTAATCATTTAATTTTTATTTGTTCTTTCAATGCGGTTCGGAAGGATGGAATAGCATTAAACATGAAGTTAACAAGCAAGGTAGAATAAGGTAAATAGTGTGTGACATACATCATAAATATGACGTTTTTTTGAAAAAAAACCCATCATGGTTCAATAAAAAAATAAAATTAACATTTCGTTGTAAATTCAGTGTTTAAATTTTGTATAGCATGAACCAAATCAGTTCCTGACATAGAGAAAATTAAGGGGTAAATCTCTGTAACGATTTCGTGTTTTACTGTCCTTTCACGTTGGCATACTATCTTGCATAGCATACAAACAATCTTGTTTTGGCACGCTGAATCCGTGTTATATATAGTGTCATCGGTTGCTATATGCATCCCCGAATAATTGGCTTACATCTTACGGTTAAATGTGGAGGTAGTCATGTATCAGCGCCAGTTTGACAATAAAACGGATGCCATTTTTGAAAATGGACTAACGCCCAAACTATCCCGATATGTCATTAGCGATGACCCCAACTGGGAATCCGGTCATCATGTGCATGAAGCCGAAACCGAACTGATCTACGTAAAAACAGGCGTTGTCAAACTCACCATCGACTCATCAAACTATGTCGCTCAGGCGGGAGATATCATTGTCATTGAACGCGGCAGCCTGCACGCCGTGGCTTCTGATATCACATCACCCGCAACGACCTGTACCTGCGCGGTTTATGGTTTTAAGATCAAGGGACTGGAAGAAAATCGGATTATGCAGCCAAACTCATGTCCCGTGGTTTCCGCGGTTAAAAATAAAGAGGTGATAAAGAGCATTTTTCAAGAAATCAACCTGTTATTGCCTCAGCAAAAGAATAACCTCTCGTCATCAGTCTATGATGCTTTTGGCTATGTTCTTACGGTGATATTTTATGAAAATTTCAAAATTTCGTATCGAACCGACGCCGGGCATATAATAAAAGACGTTCTGGTAAAAGATATTCTGGTTTATTTAAACAATAATTACAGAGAAAAAATCACGTTGGATCAGCTGGCGAAAAGATTCCGTGCCAGCGTGAGTTATATCTGCCATGAGTTTACCAAAGAGTACCACATCTCCCCTATCAACTATGTTATTAAGCGCCGGATTACCGAAGCGAAATTTGCATTGACCAACACGGAATTATGTCTGAATGAAATTTCCTTCCGAGTTGGATATGAAAATGTCGATCACTTCACAAAATTGTTTATTCGGCATGTCGGCTGTTCCCCCTCGGAATACCGGAAACAGTTTAAAAGCGATCTTAACGGGCTGGAATATATAACAGAATTTGGCGAACGCCCGGAAGTGTTAATTTGAATTTTATGACCGGCTTTTACACAATGGCGATTATTGCTGATGGAATAGGGAAATATCCTGTTATCAATGAACGACAATCAGTTCACCCCACCTGGCGTGAACTGATTGTCAATGTGGTTACTTGTTCTGATAATCTTTCAGAATCTGACGACCGGCGATATAGATCATAATTTCATCGGTGCCGCCGCCAATGCGTTCGCAACGAACGTCGCGCCAGAATCTGGAAACACGCGCATCATCCGTATAGCCCAGTCCCCCCATGATTTGTATTGCATCATCAATAACTTCAAGCGCAGTACGGGCGCAATACAATTTACAAAGCGCGGCGCTGGTCCTTAACGACTGATGCATATCGGCTTGCCATGCCACTTTCAACACCATATTGCGCATGTTTTCGATTTTTATTGCCATTAACGCCAGTTTTTCCTGAATCATCTGGTTATGGCCGATTGGCTTGCCAAACTGAATGCGCTGATTGGCATATCTGGCGGCATCCTCAAATGCGCATTCTGCAAACCCGGTGCTGCGGGCGGCATTAATGAGGCGTTCCATCTCGAAGTTATACATCACATTCAGGAAGCCCATCCCCTCTTCACCCACTCGGTCGCTTTCATCAACCTCGACATTGTCCAGATAAACTTCGCAGGTGCTCAGCATGTGCCAGCCGATTTTATGCAGCGGGTTGATTTTAATGCCTGGACTATTCGATTCCACCCACCAGAGCGTAAATGCCTTTTTCGGATCCTGAGGTTCAGGATCCCGGGCCAGTACCAGCATATAGGGATACTCTTTGGCCCCGGTGATAAAGGTCTTCTGGCCGTTCAAATACACTTTGCCGTTCTTGCGCGTGTAGGTTGTCGTTGCGCTATTGTTGTCCGACCCAGCGCCAGGCTCCGTGAGGGCCAGCGCATAAGCAGGATCGCCGGTGGCCAACGTGCTTTCCGCCGTTTTCCGCAACTGCTCCGGCGAACCGAACCTCAGCATACTGTGAATACATTGTCCGTTAGTGATCAGAAATGCAGGCGCACCGCATTTTGATACTTCCATTAAAGCCAGCATTTGCGTCACATAGTCGGCCGGAATCCCGTTATACTCCTCCGGCACCCCCAACAGGGAAATACCATTGTCAGATAACGCCTTCATGAATTCTTTGGGATAGGTTCCTGTCTGGTCGCATGTTCTGAAATATTCTTCGGGAAAATTATTGGTAATAAGTTCCCGAATACTGGCAAGCAGCAACTCTTGCTCTTCGGTTAAAGCAAAATCCATAATCCGCACTCCTATTTATTATTATTCACCTTCAGGTAAAATAAACCCCATGACTTTGTCATAAAACATTCTTTCATCCATCAACTGCAAGTCACTGGATATAATGGGTTTGAAATCCATTTGGGATAAAATATCTTTTTCCAAATCAACACCGGGCGCAATTTCAACCAAATGCAGGCCGTCTTCTTTCAACGTAAATACCGCTCGCTCCGTGATATAACGAACGTCCAGTCCACGCTCCAGCGCAATTTTTCCGCTGAATGTGACTTCCGGTATTTCTTTGATAAATTTCTTGACCCTTCCTTCCTGAACAATCTTCAGCTTCCCTTCGCCGACTTCGGTTTTCAAACTGCCTGCGGTTAATGTTCCGCAGAATATGATTTTTTTCGATGTCGCACTGATATCGATAAATCCACCCGTGCCCATAATTTTTCCATTAAATTTATGGACGCCGACATTACCGTGCTGGTCTATTTCAGCAAAACTCAAATAGCAGACATCCAACCCGCCGCCGTGATAGAAATCAAATTGAGAGGTCATGTCCAGAATGGCGCGCGTATTAACATTGGCGCCGAAAGCAACGCCTTGTGTGGTAATCCCGCCAATAGGGCCGGTCTCAACCGTCAGTACAAAGTCGTCGGCGCAGCCCTCCTCTCTGGCAACCAGGCCGATGCCATCCGCAATACCGACGCCGACATTCCCCACTGCGCCTTTGCGCATTTCAAACAGCGCGCGACGAGCCACCAGCTTGCGCTGATTCAGGGGGATATCCATTTTGGTACTGTCATCAAGCACAAAGTCGCCTGAAATAAAGCGGTTAACCGGCGCGCCGCCATAAAGCTGCGTTTGCGCCGGATCGACGACGACAATATCCACCAGATAGCCGGGGATCCTGACGGATTTGGGATGAAGGGTCGCCTTCTTGACCATCTTCTGGACCTGCATCATCACAATGCCGCCATTGTTATGTACCGCCTGCGCGATAACCAGCGCGTCCAGATACATCACTTCATCTTCAAAGGAGGCATAGCCTTCACTATCGCAGGTCGTGGCGCGTATAAAGGCAATGCTCGGCGCTATCGCCTTATAGAAGAGATATTCCTGATTATCAATTTCCACCAGTTTAATCAGCTCTTCTTTGGTCACTTCATTGAGTTTCCCGCCTTGCTGGCGTGGGTCAACAAACGTACCGATACCGATATTGCTCAAAATGCCAGGCTGGTGGGCCGCGGAGGCGCGAATAGCCTGTGTTAAAACACCTTGCGGATAGTTGTAAGCGCTAATCTTGTTTTGTTCGGCCAAATCGGAAATACGCGGAGATTGTCCCCAGTGGCCACAAAGCGCCCACTTAACCAAACCTTCCTGAGCCAGAGGACTGATCCCTCTTTCAGCCCGATCGCCCAATCCCGTCGGGCTGATTAAAGAAAGATTACGCGGCGATTGCGTACTTTTATAGCGTTCAGATAATGCCGTAATTAACGTTGTTGCCTCAAGGATTCCCCCGCCGGCGCCCAACACACAGAGTGTCGCTTCATCCGGGATATATTTTACGGCGTCCTCAGCAGATAAGACCGGGACTCTACCATTAATTCTTTTCGGTTTTTCCAGTTTCATGGGTACTCCTAATCATGACCGAATTGATTTTTCTCCATTCAACAGGTGAAACACTCGTCGTTATTAACGTGGCTCAGATAATGCAGCCACCGCAAAAAATGACATAAAAGCGCCCATTACCTATTTGAACGGTAATCTTGTATACCCGATAATTTTCCAGAGACAGAATACCGACACAGCTGCCGCTTGAGTGATAACGGGTACGGATGTTTATTCAGAATTCCTGACAGATTCCTGTTTTAATATTTAAATAAACGCCGCTTTATTATTGATGCAATATATTCAGAACAGATCTTAAGTCTTGAATACCTATCTGCCCCGGAGCAGACGCTTTTTTCAATGCGCCAAATGTGGCAGCCGATCCAAACACTTCACCCGATAAGCGCGAAATAATGCCGGGTTTCGACATGGACATCGTAATAATGGGGCGGTCCGCATGTTTTTCATACATTTCCAGCGTAGCCGCCAGCAAAGTCACGACATCGTTTTTGTTTTGCGGCATGAGCGCGATCTTGGGAATATCGGCCCCGAGTTCCTGCATTTTACGCAGGCGTTTGATAATTTCTTCTTTAGGCGGTGTTTTATGGAAATCATGATTAGACATGATGACTTTTACCCCTTTGGCATGGGCATGCTCTATCGTCGCACTCACCCATTGATCGCCGGTAAAAAGTTCCAGGTCAATCATGTCTACCAGACCACTATCAATGATCTTTTGATTCAGAGAAATATAATCATCGGGCGATATATCTTTCTCCCCCCCTTCTTTCGCCGTGCGGAAGGTAAAGAGGATCGGTTTATCGTGAATGATGCTTCTGAGCTGGCGCGCCGCGTCGATAACACTCTCAATATTTTCCACATCATCAAAATGATCGATACGCCATTCCAGAATATCAAAGTCAAAATCCTTGTAATATTGCGCTTCCGACTTAATCGCTGGTACATCTTTTCCCATCAATGACACGATAATTTTGGGAGCACCTTCGCCTATCACCAGATTTTTCACCGTTACGGTTTTCATGCTTTTCCCTTCAATTAATGCCTTACAGCAGGCGCCATTCGGCGTGTATACCAATCACGCCTGGACAATGTGCCGTACAACCAGGACGGCAATAATCCGTCAGGCGCCATACTTTGGCGATTGGAGACGTAAATAATCCGAACAGGAAAATTATGCGTTGAACCCCATAGCCTTTTTAATATATTCCAGAGGGAACTCTTTTCCGGTCCAAAGCTTGAACTGCTCGGCCCCCTGCCATAACAACATTCCATACCCATCGACAGTTTTACAACCAACGTCCGTCGCCATTTGCAATAGCTTGGTGATATGGGGATTGTAGACACACTCGGAGACCAGCAAATCAGGACGCAACATGGATTTGTCACTGACCACACATTCATTTTCCAGTGGTTTCATCCCCACTTTCGTGCCGTTAGTCAGGATATCGGCATTAGCAATCGCATTAGCGAACGCTTTCTGGTTAGCCAGGTCGTTCACCGTAACCGTGCAATCCGTATTGTCATTAACGCGTTTTGCAAAAGCGAGCGCCTCTTCATAGAATTCATCCCTGCGGTTAAACAGCAGAATTTCCTTGATGCCTTCAATTGCCGCCTGAGCCCCGATAGCCGTAGCGGCGCCACCGGCACCGACAAGCACCATTTTTTTACCTTTAATATCAAAACCTGTTTCTTTGATAGCCCGAATATGTCCGGTACCGTCAGTGTTATATCCTCTGAGGTAACCATTGTCGTTTACGATAGTATTAATGGCTCCAACCAGTTTGGCCGCAGGCGTTAATTCATCCACATATTTGCAAGCCAGCTGTTTGTTCGGCATGGAAACGCCGGTGCCACGCATTTTTAACGCTTTTAGCCCTTCGATTGCCTTGCCGAAGGTCGTATTGTCCACCTCGAACGCCATATAGGTAAAAGGCAAGCCGACTTCTTCCAGTGCTTTATTCTGCATTTCGGGTGATAAGCTGTGTCTGATGGGATAAGCCATTAACCCAATCAGCTCATATTTTGCAGTAACATCCATTATGAATTCCTCACTAAATTATTATAATGCCCGGATATACCCTATATATTTCAAGCTACAGGAAGCCGACCCACCTGCAACTTGAAAGATGGCGGGTATATTTAATTTTCAATAACGCCCGCATCTATCGACAAGGAGAATAGATAAGGGCCTCATTCTGTATTTGAATAAAATACGTATACTGATATCGCTGTATTAATCTGCCTCTGGTTATTTTCAGCGCGAGTTTATTGGAAGAATCGCTCGCCAAAGCGAAAATCGCTTGCTGGAATTTTGAAAACCTTATAGTAACGAATAAAGACGACTATCGCGGTAATAAAGGCGATAAGAGCAAAAAGCACATCCAGCAATATGATGTATTGCAGACCGATATTTGACAGATAGCCGGTAATCAGAGGAATAACGAAGTTTGCTAACCCGCCCATCATCATATAAACGCTGGTGACTTTGGCTTTGCTTTTCGGGAAGAACTCGGACATAACAGAAACGCCGAGTTGTAATATCCCGCCGGCGGCGGAAAAGCCAATGACGAACGCCCCGACATTACAGACAAGCGGAGATGGATAAAGATAGATAATGGCTGCGGTAATAACCGATAATCCGGTATTAAATACGTTGGCCCAGACCGGACGAACCATACTTTTGAGCAAAAAGGCGAAGAGAAATACGCACACCAACGATCCCAGACTATAGTAGGAGATGGTTTGTAACGCCTCGGCTTCCTCCATGCCGGCAAAGGCCATCGCGTATTTCGGCATCCAGACCACGATCACATAGAATGTTGAAAATGCGGCAACGCCAAACACCACCGAGGCCACGCCTTCCAGCCATGCCAGCGGTTTACTGCTCATCTGAGGCAATTCCTTGGCAATATCGGCATCGACAGTCTGGCTGGGAAACTTGCTCTTAATCACCAGCAGCGTGACCAAAAGAAACAGGACGCCCGGGATGACCATGGCGTAGCCATACCACAGGTGACTCACCAGCAGGTAGCTGACCAACATGGGGTAGAACATCTGTCCGAAAGAAATCGTCGCTTTAAGCAGGATCACCGCAGACCCCGATGTCTTGGGATAACACTCCATCAACGCCGGATAACCGCCCGTGTCTAATGCCGCATTCGCCGCGCCGACGCAGAAGGCCAGAATAAACGCAACGATCAGATTAGGGCTGACGAGAATGCCAAAGAAGAACAGAACATATAACGCTATGCCCAGAAAGATAACAGAACGTCGGCCGAATTTGTCAGAGATGATGCCGAAGAACAGGATACAGACCAGCCTTCCCAGGCCTATCCCTGAAATCACGTAAGCAATCCCGGCATTATCAGTGTTAAACTTCTCTGCCAAGTGGGTCATATTCTGCGCCAGGGTAATAACACTGATGCCATGAAGAAAATAGCTCAGATATATACCTATGGCGGCTAATAAAAATGGCGCATTGAAGGCCTTAAGCTGGCTCATGCTTTTCTCCGTTTATTGTTAATATTTTCATTACATCGATTGTGCAGGCCGTCTTACTTCTTTTTTCTATTTTTTAGTTACGTTTTTAGTTACGTCGAACTTACATACGTCATAAAACATTAATAAACTATTAGCTGTATTTAATGTATATAACGGCGACAACGATTAACACGTAATATAAAGTTTTTGTTTTCAATTTTATTGCAAAGCGCGAGAATGGGATCGTACGTTCCTTGTTGATGAGTTGTTTTTTATTTTACAAAATGAATACATCGCGAGGGATAAAGCGAAAGCAAATCGGTATAGCGGTACAATTTTTTAATTTTGAGAGGTAGTTAAAACTTATTTAATCTGCATAGAGAGAAATGATATAACATGTTTTTCGAAACGTGCTCTCTTATAAGAAAGTAGCCGGCTTACTGTGAGCTAACCGACATTACCCAACCTGAACAAAACGACACTCATGAGTAACGATGAACCCCGCGTCTGCTTATTGCGGTAATCAATTAACAATCTGTTTACTCCATTCGCTTTCTCAAGCGGGCAAAAAGAGCATGTTATATTGCACAACAGCATAATAATTTTGCACATCGCCCATCTGACGATGAGTGATGACGTTATTATGTCTGCTGCTGTAACCGATCGCACGACTGCGGCAAGACACCGCTCACCGCTATGTAATGTGACTTGACCGGCGGCACATACTGCCTGTTTGCAGTAATTTGGATAGTTTGTCACTGCCACGAGAAACTGAATGAATTTAAAACAATTACACTATTTTAAGCGCCTGGCGGAAAAGCAGCACTACACGGAAGCCGCATCGAGTCTGTTTATCGCCCAGCCTTCGTTAAGCCATGCCATATCCGAGCTTGAAAAAGAGTTGGGAGTGACGCTATTTGAAAAATCTGGCAGGAATGTGCGGATAACGCAGTGCGGAAAAATATTTTTACCCTATGTGGAAAACGCGTTGCTTGAGCTGGAAAATGGTCGCCTTGCGCTACGCCAAATGAGCGGTTCTCAAAATGACACCATCAGCCTGGCGTTTATTTACACCATGGGGGAAACGGTGGTTCCACAGTTGATCGACCGTTTTATTCATATCCCCGGAAATGAAAATAAACGCTTTTGTTTTTATCAGGGGACGACCTCATCGATTGTTCAGGATTTGAAGGCAGGCAAGTTCGATCTGGCGATCTGTTCCCATGTGCCGGAAGAACCGGATGTCGAGTTTATCCCGTTAATCAGTCAGGAACTGGTGCTGGTGACTTCCCGCAATCACCCATTGGCGCAACGTAATGAAAACGAAATTGCGCTGGAGGATACCATTGCTTATCCGTTCATCTTCTTTTCGCAAAAGAGCGGCTTACGCCCGTTCATTGACAAGATGTTCATGCAGAAAAAACTGATCCCTGAAATCGCTTGTTATGTCGAAGAAGATACGGCGATGGTTGGACTGGTGAGCATTAATTACGGTATCGCCATTATGCCGCGGATCAGTACGCTGTCCCACTCCAACGTTCACGTCATGCATATCAGGGATCCCGGCCCAACCCGCTATATCTATCTGGCGACCCATAAAGACCAGACGCTGTCATCCGCCGCCCAGGCGTTTAAGAAATTTATCTTCAGTTCCTGCCAAATGATGCCGTTCAGGTAATGCGGTCATTCCGCCTCATACCTGAATCTGATTCATCTTTATCGTACAGCGACGCGCCTTTATGCTGCGATAGCCAATAAACAACGCCGTCAGGAAACCGGCGGCCGCAAGACCAGTATCAAACCACATAATGCTGGCGATACTGGTCTGCGAAAGTTTGGCGGTGATCAACGGAATGGTGAATGTAGCCAGACTGCCCGCGCTATAAAAAATAGCGGTGGCCTTCCCTTTGGCATGAGGAAAACGCATTGCCATCAGCGTCAGGCCCAGCTGCATAACGCCGCCTGCGGCAGAAAAGCCAATCACAAAGGCAAAAACAATCACGGTCGTCACCGTGGGATGCAAACACACGGTCAACAACGCGATGAAGGATACAAACGTATAGAGCATCAGCAGCGTGGTCGAACTAACAGTCTTCTTCACCAGACCCGCCGTGATCAGAACACACAGCAAAGAACCCGCGGTATAAATACTCAGTAGCTTGATCGACATCGTATAAGGCATCCCCACTACAAACTGCCCGTACTGCGCCAGCCACTGGCTGATGAGATAGAACGTGGCCATGGAAATGTAGCCATAAAATGTAAAACTGGCGAGGTCTAACATTGAGCACGACTGATCTTTGGACACGGGCGGTTCATCACCGACACTCGGTACCACCTTCTTTGCCCTGGCAAGAGAGTCATGAGGAGGGAAAGGACATCTAAACAGGTAGATCCCGTTCAGAAACATCATGCCGGCGGCAATCAGAAACGACCAGCCGAACCAGACGTCGAGCCAGACCAATACGCTGATTATCATCGGTAAAATGAACTGACCGCCGGAAACAAACGCCTTGATGAGGATATTGGCCGTACTGGGGGTATTGGGAAACGCCTCCATTAATGTCGGATAGGTGCCGGAGTCGAGGAAGCTGTTTGACATGCCCGCCAGAAAACCGAAACAGTAGGCGACGGCGATACTTTGCGTACTAAGAATGCCCAGAAAGAACCCCAGATAGCAGACCATTCCCAGATAGACAAAGGGCTTCCGGCCAAAACGATCGGAAAGCATGCCGGCCACCAGCAGAATACTCAGCCGGCCAATCCCCAATGAAGAAATAACGACCGATACGCCGGCAGCGTCAGTTTGCCACTGTTGCTGTAGATGAGGCATATTCAAACTGATCAATATGACGCCCATGCCGTGAACCAGATAATTGATATACAGCCCGACAGATGTTGGTATGTAATTGTTTTTCATATAAAACCTTTTCAGAAAAGGATCTTTTAATAGCGTCGGTTGGTATTTCCTTTCCTGCTCTGATTTCAAAAAGCCTGGCCCCTTGGCGCGGCATTATGTACACCTTGTTGAAAAACCGGCAGATTCAATATGGCAAGTCAAATAACACTGATGGAATAGATTATTAATGTATTATCGATGCTAACAATTCTCATCAAAAATAAATAATTCATTTTTTAAAAGTAATTCATAGATTGCTTCTATAGACAAATCTTATAAATATGGTTTCTATTCATTATCTTTTTATGATGGCATTTCCATTTACTTCTCCCTCAATACGTTAATAACGCACTTGCAACATGTACGAGAGAGAGTTAACAAAGAGGCACGCTTTGCAATATCAGCTTATCAATATGATCGCAATATTAAATGCACCATCTATGCATAAAAAAATAAGCGTGTCACCGATACTCAAGATGTTACGACATGATTATTTTTTTAAATTTGTGAGAAAGGATACATATTATTAATTTTTTATGACATGGGTCACGCTATAAAACGGAGGGGGATAAACCGCCTCGATTTACCGATACGCTCCGGCAATCGAGGACGTGATCTGCCTGTCATAAGGTTCATGCCAGAGAATGAACTTATTCCGTTAACGGAGGTATCGCCATGGCGTCGTTAGCGGCATCTTTTAGCAAAGCGTGATAAATGGCATCTATTTCTTGTGCGACCCGCTCTTTTTCGTTATTCGCATCAATCACAAAATGGGCCGTTTCCTGATAGAGTGGATCGCGCATTTTGATAATGCCGGTAATCTCCTCGGTAATCGACAACCCTGTCAGGGAAGGACGTTGACTCACGGCCGGGTTCGACTTCAATCGGCTAACCACCGTCTCGGCAGAGGTTGAGAGATAAAAAACGATACCTCGGTTTTTCATATGATTACGATTTTCCTGTGATATCACCATGCCGCCGCCCGTGGCGATGATGCAGCCAGCGAGCGTGACCTCTTTCAATATCTGGCCTTCAATCATCCGAAAGTTATCCCACCCCTGCTCATCGACAATTTGCGCGATCGTCTTGTTGGTTTTTTTCTGGACGACTTCATCCGTATCGATGAAATCCAGTTTCAAATGGGCTGCCAAAATCTTTCCTACCGTTGTTTTACCTGACGCTCGAGGGCCGACAAGTATGATGGTATTGATCATGAATTCATCCTTTTAGCACAATCGTTCCAGATTATGAGAATAGAGTTCGGTCGCCACGGATTGATATATCTTCCACTCTAAATAATCCCCTTCGGTATAGACGGAACGAAACGCATCATAGTCGGGGAAAAAACGCATGGTGTTATTCCCGATACGGTTATTTATTTTTTCAATGATGGCATTGATCCTTTCCTTTCGCTTTTTGTTCATCAATGTCAGGGTTTCAATCACAGAGGGAGGAATGTCTTGTTCGCCCTTTTCCCATCGCTGCCACATTTCCGTATTTTTATCGCCTGCAATATAATTTGCCGCTTCATCGATACTCATAAAAAAAAGCTGACGTAGAGCCTGTAGTTCCAAATGGTTCATAATACGATGACTCCAGGAATGATTTGGATGAATTGATGACTAAATAGCATTCTGATTCCCCTGACGGTATGATCATTATCACAATAATGTGGAATGAGCCGGCGATGATAAGAAATTCAAGATTATCGCCTTAAAATGGAAATCGGAAAGCATAAAGATGTTTGGATTGAGGAAGGGAATCGCGCGCGCTCGAATATGACATACCATGAAAGCGATACGTAAAACGGCATCAACGCTAATCTAATTTCTTTTCGGCATGACATACACTCATCCCGCCGTACCTGCCCAGGTAAACGGCGGGGGACAAACAGACCGGGCGCATTACCTATTCCGATACGTCAGTACCATATTTCCCAACGCCCTTAACGCCAGCGCGACATCCTCCGTCATCACCGACTCATCAGGATGATGGCTCACGCCTTTCCGACAGCGCACAAATAACATGGCGACCGGCCAGCGTTCGGCGATGGCGATGGCGTCATGTCCCGCACCGCTCGGCAACAGCAGGTTACGTCCCTGAACCTGAACCACCGCCTCACTCAAACGCTGTTGCAATACGGGATCACAGCGGGTCGCCGCGATCCGATAATATTCCTCCGCCTCAAACTGGCATCCGCGCTGGCGGGCAATCTCATTTGCCAAAACCAACAGGCGTTGCAATAACGTATCCAGTATCGCATCTTCCGGGCCGCGAATGTCCAACGTTAATCTCACTTCTCCGGGGATCACATTGGCGGCGCCCGGCAAACACTGTAACGTCCCGAAAGTCGCAACCAGATAAGGATCGCTTTCTTTAGTCAGCGTTTCTGCCTGTACCATCCAGCTTGCCGCCGCCGCCAACGCATCCCGACGCTGCGCCATCGGCACCGTCCCCGCATGTCCGGCCAATCCCTTAAAGGTGCAGTTCAGCCGCCGGGCGCCGTTAATCGCGGTCACGACGCCTAACGCCAGATCTTCCTGCTCCAGACAAGGCCCCTGCTCAATATGCAGTTCCAGATAGGCGACAATATCGCTTACCGGGCGCGCCGCCTGCGCAATCGCTGTGCAATCCAACCCTGCGGCGTCCAGCGCCTGCGCAACGGTGATGCCTTGACTATCCTGACAACCCAGCCAGTTATCCGGCCAGGTGCCCGTCAGGCCACGGCTGCCCAATAAGGTAATGCCAAATCGGGTGCCCTCTTCATCACCAAATCCGACAATTTCCAGCGCCACCGGCAGGCGAATCTGCCGTTGATGCAGAAAACGCACGGTTTCAATGGCGGTTAACACCCCGAGCATACCGTCATACCGTCCGGCATTACGCACCGTATCAAGATGCGACCCCATCAGCAGCGCAGAAGCATTCGGCTGAAGCCCTTCATAACGGCCACAAATGCTGCCGACGCTGTCTTGCCAGACATGCATGCCGGCTTCGCGCATCCACTCTCCCACCAGCGCGTTGGCCCGCAAATGCTCCGCGGACAAATACACCCGGGTAAGCTGACCAGCGGTTTCACTGATTTCCGCCAGCGCGTCGCAACGCGCCATAATCCGTTCCGCTGCGGTAAAGGCAACGGACGCCGACATCAGGGCATGACTCATGCACGCCCCTCATCGCCGGCATAGCAATCCCAGGCCGCCTGTAGCGCCGCGCCCTGAACAGAACGGAAGCCCAGTCGGTTCAGCACCGCTTCCAGTGCGCTCAGCGTTTGCATCACGCAATCTTTACGGGCGTTATAGCCCATCGTGCCGATACGCCAGATTTTTCCCTGTAGCGGCCCAAATGAGGTGCCGATTTCAATCGCAAAGTCATCCAGTAAGATTTTACGAACTTGTTCGCCGTGGATCCCGTCAGGGATCACCACGCCCAGTACGTTATTCATCTTGTGATTGAGATCGCCAAAGGTGTGCAGCCCCATCCCCTGAATACCGGCGACCAGCGCTTTACCGTGCAATTCGTGACGGGCAATGCATTGATCCAATCCTTCTTCCAGAATAATACGGGCGCATTCGCGAGCGGCGAACAGCATACTGGTGGCTTCCGTGTGGTGGTTCAGACGCTCCGGCCCCCAGTAGTCCATCACCATGCCGAGATCGAAATAGTTGGAATAGATCATTTCTTCATCGCCATCCTGATGGACATCGGTACGAATTCCCTGTTCGACGCATTTGCGACGGCGGATCGCCGCTTCCATCTGCGGACTGAGCGTAATGGGCGAGCTGCCGGACGGCCCGCCCAGACATTTCTGTAGCCCGGCCGATACCGCATCCAGCCCCCAGGCATCCGTTTCCAGCGCGTTTCCGCCAAACGAGGCGGTGGCATCGGTATAAAACAGCACGCCGTGACGACGGCAGATATCGCCAAGTTCCGCCAGCGGTTGCAGCATCGTGGTGGACGTATCGCCCTGAACCGTCAGCAAGATGCGCGGGCGGACCGTTTTAATCGCATCTTCTATCTGTCCGGGGCTGAAAACCTCACCCCATGGCACCTCAATGGTATGCACGTCGGCGCGGCAACGACGGGCGATTTCACATAGCAGATGACCAAAACGCCCAAACACCGGCACCAATACTTTGTCACCGGGACGGATGGCCGACAGCAGAACCGCTTCAATCCCGGCCCGCGACGTGCCATCCACCAGCATCGTCCAGCGGTTATTGCTGCGGAATAGCTGACGGTAAAGCGTCATCACCTGATTCATATAGTTGGTCATCGCCGGGTCGTACTGACCAATCAACTGACTGGCCATCGCCCGTAACACGCGCGGATCGGCGTTGATGGGGCCCGGCCCCATCAGCAGGCGATGAGGGGGATTGATCTGGGCGAACAGTTCATTGTTCATTATGGTTTGCTCCAAACTTTTTACGTTACTGGTTAGCTGATGGGATCATTTCGTGCGCGATTAAAATCAATATTTCTCTGTCAACGCATGAACGCGCCCGACATCAAAACAAAGAAAAGGATTACGCTTCAGATAATCCTCTGACCGACGCGATAAACTGCTTAAGTTCAGCGGTCTGTGGGTTGGCGAATAGCGTTTTACTGTCGCCCTGTTCCCAGACTTTGCCCTGATGCATAAACACCACCCGATCGCCGACCTCCCGGGCAAAGTTCATTTCATGGGTGACCAGAATCAGCGTCATGCCTTCCGCGGCAAGCTGCTCCAGCACTTTCAGCACTTCGCCCACCAGTTCAGGATCCAGCGCGGAGGTGATTTCATCGCACAGCAACACTTTCGGATTCATCGCCAGCGCCCGCGCAATCGCCACGCGCTGCTGCTGACCGCCGGACAGATTGGCCGGGTAATAGTTTATCCGCTCGCCCAGCCCCACTTTGTTCAACACCTGCTCGCCCAGTTCACGGCATTCCGCCTCGCTTTTCTTCAGCACGCGGCGCGGCGCCAGCATCACGTTTTCCAGCGCCGTCATATGCGGGAACAGGTTGAAATTCTGGAACACCATGCCGACGGAGCGGCTGATCTCGCGCGCCTGCGAATCGCGGTCCGTCACCGTCATGCCCCCCAGTTTGATACTGCCTTCCTGATACCCCTCAAGGCCGTTCATACAGCGCAGTAAGGTGCTTTTGCCAGAACCGCTGCGGCCGATAATCGAAATGACTTCGCCCATTTCAATATCCAGATCGACCCCTTTCAGGACATGGTTCTGACCGTAATACTTCTGTACCTGATTAATGGTGATGAGCGGCATTGAATTTCTTCTCCAGATAGCGGCTGTAATAGGAAAGCGGGTAACACATCAGGAAATAGCCGAGCGCCACCAGACCAAAAACCTTGAAGGGCTGGTAAGTCACGTTATTCAACATGGTTCCCGCCTTCGTCAGTTCGATAAAACCGATAATGGACGCCAGTGCCGTGCCCTTAATCACCTGTACGGAAAACCCCACCGTTGGCGCGATGGCGATACGCATCGCCTGTGGCGCAATCACCCGATAGAGCGTTTGTCCAAAGTTCAATCCCAGACAGCGCGACGCTTCCCATTGCCCTTTCGGCAACGCTTCCACACTGCCGCACCAGATATCCACCAGAAAGGCGCTGGTAAATAATGTCAGCGCCAGCGCGGCGGCCGTCCACGGGCTGACATCGATACCGAACAACGCCAGCCCGAAAAACGCGAGAAACAATTGCATCAGCAGCGGCGTGCCCTGAAACAGCTCGGAATAAATCCGGATAAGCCGCGTCGGCCATTTGCGCCGGGTCAACCGCAGCAGCATCAGCGGAAACGTCACCACCGCACCGCCAATAAATGCCGTCAGCGACAGCAAAAGCGTCCAGCGCGCCGCCAGCAGCAGATTGCGGACAATATCCCAGTCAGTGAATGTCATCATCGTTGCGGAGTCCCCAGAAAGCGCCGGCCCGCCAGCAGTAACAGTTGGCGCATCAGGATGGACAGCGCCAGATAACACAGCGTGGTCACCAGATACACCTCAAAACTTAAAAAAGTCCGTGACTGAATCAGGTTGGCGGCAAAGGTCAGTTCCTCATAGGAGACCTGTGATACCACCGACGATCCCAGCATCACGATGATGCACTGGCTCACCAGCGCCGGATAAATCCGCTGTAATGACGGCGGCAGAATGACCCGTAAAAATGTCTGGCTGCGCGTCAACCCAAGCACCCGGGCGGCTTCCCACTGGCCTTTGGGCGTCACCTGAATACCAGCGCGAATAATTTCCGTGCTGTAGGCGCCCAGGTTAATCAACATCGCCAGTAACGCGGCCTCGCCGGCGGTCAGCTTCCACCCCAGGCTCGGCAAACCAAACACGATAAAAAACAGTTGCACCACAAACGGCGTGTTCCGTATCAATTCAACATAGATACCCCACAGTTTGCCCGGCAGGGTGGGCTTGCCACTGCGCAACGCCGCACCACAGATACCGATAGCAATACCGCCGATGGTTGCCATCACCGTCAGCTCAATGGTCACCCACAACCCCGCCAGCAGTTCCGGCCAGAACGGCCACAGCGCGGCAAAATTAAGCTGATAGGTCATGGCGCCCTCCCTTATGCCTTGATGCTGTCTGGCAACGGCGCTTTCAGCCATTTTTCAGACAGGCTATTGAGCGTATTGTCTTTCAACGCCTGCTCAATCAACGCATCGACTTTGGCTTTCAGAGCGGATTCATCTTTTTTCAGGCCGATGTAGCACGGAGAATCTTTCAGCATGAACTTCGCGACCGGCGCCTTCGCGGGATTCTGTTCGGCAATGGCCGCCACCACCAGATTACCGGTCGCGATATATTCCACCTGACCAGACAGGTAGGCGGACAGCGTGGTGTTGTTATCTTCGTAGCGCTTAATCTGCGCATCTTTCGGTGCAATTTCCGTTAACACCATGTCTTCCACCGCGCCGCGCGTTACGCCAACGCTTTTATCCTTCAGCGTTTCCGGCGTACTGACTTCGCCGGCTGCCGGACCAAACACGCCAAGGAAGAACGGTGCATAGGCCCGGCTGAAGTCGATCACTTTTTCCCGCTCAGCATTTTTTCCCAGGCTGGAAATCACCAGATCCACTTTATTGGTTTGCAGATAAGGCACCCGGTTGGCGCTGGTTACGGGCACCAGTTGCAACTTTAGTTTCATCTCTTGCGCCAGATAGCGCGCGATATCGATGTCATAGCCCTGTGGCTGAAGATCCGTTCCCACAGAACCAAATGGCGGGAAATCCTGTGGTACGGCGACTCGCAGCACCCCGCGTTTTTCAATGTCCTGTAATTGGTCAGCCATTACGCTGCCCGCCTGCGCCATTAACAACACCGCGCCTGCCATTGCCAGTAAATGTTTTTTGATGCTCAGCTTTTTGATCAACATCGTGTCTGCCCCCAGTTAAGTGATATTGAAACGAAAGATTCTTTAAAAGTAAATACTGAAACTATCGTTGCAAAATAAAGCAAGGAACATGCCAGTATCAAAATCACGTGGGGGTATAGGTAAGTTCAGCCCTTTTTACGTCACGGGAGGCGCATCCATCACTTCATTTTTGTTCTTGAATCATGAAATAAAAGACAAAAGAAAGCAGGCGTTCAACCCGGTATATGAGAGGCCGGCCCTGGCAGCTATAGACCGAAAATTGAACCAAAAGAGTGCAAAAGCACCATTACCGTGCCCCGTTATCGCTGTTCCAGCTCATCCAGTTCAATGTAGAGATCGGCAATATGATGAATTCGCTGACGTCCATCACGCAGCATTTCATGCAGTAATGCGTTACTGAGCAGATTCACCAGGCTCATGGCGGAGGCATAGCTATCAAAGGCGGACACGCTGTCCAACGGCGCGCACAGGGACCAGTTTGCCAGCGGTAAAAGCGCATTGGCCTGCGGCTCACAGAGCAAAAGTGTCGGGATCTGACGTTGATGCAACTGCGCCAGTAAGGGTTGGATAAGCCGCGGACGGCGTCGGAACGCCACCACCACCGCCAAATCCTGCGCGTTTAAGTCCACCAATTCTTCCGATAGCGTTTGTCCCGGCTGAGCCAGCAGCATGACCTGCTGACGGATCTGCACCAGTTGCTGACGCAGATGCAGCGCCACCGGATAGCTATTGCGCAAACCGACAATACACAGACGCTTAGCCTGCATCATCGACTCAATCACCGCCCCAAACCGTACCGGATCAATTTGATGCATCCACTGCGTCAGATTCGCCATTTCCTGCTTGTAATGCCGGGCCAGCAAGGTATTCCCCTGTACCGCATCGCGGTTATCCGCCAGCGGCATGCCACTCTGACGTAGCGTGCGCAGTTCCTCACGCATTTCACGGTAGCTGGGGTAGCCAAGCCGTTTGAATAAACGACTCACGGTAGCCTTAGAGACCCCGCTGAGCCGCGCCAGTTCGGCGCTGTTATAGCTAATCAAATCATCAAAGTGATCAAAAATAAAATCAGCAACGCGTTGCTCCTGAGGAGAAAGTTCGCTGTAACGGCCTCGTAGCCGTTCGTCAATCTGTTTCATAACCCTATCCCTCATTGCCGCCCGTCCGCTACGGGATCAGTCTGCAACTTTTGTTTCATTTCCGCCATTTGTTTCATCGAAACATAACACAGCTAAGCTATTTTTATCTCCATAGACATTGGTGATGAAAAAACTGGAACAGCGTTTGCTTAAAAGCACTACTGCATTGGTACGGGCATGCTGTTGAAGCAGCGAGGGTGAAACGGCCCGTCACGATGCATAACAAAAACGGCGATAACCGAAAATGATAGCGCGGCCGTTTTAACCTCCTCCCCTACAGCCGAACAGAGAAAAGGAACAACGGCATGATACAAAGTAATACCGCGCCGCTGGGCATGGCCGTAACGCCCCATCATTTGGCCAGCGCCAGCGCGCAGGCGGTCCTTCGTGAAGGCGGCAACGCCATCGAAGCCATCGTGGCGGCGGCGGCGACCATGGCCGTGGTGTATCCGCATATGAATGGTCTGGGCGGTGACGGCTTCTGGTTAATTCTGCCTCCTCAAGGCGAGCCCGTCGCCATTGATGCCAGCGGCGCGGCAGGTTCTCTCGCCAGCCGTGACTTTTATCGGGGAGACGCTCACATCCCGCATCGCGGCCCCAGGGCCGCCCTGACGGTTGCCGGCACGGTCGGCGGCTGGCAGGAAGCGCTGATGTTCTCACAGGCGCTTGGCGGCGCCCCTTTGCCGCTCGCCCGCTTGCTTGCTGACGCAATTCGTTATGCCGCGGACGGCATTCCAGTCACCCAATCTCAGGAAGATGCGCTGACGCAGCACTACCACGAACTGGCTGAGTTTCAGGAATTCAGCCGAATTTTTGCACCTCAAGGCGCCATCCCCCGTGCGGGCAGTCGTTTCACCCAACCCGATCTGGCTGATACGTTGACGCTGCTGACGCTGGAAGGGCTCGACAGCTTTTATCGGGGAACGCTGGCTGAACGCTTTGCAGCCCAGATGGCTCAACTGGGTATGCCGCTGACCGGCGAGGATCTGGCGAACTATCGCGCCAGACGCACAGCGCCATTACACCTTAGACACAGTAAGGGCGATATTTATAACCTCGCGCCGCCGACTCAGGGGCTGGTTTCCCTCGCCATTCTCGGTCTGACCGATCATCTTGAGATGGCGGATTTAAGCGATAGCCAGACGATCCATCGTATCGTCGAATCCACCAAGCTGGCTTTCGGTCTGCGCGATCGTTTCATTACCGATCCCAAACAAATAACGCAGGATGTGCAGGCATTGCTGGATCCCAACGCCCTCGGGGCGATGGCCCGACAAATCAATACCCGTCAGGCGGCGCCGTGGGGCTCGGGGAAAGGCCCCGGCGACACCGTGTGGATGGGCGTCTGTGACAGCAGCGGGCTTTGCGTCTCTTTCATCCAGAGCATTTATCATGAATTTGGCAGCGGTATCGTTCTGCCCGGCACCGGTGTACTCTGGCAAAATCGCGGGGCCTCTTTCAGCCTCGATCCACACCATCTGCTGGCGCTGGAACCGGGCAAACAGCCGTTCCACACGCTCAATCCCGCAGCGGCGCGCCTGTCCGATGGCCGCACCATGATCTACGGCTCAATGGGCGGCGACGGTCAACCCCAGACGCAGGCCGCGCTGTTTATTCGTCATGTGCTTCAGGGATTGCCACTGCAACAGGCGATCACCGCTCCGCGCTGGCTGCTGGGCAGAACCTGGGGGCAATCCTCCGATACGCTGAAACTTGAAGATCGCTTCAAGCCCGCGACCATTGATGCGCTGCGGGCACTCGGCCACGACGTCGAGCTACTCGGCAGCTTCAGCGAAACGGTAGGCCATGCCGGTGCGATCGTCCGTCATACCAACGGCATGCTGGAAGGGGCGAGCGATCCCCGCAGCAACGGCAGTGCCGTCGGGTTCTAGTTTTACTGGCAGGGAGAAAAAAAATGTCAATCAAACCCATCGATAACGATGTACTGACCGTCTATCTGCAACAAATGGAAACACTACAGTCGCTACAGCTCAGCCATGAACGGCGCCAGGAGCTGCTGGTTCAGTTCAGCCGCATTCATGCCATGGCGCAACCGTTGATGGATTTCCCGCTTGATGATCGACAGGAAATCGCCGGAGTGTATCGGCTATGAGTGAACGGCAAGTTCTGTCCATTAAACAGATCCGACAGGGCCTACTGGCAGGCGAGTTTTCCGCCAGAGAAATTGCACAGCAGACGCTGGATACCATTGAATATATCAACCCTGACATTAATGCCTATACGCAGGTCACCCACCAGCGCATGCTGGATGAGGCCGACCATCTGGATCAGCGGCGCTTGCGTGGTGAAACCTTGCCGCCACTGGCAGGCGTTCCCTATGCGGTAAAAAATCTCTTTGATGTCAAAGGGGAAACCACGCTGGCTGGCGCGCAGTTATTCAGTCAGCGTCCGCCCGCCTCACAGGATGCGTTCGCCATACAGCAGCTGACCCGTCAGGGCGCGTTGCTCTCCGGTATGCTGAACATGGACGCCTACGCCTACGGCTTTACCACCGAGAACAGTTACTACGGCGCCACGCGCAATCCCATCGACAGACAGCGCGTTGCCGGCGGTTCATCTGGTGGATCTGCCGCCGCGGTTGCCGCAGGTCTGGTCAATTTTACCCTGGGCAGCGACACCAATGGCTCCATTCGCGTTCCGGCTTCTTTGTGCGGAATTTTTGGTCTGAAACCCACCTTCGGCCGCCTGTCACGCAGCGGCAGCCAGCCGTTTGTCGCCAGCCTCGATCATATTGGGCCACTGGCGCGCAGTGCTGAAGATCTGGCGCTGGTTTTTGATGCATTGCAAGGGCAGGACAGTACGGATCGTTTTCAGTCGGAGCGTGCCCCATCGCCTTCTGTTCCCCTGTTGGAAGAAGGCGTTCGCGGCCTGCGCAGCACGGTTCTGGCAGGGTATTTCTCTGAGTGGAGCAGTCGCGAGGCAAAAACCGCCGTTCGGCAAATCGCCAGCGCCCTCGATGCGCAGGCCAGCCTCACCTTACCTGACGCCGGTCTGGCACGGACGGCGGCCTTCATCATGTCTGCCAGCGAAGGTGGCAATCACTATCTCCCTGCTCTGCGTGAAAGTCCGGAGCTGTTTGAGCCGCTTTCCCGCGAACGTCTGTTGGCCGGCGCCATGATCCCGGCGGCCTGGTACGTACAGGCGCAGCGTTTCCGCAATCATTTCCGCCAACAGGTTCTCTCCCTGTTTGAACATACCGATCTGCTGATTGCAGCAGCCACGCCGGTAACCGCTACGCTGATTGGACAAGAGACGATGCACATCAACGGCGCCGATCTGCCGGTGCGTGCCAGCATGGGAATGCTGACGCAGCCGATTTCCTTCGTCGGCTTACCCGTCGTGACGGTACCGGTCATGACAGACAACGGCTTACCGATAGGCGTTCAGCTCATCGCCGCACCGTGGCGTGAAGATCTCTGTCTGCGTGCCGCCCGGGCGCTGGAGCGACAGGGCATCACACGGGTTTGTTCTTTTTCTCAGGAGTCACGTTAATGTTGCACGATGATATTAATCAGCCCGATGTACTGGCTGAAGTCACTATCGCCTTCCATCGTTATGAAAAAGCGCTGACCGGTAATGACATCGACGTATTGGATGAGTTGTTCTGGCACGATGCCCGAACCGTTCGCTATGGTGCGGGAGAAAACCTGTACGGGATCGATGAAATCCGGGCGTTTCGTCTGGCCCGCCCATCCGCCGGGCTGGATCGCCAGTTGCAGAATACGGTTATCACCACTTACGGACAGCATATGGCAGTGGCCAGCACCGAGTTTCGCCGGGAGGGCAGCGCAAAAACCGGGCGACAGATGCAAACCTGGGTGAAGATGCCGGAAGGCTGGCGCATCGTTGCCGCACACGTCAGCCTGATGAGCGAATAGCGTTGCGCGCCTTTCATTTATTCCCCTTCCGTACACCGCCGGTAGCCACGATGCCTCACCATTACACGATATGGGCGTCGTGCCTGCCTCGCCGGCGCCCCTCGATCATCGTCGGTAATATTGTCTGGTTATCGGGGAAAATAAGCGTTGAGATCGACTAGCAAGAACCGGAAATTATCTCCTTACATACAGCAAGATATTGACGAATAACCGGTGTCAATGCAGAAGATATTTTGTTAACTGAATCACACCATATAACGATTTCAATATCACCGTTTTTCACTACCCCAACGCCCCCCAATCACCCCGAACGGCCATAACATATATTTTTGCTATACTGAATCTGCATGGCGACGATCTGCTCAATAATTTACGCACATAAATCGTCCTATTGTGGTGCCTATAACCCGATAATCATCGATTATTCAAATTTATATTCATCGGATAAATACCAGAATAATCAACGATCAAGCGACGATAGAAATAAATTATTTAAATAGCAAAAATAAAAACTCACAACCCATTGTTAAATATGAAATTTAAATGAAATAAATGCATCATAAAATTAGAAAAACCCATAAGAGCAAAAAGCGAAAAATGATATGAAAATCACATTAATCATTCCTCCTTTCACACCGTTATTCAGACGGCAAGGGGTTGTCTCAGAATCTCATTATGGTAGGGTAGACGGCGTTCAACCATTACCAGGATGATGTTATAGAATTATAAACGACCATAGGAAAACAATCATTTCATGGCAATAAAACTTGAAGTAAAAAACCTTTACAAGGTATTTGGCGAGCATCCTGACCGCGCATTCAAGCTGATCGATAAAGGTTTGAGCAAGGATCAGATATTTGAAAAAACCGGTCTCACTATCGGTGTGAAAGATGCCAGTCTGGCCATTGAAGAAGGCGAGATATTTGTCATCATGGGATTATCCGGCTCCGGTAAATCCACCATGGTACGCCTTCTCAATCGTCTGATAGAACCGACCCGAGGTCAGGTTCTGATTGATGGTGAAGATATCTCCCAGATATCCGACGCCGCGTTGCGCGACGTACGCCGCAAGAAAATCAGTATGGTATTCCAGTCATTTGCGCTCATGCCGCATCTGAACATCCTCAGCAACACGGCGTTCGGCATGGAACTCGCCGGTTTACCGAAAGCAGAGCGTGAACAGAAAGCGCTTAGCGCGCTGCAACAGGTCGGGCTCGAAACCTATGCCAATTCCTATCCGGATGAACTTTCCGGCGGGATGCGTCAGCGCGTTGGCCTGGCTCGCGCACTGGCGAACGACCCGGATATCCTGCTGATGGATGAGGCATTCTCTGCACTTGACCCGCTGATCCGTGCAGAAATGCAGGATGAGTTAATCAAACTCCAGTCCCGTAACCAACGCACCATCGTCTTCATTTCGCACGATCTGGATGAAGCGATGCGCATCGGCGACCGCATTGCCATCATGCACGGTGGTGAAGTCATTCAGGTGGGGACGCCAGATGAGATTCTGAATAATCCGGCCAACGATTACGTTCGCACCTTCTTCCGTGGTGTGGATATCAGCCACGTCTTTAGCGCCAAGGATATCGCACGCCGCCGTCCGGTTACGCTTATCCGCAAAACACCCGGCGTCGGACCGCGTTCCGCACTGAAAATTTTGCAGGATGAAGACCGTGATTATGGCTACGTGCTGGAACGCGGACAAAAATTTATTGGTATCGTGTCGATTGATTCTCTGAAACAAGCATTGAAAGCGCAACAGCCGCTGGAACAGGCGTTGCTTTCCGATCCGGCCCCGGTGCCTGCGGATATGTCGCTCAATGAACTGATTTCTCAGGTTGCACAGGCCCCTTGCGCGGTCCCGGTCATCGGTGAAAACAACGAGTACATTGGCATCATTTCCAAAGGAATGCTGCTACAGGCGCTGGATAAGGAAGGAGTGACCAATGAGTAAATCAACACCGAATCCGTGGGAAAACACGACCATCGAACATGAACAAGGCACCGATCAGGCAGCAAACCAGAGCCAGAATGGTGCCGCAGCACAGAGCGATCCCTGGTCAGCCACTACACAAGATGCACCAACCGATCAGCCGCCGGCAGGACAGGACGCGGCGCCTCAAACCGATCCCTGGTCCACCAGCGCGCCGGCACAGGATGCTCCCGCCAGTGCGGATGCGTGGAACAGTGCGCCGACAGACGCAGCGCAGCAAAGCAGCGACTGGTTGAACAGCGCCGCCCCGGCGGCGCCTGAACACTTTAATTTACTTGATCCGTTCAGAGATACGCTGATCCCGCTGGATAGCTGGGTCACCCACGGCATCGACTGGCTGGTACTGCATTTCAGGCCGCTGTTTCAGGGCGTGCGCGTGCCCGTCGATTTCGTGCTGAGCGGTTTTCAACAGTTGCTGCTTGGTATGCCAGCCCCAATCGCCATTCTGGTGTTTTCGCTGTTCGCCTGGCAGATATCCAGTCTGGGTATGGGCGCCGCCACCTTGATTTCCCTGATCGCTATCGGGGCCATCGGCGCGTGGTCGCAGGCAATGATTACGCTGGCGCTGGTGTTGACGGCGCTGTTCTTCTGCATACTGATTGGCTTGCCAATGGGAATTTGGCTGGCTCGCAGCGAACGCGCCGCCAGAGTGATCCGCCCCTTGCTGGATGCGATGCAGACAACGCCTGCGTTTGTTTATCTGGTGCCGATAGTTATGCTGTTCGGTATCGGTAATGTCCCGGGCGTGGTGGTGACCATCATCTTTGCCCTGCCGCCCATTATTCGCCTGACCATTCTGGGGATCCGCCAGGTTCCGGCTGATTTGATTGAAGCCGCGGAATCTTTCGGGGCCAGTCCGAGTCAGATGCTATTTAAAGTCCAGTTACCGCTGGCGATGCCGACCATCATGGCGGGCGTAAACCAGACGCTGATGCTGGCGCTGTCGATGGTGGTGATTGCCTCTATGATCGCCGTAGGCGGTTTAGGCCAAATGGTACTGCGCGGCATCGGTCGGTTGGATATGGGTCTGGCCGCCATCGGGGGTGTCGGTATCGTTATTCTGGCCATCATTCTCGACCGTCTGACCCAATCACTGGGCCGTGACAGACGCAGCAAGGGCAACAAAAGCTGGTATACCTTCGGCCCTATCGGCCTGATCATTCGCCCTTTCATCAAGCAGTAACACCGTACGCCGGTTGTCTGACGACAACAGACAACCGGTAACTCCAATACCAGACTCAGCGCCTGTTCCATCAGGCATCAATCATTGCAGGCCGTTTAAACACGGATAAACGCAAACAACATGGCGAACACCGCACACCTGCAACTTGAAAGATGAAACACAACACAGAAAAGAGGGGAACCATCATGGGTAAAACCAAAATCTGGGCAGCCGCCCTGACCACCGCGCTACTGAGTACATCGCTTTACGCCGCCGACGATCTACCCGGTAAAGGCGTTAGAGTCATTCCGGTGCAAAGCACCATTTCCGAAGAAACGTTCCAGACGCTGTTAGTCAGCAGAGCGCTGGAAAAACTGGGTTATGAGGTGCAACCGATTCGTGAAGTGGACTATAACGTCGCTTACACCTCGATTGCATCCGGTGACGCAACATTTATCGCCGTAAACTGGGATCCGCTTCAGTCTGACATGTACGCTTCCGCTGGCGGCGACGCCAAATTCTACCGTCAGGGTGAATATGTGTCCGGCGCCGCACAGGGTTACCTGATCGATAAAAAAACGGCGGAACAATACAAGATCACCAATATTGAACAGTTAAAAGATCCGGCAATCGCCAAACTGTTCGATACCAATGGTGATGGTAAAGCCGACCTGACCGGCTGTAATCCGGGCTGGGGCTGTGAAGCCGCGATCAATAACCATATCAGCGCCTATGGTCTGACTAACACCGTCGAACATAATCAGGGGAACTACGCGGCCCTGATCGCCGATACCATTACCCGCTATAAAGAAGGCAAACCGATTCTTTACTACACCTGGACACCGTACTGGGTCAGCGATGTGCTGGTTCCGGGACGCGACGTCGTCTGGCTACAGGTGCCTTTCTCTTCTCAACCGGGAGAAATGAAAGGCGTCAGTACCAAACTGCCTAACGGCGCTGACTATGGTTTCTCGGTCAACAACATGAAAATTGCGGCCAATAAAGAATGGGCGGAGAAGAATCCGGCGGCAGCAAAACTGTTCTCCATCATGAAATTACCACTGGCCGATATCAATGCGCAGAACCTGCGTATGCACGAAGGACAAGGTTCTCAGCAGGATATTGAACGTCATGTGGATGGTTGGATCAACGCCCACCAGCAGCAGTTTGACGAGTGGGTAAAAACCGCGGCTGAAGCGGCGAAGTAAACCATTTTTCATTCACTAAACCAGAACAGCATCATCAAAGGCGGCTTTGCCGCCTTTTTTCGTGTCCCCACGATAGCCTCAATATCTTCTGGCATCTCGTCATCAGCTGTTTGATACTATCCGCAACGATCAGCATTATTAACATTACATTAACTACCGTAAACTATGCCATCTCAGCCGAAACAGCCGGGTCTCAGCCTGTCTCTGACTCTTATCATGTCTATCGCAACCGGTCTCGCCGTTGCCAGTAATTACTATGCCCAGCCGTTGCTGGAAACGATCGCCAGAGCATTTGAACTCTCCGTCAATCAGGCCGGTTTTATCGTTACCGCCGCCCAACTCGGCTACGCCGTGGGTTTGCTGTTTCTGGTTCCGCTGGGAGACATGTTTGAACGACGGACGCTGATTGTCGGCATGACGTTGCTCGCCGCGGGCGGGATGTTGATTACCGCCTCTTCCACCACGCTATGGCTGATGATTACCGGCACCGCGTTAACGGGGCTGTTCTCCGTCGTCGCGCAAATTCTGGTTCCGCTCGCGGCAACGCTGGCAACGCCGGAAACCCGGGGTAAGGTCGTCGGCACCATCATGAGCGGTCTGCTGCTCGGTATCCTGTTGGCCCGAACGGTCGCAGGCGCGCTGGCCTCACTGGGCAGTTGGCGCACTGTCTACTGGGTCGCCAGCACACTGATGGCGATCATGGCACTGATACTCTGGCGTACTCTGCCGCGAATCCGTCAGGAAAACACGCTGAACTATCCGCAGCTGTTAGCGTCCATTTTCCGGCTGTTTGCCACGACACCACTTTTGCGCACCCGCGCACTGCTGGGCTGTTTTTCCTTTGCCAACTTCAGCATCTTATGGACGTCCATGGCTTTTCTGCTGGCCGCTCCGCCCTACAATTATTCCGAAGGCGTAATTGGCCTGTTTGGATTGGTCGGCGCCGCGGGCGCGCTGGCTGCATCACGCGCGGGGCGTCTGGTCGATCAAGGCAAAGCCCGGCAAAGCACTATCGCCGGTTTGCTGGTGTTATTGCTGTCATGGCTATTTGTCGCCTTTGGTATTCAGTCGGTAATCGCGCTGTTAATCGGCATCATCGCGCTGGATCTTGCCGTTCAAGGGGTCCATGTCACTAACCAGAGCGTGATCTATCGAATGATGCCGGAAGCACGTAACCGCCTGACCGCCGGTTACATGACCAGCTACTTCATTGGCGGCGCGTTGGGATCGATGATTTCCGCATCGGCCTATCAGCACTGGGGCTGGCTGGGCGTGTGTGCGGCAGGCAGTATTACCAGTCTGTTGAACCTGCTGGTCTGGTGGCAAGGTCACCACTATGAACGCCAGAGCGCAGTCGCTCCCGCCGAACAATAAGCATACATGTTGAAGACACGTGAAATACTGATAACGCTTTGATATGGTTATCGGTCTGTCGGGTTTTAAAACCGTCACCAACTTTGTGGATACCGTGAATACATCAGAACAGCAGATACTGGCCTCATCAGAAGCCCCTGCCAGCGCATCCTTCGGCGAAGGCGTATTTGACAGTTTACCCATCGTTATCGGCTATGTCCCTGTCGCCTTTGCCTTTGGCATGAACGCGGTAAAGCTGGGCTTTACACCGCTGGAAGGGATTTTTCTGTCCTGCATCATCTATGCCGGCGCCAGTCAGTTTGTCATTACCGCGCTACTAAGCGCCGGCATGTCAATCTGGGTTGCCGCCCTGACCGTTATGGCGATGGATATCCGGCATGTTCTGTATGGCCCCGCATTACGCTACCGCATCCTGCAACGACTGCCAACCGGTAAAACGGCGCTGTGGGCGTTCGGTCTGACTGATGAAGTGTTTGCCGCGGCCACCACACGCCTGGCACGTAATAATCGGCGCTGGTCGGAAAACTGGATGTTGGGCGTGGCGCTGTGCGCCTGGCTTTCGTGGGTGGCCGGAACCGTTATCGGCGCCTTCTTCGGCAATGGTCCGTTGAATGATTACCCTGCCGTAGAGGCCGCGCTCTCTTTTATGCTGCCCGCCCTGTTTCTGAGCTTTTTACTGGCTTCATTTAAACGCCGCCAGAGTCTTATCGTCGCCAGCGCATTGGGCGGCGCACTGTTAGGCCTGCTGATTTCTTCCATTCCGGCCGCGATACTCATCGGTATCGGCAGCGGCTGTCTGGCCGCGTTCTTCCAACCTATCGCCCCTTCGCAGGTAACACCATGAGCACACAAGTTATTCTGATCGGTCTGATGGTTGGTCTGGTTAATTTTCTTTTTCGTTATTTGCCGCTGCGGCTGGGTTCATCTCGCGCTTCCGGCACGTTGCAACGCGGCAAAGCCGCCTTGCTGCTGGACAGCATTGGGATTGCTTCAATTTGTGCCCTGCTGATTGTTTCCAGCGTACCGGACATTCTCGCCCACAACGAAAAACTACTGCCGACGCTGGTTGGGTTCGCAACGCTGACCTTCTGCTTTTATAAAACCCGCAGTATCGTTTTTTCCACTCTGCTCGGCGCCTTGTGCTATGGCATTGCGTTTAAATTATTTTGACACACTGATAAAAAGCAAACATAACAATATGATATTAAATGAATAATTTTATTTAGATTCCTTTTTCTGAGCCATTTTGCTTACTTTCTGACACAGAATTAATCACGCTTCTCATTTACCTATTTAGTAACATTAGTTACTATGCAGGCCGTGATTAATGAGGTGCACATAAAATGGATAGTTCATTTACCCCCATCGAAAAAATGCTGAGTCTGCGAGCTTCACGTAAACCTGATTTCCCTCATCAGGAAGTGCTGTTGCTGCGTTTGTGTATGCACATGCAGACCAAAATTCTGGAACACAGAAACAGAATGCTTAAAGAACAAGGGATTAATGAAACCCTGTTTATGGCACTAATTACGCTGGAATCTCAAGAATCTTACAGTATTCAACCTTCTGAACTCAGTGCCGCACTGGGCTCATCCCGTACCAATGCCACCCGCATTGCCGACGATCTGGAAAAAAGAGGCTGGATAGAAAGACGTGAGAGCAGTAGTGACCGCCGCTGCCTGCATTTACACATGACGGAAGCAGGCAAGGCGTTCCTCGATCGGTTGCTTCCTCCACAACATAAAAGCCTCCATTTTCTCTGGTCAACGCTCAGCGGCGACGAACAAAAACAGTTGGAAACCCTGATGCGCAAGCTGCTGACCCGACTGGATGAAATGGACGAAATAAAAGACCTGTAACCAGTTAGTTTTTAAAACAAGACACCACTTACCCCCATTATCTCTGGTACTTCCCAATGATTATTTCATCGGGGGGCGGTGTTTTCTGTAGAAAATATCAATTTGCGTTTTCGGGCCACTTTGCGGCGGGTTAACGCAACAACGGATTTGTTGCCGGAGTCATCGACATTCCGGCGTATAACCGCAGCGTGATGCGCAACATTAACCATGACAGGGTTATCGCCAGCAGTAGCAATCGCGATATCCGGCAAAAAGAGAACAAAGAGAGCACCCCATGAGTGAAAACGTGGAAAATCAGGCACCTCAACAGATTTTGCGGAAAAACAAGAAAAGGCAGCGCAAACAGATTCTGACGCTGATGACCTTTATCTTTGTTGTGCTCGGCGCCGCCTGGTTTATTTACTGGTTCCTGATCCTCAGACATCACCAAAGCACCGACGATGCCTATATCGCCGGTAATCAGATTCAGGTGATGGCACAGGTAACCGGCAGCGTGACCCGCGTCAATGTCGATAATACCGACTTTGTTAAACAGGGCGACGTACTGGTCGAACTGGATCCGACGGATGCGCAGCAGGCTCTTGAACGAGCGAAAACCGCACTCGCCAGCAGCGTGCGTCAAACGCATCAGTTGATTATTAACAGCAAGCAGTATCAGGCCAATATTGAGCTGCGCCAGACGGAATTGAACAAAGCGCAAAGCGACTTAAACCGCCGGGAGGCGCTGGGCAGCGCTAACGCCATTGGCCGTGAAGAAGTCCAGCACGCCCGGGATGCCGTCGCCAGCGCCAAAGCGTCGCTGGAAGTGGCCAAACAGCAATACCTTGCCAATCAGGCTATGGTGATGGATACCGCATTGGAACAGCAGCCAACGGTACAACAGGCCGCCGCAGAAATGCGTGATGCCTGGCTGGCCTTGCAGCGGACCAAAATCGTTAGTCCGGTTGATGGCTACGTGTCGCGCCGCAGCGTTCAGGTGGGGGCCCGTATTTCCACCACTTCCGCACTGATGGCCGTTGTCCCTGCCGATCACCTGTGGGTTGACGCCAACTTTAAGGAAACGCAGCTCGCCAATATGCGTATCGGCCAGCCGGCTACCGTTATCGCCGATATCTACGGCGATGATGTGGTTTATCAGGGCAAGGTGGTCGGTCTCGACATGGGAACCGGCAGCGCGTTCTCGTTACTGCCCGCACAAAACGCCACGGGTAACTGGATCAAGGTTGTTCAGCGTCTGCCGGTACGTATCGAGCTGGATCCACAACAGGTTGCCGCACATCCGTTGCGTATCGGTTTGTCAGCACTGGTTAACGTCGATACCGCGAACAGAGACGGTAAAGCGCTGTCCGAAACGCCACGCGGGGCGCCAGCCTATACCAGTGACGCCCTGTCGCTGGATCTCTCGCCAGTCAACCAAATGATTAGCAGCATCATCCAGGCTAACGCGGGTTAATCTGTCAGGAGATAAACGTGCCGAGAGAACCGCTTAAGGGAGCCAGCCTGGCCTGGATGACCGTTGCCTTATCACTGGCAACGTTCATGCAGGTACTGGACTCCACCATCGCCAACGTGGCCATTCCGACTATCGCCGGTAATCTGGGAGCATCTAACTCACAGGGCACCTGGGTGATTACCTCGTTCGGGGTCGCTAACGCGATTTCCATTCCGATTACCGGCTGGCTGGCCAAACGTTTCGGCGAGGTTCGCCTGTTTCTCTGGTCCACCGCCTTGTTTGCGCTGACCTCCTGGCTGTGTGGTGTTTCCAACAGCCTGGAGATGCTGATTTTTGCCCGTGTCCTGCAAGGTATTGTCGCCGGACCGCTTATCCCTTTGTCACAAAGTTTGTTGCTCAGTAACTATCCTCCGGCCAAGCGCAGCATTGCGCTGGCGCTCTGGTCGATGACCGTGGTTGTGGCGCCGATCTGCGGCCCGATTCTGGGGGGATGGATCAGCGACAACTATCACTGGGGCTGGATCTTCTTCATCAACGTTCCACTCGGTGTCGCCGTTGTCCTTATCACCCTGCAAACCCTGCGCGGACGGGAAACCAAAACAGAAATCAAACCCATTGATACCATTGGGCTGGCTCTGTTGGTTGTCGGTATCGGCAGCCTTCAGATGATGCTCGACAGAGGGAAAGAGCTCGACTGGTTCAACTCCAACGAGATCGTTGTCCTGACGGTGGTTGCCGTCGTCGCCCTGGCTTTCCTGATCGTCTGGGAACTCACGGACGATCACCCGGTCGTGGATTTGTCACTGTTCAAATCGCGTAATTTCACCATCGGCTGTTTGTGTATCAGTCTGGCCTATATGTTCTATTTCGGCGCCATCGTTCTGATGCCGCAATTACTGCAAGAGGTCTATGGCTATACGGCCACCTGGGCCGGTCTGGCATCAGCCCCGGTGGGGATAATGCCGGTGGTACTGTCACCGATCATTGGCCGGTTCGCGCCGCGTCTGGATATGCGCAAGCTGGTCACGTTCAGCTTTATCATGTACGCCGTCTGTTTTTACTGGCGCGCCTACACCTTTGAGCCAGGCATGGATTTTGGGGCATCTGCGTGGCCGCAGTTCGTACAGGGGTTCGCCGTGGCGTGTTTCTTCATGCCGTTGACGACCATCACGCTGTCGGGATTACCACCTGAACGTCTGGCGGCGGCGTCCAGCCTGTCGAACTTTACCCGAACGCTGGCAGGCTCGATCGGTACATCCATCACCACAACCTTATGGACGCAGCGTGAATCCTTACACCATGCTCATCTGACGGAATCGGTGACGCCTTACAATCCGATAGCGCAGGAAACCTATCAGCAGTTACAGGCAATGGGAATGAGTCAATCTCAGGCTTCCGCCTACATTGCGCAAGAGATTACCGCACAGGGGCTGATTATTTCCGCCAATGAAATATTCTGGGCCGCCGCCGGCGTATTTCTGGTGCTGTTGGTGCTGGTGTGGTTTGCCCGCCCGCCCTTTACCTCAGGAGGCAGAGGAGGAGGCGCGCACTGAGCCGCCGATAAAACGCATTTTCCCCGGAGACAGGTCATGCAGATCGGATTGAAGGGGAAAAGATCAGTCGTCCTTTGACACAAAGATTCACCGCCGTACCAACATGGCTAAACCTGCGGTACTTTCTGCGAGGCCCCGAGGCTGGATCAAAAAGAGGCATCCCAAGGACGCCTCTTCAATTTACTATGACTTCAAATTTACTATGGCTTCATCAAGCCTGTTTCTGCCGCCACCATTCAGAAAGCAGAATGCCCGTCGCTACAGAAATATTCAGACTTTCAACCTTACCGGTGCCGTCGATCGAAATATTGACGTCCCCCTGTTGCCATGCGCTATCAGACAGGCCATCGCTTTCCTGTCCCAGCACAATCACCGTCTTGGCCGGGAACGTGGTTTTCGACAGTGCCGTACCTTTATGGCTGGAGGTGGTCACAATGGTATAACCCGCACGGCGGAATTCGTCCAATACCGACAGGAAATCATCCGCATTGATCGCTTTAACATACTCAGCGCCCCCTTCAGCGGTGCGAACTGCCGCGCCCGATTCCAGTTGAGCCGCATCCTGAATCAACACGCCTTTCACGCCAAAATGCGCACAACTGCGGATGATCCCGCCGAGGTTATGCGGGTTACCCACATCTTCCAACGCCAGCACGCAATCACTTTCGCCCGCCGTTTGCAGATATTCACCCACATCCATACCCTGACGCTTCTTAATCAGGAAACAAACGCCGCCATGGTGCTCCGTACCCGATGCTTTGATCAGCTCTTCATCTTCAACGACGTGATAGGCTTTACGGTTTGCCGCCATCCAGCGCAGCGCCTCACGAAAGCGTGGCGTAACTTCCTGTAGGAACCACGCGCGAACAATTGCATCCGGACGGCTCTTGAACAACGCATGGCAGGCGTTCTCGCCATACACCCGCGTTTCTTCCTGACGCTGGCGACGGATTTGGGCGGGATCTATCTGGCTTTTACCACTGATGCCGCCGTGATCCGGCACAGACTCGTCGGCAGGGGCACGAGAAACCGTTTTCCATGGGGAATCATTGGAAATACCGCCTTCGTCACGCGGGCGGCGAGGACGCTCGCTGCCACGATCGTTGCGCTCTTTGCCCCACGGGCTTTTTTCACGTGAGTCACCATCACGTGACGGGTTTTCACGGGCATAACGCGGATTCGTATCACGAGGATGCTGGGGTTTGTCACGCTTATCCCGTGAACCACTCCCATCGCGCCGACCACCGCCGTTCCCACCGCGGCGATCTTTGTCTTCTGGACGCTTGTTTTTGTTATCTTTATCGCCCTCATCATCGCTACGGACGTACATCACACGGACTTTGCCGCTCTTACTATTGAATGAATCGCTCATTGTTCTCTCCACCTACGCGCTGGGCGCGAAGATTACCTTATGTACACCCGCTTAGCTACCAGCTTGTCGTAAAAGCCAGCAGCTATTGTAGCTATTGAGCAAACCACGTTGTTGACCACGCCCCTGCCCGCCATACTTAATTCACCATTAAGTAACATGTTGTTGACCTTTCGTTGCTTACCCGCAACATGCTTTATCAATAACACCTTTATTTTAGCCCCTTTTTCTCTGAGGCCTTATTATGAATACGGTATGTGGATCCTGCCATACAACAAATCGCCTGGCTGAAGAACGTATCGATGACCACGCGAAATGTGGACGCTGTGGAGACCCCTTGTTCACAGGCGAAGTCGTGAACGCGACAGAAGCGACGCTGGATAAACTGCTACAGGACGATCTGCCGGTTGTTGTCGATTTCTGGGCCCCCTGGTGCGGACCTTGCGTCAACTTTGCGCCCGTGTTTGCAAGCGTCGCCCAAGAACGCAGCGAAAAAATACGCTTTATCAAGGTGAATACCGAGTCGGAACCACAGCTCAGCACCCGCTTCCGCATTCGCAGCATCCCAACCCTGATGCTGTTCAAACAGGGGGAACTGGTGGATATTCTCGGCGGCGCCCTGCCTAAAGCTCCCTTTGAAGCCTGGCTGGATGAATCGTTATAAAAAATAGCCGAAATTCGGGGCATTATGGCCCCGGATCTTTTGGTCGGATGCTGAGTCGATTAGAATGATATCCTTCTGAATCTGTTTTGCCCACAATGGCCGAAAAAATGTGGCTGGTTTTCGGCAACACTCAATAGCGTCCCAAACTTCATGATCAATAACGCCGTCCTTCAACTGCGCCAGCAACGTCTTGAGCAGTCAACCAAACCGTTTCGCGCCCGTGGTTGCCGCGTGGTGCGCTGCCAACGCTGCCTGCTGCCGGTCCCCACCTGCCTGTGCCATACCATTCAACCCTATACTTCCCGCAGCCGTTTTTGTCTGGTGATGTTTGATACCGAACCGCTAAAGCCAAGCAATACCGGACGGTTAATCGCCGATATTTTACCGGACACACAGGCCTTTCTCTGGTCGCGAACAGCGCCAGATCCGCAATTGCTGGCCGCGTTGAGCAACCCGGATTATCAACCTTATCTGGTGTTTCTGGCCGACGACGAGGAAAGCGGACGCCAGGTCTTGCGCCAGTTACCGTCCCAAGGGAAACCGCCTTTGTTTGTGCTGCTGGACGGCACCTGGCCGGAAGCACGCAAAATGTTTCGCAAAAGCCCTTATCTGGATGCCTTGCCTATTCTGTCGCTGAATGTGGATGCACTCTCTCGCTACCAGCTGCGTGAAGCCAGCAGCGCCGGGCAGCATTGCACCGCCGAAATTGCGATCGCCCTACTCGCGCAAGCCGGGGACGACATGGCTGCAAATGGCCTATCTGCACACTTTGACCGTTTCAGAAAACATTATCTGGCCGGGAAGTCGCATCATACCTTGCGGGAAACTTTACCCATCGTCACAGCATAATTGGCGGAAAACGTTTAGTATCAAATAGTCTTATCCTACAGGAGTGACTTATGAGCCAGCGCGGATTGGAAGCACTATTGCGTCCTAAGTCGATAGCGGTTTTAGGCGCGTCGGAAAAGGCGGGACGGGCAGGTTTTCTGATGATGAGAAACCTGCTGGACGGTAACTTCAGCGGTCCGGTGCTTCCTGTTACGCCCAAATATCGCGCCGTCTGCGGTGTTCTGGCTTACCCGAATGTTGTCAGCCTGCCAATAATGCCCGATTTGGCGGTGATCTGCACCAACGCCAGCCGCAACCTGACGCTGCTGGAAGAACTGGGACAATGCGGTTGTAAAACCGTCATTATTCTTTCCGCGCCACCGTCACAGTTCAGCGAGTTGAAAGCCTGCGCAGTTCGCTACAATATGCGTTTATTGGGCCCCAACAGTCTGGGTCTGCTCGCTCCCTGGCAAGGATTTAATGCCAGCTTCTCTCCTGTTCCCATCATGAAAGGCAAACTGGCCTTTATTTCCCAATCCGCCGCCGTCTCCAACACGATTCTGGATTGGGCTCAGCAACGAGGTATCGGATTTTCCTACTTCGTCGCGCTGGGCGACAGTTTGGATATTGATGTCGATGACCTGCTCGATTTTCTGGCGCGAGATGGAAAAACCAGTGCGATTCTGCTGCATCTTGAACACATCAGCGATGCGCGTCGTTTTCTTTCGGCCGCACGCAGCGCCTCGAGAAACAAACCGATTCTGGTGATAAAAAGCGGGCGCAGCCAGCAGGCGCAACGGCTACTGACCAGCCAGCGCCACGGATTGGATGCCGCCTACGATGCGGCGATTCAACGCGCAGGTCTACTACGGGTGCGGGATACCCATGAGCTCTTTTCAGCCGTGGAAACCCTGAGCCACCTGCGGCCATTGCGCGGCGAACGTCTGCTGATTGTCAGTAACGGGGCTTCCCCCGCCGCACAGGCTCTGGACCAGTTACTCAGCCGACAAGGAAAACTTGCCGTACTCAGCGAATCCACTCAATACCTGCTGCGGGAAAAGTTACCGGAGTATGTCACCATAGGTAACCCGATCGATTTGCGTGATGACGCCACGGCGGCACGCTATCAGGATGCGATATCAATCCTGCTGGATAGCGACGACGTTGATGCACTGCTGATTATTCATGCTCCCAGTGCGGCGGCGCCAGGCACCGAAAGCGCCGAACAGTTGATCAAGTTGTTTCAACAGCACCCGCGTGGCAAACGAATTACGCTGCTGACAAACTGGTGTGGTGAATACTCCTCGCTGGAGGCCCGGCGTTTATTCAACGAAGCAGGCATTCCTACCTACCGCACGCCGGAAGGCGCCGTCACCGCCTTTATGCATATTGTCGAGTACCGCCGTAACCAAAAACAACTGATGGAAACGCCGGCTCTGCCGCAGGACCTGACCATCAATGCCAGTCAGGCTCATGAACTGATTCATCAGGCGCTGTCAGACGGCGTCACCCAGTTGGATACGCATGAGGTTCAACCCATCCTGCAAGCCTACGGCTTACATACGCTGCCGACCTGGATTGCCGGCGACAGTGCGGAAGCCGTGCATATCGCGGAACAAATCGGTTATCCGGTCGCTATCAAGCTACGCTCCCCCGATATCCCCCATAAGTCTGAAGTGCAGGGGGTTATGCTATACCTGCAAACGGCCAGAGAAGTTCAGCAGGCGGCAGACGCTATCCTCGATCGCGTCAAGCGCACCTATCCTCAGGCAAGAATTCACGGCCTGCTGGTTCAGGGGATGGCCAACCGGGCCGGCGCTCAGGAACTGCGTATTGCGGTTGAACAGGACCCCGTATTTGGGCCGCTGATTATGCTGGGGGAAGGCGGCGTTGAATGGCGTGAAAAACAAGCTGCTGTCGCCCTGCCGCCGCTCAATATGACGCTGGCGCGTTATCTGGTACTACAGGCCGTCAAAGGCGGTAAAATTCGCGGCAGCAGTGCGTTACGGCCTTTGGATATCCCGGCACTCAGCCGTCTGCTGGTACAGGTTTCCAACCTGGTTCTTGATTGCCCCGAAATCTCCCGGTTGGATATTCATCCGCTGCTTGCTTCAGGAGATGAATTTACATTATTGGATGTCACACTACATCTGGAGCCTTTCAGCGGAGATCCGCAGTCGAGATTGGCGATTCGCCCCTATCCGCAGGAGCTGGAAGAGACAGTGATGCTAAAAAACAATACCGCCTGCCTGTTCCGACCCATCCTTCCGGAAGATGAACCCCTGCTGAGTAAATTCATTGCCAAAGTGACGAAAGAAGACCTTTATTACCGTTATTTCAGCGAAATTAATGAATTTAATCATGAAGACTTAGCCAATATGACTCAGATTGACTACGATCGAGAAATGGCGTTTATTGCTATACGCCAGACAGAGGAAGGGCCGGAGATAATCGGAGTAACGCGCGCAATTTCAGACCCCGACAATACCAATGCTGAATTCGCTGTTTTGGTACGCTCAGATTTAAAAGGGCTGGGTTTGGGCAGGCGATTGCTGGAAAAGCTCATCCATTATGCACAGACTCACGGTTTGGGACGTCTGAATGGTATCACCATGCCACATAATCAGGGCATGATTACGCTGGCAAAGAAACTGGGTTTTAACATTGATGTGCAACTGGAAGAGGGCATTGTGGCGCTGGAATTGCCGTTGAAAAATTAATCATGCTTCGTGATTCAGCTCCCGCGTCAGGTAATGATCTGCCACTCAATGGTAAAACTTGCTCACAACAGCTAGAAAGTAATGGTATTATCGCCCGATTCGGCTATTCCTTAACTTTTGATGATGACCTTAGGGTCATACACTGATGAGAGAAGAAACGCACTGTGATGTTGTCAAAATTTAAACGCAATAAATACCAACAACACCTTGCACAATTGCCAAAAATCCCTCAGACAGCTGATGATGTTCAGACACTTTACACACCTGAACTTTTTCGCACAACGCTGATAAACGCTATTCTGAGTGCCAGAAAACGCATTTATCTGGTGGCGCTGTATCTTGAGCGAGACGATGGCGGCATGGGTATATTGTCTGCGTTATATGAGGCTAAACGGCAGTGTCCCGAACTTGACATCCGCATTCTGGTTGACTGGCATCGTGCCCAGCGTGGACGGATAGGGGCAGCGGCAGAGAATACCAACGCTGACTGGTATTGCGACATGGCACATAAATATGCGGATATCCAGTTCCCGATCTACGGTGTGCCCGTTAACACCCGCGAAGCATTAGGTGTGCTGCATCTGAAAGGTTTCATCATTGATGACACCGTCATATACAGCGGCGCCAGCCTGAACGACGTCTATCTGCATCAACATGACAAGTATCGTTACGATCGCTATCAGGTGATTCGTAACCCGTTACTGGCTGATACCATGGCTCAGTATATCCAGACCATTCTGTCGGCTCCGGCGATCCAACGTCTGGATCGCGTAGATCGTCCCAGAAGTCTGGAAATTAAAAACGAGACTAAGCAGTTTCGTCAGGCATTGCGCACAACGGCCTATAAAACCCCCGACTGCAATGTCACCAGCGATGAACTGACCGTTACGCCACTGGTTGGTTTGGGTAAACAGAGCCCGCTGAACAAAACTATTCACCATTTGATGTACTGCACAGACAGCCATCTGGTGATGTGCACACCGTATTTTAATCTCCCGGCCCTGCTGGTTCGGAATATTATCCGTTTACTGCGAGAAGGGAAGAAAGTCGAAATCATTATTGGCGATAAGACCGCCAATGACTTTTATATTCCGGAAGATCAGCCCTTCAAAATCATCGGCGCATTGCCTTATCTTTATGAAATCAACTTGCGCCGCTTCCTGAGCAGACTACAGCGCTATATTGATGATCAGCAGCTCGTGGTCAGATTATGGAAAGATGGTGATAACAGCTTCCATCTGAAAGGCATGTGGATAGATGATAAATGGCAGTTGCTGACGGGTAATAACCTCAACCCCCGCGCCTGGCGTCTGGATCTGGAAAATGCCATATTAATTCACGATCCCAAACAGTCTCTGTTAGCGCAGCGCCAGGAAGAGTTGGATAGCATCAGAGTCCATACTCAGGTCGTCAAAAGCTATATGGAACTGGAAAGTATTGCGCAATATCCGGTAAAAGTCCGCAAACTCATTCGACGCTTGCGCCGTATTCGAATAGACAGACTGATTAGCCGAATTCTCTGATACTCCCGCGATACAATAAAAAAGCCCCGGAAATTCCGGGGCTTTTTTATATTCCAAGACGGTTATAGTTTGAAAACAGCAAAAGAACGGTACGGTAATGATCAGGTATAAAATACATGAAAAGCAAAAGGCCATCCGATAAAGGATGGCCTTTTGCTTTTATTGAAACCTGGCAGTTCCCTACTCTCACATGGGGAGACCCCACACTACCATCGGCGCTACGGCGTTTCACTGCTGAGTTCGGCATGGGGTCAGGTGGGACCACCGCGCTATTGCCGCCAGGTAAATTCTTTTTAAGCCGAAAACTTTAACCCAATTACTGGTGCTGATACCCAGAGTCGAACTGGGGACCTCACCCTTACCAAGGGTGCGCTCTACCAACTGAGCCATATCAGCGCACCTAAGTGTTTGATGCCTGGCAGTTTATGGATCATTTCATGATCCACCCTTCGGG
>NZ_KZ819034.1 GCF_003115845.1 Brenneria roseae subsp. roseae | reverse complement strand
CGCTTATAAAACAAGAACCCCACGGAAAATGTGGGGTTCGTCAACAGTCTGAGACCTCAACTGAGGTCTTTTTTTATGTCTGAAATCCGCGCCACACAAGGCTTCGACCGAATTTTCTGTCAACGGAAGTCAATCTGACTTCACCCACATTAATCTGCTTGTGAGTATAGAACCGAGTATATATGCTGGTTCGATATTGCTTATATACTCACAGCAGGATTATGTAAGGATAACCATCATGGCCCTGACAGATACCAAGGTACGTTCTGCTAAACCCGAGGAAAAAGAGTATTCGCTGGTTGATGGCGACGGCATGTTTTTGCTGGTTCATCCCAACGGCTCAAAATACTGGCGTTTGGCGTCTATCCCGAAGTTTCACTGGCTGATGCAAGACAAAAACGGGAGGCCACCAGAAAGCTGGTCGCAGCCGGTATTGATCCGCGTGAGCAAAAACGTGCGGTGCAAGAGGAACAGGCGAAGGCGGTATTCACCTTTGAGTTTGTAGCCCGTGAGTGGCACGCCACCAATCAAAAGTGGTCGGAAGAGCACAGCCGCCGTGTGCTGAAAAGTCTGGAAGATAACCTCTTCTCTGCTATTGGCAAACGTAACATCGCCGAACTTAAAACGCGTGACCTGTTAGCCCCAATCAAAGCGGTGGAACAGTCGGGTCGTCTTGAAGTGGCATCACGGCTTCAGCAACGCACAACCGCAATAATGCGCTACGCCGTACAAAGTGGATTAATCGACTACAATCCGGCACAGGAAATGGCTGGGGCAGTTGCATCCAGCAATCGGCAGCACCGTCCCGCGCTGGAATTAAAGCGCACTCCTGAACTGCTTCAGCGCATCGATAGCTATACCGGCAGGCCGTTAACCCGTTTGGCGGTAGAGTTGACACTGTTGATCTTTATCCGCTCCAGCGAATTGCGTTTTGCCTGTTGGTCAGAGATCGATTTTGAAACCTCGATGTGGACCATCCCTCCTGAGAGAAAACCGATAGAGGGTGTGAAGCACTTCTCATCGTGGTTCTAAGATGCGTACTCCTCATTTAGTGCCGCTTTCCCGTCAGGCATTGGTTATCCTGAAGCAAATACAGCAATTCAGCGGCAACCATGAACTGATCTTTATTGGCGATCACGATCCTCGTAAGCCAATGAGTGAAAACACGGTGAATAATGCCCTGCGGGTAATGGGGTACGACACTAAGGTTGAGGTCTGCGGTCACGGCTTCAGAACGATGGCCTGTAGTTCGTTGATTGAATCGGGGTTATGGTCAAGAGATGCAGTAGAACGGCAGATGAGCCATATGGAACGTAACTCGGTACGAGCGGCATACATCCACAAGGCGGAGCATCTGGGAGAGCGTAGGTTAATGGTGCAGTGGTGGGCGGATTATCTGGATGCGAACCGGGAGAAAGGGGTTAGCCCATTTGATTACTCAAAGCTGAGCAAGAACTATTTACTGGTTCGAAACTAATGACAGTCATGAATGGTATGGTGCGTGACAGTAAAAAATGGATGGCAGATTAGCAGTCAGCCGTTGACTTTAAACATAGCCTCACCCAGCGTGCTGCGAACAACCCCCTGTAGCCGGTCAAGAGCAATAGTTAAATGGACCAAACCCGTTGTCTGCTGTGTCTGTCAGTGCATCGATTATTTACTCGGAGGAGTAAATGGTGAAACCGCCATTTTTACGATGTGCTACGTTGGACCTCATAACAAAATGTGCTACATTGTATTTCACTAAGGAGTGGCAAATATGTCTTCGAAACCCACTACGACAATACGCATCGACTTGGACGTCAAGAGACGCGCCAGCGAAGTGTTCGACGAGATAGGCATCGGCATGTCCGCCGCAATTAATACATTTCTAAAAGCGGTGGTTCGCGAGGGCACCATGCCATTTGATATAAAAATAGAACGCCCAAAACTACACTCTAAATCCGGAAATGCGACTCTCAATCATGCCTTCATAGTCAAAAAAGATGAGTTCTATACGCAGTACGAGGACGTGGCTAGGGAAATGGTGAAGCATCGAGAACAACTAAAGGGAAAGACCATACTTTGTAACTGTGACGATCCTTTTGAGTCGGCTTTCTTCCGGTTTTTTGTGCTTAATTTCGACAAGCTCGGGCTAGCGGGGCTTACATCCACCTGCTACGCCTGCTCCCCAATCGCAGGACGGGAATATCCATTAGAGGGAGTGACAGGCGCTTATAAGGCGGTAGTAACCGAAGTGCCTGACGAGCCTCTTGTGAGGCCAGACGGTTCGTTGGATTTAGAGCCCTTGTTTGCCATGTTAGGCAATTCTCTCGTGCATCTCGTGGGTGACGGTGATTTCCGCTCAGATGAGTGCAAAGCTTTACTTAAGGAGGCCGACATAGTGGCCACCAATCCACCCTTCAGCCTCTTCCGCGAGTACATTAGCCTGCTGGAGCGTCACGAAAAGAATTTTATTATTCTTGGGAACATGAACGCTACAACATACAAAGAGGTCTTCCCCCTCTTCTGTAACAATAAAGTCTGGTATGGTGAATCCATCCGCTCTGGGGATCGCAAATTCCATGTGCCTGATAGCTACCCGTTAAATGCCGCCGGCTGCGGTATAGACGAGGGAGGGCGACGTTTCATCCGGGTTAAGGGCGTACGTTGGTTCACCAACTTGGACACTAGCAGTCGGCACGTGCCTATGGAATTGACCAGTCGCTACACTCCAGACGAATACCCACGTTATGAAAACTACGATGCTATCGACGTTGGGCGCACCCAAAATATTCCAGTCGACTACGACGGGATTATGGGGGTGCCAATCACGTTTCTCGACAAATACAGTCCGGATCAGTTCGATATCATTATGCTTGCCAACGGCAACGCACGCACCAACGTATCTTCCGAGATCCTTAGAGAGGTAGGGTATCATCCGCATTCTGAGGACAGGGGAGGTGTCGGCATCATCAACGGCCGGCGCGTTTATGCACGGATCCTGATCCGCAGGAAATCCTTATGAGCTGCCGAATGCGCGTACCCTGCGCATATCAGGGCGGCAAGCAACGCGTAGCGGCTCAAATCGTCGACCATCTTCTAGAGGCCGCTCCCGGGCCGGACGCGCGATTCTACGACCTGTGCTGCGGATCTGCCGCGGTCTCCATCGAGCTGGTTAACAGAGGCGTAGACCCATCACGCATTTGGATGCTCGACATCAGCTCTTGGGGTTCCTTCTGGTCCGCTATAGGCTCCGGTACGTTCAATATGGACGTTTTTGATCGGATTTTGTCCGAGTTGCCGAGTGATAAACGCGATTTTAAGGCTCACATGTCGGCGCTATCGGCGCTCCCGGGGGGTGACCATGAAGTGGAACTTTATCCAGTGCTTCAGGCCTGCTCTTTTGGAGGAAAGCAAATTTGGCGCAAAGGAGAACGCTGGGCGAATGCGTGCTTTCGGGACTACTGGGAGCCAACCGCGACTAGCATACGCCGCAGTCCTGCCAATCCGATGCAACCCTCTCCGATCGAGCTGCGTCGCAGAATCGATGTCCTCGTGAATGGAATGAAAGGAGTGACCTGTTTCAACAAGGATATCATGACGCTCCTTAGTGACCCCTTGCCCAGCAATGCTGTAGTGTATGTAGACCCACCATATCAACGCACGACGGGGTATGCATTCGGCTTCGATATCACATCATTCATAGACCGCTTCCGCGAAGTAAATCAGGTCCCGTTGTTCATTTCCGAAAGAATCCCGTTGAGTGACAACGCCTTGATGCTCACATTCGGCGGGGCTAAGGGCGGCATTAGCGGGATTCGGAAAGGGAAACACGAAGAATGGCTAAGTCGCTTCTAGAGCAGCCCAAGCAGCTTAGCGTTTTTTGTAGACCCATTTCGAGCCAATATACGTGAAGCAGCCTTGAAATTCTCAAGCTCAGATTCCGGGAATACAGACATGAAGTAGTAATCACCCTGAATCTTAGTAAAGGTGATTACTTTCTTGACCAAGTAGTGCGCCTCGCCTTTGGTTGCAAAAGCATGGGTGATCTTGTTTTCAAAAGAGCTTATTCCCTTGATCTGGAGTCTCCACGTGCCGTTTGCGTTCTCTCCATCAGGGAAAAGTATTGTGTTGCCTTTATAGTCAACCCCTTCGAAGTTGAGGGTAATGTTTTTGGTCTGATCGATAGCTGTAGGATTTATACCGAAAAACTCAACCCCACCGCGCATGAAAGTTGGATCTCCAAGGTTAAAAGTGGTTCCTTTGGGGTCTCCCCGCTCAATCAGGGACTTCATTGAAAGATCGAGTATATTTCGTGATCCTCCAGTCATCTTCTTGGTTTCAAACCAAATAGTCTGGCCTTCGTCACTTTGTGGAACATAAATAGGTCTCGCTAGGGCCAAGGAAACCTCTGCTGTCTTCTCTTTCTGCGGAATGGTAATGCGAGGTAGCTTTACTGGAGTACCATTGCCGAATAGACGCTCTCGAGTGGTATCCTGTATAGCAGCTTTCGCAAGGCGCACTTGCTGGGCGACTTCTTTAGATAAATAGCCATTTTGGAGGAGTTTATCAATGTCGTCTTGCTCTTCTATCGACATGAATGAGTCATCGAGTGAGGTCAGCTCCCCGATGTAGTCGTCCAGACTCCTTAGTATTTGCATATCATCGCCGCTCGACATGTCTACTGGGATGAGTACTGAGCTTTCGAAGTTTGCCCACAGACCGCCTCCGGTCAGGTTGTGTGAGCCAACAACTATCAGTCCCTTGTCGTTCCCTAAAAACTGGTAGATCTTTGGATGGTATGTCTGGCCATTTTCAGAGTGCACTATATTCAAAGAGTCCGTATGGAGTAGCAGAGCTGTAAGAGCCTCGTACGAAGTCCCGCGAAGGTCGATGCCCACATAAGCATTTACTCTTCCACCTCGTTTTCTGAATCTTTCGAGCGAATCCTTGATTCTGAGGACGCCGCTATTCTTTGCGAAGGCGACTGCAATGTTGAGAGTGTGATAGTCCGGTGAGTCGAGCAATTCGATAAGACGGTTTCCGAGCTGTCCGGTAAAGGGCTGGTTCATCAGCTCCATAAGTCCTCCTTTGACGACTGATATTCAATAAAAGCAAGGCTCGAAAGCCAGCCTTGAGACTCGAGCATACGAAATTTAAACGGCATCCACAAGACAGCCAAGCCAAGCTCAAACCCGGCGCTCTCCTGGCATATCCCGTGTGAAGAAAAGTTTGGTTTGTAGTGGTCAACTAAAACTGGCCATCTAAGTAGAGGTGATATGCTCATCTCAAAATCTTACAGGTGAACCAATGAGCAAGGCATTTACTGCTGAATTTAAACTCGAAGCAGCAAAGCTGGTCCTCGACCAGAACTGCACCCATGGCGAAGGCAATGAACATCAGTCTGTCGGCTATCAACCACTAGGTTAACTCGTTACGCATGGAATGTCAGGGAAAAGTACCTCCGGGGCTACCTCTGACTCCTGAGCAGACCGAACTCAGGGAAATGAGAAAACGTATACAACGCCTTGAAATGGAGAACGAAACCCTAAAAAAGGCTATCGCGCTCTTGATGTCGGACTCCCTGAACAGTTCACGACAACATACAGGACGGGAACGCAATATCCGGACGAGGTGTTATGCCGGATGTTTGGCATTCACCGCAGCAGTTATCGACCAAGGAGCTCCTCAGATGTCTAAAACGTTATATCGTCCGGGAGCTTTATCCTCTTATTTTATCGGATCTCGCTCATGCAAATCGCCCGCTCTTGACAGAGGATCGTCAACAGCCCAATGGAGAGGTTCTTCCGTAGTCTGAAAAGTCAATGGGTACTATCAAGGGATTACGGTAGCTTCGTGGAGGCGCGGTCATCGATAGACCGCTCTACAGTGCACTCAGGCCCACTAGTATTACGGCGGCTTAACGCCAAATGAATCAGAGCGGCTGTTCCACGAACAGTCAGCTTGTGTGGCCAAAATTAGTTGACCACTACATATTGACCTATTCTCCGTAGGGTAGGACATATGCTGTTAGAATGTCTTAACCTAATAGTTATCGCCCACTGTAAAGTTTGCGTGCCGGTCTCTCGCACTTAGTAGTCTGTCAAATTTACTGGCCTCTCTTGTCAGAAAGGAGAGGCTATATCCCTGATTATCTCAGCGACAGCTTCTCTCATATCTGCTGTAAATAGTCTCCAAAAATAGCGTTGTATAAAACATGAAAGGGTCAATTTGGTGGTCAATGAAATCAATTTAATTGGTGCTTTTGACATCATGTGTATCCACCCTAATAACTGTTTTTTAAAGAAGCGCTTTAGCAACTTTATCGATCATTGAATACTCGCCATGCTAAGGAGTAGTATGTTTTTAGTTACTGAATTTACTACATAAGGACATTGGCATCTCATGGACGACGACAAGAACAAAAGTCTCTCAATCATTCAGGCACTTAAAATTCTCGATTATTGGCACAAGATTGAATTTTTCGAGTCCACTGATATTAAAAGTCTGGAGGATAACGCTGATGGCGTTCTGAGACTGACAGTGGAGGCACTGCAAATTCCTTCAGCGCTTCCCTGGATCGATCCCCAACAGATCAGGCTGGCGGGAAGAGACTATTTACCCTCAAAGAAATATAACTATGAGCTTTTTTTTGGCATTTTCGATCGCAAGGAAATATTTGCCCGCGCAAAACAAACCTGGCCCGATATTGCAGATGTTAAGGATGAACAACTTCAGGATGAAGGGCGGACTTGTTCGGTAAAATGCCTCGTCGATCAGGATGGATATATTGATGGCGAGAGTTTTGAGTTCTCTACCGTCACATGGGCGCTAGGGCAACTGGAAACTGGCGGATTGCAAGACATCAATCTGGAATCTTACCAAATTGCGAGCGGGAAGTTACAAAAGCGCTTTAAGGAAATTATTGCGGTAGCTAATAATCTAAAAAAAGAGCATGGATTACCGCTCGTCCTGACGACTTACGAAATTATTGAATTTTTGAAGGCAATGGCAGAATGGACGCATTTCAGCCCGGAAGTTCCGGCGCCAGCGCTTTTTATTAAGCTAAAAGAGACCAGAAAGAAAAAAAACTCTCCCTGTAAGGATCAGCAACAGCAAACGTTTTATCCGGACAGGCTTTCTGAACTCTCTCGCCTTTCTCAAATATCGGTAAACCCGGCGATTACCGAAATATCTGCATCTTCGCCAGATATCGCGGGCGAAATCACTATTCTGAATAGCTTTTACCTTCGCGATATTGAAAAAGCGATTAACTGGATAAAAGAAAAAGGGCTGCTCGCTGATTCTCCATTGGGACGTTACCTTATCGGCAGCAGGGATAGAAAACCGGATCTGATGACGCCAGATGGCCGTTCGCTGCTGCTGGATAAACTGAGGCTAAGTCAATTACCTGCCGGGCGCTGGCCGTCTGATTCTGCGCACAATATGAGTCTGATGCAGCAGTTCGCGATTAACACACTTGAGCAAGAACTGGCCCTGTCAGGGCTTTACTCGGTCAATGGCCCACCCGGCACGGGTAAAACCACTATGTTGCGGGATCTGGTTGCCAGCAATTTGGTTAAACGAGCATCCATTCTGGCAAGCCTTGATCGTGCTTCTGAGGCATTCGGGGAAACCATCTGTCTGACGTTGGATAGCAAACATTTCACTATTCCCTGTCTGTCCCCCCAGCTCGCGGGCTATGAAATGGTGGTGGCATCCAATAATAACGCAGCGGTGGAGAACATTTCTCGGGAATTGCCCCAGCAAAAAAGTCTGGGCAAAGCCTGGCGGCAGATTGGTTACCTGAAACCCGTTGCGCAAAAGCTGGCAGCACAAACTCGTATTTTCGAGCTCCATGAGCAGAAAAACGATAAGTTATATGAAATCAAACCATTAACCGCTGAAACGGATTGTTGGGGACTGATTGCCGCGGCGCTGGGAAAACAGGAGAACCGTGAAATATTTGGACAGCGTGTTTTCTATTTTAAGTCGGAAAAAGGCGTTGCCTCGGCACCTGCCGATAGTTATCGCACCCTGGTAGAGTCGATTAAGCAATTACCTGATAACGCATTCGCAGAAGCGAAGAACGCTTTCAATACCGCGCAGGAAGGATTCCAGGGCATTCTTTATGAGCTGAAACAGCTGGAAGCGTTGCGGGATCAGCAGGAGGCTTGCCAACAACAAAAGTTAAAAGTGGAGCAATGTCGTGCTCGCCTGCTTAGGCTGAACGTGCGGCTGGCAAAACTTCGAGACCGCAGGACGGCATGGTGGACGTTGCAGGTCGGGGCCTGGTGTCGTGAACGGGCGATTATCGGCGGTCTGGAACGGAGGCGTGCCATCGTTGACGCCAGTTATCAACTTGAAAAAAACCGGTTCGAGCAATTAGCTAATGCCTTGAGAGAGGAACAGCAGCGGTGTGCCTTGCTCGAAGAGAAATACTCCGATGCGGTTTTTGCCACGTCAGAGACGGATATCGAAGCGCCAGCATTCCAGCGCACTACCTTTGGCCATTGTCAGGCGTTGAATGAAGCTCGTAGCCTTCTGACTGTCAAAGCCCTTGAGCTGCATCAGGCATGGTTGGCGGCAGCCTACAAAGAGAGCAATCTTCATCAGGCATTTTATATATTAATGCAAGCGATCAATGGTGGCATTCAACATAAACAGGCGTGCATGGCGCTATGGCGGTTGCTGTTTATGATCGTGCCTGTTGTCTCATCAACCTTTGCCTCCGTGGCGCGCCAGTTCAGCACTTTCGGAGAAGGTGACATCGGTTGGCTGTTTATTGATGAAGCAGGGCAGGCAACGCCGCAGCAGGCAGTAGGCGCGCTTTGGAGAGCGAAACGGGCCGTTGTTGTTGGCGATCCGTTGCAGATTGAACCCGTATTTACCATCCCACCGGCGTTTGTTGAAGCCATCGCCCGACGAGATTTCGGTGAGGCATGGCGGGACTGGTCTCCCACTGTGCAGTCAGTGCAAAATCTGGCAGATCGGGTTAACCCATACGGGACAATGCAAATATCGAAAGAGATCTGGCTTGGCAGCCCGCTGCGTGTGCATCGCCGCTGTGATGAGCCGATGTTCAGCATCGCCAATGCGATTGCATACAACAATAAGATGCTGCATGGACGGGATGATCTCTGGCCACAGGATGATTTCCTCTGGGGAGATAGTTGCTGGTTTGATGTGTGTGGTGAAGTTGATGGTAAACACTTTGTCCCTGAACAGGGGCAGTATGTGCTTTCTATGCTGCGGGCGTGGCTGGAACAGTCTCCAACATTGCCTGACGCCTACATTATTTCTCCGTTTAAGCGGGTGAAAAACCGGCTGAAAGTGTATCTGCGCAAGGAGCTGCGTGGCGTCAACGGTAGTGGTGCATGGATCAACGAACGTGTCGGCACCGTACATACGTTTCAGGGTAAAGAAGAGAAAAACGTGATTATTGTGTTGGGCCTGTCAGAGGAACACCGCGGCGCAGCAAAATGGGCGTCTGCGAAACCTAATCTGTTGAATGTCGCGGTTACACGTGCACAGAAACGGGTTTATATTGTCGGCAGTAAAAATATCTGGTCGGGGTGCCAGTATTTTAACGTCGCGCATGAGAAGCTGGAAGCGCGGCAGAAATCAACGCAGAGCATGAATGCTAAGGAAAGCGCCGGCAAATTAATACAGAGCTGATTATATTTACAGAACTGAGTAGTTGCGGAAGAGAAAACTGATGGTGCATTTAACCTGACGCAAAATTCTGTGCGCTTATTTCAAATGATGACTGGTATTATTGATTATATTGAATCAATTTATAATCAATAATACAGTCACTATAAACTGGAAAATGCTTTATCTGTTGAATATGATCAAAAGCGGGTAAGTGATTCTCCAGTTCCTGCTGTTCGCTACCGTTTTCATTCTGAGTTAAAATAAAACCGGATGAATTATTTATTATGTTGAACTCATTTTTTAGAATGAGGGCAAATCCAGCAGGCTATTGTATCTTTCATAACATCTAATCTTTCTTTTAACGTGTTTTTATTCATAAGATCTTTTTTATAAATAATGGATAGCGTGGATTGATTTATCAGATAAAAGAAACCAAGTGCGGATATATTGATGTTGAGCTGCATGGCATCAATATCGGGCCGAATCGTACCTTCTTTTATTCCTTTATCGATAATGCGTTGCGAAAGACTTAGCCATGGTTGGTTAATTTGAACCGCAGTCGGCGAGCTTGCCATATGGCGTGCCTTCATCTGGTTTTCACTGTTTAGTAAACAAATGAATTCAGGATGTTCCAGATAATAATTCCAGGTAAACTCAACTAAAGCCAGAATGGCCTGATCGGCAGGAAGATTATCCAGTTTTAGTTCTGACTCATGTGTTCTGATTTGTTGGTAAGCCAGTTCGAGCGTACGTGTAAATAGTTCATCTTTATTGACGAAATAATAATAGATTAGCTGTTTGTTAACATTGGCTCTTTGCGCTATTTGATCCACTCTGGCGCCGTCAAACCCTTTCTCTGCAAATTCGCTTGTCGCAGCATCCAATATAAGTGTCTGTGTTAAAACAGGGTCGTTTTTGCGTTTAATATTGCTTTTTGTCATATAGATTCTCAAAATCAACTAGTTAGTAAAATCCATTGTATATGTAACAGTATCAGGCCATCAATGCAAACGGCAGGTTTTTATTGTGTGATGTTAATCACAGATAACCAACCGTTTAGTTGAAAGTGAAAAATCAGGAGAATATATTCAATTTCAGGCTGGATAAGATGATTTAACATTTATTATTCATATACGCATAAAGGAAACGAAAATGAGTTCTAAACCCGTAGCAATTATCACAGGCGCGGCCAGAGGCATTGGTAAAGGTTGTGCTATGGCATTAGCAAAAGCCGGTTTTAATCTTCTGATAAATGACAGAACAGATGATGAAAGTGTCGAAAAGTTAAAAAAAGCGCAAAAAGAATTTCAGGAGTTAGGGGCGGAAGTTGAATGTTTTCACGCGGATATATCCGATCTCTCTCTTCATGAAGAAATGCTGGATAGCGCAGAAAACAAGTGGGGAAGAATGGATTGTCTGGTGAATAATGCAGGCATTTCCGTACAAAAAAGGGGAGACTTACTGGATGTCACTCCAGAAAGTTTCGACCAGAATTTACTGGTAAATACAAGAGCGCCTTTCTTTTTGACTCAGGCATTTAGCAAGCGGCTGATGAAGAATCCGAACGCTCAGGAAAATCATCGGTCAATCATATTTATTACTTCAATTAATGCCGTGATGTTAGCCATGAACCGTGGGGAATATACCGTTGCCAAGACCGCGTCATCAGCAACGGTTAAACTGTTTGCCATGCGTCTGAGTCAATTAGGTATTGGTGTATATGAAATTAGACCGGGCCTTATTAAAACGGATATGACCATCCCTGCGACACAATATTATGATGAATTAATTTCGCAAGGACTCGTTCCTCAGGGACGCTGGGGATATCCGGAAGATATTGCATCAACGGTGAGAGCTATGGCTGAAGGGAAATTAGTGTATACCTGTGGTGTTCCTGTCGCTATTGACGGTGGCCTTAGCATGCCGCGTTTTTAGGGGGAGTAATGAGAAGTATATCGCAGCGCCCGGATTTATACTGTATTAATACGGCGACACTTGGATTTAAAACATCACTTTCAGAAATTATTGATGAATGTGCTAAAAGGGGCATTGCCGCTATTAGCCCATGGAGGAAAGAGCTTGAGGAAAGCCGTCCCCAGGATATTTTGCGAAAGCTTAAAGATTGTAATATGTCTATCTCCGGTTTATGTCGTAGCACATATTATACCGCTCCCAATCAGACGGAGAGAGAGGCTGCGATTAATGACAATCGCAAGGCGTTAGATTTGGCGGCAGAATTGGAATGTTCTTGTTATGTGCAAGTTGTCGGCGGTCTTTCGGGCTATTCAAAAGATTTAGAAGATGCACGATCGCAGGTTAAAAAAGGTATTCAACAGCTATTAGAACACTCTCGTCAGGTCGGGGTTCGTATTGCGTTGGAACCGCTTCATCCTATGACGACAGCCGATCGTTCTTGCCTAAGTTCTTTACGTCAGGCGTTGGATTGGTGTGATGAACTCGATCCGGATGGTTATTATGGATTAGGGGTTGCCGTTGACGTTTATCATGTCTGGTGGGATCCCGATTTATATAGCCAAATTAAACGGGCAGGAAAACGTATCCTTGCTTTTCATGCATCGGACTGGTTAGTTCCAACTACGGATTTAGTGAACGATCGCGGCATGCCTGGTGATGGGGTAATCGATATTCCTTTAATTCGAAGTTGGGTAGAAGACGCGGGATTTGATGGTTTAATTGAGTTAGAGATTTTTTCTCATAACAATTGGTGGAATAAAAACATAGCATCCACACTGGATGTCAGTATCGAACGTATGTCTAAATTTTGTTAAGTATGAAAAATGCATTGTTTTAATTATTTTTTAAATATAATCGTTTTTATACAAATCCATTAACAATCGATTTGGAAATATACTTGTTAGCATGTAAGGGGCACCAGATGAGTGGAGTGAGCAAGGAGATTTTAGATAATTTAACTCATGTTAAACTGCCAAAAGGATTTATTGCGCCAGAAGAAAATGATATAGAAAATATCAATAACATGCCTATCCCGGTATATAAATATGATGCCGTTGTTGTTGGTACTGGCGCGGCTGGGTTACGGGCGGCGGTGGAGCTGAAACGCCGAAATGTTAATGTACTGCTTGCAACATCAGGTCTTTATAAAGGCACGTCAGCGTGTTCTGGCTCTGATAAGCAAACCTTGTTTACCGCGTCAACATCAAAAAATGGCGACAACTTTTTCAAACTTGCTGAAGATTTAAGTTCAGGCGGCGGAATGGACAAAGATGTAGCCTATGTTGAATCTGTAGGCTCCATTAATACCATCGCAGGGCTTCAATTTCTGGGGTTAAATCTCCCGGAAGACAAGTATGGTTCTATATTACGTTATCAGACCGATCACGATGAGGCGGGAAGGGCGACAAGCTGCGGCCCGAGGACATCGAGATTGATGGTAAAAGTATTATTAGAAGAAGTGAAGCGTCTTGGTATTCCCATTTTAGAAAATACCACAGCATTAAAGTTATTAAAAAATACAGATAAGGAGGGTAAGGAATCCTGCTCGGGCCTTATTGTAAGTATCAATTTGCCTCATTATCATAATGAGCTAAAGTTAGGCATCATCTCTTCTCCCCATATTGTGTTAGCGACTGGCGGGCCAGGAAGTATGTACCGGGATAGTGTTTATCCCAGAGGGTGTTACGGCTCATTAGGTCTGGCTTTAGAAGCTGGAATAACACTGACTAATATTATTGAGAGCCAGTTCGGGATTAGTACCGCAAGTACCACGTTCCCATGGAATTTATCAGGGACATATGTACAGGTTATCCCTTATATTTACTCCCTTGATTCGGATGGAAATGAAATAAATTTCCTTGCTGATTATTATCGAACAACGCAAGAGCTGGTCTCAAATGTTTTTAGAAAAGGATATCAATGGCCTTTCCATTCAACCCGCACTTTGGAATATGGTTCGAGTTTAATTGATATGGCTATTGCCGATGAAACCAGAAAAGGACACCGGGTGTATATGGATTTTAATCGTAATCCAGAACCCGTCCCCGGCGACATTCCCTTTTCTTTAGAAAATCTTGATAGGGACGTAAAAGAATATCTTAGTAATAATCAATGCGATCAGGCGCTACCGATTCAAAGGTTAAAGCATATGAATCCTCTGGCCATTGAACTGTATCGAATGCACGGACACGACATTACAACGACGCCTCTGGAATTTTCTGTAAATAATCAGCATATGAATGGCGGGATTGATGTTGATATTTGGGGAGAAAGCAGTTTAAAAGGTTGTTTCGCTGTCGGCGAAGTTGCCGGTACCCACGGAGTCACCAGACCTGGAGGAGCGGCTTTAAATTCGGGACAGGTCTTTGGGGTCCGGGTCGCGCAAAAAATATCTTATGATCTGATATCAGATTTTCAACATATTAATTTATCCGATGAATCAGTGTCTTCTGCAATTGATGAAATCGTTTCTTATATTAAGGATTGTTTGTCTTCTGCAAAACTGTCTATGCATGAGATAAAAGCACAAATCAGGAACCGGATGTCTGACAAAGCGGGTTTTATTGTGTCGACTAAAGACGTTCAGGATGAGTTATCCTTATCGTTAAAACTTTTTTCAGATATCAGCTCACATGGCATAAAAGTGGATAGTGAAACGCAGCTTGCAAATGTTATTTTATGGAAGCATTTCTCGCTCACTTCCGCTGCGGTATTAAGCATGTTGAATGAATATATTTCATCCGGCGGTGGAAGTCGGGGAGCCCGCATCATTCTGGATGAGCAGGGAGATGCTATACCCTCTGATCGTCATGGCGTTATTGATAAATGGCGTTTTAGAAGTGAAAGAAAACAAGATAGAGAGAAAAAATATCTTATTAAATGGACGGGAAAGGCATTTTATAATCAAACGCGATTAGTAAATAATTCGGTAAATTTAGATGATATTTTCTTTGAGAAAAACTGGCCTGATTTTTTGATGGGAAAAATTTATTTATAATTATTTTGTTTATTAACAACTTATATCCATCATCTTCCAAGTTGCAGGGGCGTTGGCCGTACTCGTTTATCTCAATCACTAACCTGGGTAAGTGATTCGGGGTTCTCTCGTTTTTCGCCTTCCTGCAACTTGAAATCTATTAGGTATATATCTTTTAATTGAGGGGAAAAAATGAAAATTTCTGATGAAGCGAGTCTTCGGGAATATCTCGAGTCTCAGCCGTTAAAAAAATTCCATGTTGTATTAACTTTAATCTGTTTATTGGTTTTAACATTAGACGGATTTGATATGACGATCATGGGATTTGTTGCGCCATCACTGATGGATGAGTGGAAAGTCAGCCATGATGTGCTTGGCGTCGCAATGAGTGCGGGGTTAATGGGGCTTGCCTGCGGTGCTTTGATGGGCGGAACCATAGCCGATCGTTTTGGAAGAAAGAATGTCATATTTTTTGCTGTATTGGTTTTTGGCTTACTGTCAATCGCCTCTGCTTATTCTCCCAACATAGAAATATTGATTATCCTGAGATTTCTGACTGGGCTCGGACTGGGTGCGGCACAGCCTAATGTGGCAACACTGATTGCGGAATATTCGCCGGTAAAATATAAATCAACGCTGATTTGTATCATTTATTGTGGCATAACGTTGGGAAGCGCTCTGGTCGGTTTTGTTGCAAAAGAAGTTATTCCAATATTTGGATGGGAAGGCGTTTTCATCGTTGGTGGATTATTGCCTATCTTATCGCTAATTCTTATCGTTTTTTATCTTCCTGAATCTATTCTATATCTTTTAGAAAATAATAAAAGAATAGACTATGTCTATAAAGTAATGAAAAAGGTTACCGGCGGTCATGATGATGGCGTAGAATTAGACACAATTAAGATAAATAAATCTCATTCTGTGTCGGCGCCGAAGTTTACCCTGGTAGAAATATTGAAGAAGCCATATTTACTCTGTACTCTTAGCCTGTGGCTGGGATTATTTATGAATTTAATGTGTGTTAACTTCTTAAGTAACTGGATGCCCTTATTAATCAGAGAAAGTGGATTCACATTGACTGATGCCGCTTTAATCGGCGCAATAGTTCAGGTGGGGGGAACATTAGGTAATATTTCTATTGGTTTGATTATGGACCGGTGGGGTTACCATCGGACAATGTTCCTGGGGATGTCCGGCGGTGTCGTCTTCTCACTGTTATTGACTCAATTCCATTATAATCTGACAATTATTGGTATCCTGGCATTCTTCCTGGGGATCACAGTAAACTCGGTTAATACAGGCTGGACATCACTATCATCGAGTTATTACCCAACAAAAATACGCGCTACGGGAACCAGTACAATGACGGCTGTTGGTCGTACAGGTGCAATTCTTGGGGCCTTTATCGGCGGATTGATATTATCGACAGGCATCCAGGCTATTAATATGTTTTATTTTCTTTCCATTCCTATCTTTATTTGTGCGCTGGCGGTGCTTATCAATAAAAAAGTCATTGGAAACAGCAAACAAGAGGCTATGCTAAAAACGAATCAAGAATCTGATATGATAAAAGTATCAAAGACACAATAACAGCTGAAGTTTTCATAGAACCGTATGCTATGACAAAGATACGGTTTTATAAAATATGTTATTTCTGTTTTTAAATAGGTTTTCTCATGTTGGCGTCTGACAACTTATTCTGCGGGCATGAAAAAGCCAGTATTCCTGGCTTTTTCATGTGACTTGTTTAGTACATTGAAAATGAATTCAGGCGATCGTCTTTAGTGATTTACAGCAGAATATTACCAAGAATAAACCCGAATATCACCGACAGCGCAATAGTCAGCACGCCCGGTATCAGGAACGAGTGGTTGAACACATATTTCCCGATACGGGTTGAACCTGTGTCATCCATTTCCACGGCGGCCAGCAAAGTCGGATAGGTCGGCAAGACGAACAGGGCGGATACCGCCGCGAAGGATGCCACCGCCGTCACGGGCGAAACGCCGAGCATCAGTGCCGCTGGCATCAATGCCTTGGCTGTCGCAGCCTGTGAATAGAGCAGCATGGCGGCAAAGAACAGGACGATAGCCAGCATCCACGGGTAGCTTTGCAGGAGTGAGCCTGCGGTTTCCTGGATATCGGTAATATGCGCTTTGACGAAAGTATCACCCAACCAGGCAACCCCCATCACACAGACGCACGCGCTCATCCCTGATTTGAATGTACTGGCCGCGAGCACTTTCCCCGTATCGATTTTACAGGTGACGCAGATCAGCGTTGCAATCGTCAGCATAAACACCACGATCGCTTCATTACGCGGTAAAACCGGGTCAGCAATCAATTTGACAGTATCGCTGATCGCGGTGGCATAAAACATGACGGCAATGATGCCGAGCAAAAACAGCAGTACCGAAAGTTTTGCTCCGGGTTTTATTTCGTACGCATTTGTACTGCGTAAAGCAACTTCACCTTTTTTCAAACGTTCCTGATAAATTTCATCATCTTTCAGTTCCTTACCCAGGAAATTGGTGACGATGGCGGTCAGCAAGACGGCAGCCAGCGTAGTAGGAATACAAATCCCCAGCAACATCAGATAGCTGACGCCGTGCGGTTCCAGAATACCGGCGACAAACACGACGGCGGCAGAAATCGGTGACGCGGTAATCGCTACCTGTGAGGCTACGACGGCAATCGACAGCGGACGCGAAGGCCTTATTCCCTGTTCCTTGGCCACTTCCGCAATGACCGGCAACGTAGAGAAGGCGGTGTGCCCCGTACCGGCCAACAGCGTCATGAAATAGGTAACGAGAGGCGCGAGGAAGGTGACGTATTTAGGATGACGGCGGAGAAGTTTTTCCGCCAGGCTGACAAGATAATCCATGCCGCCCGCCACTTGCATGGCGGCGATAGCGGCGATAACCGCCATGATGATTTCGATAACATCAAAAGGGATCGCGCCCGGATTTATATGGAATCCCAGAGTAAGAATCAAGACTCCCAGACCACCGGCAAAGCCAATACCGATACCGCCAAGCCGCGCCCCCAGATAGATGGCAAACAGCACGATAATGAGTTCCAGGACCAGCATACAATGCTCCTTAAAACAATTTGATATACCCCCGTCCTTCATATTGCAGAGACGTTGACTGGCGATTCGCCTCCTTTCCGTGTTTCACCCCTTTGGGGCCGCCTTCCCGTCTCTTGATATCAGCTGGGTATAAATATCGTTTTGATTTTTATGATTTTTTATTTTTTTAATGAAGGCACAGGATACGGATACCCTGTGCCTGGCCGTTGTTATTAACAGAAAGTGATTAAACGGATTCTTTTTCGTCGGTATAGCGTTTTGCTTTATAGGCCGGATGCATCAGATTCTGGATAGAGAAGATGTCGTCCAGTTGCGCTTCGGTGAGCAGACCGCGCTCCAGTACCACTTCACGCACGCTCTTGCCGGTTTCGGCGCAGATTTTCCCGACGATATCGCCATTATGGTGACCGATGAACGGGTTCAGGTAGGTCACGATACCGATGGAGTTGAAGACGTACGCTTCGCACACGTCTTTATTGGCGGTAATGCCATCGACGCATTTTTCCAGCAGGTTGTAACAGGCATTAGACAGAATCTGGATGGACTCAAACATGGCTTGTCCGATGACCGGTTCCATGACGTTTAACTGTAACTGGCCAGCTTCGGCCGCCATCGTTACGCAAGTGTCATTACCGATAACCTTGAAACAAACCTGATTCACCACTTCCGGCACCACCGGGTTAACCTTCGCCGGCATAATGGACGATCCTGCCTGTAGCTCCGGCAGGTTGATTTCGTTCAGGCCGGTACGCGGGCCGGAAGACAGCAGGCGCAGGTCGTTACAGATCTTGGATAGTTTCACCGCCAGACGCTTGAGAGCACTGTGCACCATCACATAGGCGCCGCAGTCGGACGTCGCTTCGATCAGATCCTCCGCGGGGACACAGGGTAAGCCGCTGACTTTCGCCAGATGCTGTACGGCCAGATGCTGATATTCATCAGGGGTGTTCAGACGAGTACCGATCGCGGTTGCCCCCAGATTCACTTCCAACAGCAGTTCCGCGGTACGCAGCAGGTTTTTGTTTTCTTCTTTCAGCAGGATGTTGAAGGCATGGAACTCCTGACCCAGGGTCATCGGAACCGCGTCCTGCAACTGGGTACGGCCCATTTTCAGGATAGATTCAAACTCTTTGGCTTTACGCTCAAACCCCTGACCCAGTTGAGTCGTTGCATCCACCAGTTTCAGGATTGAACTGTACACCGCCAGACGAAAGCCGGTCGGATAGGCATCGTTGGTAGACTGACATTTGTTCAGATGATCGTTCGGATTGAGGTATTGATATTCGCCTTTTTGATGGCCCATCAGTTCCAGACCAATGTTCGCCAGCACCTCGTTGGTGTTCATATTAACCGACGTGCCCGCGCCCCCTTGATAAACATCGACGGGAAACTGATCCAGGCATTTGCCATTATTCAGCACTTCATCACAGGCCTGGATAATCGTATCGGCAATTTTACGTGGGATTGTCTGCAATTCCCGGTTTGCTAATGCCGCCGCTTTTTTCACCATGACCATGGCGCGAACAAATTCCGGAATGTCGCTAATCGTATTCTCGCTAATATAAAAGTTTTCGATAGCCCGAAGTGTATGAATACCATAATACGCATTAGCAGGGACTTCACGTGTGCCTAGCAGGTCTTCTTCTATTCGAATGTTATTTGACATATTCATTATTCCTTTCTCTTGCTCGATGGCATTTGATGGTATTTAAAATATTGGGCTGTTAGTTGACGCTATTCAGAAAAACGGCCCACTTATTAATAAGGCGATATTTAGCCATCACGATTTTTATTAAATCATGATTGAATGATTGTTTTTTAGGGATGATAAATCCCGGATAAATACGTCATGGCGTATTTATCTATTTACATCGGCGGCGAATCCTCAATAACTGAAAACGTTATAGGTTCGCTATTCCGTGTTATCTGAATTAATAGAAACCAGTTTTTCTATTCCCCGATTAAGATTCTCCAGTTTTGGAATAAAGACGGTTTTGATTATTTCATGTGTTACATCGCAGGCTTCGTCAAAGAAAGCGCTATATTCATCACGATGTCCGACAATATAAAGTGAACGTTTAATGTTCAATTGCTCTGGCATATGTGTCAGAACCTGCCGGGAATAGGTTTCTGATTGTAGGAAACTGATGGGGCTGGTGACGCCCCAGCCGATTCCCGCCGCGACCATCGACGTTAAGGTATCCGCATTATCAAACTCGAGCATGTTGGGGACACGAATATCTATTCTGCGCAGATAGCGTTCAATCTGCATGCCAATCTGTGAGTTACGGTTGAACCTGACCAGCGGTAACGCGGCGGACAGTTCGCGAATATCTTCAATTGTCTTGATGCGTTTGCGATACTCCGGCGGCGTGATAATGAAGTAACCTTCGGAAAACAGGCGGTAGCGCACCACGCTATCGGTATCGATCAACGGATCGCTGGTGACGATGAGATCCAGTTCGCGCCGCATCAGCGCTTCGCCCTGCTGTGGGCTTAATCCCGTGCGAATCAACAACTGTGATGAGCTTTTCAACAGGCGTTTCGTGAATACTGAACCACAGGTGATGGCAAAAGAGTCGACCAGACCGATCCGCAGATCGGGTTTTATGCCGCGTCCTGCTTCCAGAACCTGAGCTTTCAGATTCGCGATCTCTTCGGTAAGCACTTCCCCCCGGTTTTTTAACGCAATGCCATAAGGCGTCAATACAAAAGGGCGTCTCGCCCGATTGACCAACATGACGCCGAAATCGTCTTCCAACAGCCTGATCGTTTGCGAAACTGCTGACGGCGTCAGGCCCAGCCGCGCTGCTGCTGCGGTCATGCTGCCTGCCTCAGCCATCGTCACAAAAACGTGGACTGCATACATGTCGATCGATTTATTGGCGGACATTGTTCGTTTAACCATGTGTTATTGCCTACGATGCAAGGGTACATGCTTATTGAAGCACTGGGATAGACGGTAGTTTACCTCATATTATCCTGCCAGCAGACGTTGTAACTGATGCAAGCTTAGTGAGCGCAACTCGGAAAAAATACGGGTCGCGTCACTGATTAATTTTTTCTTATAACTAGGTGTAGTTAATCTGAATGTAGCGGGTACGGAAAGCCGCATAGTGCACGGTGAAAATATTAACAATAGATTAACTTAATGATTATTAATAAGATTGGTGCTATTCCCGCTGTTTATTTCGCGCTGGTTTTTGCAACCGATGTTTTCTGTCAGTAGCGGCTGCTCGTTGTTGTACGACTTATTTAATGCAATACATGGGCATATTGTTGTGAGCACGAGTGAAGAATAAGAGAGAAATAATGAATATCAGGTAAGGTAACGTATCATTTTGTGTTGGTGGATCGCTTTACCGGGATGCTTTAATCTTTAATTACGGTATTTACGTTTAAGCAACATGGTTAGCAATTCGACTGTCTCGATCCTATCGCGATGGGTTTGTCATCAATCTCATTTCCCCATATTTCAAGCCGTGTCATTATCCGCCTCATCCTCTCCCCAGAAAAATATGCTCACGGTGATAGGCCATCTGTGACATATCAGGCGGGTATTGATCGGGGAGACGTATCGGCTGGCCTTCGTATTGGACGAAGTTGAGTTCGCTGATGGTGCTTTTCAGCTTTTTGATTCTGGGAGAAAGCAGCATTTCCAGATGGTCGTTAAAGGTAATCAGCCCCATATCAAAAGCCTTATCGTGCAGGTTGGACAAACAGAGCCCGTTGCTGGGATTTAAACGGTGTTCAGCCGCTGTTTTCCACGGGCGAATATGGCTGGCTACCAGTAACGCGGGTTCCTCCAGACCTGTGACGCAGCAGCGTTCGCCGTAGGCGCTGAGAACGCGCTTGCGAAACAGCTGCTGGCCGATCCGTGTTTTGACCTGCGCGATCCTCTCGTCGCCCCGATAGTCTTCTTCGACATCGCTGGCCTGCAATGATATGGGACGGTTTACGTCAATACGCGCCATCGCCTGCTGACATTGCAGCTCAAACCGCGTGGGGTCGTTGTCCATCTCTTGCCACAGTTCACGGTCCGCTTTGGATACGCCGCGCAGGCCAGTTCGGCCAGAACCAGTAATAAACGGATCGAGGCTGGCGATATTAACCAGCTTCATGGCGAGCGCCGAGGGCGTGCGGTTAATCAACGCCGCATAGTGAATAATATCAGGATTGCGCGAGTGCAACTTGCCGAACGGTAATTGGCTGTAGAGCGTGAAGGCGATCAGCAGTTGGTCCCGTGTCCAGTGATTGGTGGCTGCCATGCGTTTTCCGTCAGGTGGTTAGCGTGTTCGGTTAGCGATATCGCTAACTATGCCAGGTAAGACGATAAAATGCATGCGGACTTCCAGATCGTCAGACTGGACCATCCTCTTCGGCTGAGATAACGTCTTGGCTGCCTGTATAAGAATAATCAGAGGTAAGATGCCACATTATCGTATCCCCCTTTTTCGACCACTGTGTCTGGTTGTCCTGCTGCTGTTGGCCGGCTGTTCCAGCAAAACCCCACCGACGCCGGCGCCGCGTCCGGCGGATGTCAAAGCCCGGCTTATGCAACTGTTGCCTGCCAGTGTCAACGATCGTCAGGGATGGGCAACCGACATTGCCGCCGCCTTTACCGCGCAGGGTATCGATCCCAGCAATGAGAATTTATGTTCGGTCCTGGCGGTGACGGAACAGGAATCCACGTTTAAAGCCGATCCGCAGGTGCCGGGCTTATCGAAAATCGCCTGGCAGGAGATCGACCGACGTGCCGAGCAAGTGCATGTGCCGGCCTTTCTGGTGCGCACCGCGCTGTTGATTAAATCCCCCAACGGCAAGAGCTACAGTGAGCGGCTGGACAAGGTGCGCAGCGAAAAAGAGCTGAGCGCCATTTTTGATGATTTCATTGCTATGGTGCCGATGGGACAGAAACTGTTTGGCCGCTTGAATCCGGTGCGTACCGGCGGGCCGATGCAGGTGAGCATTGCCTTCGCCGAGGCTAACGCCAAAGGCTATCCGTACACGGTAGATGGCACCATTCGCCGTGAAGTATTCACCCGCCGCGGCGGAATGTACTTCGGCATTAGGCATTTGCTCGGCTATCCCGCGAATTACACGCAGTCCCTCTACCGGTTTGCCGATTTTAACGCCGGCTGGTATGCCAGCCGCAATGCGGCATTCCAGCGTGCGGTCAGTCGATTGAGCGGTATTACGCTGGCGCTGGATGGCGATTTGATCAATTACGGTTCCAATAAACCGGGTTCGACGGAACTGGCCGTGCGTTCGCTGGGTAAACGTCTGGATATGAGCGATGCAGCGATCCGGCGCGCGCTGGAAAAAGGCAACAGTCTGGATTTTGAAAAAACCGGGTTGTATGAACGGGTCTATGCATTAGCCGATAAATCGGCGGGGGGCAAGGCTCCCCGCGAAGTTTTGCCGGGCATTACGCTGGAAAGCCCGAAAATCACCCGTAAATTAACGACGGCGTGGTTCGCCAAACGGGTTGACGAGCGTCGCCAGCGCTGTATGACCAGAGCGCAATAATCAGCGTCGTGGTCATGAGTCCGCCATAGTTTTTGCTGAGGCACTGGCAGGGTATAGTTATCCTCCATAGCGGATAAATAATAGATATCCGCTATAAGGGATATTTCTTGATTTATCCTTTATAGGGGATATTATTAATTTTATCCCTTCAGGAGGATAAAAAATGAAGATCACCTCTGCCAGTATGTTGGCCCATGCCATGCGTGATGAACGTAAAAAGCGCAAACTGAATCAAAGCCACGTTGCCGAGAGCATGGGCATGAAGCAATCCACCGTGTCTGATTTCGAGAATCACCCGGGGGGGACCCGGCTTGAAACCTTGTTCAAGCTGCTGGCGGCATTGGATCTGGAGCTTCACCTTGCCGAACGGGGGAGTCAGCAACCGAGTCAGGGATGGAGTGAGGAGTGGTAAACGATGAATATCCTTACTGTTGCACTTAATGGCATTGCCGTCGGCGCGCTGGCGAAAGGCGCAGGAAGTGATATGACGTTCACTTATTCCCCTGATTGGCTGAGTCGTTCGGGCGCGCGCGCCATTTCCCTCTCGTTGCCTTTACAGCGAGCCACCTACCGTGGCGATGTGGTTTATAACTTCTTTGATAATTTACTGCCGGATAACGACAGTATTCGCAGCCGGATCCAGGCTCGTTTTCGTATCGCGACTAAACAGCCCTTTGACTTACTTTCAAGTATTGGCGGCGATTGCGTTGGCGCTATTCAGCTCTATCCGGCTGGTGCTTCTATCGCACCAGTAACTGATGTCCAGGCAGAAGCGCTCAGTGACGATGAAATAGAAGCGTTGTTACAAGGCTATCGGGAGGCGCCATTGGGGATGGAGGCTGATATTGAGGACTTTCGTATCTCTCTCGCCGGTGCGCAGGAAAAGACGGCGCTGCTTTGGTATAAAAACCGGTGGCATCGTCCGCAGGGAAGTACGCCAACCAGCCATATTTTCAAGCTACCGATTGGTTATATTGCTAACAACCATATTGATCTTAGCGAGAGTGTCGAAAACGAATGGCTGTGCCTGAAAATTGCCGAGAAATTTGGTTTTCCGGTCGCTCAGGCGGAAATCGCCCGATTTAATTCACAGAAAGTATTGATTGTTGAACGCTTTGACCGGCGCTGGTCAAGTGGCGATAAGCCCTGGCTGATGCGGTTGCCGCAGGAGGATTTTTGTCAGGCGTCGGGCATTGCGCCGGCGTTAAAATACGAATCTGACGGCGGCCCCGGCATTGAGCGATCAATGGCGCTGTTGCTCGGTTCACAGCAGGCGAGACAGGATAGAGACACTTTTTTCAAAAGTCAGATACTGTTCTGGATGCTGGCCGCGATTGACGGCCATGCGAAAAATTTCAGCGTGTTTATCGAACCGGGCAGCGCATACCGTATGACGCCGTTGTACGACGTGATGTCGGCTTTTCCTCTCATGGGACCGACCGGGATACCAGCCCAGAAAGCGAAAATGGCGATGGCGGTGCTTGGTAATAACCGCCATTTCCACTGGCATAAAATTTTGCCGCGTCACTACCTTTCTACCGCCAGCAAAGTGGGATACCCGCAGGAACAGGTTGTGGCGATGATGGCGGAGATGAAGGCGAACACGGAACGGGTCATTGCGGAAGTTGAAACGCGGCTTCCTGACGATTTCCCGGAGCACATCAGTGCCGCGATTTTTGCCGGGCTGCGCTCACAGGCTGCCCGGCTGCCTTGAATTTTCTCGCTACGCCCGCCGTGCGGCGGCGTGTCAGAACCACTGGCCGAAGCGACGGATATACGCGCGTTTTACCAGTTGGGCCACGGTGCAGTAGCCGATCAGCGTGGCGGCCAGCCACGGGAAGTATTCCCACGGTAAAGGCTGCAAGCCGACCAACGGACCCAGCGGTGAAAACGGCAAATAAATCCCCAATGCCATCACCAGTCCGGTCATCAGCATCACGGGCAGGGCCGCGGTGCTCTGGATGAAAGGAATTTTCTGGGTACGCAGCATGTGTACGACCAGCGTTTGCGATAACAGTCCTTCAATAAACCAGCCCGACTGGAACAGCGCCTGGTGTTCAACGCTGTTGGCGGCGAACACAAACCACATCAGCGCATAGGTGGTGATGTCGAAAATGGAAGACGTTGGCCCAATCCACAGCATGAAACGGCCGATGTTCCTGGCGTCCCATTTGCGCGGCTTACGTAAAAACTCTTTATCCATTTTGTCCCACGGCAGGGAAAGCTGTGAGATGTCGTACATCAGGTTCTGAATCAGCAGGTGGATCGCCAGCATGGGCAGGAAAGGGATGAACGCACTGGCGACCAGTACCGAAAACACGTTGCCAAAATTCGAACTGGCCGTCATGTTCAGGTACTTGATAATGTTGCCGAATGTCTCACGCCCTTTGATAATGCCTTCTTCCAGCACCATCAGGTTTTTTTCCAGCAGAATGATATCCGCCGATTCTTTGGCAATATCGGTGCCGGTATCCACGGAAATACCGATGTCGGCATCACGCAGCGCCGGGGCGTCGTTGATGCCATCACCGAGAAAGCCGACCGTATGGTTATTGCCCTGCAACGCTTTCAGTACGCGGGATTTCTGTAGTGGCGTCAGCCGGGAAAAGATGGTGCGCTGTTCCGCCACCGCAGCCAGTTGCCGATCGCTCAGCATATCGATTTCATTGCCCGTCAGCGGTTCTCCGGCTTCCAGCCCGACATCACGGCAGATTTTACGGGTGATGATCGGGTTGTCTCCGGTCAACACTTTGACCGTGACGCCATTTTCATGCAGCGCGCGAATGGCCGCCGCGGCACTTTCCTTCGGTGGATCGAGAAAGGTTAGCAGGCCATGGATCACCAGATCTCGCTCATCATCCGCGCTGATCGGCAGCTGACAACCGGCGGGTCCCAACTCGCGTACGCCAATCATCAGCACACGGAATCCCTGCTGGTTGTAATTTTCCGCCAGCGTTTGCAACGCGTTGCGGCGGGCCTCATCCAACGGGAACAACTGTCCGTTTTCATTGACGTGTGTCGCAATAGCCAGCGTCTCTTCCACCGCGCCTTTACAAATCAGGCGCGGGTGATTGTGTTCGTCTGCAACCACGATAGACAGGCGGCGGCGGACAAAATCAAACGGCAGTTCATCGATTTTGCGATAGCGGCTGAGTCCGGCGGTCTCCGGTTTGTCGCGACCGAAATGGATAATGGCTTTATCCATCAGATTCTTCATGCCGCTCTGGTGATAGCTGTTGAGCCAGGCGAGCTGTAGCACCGTTTCATCATTCTGACCGTGGGTATTGAGATGATGCTCGAGGATGATGCGATCCTGCGTCAGGGTGCCGGTTTTATCGGTGCAGAGTACGTCCATGGCGCCGAAATTCTGAATCGCGTTCAGCCGTTTCACCACCACTTTACGCCGCGCCATGGCAATCGCGCCCTTGGCCAGATTGGAGGAAACAATCATCGGCAGCATTTCCGGCGTTAACCCCACGGCAACGGCCAACGCAAACAGGCTGGCTTCCATCCAGTCGCCTTTGGTAAAGCCGTTAATCAGCAGCACGACGGGCACCATCACCACCATAAAGCGGATCAGCAGCCAGCTCACGCTGTTTACGCCGCGATCGAACGCCGTCTGGGCGCGCGTACCGACGATCGATTTTGCCAGCGATCCAAAATAGGTCTGGTTGCCTGTCGCCACGACGACCGCGGTTGCCGTGCCGCTGGAGACATTGGTTCCCATCAGACAAATGCCGGATAATGACAGCAGATCGCTTTCACTGCCTTGTGGCGCCTGAGCGCCTTTGGCGCTGATGTTGCTCAGCACGTCATATTTCTCTATCGGCAGCGATTCGCCGGTCAGAACGGCCTGACTGACGAACAAATCCCGTGACTCAATCAACCGGACGTCGGCCGGCACCATATCACCCGCGGACAGGTAGAGAATATCGCCGGGCACCAGCTCCTGAAGCGGAATTTCCTGACGAACCGGCGCGGTGTTATAGCGGGAACGGCGCAGGACGGTAGCCGTGGTGCGTACCAGCGATTTCAGCGCTTCGGCGGCTTTGTTGGTGCGGAATTCCTGCCAGAAACGCAGCAGGCCGCTCAGGCTGACCATCACGACGATGATCAGCACGCCGGTGAGTGAGGTTTCTTCGTGCTGGCGGGCGGGCAGCCAGTAATCGGTGATAAAACTGATCGCCGCCAGCGCCATCAGCACATAGATAAACGGATTATTAAAAGCGGCGATCAGCTGTACCAACGCATGAGGCGCTTTCTCATGGGCGACCCGGTTTTCGCCATAAACCTGCTGACGATCGGCGACATCTTCATCAGTCAACCCATTTAAATGGGTGTTCAGGTTAGCCAGTGTCTGATCGAGGCTGTGCTGCGCTTCCTGAGCAATAACGAACTTGAGGGCCTCTTTTTTACGTTCACGATCGGTGTGTTGTTCATGTTGGTTAATCATGTCGGTCATGATGTTTTCCCTTTTGGCCATCCGTAAGGCATGGCGATCCCGCCCCGCAATTTAAGGCGGGATAAACAGATAGAATTGAGATGGATGGTATGGCGGAAGAGAGGACGGTGGACGGGCAGAACCGAATACGTTCCCTATTCCGCGTTAACGGTTAACGTGCGCGGCCCGGAGGGAATAAAGCGTGGCTATTTAAAAAAATGATAACTGTACGCATGGTCATTTCTCTATCGTGGACGATGCCGCGAAAATGATGTTATTTACATGGGTATGCAACAGTTCGGAAAAAACAGAAGTGATGCTGCCCGCCGTTATCGGCAAGCCACGCATCAAATGGAAGATAGCGTTAGCTTGCCAGTGGTGAATGGTTAAAACGATGACTGTCCAATATGTCTATCCCCACTAGAAAAGATGGCTGGAACTATAGCCATGTCGTATTTACCTGTAAACCCGGTTTCCTAAACCTAATCTCAACGCGTGCGCATTTCCATGGCGAGTCGCGGGAGACGCGATAGCGGTGCGCAAACAAATAAACATTTCTTGTTTTCTCTGCGCTGGGTCATGGTTTCATAAACGATAACAATTCTCACCTAAAATCTTGTTTGTTAAAATAGCAACCGACTTCAGGTCATGTTTTCTACATCACTGTGTTTTTTAGTAAATGGAATATTACTATGTCTATATTAAATAGAACCGCTGAATTACAGGAAATGGCACCGGGCCGGACAAAAAAAACCAACTCCCTCCTTGCCGCTCTGCTGCTTTGCCTCTCCCCGTTATTGACCAACTCTGCGATGGCGCAACCGCCTGAGTCGCTGACGTTTGCCAACTTCCGCGACACGCGCGATCTGAATCCGCATATCTATTCGGGTGAGATCTGGGCGCAGAATATGCTGTACGAATCGCTGGTGAAAGTAACGCCGCAGGGAATTGAGCCCTGGCTGGCGGAAAAGTGGGAAGCCTCCGCGGACGGCAAGGTGTACACCTTTACGCTGCGCGACGGGGTGAAATTCAGCGATGGCGTGCCGTTTAACGCCGATGCGGCGAAACAGAACATTGATGCCGTACTGGCAAACCGTGAACGTCACGGCTGGCTGGAAATGGTGCGCATCATCGAGAAGGTGGAAGCGCTGGACGAGCATCAGTTACGCTTTACCCTGAAAGAGCCCTATTACCCTTTCCTGATTGAGCTGGCGGTCACCAGGCCGATGCGCTTTATTTCTCCGGCGGCAATGAAAGAAGGGGGAACGAAGCAGGGGGTAAACGCCTACATCGGTACCGGCCCGTATGTGATGAGTGAGCACAAAACTGATGAGTACGCCGTGTTTACGCTCAACCCGCACTACTGGGGCGAAAAACCCAAACTGGAACGCGTGGTGATGAAGGTGATACCGGATAATCAGACGCGGTTGCTGGCATTGCAGAAAGGCGAAATCGAGCTGATTTATGGCAAAAACATGATTGATGCCGATTCCTTTGCGCAACTGAATAAGGATAAGAAGTTCACCACTCGGCTTTCCGAGCCGGTATCGACCCGCATGTTGCTGATCAATACCACGTCGGAAAATTTGCAGGACGTTCGCGTTCGGCAGGCGTTACAGCATGCGGTGAATAAAATCGATATTGCGGAAGGTATTTTCAACGGTAGTGAAGTCCCGGCGGATACGCTGCTGGCTAAAAATGTGCCGTACAGCAATGTTGATCTGAAGCCTTATGCGTACGATCCGGATCAGGCGGCAAAACTGCTGGACGCGGCGGGTTGGATACGGAAAGACGGTCAGGAGTGGCGTCAAAAAGACGGTAAGCCCCTCTCCATCGACATTTATTATGATAGCAACACCGCCTCACAGAAGGTGATCGCCGAATATTTGCAGAATGAACTGGCCGGACTGGGGATTGAACTCAGGCTGAATGGCGAAGAAGAGCAGGCATACCGCGATCGGCAAAAAGCGGGCAAGTTCGACATCGTGTTCAATATCTCCTGGGGCACGCCTTACGATCCTCAATCCTTTTTGTCGGGGATGAAATTGCCGGTTTACGGCGATTACGCCGCGCAGCAAGGGCTGGCGGAGAAAAAACAGATCGATGACAGTATTTCACATGCGCTGATTACCACGGACGAAAAAGAGCGGCAGGAGTTATACCGTTATGTCCTGACCACGTTACATAATGAAGCGGTCTATATCCCGCTGACCTATGAACGCAATCGGGCGGTCTATGTGAAGAGCCTGAAAGGCGTGGATTTTAACCCGTCACAGTTTGAGATCCCGTTTGATCGCATGTATCGCGAGTAATGCATTGCCGTTCGTCAGGCAATCAGGATGCCGGTGGCGTTAACCCGGACGGTTGACAAATATAGCCTCTTATCATGTTGTCCGGATTGGGCGTTGGTAAGGGGCTATCGTCCACTCTGGTTATCGCTGAAGCGTGTACTTTGTTATCCGTTCCATGCTTTCCGCGTCGCGGATGGATCTGCGAAATTACAGGTTGTTATGTGAAAAAATATCTCTGCCGACGTCTGTTGCTGACGATACCGATTCTGATCGGTATCTCGTTCCTCTCTTTTTTGCTGCTGAATCTGGTGCCTGCCGATCCGGCGGAAGTCGCCCTTCGGGTCAACGAGATCATCCCCACCCCGGAATCAGTCGCCGCCATGCGGCAACAGCTGGGGCTGGATCGCCCTTTTCTGGTGCGCTATGTCTACTGGCTGTTCGATGCCATGCGTCTGGATTTTGGCTACTCGTACATAAACAACCGGCTGGTTCTGGATGAAATTTCCCGCTGTTTGCCGGCCACGCTGGCACTGGCCGGACTGGCTCTGGTGATGATCCTGTGTATCAGCATCCCGCTGGGCGTGTTAAGCGCGGTGTATAAGGACAGCCTGTTCGATCGCCTGATCCGGACACTGGTCTTTCTGGGGACGGCCATGCCCAGCTACTGGCTTGGTTTACTGCTTATCTGGTGGTTTGCGCTGGCGTGGGACTGGCTGCCGACCAGCGGCAGCGGCACGTTCGCGCATATCATTCTGCCTGCCGTGACGCTGTCGATGGTCTATATCTCCATCTATATCCGATTGATTCGTAATAACATGCTGGAAAATATGCAGCAGTATTATGTCTATTACGCCCGCGCCCGGGGGTTGACGGAGAAAAGCATTATTGTGCGCCATGTGCTGAAGAATTCGTTGCACAGCAGCATTACCGCACTGGGTATGAGTATTCCGCAGTTGCTGGCCGGAACGGTGATTATCGAGAACATCTTTGCCTGGCCGGGCGTGGGGCGGCTCTGCATTTCAGCGATTTTCAGTCGTGACTATCCGGTGATTCAGGCTTATATCCTGATGATGGCGGTGCTGTTTGTGTTCTGTAATCTGCTGGTGGATATCATTCAGCGCTGGATGGATCCGGCTTTGAGGCGCGAGGGATAATATGCTGTTTTCGCAAAAACTGTTGCGCGATAAGGTCGCATTGCTTTGCCTGCTGGTGCTTATTGTAGTGGTTGCCGTCGGCATCCTCGCCCCGTGGCTGGCGCCCAACGATCCGAACAAAATTAATATCGCCCGTAAATACGCCGATTTCAGTGCCCGATTCCCGCTGGGTTCCGATCATCTTGGCCGCTGTGTGCTGTCGCGCCTGATGTTCGGCGTGAGAACCACGCTGTTTCTGGCGCTGCTGACGATGGCCGCCACGATTATGATTGGCTGCCTGTTTGGGTTTCTGTCCGGCTATTTTCGCGGTCGGCTGGACGAAATCATGATGCGCTGTTGTGATGTCATGCTGTCTTTTCCCAGCCAGATTATGATTCTGGCGATTGTCGGGATTTTGGGCGTGGGCATCGTGAACGTGATCCTGGCGAATATCCTGGTGAAGTGGGCGTGGTATACCCGCATGATCCGCAGCATTGTGATCAGACACAGTCAGAAAAATTACATCCTGTTTTCACGCGCCAGCGGTACGCCGCTGTGGTTTATTTTGCGGCGTCATTTGCTGCCGAATACGCTGTCCGAGATCGTTGTGCTGGCAACGCTGGACACCGGCTGGGTCATTCTGAATATTTCCGCGTTGTCATTTCTCGGCCTTGGGGTGCAGGCCCCTACGGCGGAGTGGGGAACCATGTTAAGCGAGGCGCAGAAAGTGATGATGAGCCATCCGACGCAAATGCTGGCGCCGGGGCTGGCTATTCTGGTGGTGGTGGCCGCCTTCAATTTGCTGGGTGACTGTCTGCGCGATGCGCTGGACCCACGGGAGTCTCACTGATGAGCGATTTATTACGCGTTGAGCAGTTGCAGGTTGCGCTGAAAGCCGGGGGACAGACGTTGCTGAACGATATCGCCTTTTCGCTGCCTCGCCACGCCTGCCTTGGCGTGGTCGGCGAAAGCGGCAGCGGAAAAAGCCTGACCTGTCGTGCGTTGATGGGGTTGCTGGGCGAGCCGTTTACCTGCACGGGACAAGCCTGGTTGAACGGGACGGATTTGCTGGCGCAAACGCCGGAGGCGATGCGGCGGCTGCGCGGGAAAACGATCGGCATGATTCTGCAACACCCGATGAATGCGTTCGACCCGTTGCAATCGGTCGGCAAGCAGATGGTGGAAACGTTTGGCGCCCATCTGACGCTGAATCGCCGCGAAGCGCGCGAACGGGCGCTGGAGATGATGCAACTGGTCCGGCTGCGGGACGTGACGGCATTGTTTGATAAATACCCCAGTCAGATCAGCGGCGGCATGCTACAGCGCATCATGATCGCGATTGCGCTGGCGCTGGAGCCGCAGCTGTTGATTGCCGATGAGCCGACCACCGCGCTGGATTCGGTTACCCAGCATGACATCATGCAGGAGTTCCGCGCTATCCGCGAGCGTCTGGGCACCACGATGATTTTTATTTCTCACGATTTTGGCGTGGTGAACCGCATCGCCGATCGCGTACTGGTGATACATCAGGGACGTGCGGTTGAGCAGGGTGACGTGCGGCAGGTGCTGCGTCACCCCCGGCATGAACATACGCGCTATCTGGTGGCATCCCGTCAGGCATTGCAGCGACGTTATCAGGCGCTGGTGGGCGCTCCGGCGGATGAGCGTGACGATGAATACCGCGAGGTGGCGTATGGACGCGTTGGTTGACGTCGAACGGGTGAGCCATGGCTATCGCGCTGAGCATGACGGAAAGTGGTTGCCGGTGCTGCATGACGTTTCGTTCAGCGTGCGTAAAGGCGAGTGTCTGGGCATTATCGGCGAGAGCGGCAGTGGGAAAAGTACGCTGGGGCGTATTCTGCTGGGGCTGGAAGCGCCGAAAAGCGGGCAGATCCATCTGGCGGGACAGCCGCTCTATACGCCGTTGCGTTTCTGGCAGCGCAGGCGGGAAAAGCAGACGCGAGTCAGCGCGGTGTTTCAGGACTATACGTCATCCGCCAATCCCTCAATGAATGTGTTGAACATTGTTGCAGAACCACTGTGGGCGCGGGGAGCGACGCCGCGTCAGGAAGTACGGCAGCAGGTGGCGGCGTTACTGGGTCAGGTCGGTTTGACGGTGGATTTGTGCGAGCGTTTCCCGCATCAGTTGAGCGGCGGGCAGATGCAGCGCGTCTGTATCGCCAGAGCGATCGCCAGCCAGCCGCAGTTTATTGTGCTGGATGAAGCGGTCAGCGCGCTGGATGTGTCCGTACAGGTGCAGGTGCTGGATTTGCTGGCAGAACTGCGTGAGCGTCTGGGGTTGACCTATCTGTTTATCAGCCACGATTTAGGCGCGGTCGCCTATCTGTGTCAGCGGGTGATATTTTTACAGGCAGGCCGCGTGATTGAGCAGGTGGATGAGATGTCTTCACTGGGGCGAGTTGAGCATCCCTACGCTCAGCAACTGTTGCAGTCGGTGATGACGTTTTAAACGCGCTGACCGATGTGCGGATAAAAAATCGCGCACTTTCACGAAGAGATAAACGTTGCCTTAACCAATATTTTCTGATGGTTGGCGATTGGTTCGCTATTTTTCAGACGTTAATTCCATTTTTCGTATAAAAAGCAGAGATATCTTTGATATGAATGTTACCTGCCAGCGGATGCTATAAGCGCACAAGATATAGCTTATAGCGTGAATGTCGTGTAATTTCAAAATAAGAATTATCCTAATCATTGTCAGGGAAATGAATACGATGAAATTAAGAACAAGAATAATGTTGCTGTGCGGCACCACGCTGTTGGGACTGCTTATTCTCGCCGCGGTGGCGCTAAACACGCTGTATAAATCAATGATGCACGAGCGAACCAGCCAGCTTTCTACGCTGGTGGAACTCGCCCATGCCGCGGCGCAGAAATCCTACGATCTTGAAAAATCAGGCCAGTTATCGCGCGAAGAGGCAGAAAATGAAGCCAAACGCGCCATCGGCAGCTTCCATCTGAACGATCGCTATTTCTTCGTGCGGGGATTCACCAACGACGTCAACTATGTGCATCCCAACCCTAAACGGGTCGGTATCGTCGATGCGAAAGGCGGCAAAGAGGCCGGAGAGCGTTATCGCGCCGCGTTGCAGGATAATACCATCGGTACGGTGATCGCCAGGGGAACGCGTCCGGGAACTACGGACGAGGTTGAGAAGCTGTATGCCATCGTCAAATTCGAGCCCTGGGACTGGATCATCGGCTATGGCGATTATATTGACGATATTCAGCAGGCGTTCTGGCGCGATGCGATTATTCTGCTGTCCATCAGCGTCGTGTTGTTGCTGATTATTTCAGTGCTGGCATGGAACATGTTGCGCACGCTGCTGCGGCAACTGGGAGGGGAACCGCAGTACGCGGTCGACGTGGTGAAACAAATCGCTGAAGGTAATCTGGTGGTGGATGTGCAGACGCGTCCCGGTGACGATACCAGCATATTGTTTGCTATCCGCGCGATGCGCGATAACCTCTCGCAACTGGTCAGCCAGGTGCGGGAAAGTACCCATTCGATCGCCTCGGCGTCGGCGCAGATCGCTTCTGGCAATGAAGATCTGTCGTCCCGCACCGAGTCTCAGGCCAGCGCGCTGGAACAGACGGCTTCCGCGATGGAAGAATTGACCTCGACCGTTCAGCAGAACGCCGAAAATGCGCGACAGGCCAATGAATTGGCAATGTCTGCCTCGGATGTCGCGGTGCGGGGCGGCACGGTCGTCAAGCAGGTGGTGGATACCATGGATTCTATTGATGTGTCCTCACGCAAAATCGTGGATATCACCGGGGTCATCAACAGTATTGCGTTTCAAACCAACATCCTGGCGTTGAACGCCGCGGTGGAAGCGGCTCGCGCCGGTGAACAAGGGAGAGGTTTCGCCGTGGTGGCGAGCGAAGTCCGCACTCTGGCGCAGCGCTCCGCTTCCGCAGCCAAGGAGATCAAAAACCTTATCGACGACTCGGTATCTAAAGTCGGTGAGGGCACCGGACTCGTGAAGCGCGCCGGAGAGACCATGAGCGAGATTGTTGAAAGCGTACAGCGCGTGACGACCATGGTGGGGGAAATCAGCGTGGCGAGTCGAGAACAGAGCTCGGGGATTGAGCAGGTGAGTCTGGCGGTATCCCAGATGGATCAGAGCACCGAGCAGAATGCGGCGCTGGTGCAGGAGGCGCTGGCCGCGGCGAAATCGTTGAGCGATCAGGCGCAGGATCTGTCGCATACGGTCGATCAGTTTCGCGTAAGCGAATCTGCCGGTTATCTATCCGTCGCTGTACGATAGGGCATATCGGTTTACCGCCGGGAGTTTTCCCGGCGTAGCATGACCGGCTGTTCAATAAATAGCCTTTTTTCAACCTCGGTGTCAGTCCAGATAAAAAACCGGTTGCAGCTCGTCGCTGATTGGGCTGTTGTCCGGATTGGCCGGCATGACGTCCGTCATATGCTGCCACCAGCGCTGACAGACTTCCGTTTGCGCCACGGCGTTCCACCGTTCTTCGGATTCAATTTCGACATACCCAAACAGCAAATTGCGCGATTTATCCAGAAAAATACTGTAGTGATGGGCGCCGTGAGCTTTCAGCACCTCGGCCAGTTCCGGCCAGATGGGATGATGCCGATGTTCATATTCGGCATGACACTCAGGAAAAACGGACATCACAAAGGCTTTACGCAGCATGGTGGCGCTCCCGATCGGGCGTCACAGGCGAAAATCCTGTGACGCCTTTTAACAACAGGTTGAAAGTGAAAGATTATACGCGCAGCGCCGCTTCCATCGGCGTGACGCCAAAGCGCTGGCCCAAGGCGATCAGCTCTTCGGTCGAGATGGTTTGTTTCTTACCGCCCATCGACCGGACTTTCACCATCACTTCTGCGGATTTTTCCGCGGTGTCGATCAGGCCGAAAGCCTCATCGAGCGTTGGGCCGCTGCCGAAAATGCCGTGGAACGGCCAGAGCACCAGCGAATGACGCTGCATCTGATCTGACGTCGCCGTGCCGATGGCATCGGTTCCCGGCACCATCCACGGAACGATGCCGACGCCATCCGGAAATACTACCAGGCACTCGGTACTGCCTTCCCAGAGTTCGCGGGTGAACGCCGCGGTATCCAGTTCCAGTACGTAGCTGAGCGCGATCAGGTTGGTGGCATGGCAGTGCATGATGACCCGATCGCGTCCGTCCGTCACGCCCATCCGCACAATGTGCGACTGAAAGTGCGAGGCTAACTCTGAAGTCGGCAGGCCGCCGTTGGTCAACCCCCAGAATATGCGATAGCCTTTGCCGTCATTATCTACTTGCAACACCACCAGCGAGTCGGCCGGATCCAGCTGTACGTTACGGAAAAACTTGCCGGAACCGGTGACGATAAACCAGCATCCTGCCAGTTCGGGCATGGCCTGACTCAACGCCTCATGGCGGGGTTGCGGGTAGAAATCGCTTTCATAGGGGGTGACATCCTCCGCCGTCAGCCGCAGGCTGACATTGCCGCCGTTACGCTCGTCCCAGCCTTTGAGCCACATATCGCTGGTGGCTTTAATCATTCCCTGTACGAACCAGGAAGAAAGAATCGCTTGCATAGTCTTACCCTTGACGTTGAGTGAGGATGGTTTGTTCATACTGGCGCACATGTTGCAGCCATTCGCTGCCCGGCATGACGTCATGACGCTGGCAGTAGTGTTCCCAGACAGCCTGCCACGGCAGGGATTTTTGTTCTTCCAGCAGGGCCAGACGCGCGGTGTAGTCTCCCTGCTGTTCGTATTGACGCAGCGTATCGGTGGGTTCCAGCAGCGCGCGCAGCAGCGCTTTCTTCATATTGCGGGTGCCGATAACCCAGGCGGCGATACGGTTGATGGAAGCATCAAAGAAATCGAGTCCGATATGTACGCGGTTAAACAGTTTGTGACGCACAATTTCGTGGGCAATGGCCTGCGTTTCATCATCCAGCAGTACGACGTGATCGCTGTCCCAGCGAACCGGGCGGCTAACGTGCAGTAACAGCCGCGGCACATACAGAATGGCGCTGGAAATCTTGTCGGAAATGACTTCGGTTGGGTGGAAGTGGCCGGCGTCCAGACACAGCGCCGTTCCGCGGCTGGAGGCATAGCCCAGATAGAATTCGCTGGAGCCCACGGTAAAACTTTCCGCGCCCAGCCCGAATAGCTTACTTTCTACCGCATCAATGTGGTGTGACGGGTCGAGCGGTTCCGCAATGACTTCATCCAGCGCGCTGAGCAGGCGCTGGCGGAATGCCAGACGATCGACCGTCAGGTCTTTCATGCCGTCCGGTACCCAGATATTCATGACGGATGGCGTACCCAGCTCACGACCGAAATAGGCGGAGATACGGCGGCTGGCCTGACAGTGTTCAATCCAGAACCGGCGGATCGTGTCATCCGGATGAGAAAGGGTGAAACCGTCGCTGCTCAGCGGATGAGAGAAACAGGTGGGGTTAAAATCCAATCCCAACTGATGACGTTTGGCCCAGTCTACCCAGTTGCTGAAATGCTCCGGTGCGATTTCGTTGCGGGCGACGGGGTGCGCGGATTCCAGATAAATGGCGTGCAGATTCAAACGTTTTGGCCCCGGGATCAGGGTAAATGCCTGCTCAAGATCGGCGCGCAGCTCATCGGCGGTGCGCGCTTTGCCGGGATAGTTGCCCGTGGCCTGAATGCCGCCGGTCAATGCGCCGCCGGTATTCTCAAATCCGGCCACGTCATCACCTTGCCAGCAGTGCATGGAAACAGGGATTTGATCCAACTGTTTCAGCACCGCGTCTACATCAATATTCATACTGGCGTAACGATCCTTCGCCAGATGCCAGGCGGTTTCAAGCGCATTATTCATACAGTGGTTTCCTCTTTTTTAGCATGGCAAAGGGCCTCGAAGCGGCGCCAGTGCCTGGCGAAATCAATATCCGCACGTGGGGTATAGCGGTGCAGAGGGAAGTTATGGGTTAACAGACGACGAAATTCAGTCAGGTCGGAAACGGCATCGAGCGCCATCAATTGACAGCCGATATTGCCGAGCGTGGATGCCTCCACGGGACCAGCCAATACGGGAAGCTGACACATATCGGCGCACAGCTGGTTGAGCAGTTCGTTCTGGCAGCCGCCGCCGACAATGTGCAACTGGCGCAGCGGGGCTTGCCGCAGTTCACTCAGTTCCTGAACAACCTGACGGTAAAGCATGGCGAGGCTGTCAAAGATACAGCGCGCCAGTTCGGCGTCGCTCTGTGGCACCGGTTGCTGATGTTCGGCGCAAAATTCGCGGATCGCTTTACACATAGACGGCGGGTTAATAAAGCGTTCGTCATTGGGGTTAATCAGGCTGACACAGGCCGGCAGGCGTGACGTTTCCTGAATCAGATCATTCAGATTCTGGATCTGCCGCTCCTGACAGACCCGTTGCAGCAGCCATAGCCCCATAATGTTTTTCAACACGCGGTATGTGCCGTTAATCCCGCCTTCATTGGTGACATTGGCGGTCAGTGCCTGCGCGCTGTTGTACGGGATATCGCTTTCGATGCCGATTAATGACCAGGTGCCGGAACTGAGATAGGCGCTATCTTTGTCATGCAGGGGCGTAGCCACGATAGCGCTGGCGGTATCGTGGGTCGCGACGGCCAGCACGGGAATTTGCCGTCCACTGGGTGCGGACCATTCTCCAACAAGATGACCGGGCTGTACCGGCTGACTCAGCAAACGTTTGGGGAATCCCAGATAGTTCAGCAGCGATGCATCCCAGGTTTTATCCGCCAGATTGAGTAGCTGTGTCGTGCTGGCGTTGGTGTATTCACAGGTAATGGCGCCCGTCAGGCGATAGTGGAAATAATCCGGGATCATCAACAGATGTTCAGCCTGTTGCAGGTATTCTGGATGCCGATCGCACAATGCCTTGAGCTGGTACAGGGTGTTGAAGGGCAGAAATTGAATGCCGGTCCGTTGATAGATGTTTTCCCGCCCCAGCGCGTCGGTCACCAGCGGCATCACTCCATCAGTACGATGATCGCGGTAAGAGTAGGGCAGGCCAACAAGCTCACCGGCTTTATCCAGCAGCACATAGTCCACCCCCCAGCTATCGATACCGATGCTGTCAGGGTAAATTCCCATGCTGTCTATCTGATGCAACCCGGTGAGAATTGCGTGTTCCAGCGCTTGCAGATCCCACACATGGTGGTTATCCCGGGACACCAGATGATTGCTAAAGCGGTGGACTTCTTTCAGCGCCAGATGCTGTGTCGTTGTCTGTAGCGTTGCCAGCATGACCCGACCGCTGGAAGCGCCAAGATCGACCGCCACGATATTCTTCACCGCCATAGCCATTCCTCTTTACCTGTTTGATGCTGTGCAGTGTAAGGATTCGTTGGCGTAGCGACCTTCCGGTGAGTGCCATGTGACATCGGTGACTGGCAAAATAGTCAAGCTGACTGTGAAATGGTTCACATTTGGGAGGATTCATCGAGTGCTTTACGGCATTTGTTCGATGCGGTGACGTGTAAAAAACGCCGCCTGCGACGGCCCGCGGGGATTATCCGCCATAAAAAGCGGGTGTGATCCTATCCACACTTCAGCGAATTGGTCGCAGGATCTTGAAAAAATGACACCACAATGCCATCGCAGGCGACGGTATTTGAAGGTCATTCCACGCGCTTATGGCTACCATGTTATCCAGATCCTCATTTCCCCGGCGGGCAGCGTGTGGCGCATTGCACACCTGACCGCCGCGATAACCGCTCCGCGAGCGGGTTAAGTGGAGAATCAAAATGACGTTGCTTCGTGGTGATGACTTTTTTGCTTCACGGGCGGTGACGGTGGCTGTGGAGCCCCGCACGCCGCAGGTGGCGTTTCCTGAACACTATCACGATTTCTGGGAGATCGTGCTGGTGGAGCAGGGCGCCGGCGTACATGTCTTTAACGATCAGCCTTATGCCCTGAGCAGTGGTACGGTGTTTTTCGTGCGCGATAACGATCGGCACCTGTTTGAAAACGTGGAAGGATTATGCCTGACCAACGTGCTATATCGTTCGCCGCGTGGCTTTCGCTTTCTCTCTGATATTGCGACCTTTTTGCCTTATGGCCCGAATGGTGAATGGCAGGGGCAATGGCAGGTTAACGCGACGGGGATGCAGCAGTTAAAGCAAAACCTCGGTCATCTGGCCGATCTGGCGCAAAGCGCGACCCCGGAAGATATCGCCGCCAGCGAAAGCCTGTTTTTACAAATACTGGTGCTGCTGCGTCAACGGTGTTTCCAGACGCAGGGCAGCGGCTGTCAGCGTCAGGGCATACAGGCCCTGCTGGGCTGGTTACAGAACAACTACAGTGAAGAGATCAACTGGGGGGAGTTGGCCGAACAGTTCTCGTTACCGCTGAGAACGCTGCATCGTCAGTTGAAACAACATACCGGTATGACGCCACAACGTTATCTGAATCGGTTAAGATTACTGGAGGCGCGTCGGCGGTTGCAGCAAAGTGATGATTCGATCACCACCATTGCGCATGCCTGTGGATTCAGCGACAGTAATCATTTCTCGACGCAATTCCGCAAGGCATTTTCCCTGGCCCCTAAATCGTTACGCCATCAGGCGTGTTATGAGGAATAGTTAACGGCAGGCAGGTGGGGGATGGTGACAAATCGACGTGGTTTGAAGTTACAGACTGAAGACTATTTCCTTACCGACAAAAATAGCGTGATGGTTGCTGAACGGCACCCGCAGCCTGTGTTTCCTCTGCATCACCATGATTTTGATGAGCTGGTCATCGTCTGGCGCGGAAATGGTCTGCATCTCTGGAATGATGTGCCTTATCGCATCACGCGTGGCGATATGTTTTATGTCTCTGCCAGCGATCGGCACAGCTACGAGTCTGTGCACGATCTGGAGCTGGATAACATTATCTATATCCGCGAGCGGTTGACGCTATCGGCGGACTGGCCGGCATTATTGCCCGGAGGCGATGAGCCGCAGAGTGAGCGCTACTGGTGTCTGGGTTCACAGGGGATGGACACCATTCGTGATAAGGTCGATGCGCTGTCGCAGGAGTGTATGAAATCGGATGCGTTGTCGCTGCAATTGAGTGAGGTTTTGTTGTTGCAGATTGCCTTGCTGGCGATGCGCTACCGTCACTTGCCGAACAATCCGCAGCTGGCTGATGCTCACCAGTTGGATTTACTGATGAATGCCCTGCGTGCCAGTATCGCCACCCCTTTCCGTTTTGACGCTTTCTGCGAACAGAATGGGGTCAGCGTGCGCGGTTTGCGGGCGCGCTTTAAAGAACAGACCGGGATGAGCGTACCGCAATATCTGCGTCAGTTGCGGTTATGCAAAGCGATGGAACTCCTGCGCTATAACCAGCACACCATCGGCGAAGTGGCCGCCCGATGCGGCTTTGACGACAGCAACTATTTTTCCGTGGTCTTCCATCAGGTATTTGGCGTCTCGCCCAGCACCTATCGGCAGCGTTTTCAACAAGTTGGCTGAGCGCCTTTATTTCACCACCGTCGAGAGCAGCAGCTGCGTATAAGGATGTTGTGGCTGACTGAAGATTTGCTCCACCGGGCCGGTTTCTACGATTTCCCCTTCTTTCATCACCGCAATTCGGTGGCTCATATGCTGGACCACGCCCAAATCATGGGAAATGAACAGCATGGTCAGATGCAGTTGACGTTGCAACGCGACCAGCAGATCCAGCACCTGTGCCTGCGTGGTGACATCCAGCGCCGAAACGGGTTCGTCACAGATGATAATGTCGGGCTCAGAGGCCAGCGCCTGGGCAATCGAGATGCGCTGACGCTGACCGCCGGATAGCGTATGCGGACGGCGCGGCAGCAGATCTGGCGTCAGGCCGACCTGTTCCAGCAGGGTCAAAATGCGCTGCTGCTGTTGCGCCGCGCTGAGATCGCGGCGCAGGCGCAATGGCTGGCGGAGAATTTGCTCAATAGTAAACTGCGGATCAAATGAACCCAGCGGATCCTGAGTGATGGTCTGAATACGGGCGCGCAGTGGACGACGCTCACGTTCTTCCAGCGCGCTCCAGGGATGCTCGGCCAGCCACACCGCCCCGCTATCGGGTTTTTGCAAGGCAAGAATGACTTTTCCCAACGTCGTTTTACCCGAGCCTGATTCACCCACGATGCCAAGCGTTTCGCCGCGCCTGACCTGAAGGGAAACCTGATTGACCGCGTTCATTGCGCTGCCGTCGGGACGGGTAAACGCAACGGAAACCCGATCGACCTGTAGCGCAATATCGGTGGTGGCGGTCGCGGGGGATGCAATCAATGGCGCGGTATGGGTGTTGAGTGGGTTCTCGCCGGACAGCCAGTTGCCGCGTGTGGCAGCGGTAGGAATGGCGGCCAGCAGACGCCGTGTATAGGGATGTTCGGGAGCGTTCAGCACCTGGCGGGCGCTGCCGCTCTCCACCAGACGGCCTTTTTGCATCACGATAACGCGATCCGCCACCTCCGCCACCACCCCCAGATCGTGAGTGATCAGCAACACCCCGTGCCCTGCCTGCGCCAGTTCGGTAAACACCTTCAGTACCTGCTTTTGCACCGTGGCGTCCAGCGCGGTGGTGGGCTCATCGGCAATCAGCAGACGTGGGCCGGCAGCCAGTGCCGAGGCAATCAGGGCCCGCTGGCGCAACCCGCCGGATAGCTCATGCGGATATTGGGCGGCACGATTGGCCGGATCGGGGATGCCCGCCTGTTGCAGCAGTGCCGCCACGCGTTCAGGAACCTGAGTGCGTGGGAGTAGCTGATGAGTAAGAATCGGCTCCGCCACTTCCTGACCGATTTTGCGTAACGGATCGAGAGAGACCAGCGCATCCTGTAAAATAAAACCGATTTCCCTGCCGCGAATGTGCCGCCAGTCGCGATAGGTCAGAAAACGGAGATCGCAGTGACTGCCATCGTGACGCGTCAGCGAGATGGCATTGGCCGTGACATTCGCCCGCTCTCCGGCCAAACCAACCAGCGTGCGCGCCGTCACCGACTTGCCCGAGCCTGATTCACCGACCAGCGCCAGAATCTCACCGGCATTGACCTGAAAAGAAAGGTTTTTTACCGACTCAATCGCGCCCTGTTCACTGGGAAAGCTGACGCTTAATCCTTCCACATTCAGCAGCGACGAGTGGGTTGCGTGGGGCACTTGCTGCGTCATGATGCGTTGCCTTTTGCCAGAATGGTTTGTAAACGCCGTCCCAGCAACGTAATTGAAATAACGGAGAGGGCGACGACGGTAGCCGGAAACAGGCTGATCCACGGCGCGATATCGAGAAAATTACGTCCATCGGCCAGCAGCGCCCCCCACTCTGCGATGGGCGGTACGACGCCCAATCCGAGAAAGCTCAGCGCGGAGGCCGACAGAATGGCGTGTCCGACGCCGATAGTGGCGACGATCAGCAGCGGACGCAGCGTATTGGGGATAATATGCCGCACGATGATGTACAGCGGGTGCTCACCCAACGCGATGGCATGGGTCACATAGCCGGAAAGCCTGACCTGTAGGACCTGTGAACGCACCAACCGGGCATAGCTGGCGATCCCCGCCAGCCCGACGGCAAGCAAAGTATTTTCCGGGCCGCGCCCCAATACGGCAATGACCAGCAGCGCCAGCAGCAGATCGGGAAAGGCCAGCATGATATCCAGCAGGCGCACCAGTATCTGACGTATCGGCGCCGGCGCCAGCACGGAAAGCGTGCCGAACAGCACGCCCCCGAGACAGGCAATCAGCATGGCGCCTACGCCGATACTCAGCGATAGCGAGGTGCCGTGGATCACCCGGGCAAAGATATCGCGTCCCAGCGTATCAGTACCGAACCAGTGCTCGCCGCTCGGTGGTTGCAGGATCGCGCCAAGATCCATTTCATCAATCGTGCGGCTGGTAAACAGGGACGGAAAAAAGACGGCCAGCACCAGCAGGAAAACGATCGCCGCGGGTAACAGCGTTGAGGTGGCCAGCCAGGGATTTCGATAGCCAGAGCGCGGGGCGCGGGGAAGTATCATAGGTTCACTGCTCATGGGCGTTCGCCTTCTTGCGCAAACGGGGATCGACAATCAAATACAAAGCATCCACCAACAGGTTGATCACCACAAACAGCAGAGCTGACAGCATGACGACGCCGAGCACCAGCGGCATATCGCGGGTTTCAATCGCGTGCAGCGTGATTTGTCCAATACCGGCGCGGCCAAAGACCGTTTCAGTTAACACGGAACCGGCCAGCACGCCGGCCAGCAGCGTACCGGTCAGCGTTGACGCCGCCAGCGCGGCATGGCGCAGACCGTGACGAATCCGCAGTATCGTTTCGCTGACGCCGCGGGTACGTACCGTCAGAGCGAACGGCTGGGATAAGGCTTCTTCCAGACCGTCGCGCAATACCTGACTGAGCAGCGCGGCTATCGGCAGGCTGAGGGTAATGATGGGCAGCACCAGTGAGATCAGGCCGTCATTGCCGGTGACGGGAAACCACTGTAGTCGAAAACTGAATATGCTCAGCAGAACAATCCCGATCCAGTACACCGGCGTGCTGAGCAGCGTCAGCTCCAGCCAGGAGATCAGCCGCCGCAGCCGATGGTAGCGCCCGGCGGTGATGAGCGCGCTGGATATGGCCAGCACCAGCGCCAGCGTCAGTCCGCCGAGCGCCAGCGGCAGCGTTTCGCGCATGGCATCGGCAATGACTGACAGCACCGGTTGCCGATACTGGTAGCTGATGCCGAAATCACCCTGCAATGCCTGGGCACAATAACGCAGATACTGCATCCACAGCGGTTGATCGAGGCCGAATTGCCGGGTCAGTACGGCGCGGTAAGCGTCGTCAACCACGTTGTCGCCGCCGCTGAGAATGGCGATAGGATCGCCGGGGATGAGTTTGACGGCAATAAACGTCAACGTGGCTGCACCCCAGAGCACAGCCAGAATGGTTAACAGACGTTTAGCGTATCCCGCCAGATTAACGTTTAATCCAGACATCATAGAAATTCGGTTTAGCGTTGGTCGCCCAGCTTATGCCCTGCACCTGCTTCGACAAACCAAGCTGATAAGCCGGAATATAGACGGGCAGGACATAGGCCTGATCGATAATTTCATGCTGAATATCGGTATACAGCTGTTTACGTTCGGCATCGCCGGCGCCTACCGCCTTTCTTAACTTCTCATCCAGCACGCTGATCCGCGTGAAGTTGTTGCCGTTGGGCGGCGCGTAGGCGGAATCGAACACCGTGCGCAGGATATCCGGTTCGGCGCGGACGAAGAAGTTGGACGCAATATCGTATTCATTGCCGTTGGTGCGGCTGGTAAACCCGCCCGCATCCGTTGGATCGAGCTTCAGATCAATCCCGGCCTGTTTGACCTGATACTGAATCGCCTGGAACAACGTGACGTCAGCGGCTTCCACGTTCGTTGTGGCGTAGACAAACGTCACGGTCAGACGCTTACCGTCTTTGGTTCGGTAGCCTTCGCTGTCCTTGTTGTTCCAGCCTGCGCTGTCCAATAGCTGATTGGCTTTTTGCAGATCAAATCCCCAGCGGGACTTCACCGTGGGATCGTAATAAAGCGTTGCCGGACCGACGACGTTATCCGCCGCTTTCAGCGTGCCGAAGTAGGACACTTTCACTGCCGTCGCGGTATCCGCGGCGCTCTGGAACGCCTGACGAACCTTGACGTCCTGGAACGGCCCTTTGGTGGTGTTGAAGTACAACACGCGGTTGACGCCAGGGTTTTCATAGCTGACCACATCCAGACGCGGATTCTTTTTCACCGAGGGATAATTAGCGGGTGGCACGGCGTCAATGGCCTGAACCTGGTTGCTGGTCAGCGCTCCCAGCCTGACGGAGGCCTCCGGCAGATATTTAAAGGTAATCCCGTCCAGATAAGCCGGACCGGTATGTTTCGCGTAACCGGGCCCCCAGTTGTAATCTGCGCGTTTGCTCAGCCTGCTGCCGCTGCCTTTGACAAAGGAGTCCAGAATAAATGGCCCGGAACCAACCACGGTGTTGCTGGTATTCGGCGTGTTTTTCAGATAGGTCGGCGACTGGATGCCCAGATAAGGCAGGCTCAACCCTTGTAACAACGGTGCAAACGATGAGGAATAGTGAATCACGACCGTGTACGCATCAGGCGTGGTGATGGCGTCGATCGGCCCTAACAGCGATTTGGCGTAGCTGGAGGTGGTTTTCGGATCGAGAATGCGTTCAAGATTGTATTTTACCGCCTCGGCATCCAGTTTGGTGCCGTCGCTGAAGGTGACGTCCTTGCGCAGATGGAAGGTATAGGACGTGTTGTCATCGTTGATTTCCCAGCGTTCCGCCAACCAGGGGGTAAAGCTGTTGTCCTCAGCCTGGCCGACCAGCGAATCCACCACGTTGCGGGCGATCAGTGCCGTCACCCCATAGGCGGTAATGTGCGGATCAATGATCGGCGTATCGCTGCCCAGCGCGACATTCAGTGTACCGCCTGCCACCGGTTTTTCCGCGCTTTCCGCGCCATGCGCAAGTGGATTTAGTGTAAAAAGCAGCGAGAGTAATCCGACAGTCAGTAATTCAGGCCGTGATAACGACCGTGCGGGTGATTTTTTTTCCATTCTCTGATTCCTTAGAGGGCGGCGGGGTTGTCCTGTCAATATCGTTGCCACTGTAGTGAGCAGAGAGGAGGGTGTAAAAGTATAAAAAGTTATTTTTAATGCCAGAAAATATATAAAAACATCATCGGTCAATGACAATGAAGAGGGAAAAGAGATATCCGTGGTCCCGGCGGAGGGCTAACGTAGATAACGTCATATCGAAAGAGGGTTAACCGCAGCCTGAAAAAAAAGGGAAGAGGTATTATCCCTCATTCCCTGTTTCTATGTGTCGCACAAGGCTTCGCGCGATCGCCTGGCGTTATTTAGCGGGTAGCTTCCGAAAGGGGCACTTCCGCATCCGGCGCATGAGTAATGCGGTTGCGTAGGTCACGACGGGCAATTTCAACCAGCCAGAAGCAGAACATGTGTCCGAAAAGCTCGGAGAAGTGCTCGGCAAACGGTTGATCCCACGGAGCTGGCACGGTGCCAAACAGTGGAAGCAGGATAATGTGGAAGACGACATGGAGAACCAGACCGTAAAATGCCCCCTGCCAGAGTTTGATTTTGGGGTAAAACTCGGCCACCACGCAGTACAGGACGGCAAAGGTAATGGAAAAACCAAAGTGCATGATAAAGCTCATGATAGGTCTTGGGTTGCCATTAAATAAATACGTAATATGGGACATTTCAAAAGACATGCCCAGCTGTTGCAGTAACTCTTGCGGCGGATTGGTAAGGTCGCGGGCTGGAGTTCGGGGCGGGAATGGAATTTCCCAGCCAAATTTGGCGAGCGCGCAAATAATACCGGCGATTATCCCAACTAATATTGCTATCAGGATTTTTTCCTTCGTCGTACGTAACTGCATGTTATTTTCTCCTAAATAAACCCATCGTCTTTCATGATTCTGAATCGTTGGTTTTCTGCTCATGTTTCCTTGTCGAAACGACATTCAGTTATCAACTTTCAGGATCCTGAAATCAGGCAGGTATAGAACATTCCAATTTTTGAGGAATAAAATTCGGCATTATGCTAATGCGCGAATAAAAGGTACCTCTATGGCGAATACAGGGCTTATACCCGTCATACTTCAAGTTGCATGTGCGTTGGCCACGCTCCGTCACCCGAATCACTTACCCGAGTAAGCTCATCGGGATTCCTTCACTCGCCGCCTTCCTGCAACTCGAATTATTTAGGGTATATACCGACGGGTATCATTGATTATTTTCGATGCGGCAAATACCGTGTTTTCATAAAATATGTACTCGGTCGCACCGACAGATAAGCCGCGGGTGTGACAGAAATTGACAGCTTGGTTATGAAAAAGATATCGAAAAATAATCATTAACCTATCAGGTTACACCTTGATTCGGAAAGGATGATACACCCATTGGTCATCACAATCGATTTTTATATGAGGGCTCTCTGTTCATCTTTCAGATTACAGGCTGTTGACTACATTAAAATTGCCCGTGGGTTTATTTTAGTCAGCAACTGAGGGGGCATGCATTGCTGTTTTCTATAACTGGAAATTTATTGGATATACCCTGTTAATGTTAGTGTAAATACAGTGACATCAGTTGGCGTTGTAATCGTTATTAAGTATTTCTAATTGTATATTTATGTAAATACATTTTTTAAGTGAAGCGATGAGCCGCTATTTTTAAATGTAATAACTGAAGAAAACAATTATTAAGCTAATAGAACTAAATTGATATCGCCATTATCTTTCAGGTCGCCGGCGTATTGGCCGTGGTATTTTTTGCCATTGCCGAATCCGATTGGGTGATGACGCTATTGTCGCGGGGCTCGGCTTCATCTGCCTGCCCATGAACTATGATGATATTCTGAATAGTAGTACGAGGCAGCCCTAAAAGGAGCATTTTATGTCACAAACCGATCGGTACAATCGTCGCATCGTGTTGGCGCAACGTCCGCACGGTGCGCCTACGCAAGATAATTTCCGTCTGGAGCAGCAGGCTATTCCCGAGGTTAAGGAAGGCGGCGTGCTGCTGCGCTCGGTGTTTCTTTCTCTTGATCCTTATATGCGCGGTCGCATGAGCGATGCGCCATCTTATGCCAAACCGGTGGAACTGAATGAGGTGATGGTCGGGACGACCGTCAGCAGAGTGGTGCAGTCAAAACACCCGGATTATCAGGTTGGTGACTGGGTTCTGGCCTATAGCGGCTGGCAGGATTATGCCGTTTCCGACGGCAAGGGGTTAAAAAATCTGGGGCAATCTCCGTCTAATCCGTCCTATGCGTTGGGGGTTCTGGGTATGCCCGGGTTCACCGCCTATATGGGACTGATGGATATCGGGCAGCCCAAAGCGGGTGAAACGCTGGTGGTGGCGGCGGCAACGGGGCCGGTAGGCGCGACGGTCGGGCAGATTGGCAAACTGAAGGGATGTCATGTCGTTGGCGTCGCGGGGGGCGCGGAGAAATGCCGCCATGCGGTCGAGGTCTTGGGATTCGATATCTGCCTCGATCATCACGCGACGGATTTTGCTGAGCAGCTACAGCAAGCCTGCCCGAAAGGGATTGATATTTATTTTGAAAACGTCGGTGGGAAGGTATTCGATGCGGTATTGCCGTTATTGAATACGTCCGCGCGTATTCCGGTCTGCGGACTGATCTCCAATTACAATGCGACTGGATTACCTGATGGCCCCGACCGTCTGCCTCTGTTGACCGGGACCATTTTGAAGAAGCGCATTCGGATGCAGGGATTCATCATTTTTGATGATTACGGCCATCGTTTTGATGAATTCCAGCAGGCGGTTTCCCCGTGGGTGGCGGAAGGGAAGATCAAATATCGGGAACATCTTGTCGATGGTTTGGAAAACGCGCCGGAGGCGTTTATCGGCCTGTTGCAAGGGCATAATTTTGGCAAGCTGCTGGTGAGAGTCGGGGATGATTCGTAACGCTCGGTTCAGCGTTCGCCGCATGTGCGGCGAACTGATGTTGAGTGACCGCTTACTTACCGTCACTCAGCCACGCCGGCAAATCATGTAACCCCATTGCCTGACGCACCAGCGTCGGTTTAATGCCGGGCAGCTTGTCTGCCAGCATCAGGCCCACATCGCGCAGCAGCTTTTTGGCCGGATTGTCGCCATCGAACAGTTCGCGGAACCCTTGCATGCTGGCGAGCATGACGGCGGCGCGGTGTTTCCGCTTGCGTTCATAGCGTCTGAGATACAGATGCTGGCCGATGTCTTTGCCCTGCGCCTGAAGCCGTTTCAGTTCCGCAATCAGGTCAGCCACGTCCATAAAGCCGAGATTCACGCCCTGACCGGCCAGAGGATGAATGGTGTGAGCCGCGTCGCCGACCAGCACCAGACGATGCGCCGCGAAACTGCGGGCATAGCGTCCCATCAGGGGGAATGTTTGCCGTTCACTTTCGAGCTTGCATAATCCCAGACGCATATCGAAGGCTATCGACAACCGCTGGTTAAACTCGTCTTCAGGTAACGCCTGCATGGTCTGAGCCTGTTGCGGCGAGAGCGACCAGACAATCGAACTGAGATGCGGATCGCTCAGCGGCAAAAACGCCAGAATGCCGTCGCCGTGAAACACCTGACGCGCCACGGCGTGGTGCGGGGATTCGGTGCGAATGCTGGCGACCAGCGCGTGGTGGCCGTAATCCCAGAAGGTCAGCGGAATATCTGCGTGCTGGCGTAGCCAGGAGTGTGCGCCGTCGGCGCCGACAACCAGACGCGCGGTGAGCATGCTGTCATCCTGCAACGTGATAAAGGCTTCGTTTTCGCCCCAGGCGACCTGTTTCAACACCGCCGGCGCCAGCAGCGTAATGTCGCCGGATTGACCGGCCTTCTGCCACAGCGTCTGCTGAATGATCGGATTTTCGATAATATGGCCGAGGTGTGAAAAGCCGAACGCTTCACCGTTGAAGCTGATGTGACCAAAGCTGTCTTTATCCCAGACTTCCATGGCGTTATAGGGGCTGACGCGTTGCGCAACGAGGCTTTCCCAGACGCCAAGATGACGAAGCAGGCTCTCGCTGGCCGCGTTGATGGCGGAGACTCGCAATGCAGGCGCGTTTTCGGGCGCTCGTACTTCAACCGGCTGTTTTTCAAGGACGGCGATGCGCAGGCCGCTGCCTTGCAAACCGCAGGCGAGTGCCAGACCAACCATGCCGCCACCGGCAATAACCACGTCGAATGATTGCATACACGTATTTTCCTGTTATGTCCTGCCGGAGAACGTGCTTAACGCTCAACCCAGCCAAGTGTGCGGCGGGCCAGCGCATCACGCATCAACGGCAGATTATTCATGGTCATGAGCCCCAGATTACGGCCAATTTCCAATGCGGTATAGCGGTTGGCAAACAGCCTGACCAGTCCGTCGGTAATCGCCACCGTCGTTTGCTGATCGGGTTGGCGACGCTGCTGGTAGCGGCTGAGCACGCGGTAATGGCCCGGGTCCAGATGATGTTGCATGGCTTCAACCACGGTTTCCGCCAGCGACATCACATCCCGCAAGCCCAGATTAAATCCTTGCCCGGCGATCGGATGCAATGTCTGGGCCGCATTGCCCACCAGCGCCAGCCGATGGCCGATATGCTGGCTGGCGGTCAGTAATCGTAAAGGATAGCTGTGGCGTTCTCCGATGTGGGCGATCGCGCCCAGACGCCAGCCAAACGCCCGCTGTAGCTGCTGACGGAATTCGTCTTCACGCCAGTTATCAACCAGCGTCTGCTGGCTGCGGGCATGACACCAGACCAGCGAACTGCGGCCATTGCCCATGGGCAACATCGCCAACGGTCCGTGTGGCGTAAAGCGCTCAAATGCACGGCCTTGAGGCGCTTCGGCCGTCGTCACGTTGGCGATAACGGCGATTTGATCATAGTCCCGCTGTTGCCACTGTACACCGCAGGCTTCAGCCAGCATTGAGTGAGAGCCGTCGGCCGCCACCATCAGCTGTCCGGCCAGTACCGTACCGTTATCCAGCGTCAGCGTCGCCTCGCTTTGCGTACGGGCAACGGCGACGACTGTTGCCGGACAATGCAGACGCACGCCGGGCGCCTGTTTCAACAAGGAGAACAGCCGCTGTCCCGCTTCGTGCAGTTCGACAACGTGGCCCAGCGCCGGCACGTGATAGTCCGTGGCTTTCAGGTTGACAAAGCAGGCATGTCCGCGATCGCTGACGTGAATGTCGGTTATCGCGGTAGCGCAGCCCGCCAGCGTCTGCCAGATGCCGATGGTTTCCAGTTGCTGGCTGGTGCCTTCCGACAGGGCAATCGCTCTGGCATCAAATCCCGGGTGTTGCCGTTCGAGCGGAGATTTTGCTTCGATCAGATCAACGGGAACTTTCCCTTGTGAAAGCGTGGATATTGCCAGCGCCAGTGTTGCGCCCGCCATGCCTCCGCCGACAATCATTACCGTCATGTTTTTATCCCGATGCTCAGAGCCTGTTGGGGTAGGCTCGTATTTCTGGCGACTGCTATGCAGAAGGCCCTTGTGCCATGAGCGCTTCAATGTCGTCGGCGTCTTTCACCACGCCGGACGTCAGGTTTTCGTTGCCGGTCTCGGTGATCAGAATATCATCTTCAATACGCACCCCGATTCCCCGATATTGCTGAGGCACTTTGGCATTCGGCGCGATATACAGGCCGGGTTCCACCGTTAGCACCATGCCGGGTTCGAGCGGGCGGCCGCGATCGGTGGAGCCGTAATCACCGACATCGTGTACGTCCAGCCCCAGCCAGTGGCTGAGCCCGTGCATAAAGAACTGACGGTGCGCCTGTTCGGCGATTAATACATCGACCTCGCCTTTCAGGATACCCAGCTTAACCAGCCCGCTCACCATGATGCGCACCACTTCATCATTGACGTCGCGGATGCTGCGTCCGGGGGCGAACAGCTCCAGCGCCTTGAGTTGCGAGCGCAGTACAATGTCGTAAATCGCGCGTTGCGGTTCGGTAAACTTGCCATTGACCGGGAAGGTGCGGGTAATATCCCCGGCATAGCTGCGGTATTCGCATCCGGCGTCGATCAGCACCAAATCGCCGTCGCGCATTTGAGATTCGTTTTCGGTGTAGTGCAGGATGCAGGCGTTATCGCCGCTGCCGACAATGGTGTTGTAAGAGGGGTAGCGTGCGCCATGATGAGTAAATTCGTGATGAATTTCGCCTTCAAGCTGGTATTCAAACATGCCGGGACGGCATTGCTGCATGGCGCGTGTGTGGGCCAGCGCGGTGATTTCACCCGCGCGGCGCATCACGTCAATTTCCGCCTGTGATTTGAACAGCCGCATTTCATGTACCCACGGACGCCAGTCGGTGATTGTCTGCGGGACGGTAAAGCCCTTGCGGGCGCCGCTGCGCAACGTTTCCAATGCGGAAAACAGCAGTTTGTCGGCGTAGTCGTATTGCCCCTGCGCGTGATAAATCACATCCAGACCGTTGAGCAGCAGGTGTAGCTGTGCGCTGATTTCATTAAACGGTAACGCCCGGTCGACGCCCAGTTTGGCGGGAGCGGCTTCCTGGCCCAGACGACGGCCAAACCAGATTTCAGCCGTCAGATCGCGCACGCGATTGAATAACACGCTATGGTGATGTTTTTCGTCGCTTTTAACCAACAACAGCGCTGCTTCCGGTTCGTTAAACCCGGTGAAATACCAAAAATCGCTGTTTTGACGATAGGGATAATCACTGTCTGCATTGCGCGCCGTCTCGGGCGCCGCAAAAAAGATTGCGGCACTGGCCGGCGCCATTTTCTCCAGCAGTGTCTGACGACGACGAAGGAACTCTTGTGGGTTCATCACCTGCTCCTGAAAAATATTCCGTACAGCTCTGCGCTACCGGTTCCGGTATTGCAGCGGATTAATGCAGCGTCGGTTTTTTCTGCTCCGGCGCAACAATCTGTGGGCTGGTAAATTCGTTATGACACAAAATGGCCGATACACGAACATATTCAATCACTTCTTCAAGTGATTGTTCCAGTTCTTCCTGATCTTCATCTTCGTCATAGCCCAGTTGAGCGATGTTGCGTAAATCATTAATCGCTTCTTTCAACTCACCATCGGCTTTGTTCAGTCGGGGTTGAACCACGCCCAATCCCAGCAGAAAGTGGTTTACCCAGCCTGCCAGCGCATCGGCCCGGTCGAATACCGTGACCGCTTCGTTGTTCTCGTCAGGCAGGAACAGCTGGAACATGAAACCTTCATCTTCGAGCGTTTCACGCGTTACCTGATACAGATGCTGGAGCGGCTGAGACAGCGTTTGCGGAAAGGCCATCCCTTCGTTCGTCAGTTCAAAAACCAACGTTCGCCAACTGTCATCATGGTTGCCGCCACACAGCATACCGCTGATGAGGCCATGCATTTCCGCGGCGGTCAGGGCGATTTGCTGCTGGTGGAGCAATTGGTCAAGGGCTTCGTAGCCTGGAAACGTATTCTCTATAGACATGTGGATTCGTCATCGTTGGCAGGATTAGTTCGTGTTATGCTACCACCAAGCCCGGTGGGGATACCAGAAAGGGCTTGTATCTTATATTGGGGATATATATAGTGACGCCCGCTTTAACTGGCCCGATGTCAGGCAGCGCAGGATTTATTCCATGCGGGCGCGAAAACGAAACAAGGCAGGAAGGTGGCATGTCTGCACAACCCGTAGATATTCAGATTTTTGGCCGTTCGTTAAGAGTCAATTGTCCGCCAGAACAACAGGATGCGTTGAATCAGGCTGCGGAAGATCTTAACCAGCGGTTGCAAGATCTTAAAGTTCGCACTAGAGTCACAAACACCGAGCAACTGGTGTTTATCGCTGCGCTTAACGTGTGTCATGAACTGGCGCAGGAACGGGGTAAAACCCGTGATTACGCGGCCAACATGGAACAGCGTATCCGTATGCTGCAACAGACCATCGAACAGGCGCTGTTGGAGCAGGGACGTATTACGGAACGTCAGGGACCACAGTTTGAATAACATCGATTTTTGACAAAAGTCAGGTGTTTTTACGCGATAAGACGTGATAAGGTCTTTACTGAGTAACGGATAAAATTTCTCTGAGATGTTTGTCAGCGGGTCAGTCCCCTGAGCCGATATTTCAAACCAACAGAATGTAATGCTCCGTGGTTGGTGAGCATGCTCGGTTCGCCCGAGAAGCCTTAAGACTGCGACATTATGTTCACCTTGAACCAAGGGTTCAAGGGTTACAGCCTGCGGCGGCATCTCGGAGATTCCCTTTCTTTCACGTATAATCATTGCGGCCATCATTTCGTTTCCGTATGCAGCCTACACCATCATCCATACCGCCACTCTCTTCTGCCCTGCGTCGTCAGCAAATCCGTCAGGATGTGCGCCAGCGCCGTCGTCAGCTTACCGCGGCACAGCAGGCCCACTTTGCTGAACAGGCGGTGGATCAGGTTTGTCTTCATCCCAAAGTACAGCAGGCGGACAATATCGCGGCGTTTCTTTCTTTCGATGGTGAACTGAATACACAGCCGCTGATTCAACAGCTGTGGCTACAGGGGAAGCGGGTTTATCTGCCGGTCTTACACCCATTCAGCGCCGGGAATTTGCTGTTCCTGCGCTATGCACCGGATACCGAGCTGGTCTTGAATCGTTTGAAAATTCTGCAACCTCGTCTGGATGTCCGCCAGGTATTGCCGCTGCCACAGTTGGATGTGCTGCTGACGCCGCTGGTGGCGTTTGACAGTCAGGGACAGCGGCTGGGAATGGGCGGCGGTTTTTATGACCGCACGTTACAGAACTGGTCGCAGCAGGGGCCTTATCCGATCGGTCTGGCCCATGATTGTCAGCAGGTTGATCGTTTGCCGACCGAGCATTGGGATATCCCGCTGCCGGAAATTATTACCCCTTCCCGCCGCTGGCAGTGGTGAGATCGTTCCCCAGCATTTGCTGCACCAGCTCCACACAACGCAGAAAACGCGTGTCATAGTCTGATTCTTTAACGTGCACATACTGAATATTGTTCTCTGCCAGCATGGTTTTCAGCAGGTTCTGGAATTCCTGACGCGCCGACGAACTGCCCAGACTGCGTAGTCCATCGGCAACCCAGGGCGTATTGTTTTCCAGCAGGATGACCAGATCGAAGCGATATTCGTCCACCAGCGCCTGAACAAACGGGTGTTCACGTCCCTCATACTTTTTGCAGAATGCCTGTGTGGTGACGAAATCGGTATCGATAAAAGCCACTTTGTTGGCGTACTTAACGGCAAAATCGATATATTGCGCCTGACCCAGCGCGATTTTATCGTAGTCGGAATATTGCAGCGCCATTTCGTCGCCGCCTAGGTGGGAGAACACGTAATCACGGCCATATTCCCAGGCGCTGGTGGTGTTAAAGATATTGGCCAGCTTGTTCACCAGCGTGGATTTCCCGCTGGATTCCCCGCCCAGAATCGCCACCGTGCGCACAAAGAACGGTTTGACTTCCGTAGGAATATACTCCCAGTAGCGGAAAGGATCGTGGCGGATTTGCGAGCCGCTGATGCTCATGAATGAGCGCTGCGGATCGATCAGGATCGTTTCTATACCCAGATGTTTACGATATTGCGGCGCATCCTGTTCTTCACTGGTATAGACGAAATTAGGCTCAATGTTTTTTCCCTGCATAAAGGTCTGAATGCCTTTGCTCCATACGTCCCAGCCGTGCGGATACGGCTCCATCCCTTGTTCATTAAACGCATGGATGCGAATATTTTTCTGATATTTAAAGGTTTGCAACAGCCAGCGCAGGCGATCGCTGACGGTCGGCTGCTGTGACATGGAGCTGTTTTCAAACAGCAGACGGTCACGCGGTTCGTCATAACCCAGAATGACATGCAGCTCATCCACCTGGCTGCACGCTCGCTGGATCAGATAGATATGGCCGGTATGCAGGGGATAAAATTTGCCGAAGACGACGCCAATCTTTTTTTCATGCCGGGGGAATTCCAGACCGAGAAAGCGGTGCAGCGCTTCCAGTTTCTGGGCGCTGGGGCTTTTGATCTTGGCATTGAGCAACTGGCTGAGATAGCCCTTGGTCATATCCGTCGCATCGGCGACCTGCTGTAAGGTACATCCCTTTTGCCGGATGGCGGATTTTAAATACTCAAATGGCGACATAGTCCGACACTCCTGTTTAGTGTACTAAACAAGATAACACAGCGTGCCGGATGAATCGCTGTCTCTGTCATTTTTTATGATGGGCCGTCGCTGTGCGACGTTGAAAATCGCTCCTGGCGATTTTTTACAGGTCGTTGAGAATATCCAGTGCGTCGGCCAGCTTCTTGACGCCGAAAACCTGCATGTTGGATAGGGGCTTCTTCGGCATATTGGCGTGGGGGACAATCGCACGCTTGAAACCGTGCTTGGCGGCTTCCGCAATGCGTTCCTGACCGCTGGGTACCGGACGGATTTCACCCGCCAGCCCGACCTCGCCAAACACCACCAGATCCTGCGGCAATGGACGATCGCGCAGGCTGGAGACCAGTGACAGCAGGAGCGCCAGATCGGCGCTGGTTTCCGTTACTTTGACACCGCCTACGACGTTGACGAACACATCCTGATCCGACATCTGCAAACCGCCATGACGATGCAGAACGGCCAGCAGGATCGCCAGACGGTTCTGTTCCAGCCCCACGGCGACCCGCCGAGGGTTCGCCATCATTGACTGATCCACCAGCGCCTGAATTTCCACCAGCAGTGGACGGGTGCCTTCCCAGACCACCATGACTGAACTGCCGGAGGTGATTTCGTCGCCGCGGCTGAGGAAAATGGCCGAAGGATTGCTGATTTCACGCAGACCCTGTTCGGTCATGGCGAAGACGCCCAGTTCATTGACGGCGCCGAAGCGGTTTTTATGGCTGCGCAGAGTACGAAAACGTGAATCGGCGTCACCGTCCAGCAGTACCGAACAATCGATACAGTGTTCCAGCACTTTTGGCCCCGCCAGCGAGCCGTCTTTGGTGACGTGACCGACCATGATGATGGCAACGCCACGGGTTTTGGCAAAGCGGGTCAGGTAGGCGGCGGTTTCACGGACCTGCGCGACACTGCCGGGGGAGGATTGAATATCGGCCAGATGCATGACCTGAATAGAGTCAATCACCATTAACTTTGGCTGTTCCTGTTCGGCAATCAGGCAAATCTGTTCGATGCTGGTTTCGGACAGCATATTCAGGTTATGGGCGGGCAACCCGAGGCGATGGGCCCGCATCGCCACCTGCTGCAACGATTCTTCCCCGGTGACGTACAGGGTTTTCATCTGTTCGGACAGTTTACACAGCGTTTGCAATAGCAGGGTGCTTTTACCTGCCCCCGGATTACCGCCGATCAGAATCGCGCTGCCTGGCACGACGCCGCCGCCCAGCACCCGGTCAAATTCCTGAAAGCCGGTAGAAAAACGGGGCAGGGCCTCAAGGCTGATCTCCGAGAGTTTTTGTACCCGGCTGACGCCGGCGCTTTCACCGGCATAGCCGGTCAGGCGATCGGATCGTGAAGAGGAGGCAACCGCGGCCAGACGGACTTCGGTAATGGTATTCCAGGCGTGACAGGCGCTGCACTGCCCCTGCCAGCGTGGATAGTCTGCCCCACATTCATTACATACAAAGGCGCGTTTGACGGCTTTTGCCACAGGTTACCTCTAATCGGATTAACGTTCTTCGTGTCTCATGCTGCCGCTGAGAATACAGAGTACCCCAGTCAGGTCAGCATTCCGGATCGTCACCGCGGACTGGTCGTTGACTTTGGGTTTGGCGTGATAGGCAATGCCCAGACCGGAAGCCTTGATCATCAGCAGATCGTTGGCGCCATCACCGATGGCAACCGTCTGCTGCGGGGGGATCTCCAGTTTTTCCGCCAGCTCACGCAGCGTGTTGGCTTTGTATTTCGCATCGATAATCGGGCCGATGACTTCACCGGTCAGTTTACCATCTTTCATCCCCATTTCATTGGCGACGGCGGCAACCAGACCCAGCTCTTCACGCAGATAATCGGCGAAATAGGTAAACCCGCCTGAAGCAATGGCCACATGCCAGCCTGCTTCCTGAAGTTGGCTGACCATGTTGGTCAGTCCCGGCATCAGCGGCAGGTTTTTACGTACTTCGCACAGAATATTGGCATCGGCGCCTTTTAAGGTTCCCACGCGCTGACGCAGACTGGCAGAGAAATCCAGCTCCCCGCGCATCGCCCGTTCGGTGACTTCGGCAACCAATTCGCCCGTTCCCGCCAGTTTGGCGATTTCGTCAATACATTCAATCTGAATTGCGGTGGAATCCATATCCATCACCAGCAGGCCGGGAGCGCGCAGGGTGGGGGCGTTGCGCATCGGCGATACGTCCATGCCTAGTTCGTGCGCCAGTTTGGTGGCTCTCGCCGTCAGCGACCCCGCCAGGCGGACCACCTGATAATCTCCCACGATCCAGGCGCTGACAATGACCATCGCCGCGCCCAGTTTGCGTTGATAGCGGGAAATCAAATTCTTGTCGAGTACGTCGCTGTATAGCAGCCAGCCGGTGTCCCCGGCGCGATAATCGAGCGGCATCACTTCATCACCGCTCAGTGATAGCGGCAGTCCCGGCCAACAGTTAATCTCATTCGGGAGATCACGATAGGTCAGACTATTCGACATGGGGCAAATCCTCTACTGGCGGTAATTACGTGGCATTGGATGGGCAGCTATCCGGGAGCGCTTCCTGATTCAGGGGCGCGACCACAAACATATCCATCGGAAAACAGGGCAACAAGCTATCCTATCGTCGGCGCTTCTGGCAACATAAAGTATCCAAATCGCGTAAGGATTATCATGGTTCGGGCTCGGGTAAAATTCCGCCTACATCGCACAGCCATTGTGCTGATTTGCTTAGCTCTGCTGGTGATACTGATGCAGGGCGCTTCCTATTTCAGTTTGAGCCACCAAATGGCCCGTTCGGAACAGGTTGAGGATTTGGCGCGTACTTTGACCAGGCAGGTGGCTTACAGCATCGCACCGCTAATGGATAGTACGGATGATAACAACCAGAAGATTAACAATATACTTCAGCAGCTTACTGAACACAGCCGGATTCTGGATGCCGGTATTTATCAGCAGGATGGTTCGCTGGTCGCCAAAGCGGGAGAGCTGGTTCAACTGCGGGATCGGCTGGCGCTGGACGGCAATCGGGTCGGCAGTTATTTCAATCATCAACTGGTGCAGCCCATCGAGGGAAAAGATGGGCCGATAGGGTTCCTGCGCGTTACCCTTGATACGCACGTTTTGGCGACAGAGGCCAAACAGGTGGATAACACCACGAATATTCTGCGCTTAATGATATTGCTGTCGCTGGCGATCGGCATCATTTTGACCCGAACGCTGTTGCAGAACCGTCGCACCCGTTGGCAGCAGTCGCCTTATTTACTTACGGCCAGTACGCCGGTTAAAGAAGAAGATGACGGTGCAGGGAACGAAAACGCGTCTGCGGATGATGCGGATGAGCAAAAAACCGGAGAAGAGAAAAAAGGCTGACTCTTCCGGCTTTAAACCATAGCGCTGCCGTGACGAGTGGCTGCGCCTCAGGATGCGATTATCGCTTGCGGGCAACCATAAACAATCGTGGGAAGGCCAACAGACACTGCCCGTCGTGGCGCGTCAGGTAGACTTTTTCCAGTGCCGCCAGATAATCCTGTAAAAATGCCTGTTGTTCCCGATCGTTCAATGGCTGTAGAAAAGGGCGGAGTCCGGTGGCTCGCAGCCAGTCGACAATGGCCTGGGCATTAGGCATCACATGATAGTATGTGGTACGCCAGATATCAACGTCACAACCTTGGGTTGCCAGCAGGTCATAATATTGTTCGGCGGTCAGTAATCGCTGCCGGATCTGGTCGCCGTCACCCAGTTTATCGCGCCATGTATTCTGGCTTGCAACCTCCCGCATCAGTCGATGGCTTGGCTGTTCAAGATTATCTGGCATCTGAATGGCCAGCACACCGTTTGGCGCGAGCTGTTGTATCAGATGCGGCATCAGCCGGTCATGATCCAGCACCCACTGTAGCGACGCATTGGCGTAAATGATGTCCTGGGGCCGGGGTGATTGCCAGGTCATGATGTCAGCCTGTTGAAAATGACAGCTGGGTAAACGTGAGCGAGCCTGCGTCAGCATGGCGTCCGAGGTATCGATGCCAGTAACCTGCGCCCGAGGCCAGGCATGATGAAGCAGTTCCGTACTGTTTCCCGGTCCGCAACCCAGATCGCTGATATAAACCGCATCGGGATGAACAATACGGGAAACCAGTTCGAGCGCCGGGCGGGTTCTTTCACTTTCAAAACGTAGGTAGAGCGAGGGATTCCAATCATTCATATGATTTCTCTACTGAAACAGACATCGGGTGGATGGATGTAGACGTCTTCAGCATAGGAATATTGCTGGTGGTTGGCTACCGATTTCAGTCACCGATTGTGTATAAACGTTAAATCAGGGAAAATGCCCGGCTTACGATTTATTTCCGCTTTGCCTGACGCTGACATCGGTGTGTTTTTGACTTGATGCTGACGCCGGGTGGCTAACAGAAGAAACCTGAAAATCATGTCTCCAAGTGAATACGCCCGCGAAGTCTCGAAAAGAAGAACGTTCGCCATCATATCCCACCCCGATGCCGGTAAAACGACCATTACGGAAAAGGTATTGCTGTTCGGACAGGCAATCCAGACGGCTGGTACGGTAAAAGGGCGTGGTTCAAGTCAACATGCAAAATCCGACTGGATGGAGATGGAGAAGCAGCGTGGTATCTCTATTACCACCTCGGTGATGCAGTTCCCCTATCACGAATGTCTGGTTAACCTGCTGGATACCCCGGGACACGAAGATTTCTCTGAAGATACCTACCGCACGTTGACGGCGGTGGACTGCTGTTTGATGGTTATTGATGCGGCCAAAGGGGTTGAAGACCGGACGCGTAAACTGATGGAAGTGACGCGTCTGCGCGATACGCCGATCCTGACGTTCATGAACAAACTGGACCGTGATATCCGCGATCCGATGGAAGTGCTGGATGAGGTGGAAGGCGAACTGAAGATTGCCTGTGCGCCCATCACCTGGCCGATTGGCTGCGGTAAGCTGTTCAAAGGGGTTTATCACCTTTATAAAGATGAAACCTACCTTTATCAGAGTGGTAAAGGACACACGATTCAGGAAGTTCGTATCGTTAAAGGCTTGGATAACCCGGAGCTGGACGTTGCCGTCGGTGAAGAGCTGGCAATGCAGCTGCGCGAAGAACTTGAGCTGGTGAAAGGTGCATCTCACGAGTTTGAACTGGAGGCGTTTCTGTCTGGCGACCTGACGCCGGTATTCTTTGGTACGGCGCTGGGTAATTTCGGTGTTGATCATATGCTGGATGGGCTGGTTGCCTGGGCGCCAGCGCCAATGCCGCGTAAAACCGATACGCGTGAAGTGGTTGCGGCCGAAGAGAAATTCACCGGTTTCGTCTTTAAAATTCAGGCCAACATGGATCCGAAGCACCGTGACCGCGTGGCGTTTATGCGCGTGGTTTCCGGCAAGTATGAGAAAGGGATGAAGCTGCGTCAGGTGCGTACCGGCAAGGATGTGGTGATTTCCGATGCGTTGACCTTTATGGCGGGCGATCGCTCTCACGTCGAGGAAGCCTGGCCCGGCGACATTATTGGCTTGCACAACCACGGCACGATCCAAATCGGGGATACGTTTACTCAGGGTGAAGACATGAAATTCACCGGTATTCCGAACTTTGCGCCTGAAATGTTCCGCCGTATCCGCCTGCGCGATCCGTTGAAACAGAAACAATTGCTGAAAGGGCTGGTGCAGCTTTCTGAAGAAGGCGCGGTTCAGGTTTTCCGTCCGCTGACCAATAATGACCTGATCGTGGGCGCCGTTGGTGTGTTGCAGTTTGATGTCGTTGTCGCGCGATTGAAGACGGAATATAACGTGGAAGCTATCTACGAGTCCGTTAATGTCTCCACCGCTCGCTGGGTCGAATGCCGCGATGTGAAGAAGTTGGAGGAGTTCAAGCGCAAGAATGAACAGCATCTGGCATTAGACGGCGGCGATAATCTGTCCTATGTGGCGCCGACGCTGGTAAACCTGAATCTGACGCGCGAACGTTATCCTGAGGTAGAGTTCCATAAGACACGCGAGCATTAATTGACGTTGTTTAAATAAACAGCATAGTCTCGTACTCTCTTGTTTTGAAATTTGGTTTTGAAATTCGGTTTTGAAATTCAGATATGCGAATCGATACGCTTTCACTGCGTGTTGGTTCGCATATTTTTATATGTATATCAATAAATTATATCTTCCCCATCCAAAGGATTGCGTTGTTCTGCACGTCACAGACAAATCTGAATTCCTGCGTGTTTCGCCCCTTTCCTTCCAATCCGCCTGTGATTTTTCATTTAGTGGTCTATAGTTAACAACGTATTGAGTGTTTTAGTTTGTTTAACTGTTAACGCGATTATAGGTGGTTTGTTATTTTAACTTATTTGTTTTTTATAAAATAAATATCTGGTTATTGCGTTGTTTTTGCGACGTTATCAAACGCTTCAGGGTGCTGATGTCAGACCTGAATCACCTGCGTAATTATCCTGCGTTAATGCGGCCCGATGTGCGGCGTTTTGGCATAAACGGGCGTAATAGAGAAAAACATAAAGGAAGAAATCGATGAGAAAAACCAAACTTACACAATCGCTGATCGCTGTCGTTCTGGGATCGGTGCTGGCCGGTGGTACTGCCCTGGCTGAAGGGACCGCGGGACAGAAAATACAACGTATTGCTGATACTACTGGTGAGAAAATCGATAGTTCCGCAAATAAAGCTTCAGGCTACATGAGCGACAGTGCAACAACAGCAAAAGTAAAAAGTGCCTTGCTGGAAGATAAAGCCATTACCAGCGGCGACATTTCTGTTGAGACCACCCAGGGGGTGGTAACGCTAAGCGGTTTTGTCGGCAGTCAGGAGATAGCGACCCGTGCCGTGGGCATTGCCGCCGGGACTGAAGGGGTTACGTCTGTCAGTGACAAACTACAGGTTAAAGACACCGCATCGCAATCGGTTAGTGCTTATGCGGGTGATGCCATGACCACCAGTACCATCAAAGCTAAGCTACTGGCTGATGATATTGTTCCTTCACGTAAAGTGGCAGTGGAAACGCAGGACGGCGTTGTCTTGCTGAGTGGTGACGTGGACAACCAGGCACAGTCTGCGCGAGCTGAAAGTATCGCCAAGTCTATTGACGGTGTTAAAAGCGTAAAAAACAGTTTAACCGTCAAATAATCCCATTTTTTACAGCGGGTACCGTTTAACGGTGGCCCGCCACCATCAACACAACATGGCACTACCACGCTGGATACGCAATCTGGATGCATTACTCGCGTTAGGATGACCGTCATGATTGTTAATTTTCTGGTAAGGAGAGCGTATGTTTCATTGGGGTATTATCTTTTTAGTTATTGCATTGATCGCTGCCGCCTTGGGTTTCGGTGGTCTGGCGGGAACCGCAGCAGGTGCGGCTAAGATTGTCTTTGTTGTCGGGATTATCGTGTTCCTGGTGAGCCTGTTTACCAACCGCAAACGGCCTTAGGCTTTTCATCTTGCCTTTCCGCTTTACATACTCTGACGGGGCAATACCCGTCACGCTTTTATTCCGCTAGCCAAACAGGTACGTGGGGCTTTTAACGCCTCATCGGGCCTGCCCCCTTTTGGGGTCGTGTCGAACAGCATTCAAATTCTACTTCCGGCGGATTCTCATCGCGCCCAAACGTCTGGTTGGTGCCTTTCTGCATCTTGAAAAAACGCCGGGAGTGTTTTTTAACAACGCATGGCGTTGGCTCCGTGGACGGGCAGGCGGCCGTCACAAATCTATTGGGATAATCGGACATTTTCTGAAAGACAGAACTGCCATGCCGCTGTAACATAAAACTATCACACTGTTCGTGGTGGTTTGCTGAATCTCGATCTTTTATCAGGAGGACTATGATGAATAGCGATATCGTTGTAGGCAAATGGAAACAGTGGAAAGGGAACTTCTGGACGCTGTGGGCTGAATGGTTTGACAGTGATTGCGCCTGGCTGGAAGGAAATAATGGTTATCTATCCGGCGTGGTGCAAGAGGGTTACGGAAAGGCCAATGAACGGGTATCCTCAGAGGAGAGAGTACTACACTGAGGATAAAGACGCGTGTCGATGCTACCTTCTGTCGGAAGCCCTGAGCTTGCGACTCGCTCCCCTTTTATCGATACCCATTGTCATTTCGATTTTCCGTTGTTTTACGACAACTGTGTGGTCAGCCTTCAATTGGCTGCCGAAGCAGGCGTTGAACGTATTATTATTCCTGCCGTGGCGTCTCGCCACTTTGAACGTGTACTGACTCTGGCGCGTTCGCATTCCCCCCTTTATTCCGCCCTTGGGTTGCACCCGTTATATATTTCCCGGCATGCCGACGCCGATCTGGCACAGTTAGCAGCGAACTTACAGCAGAGACCGGAGAAGCTGGTGGCGGTGGGGGAAATAGGGTTGGATCTTTATATGCAGGAACCGCAGTTTGAGCGCCAATGTATGATGCTTGAGGCGCAGCTGAAACTGGCGAAACAGTACGATCTTCCGGTCATCCTCCATTCGCGCCGTACCCACGATCGGCTGGCGCAGCTGTTACGCCGCGTTGATGTGCCGCGTACTGGCGTCGTCCACGGATTTGCCGGTAGCCTGGAACAGGCTCAGGCGTTCATCCGGCTGGGCTATTTTATTGGCGTTGGCGGGACGATTAGCTATTCCAGAGCCAATAAGACCCGTCAGGCTATTGCCCGTCTCCCTCTCGATCGCCTGCTGCTGGAAACTGACGCGCCGGATATGCCGGTCAGTGGTTATCAGGGCCAACCTAATCGCCCCGAACGGGTCATCGACGTATTCCGGTCTCTCTGCCAGTTACGGCCAGAGCCCGCTGAGGAACTGGCGGCGGCGATCTATCAAAATACACTCCGACTCTTTGATCTCAGATGAAAACGCGCTCGCGTTTTGCCTCGCCAGAGGCGTGACTTAGTGCGATTTTTGTGTAGAAATTCGCGAATCAGCCATTGTTTTTTCATATAACTACAACAAAAGTGTGATGCACATCACTATTTTGCATTTTGGCTTATTCGATGTTGTATGTATTTATGACATAAGTTGGCTGCTGCCCGGAGTCCGTCTCTATAACCAGCTCAACCGATAGTTTCTGGTTTCCCGCCTTGTCGGGCGATCGACGTCCCGCTGCGACCATGAATCGTTGTTACCAAAACGGTTGTTATCAAATTTTAAGAATGATCGTTTTCAAGAAATGATCGTTATCACAACGTACTAAAGGGAATGACACATGCAACTCATCATGAGTCTTATTGGCATGATTGTACTGATATTGTTTGCGGTTATGCTTTCCAGTAATCGTAAGGCGATCAGATTACGTACCGTATTGGGTGCTTTCATTATTCAGATTGGTATTGGGGCATTAGTGCTGTATGTGCCATTGGGACGCCGGGTTTTAGGTGGTATGACGGAAGGCGTGGCCAACATCATTTCATATGGTAATCAGGGCGTTTCCTTTATGTTCGGTGGCCTGACTTCTGACAAGATGTTTGAAGTCTTTGGCGGCGGCGGCTTTGTTTTTGCGCTTCGAGTGCTGCCTATCATTGTTTTCTTCTCGTCACTGATCGCCGTGCTTTATTACATGGGCATTATGCAATGGGTTATTCGTTTGCTTGGCGGGGGATTACAGAAACTGCTGGGTACATCGCGCACGGAATCGCTTTCCGCCACCGCGAATATTTTCGTTGGTCAGACGGAAGCACCGCTGGTGGTTCGTCCGTATATCGCCAATATGACACAGTCCGAATTGTTTGCCGTGATGTGTGGCGGGCTGGCTTCCATTGCAGGTTCGGTTATGGCCGGCTATGCCCAGATGGGCGTGCCGCTGGAGTATCTGATTGCCGCCTCCTTTATGGCCGCTCCCGGCGGTTTACTGTTTGCCAAGCTGATGGTGCCTGAAACGGAAAACACCCATGACCGTGATGAAATTAGCGGATTTGTCGACCCGGAAGACAAACCGGCCAATGTAATTGATGCCGCGGCCAGCGGTGCGGCTTCCGGCATGCAGCTGGCGCTGAATGTGGGCGCTATGCTGCTGGCATTTATCGCGCTGATTGCGTTGCTTAATGGTATTCTCGGCGGGGTAGGTGGTTGGTTTAACTATCCTCAGCTGTCGATGGAGCTGATTTTAGGCTGGCTCTTCTCGCCGGTGGCGTTTTTGATTGGCGTTCCCTGGGATGAGGCAACCATCGCCGGATCGTTTATTGGTCAAAAGCTGATCGTCAATGAGTTCGTTGCCTACATGAATTTTAGCGAGTACCTGAAAGCTGACGATTCTGTTGTCGCCGCTGGTTTGCAGGTGCTGTCCGATCATACCAAGGCGATTATCTCGTTCGCACTTTGTGGGTTTGCTAACCTGTCATCGATAGCTATCCTTATTGGAGGACTGGGTAGTATGGCGCCGAGCCGACGTCAGGATATTGCCCGGTTTGGTTTGAAAGCAGTGATCGCGGGGACGCTTTCCAACCTGATGAGCGCCAGCATCGCAGGGTTCTTTTTAGCGCTGTAATGGTTCTTGATTGAGTGATGATGGGCGGGGAGTCGCCCATTATTCATTGAAGGTTGAGGTGCTGGATTGCCCTGAGTGTGATTTCCCCTTCAAGAGTAACCTGACATGCTTTCTGCTTTTATTGATGATGTTGAATGGATAACTTTCCCGCAGGCAATGGATGGCGCCACATATCCCGGTATTGTCGCTCGCTGTCATTTCCGTTTGTCTGCTTATTCCGATGCCTTGTTTTCTCAAGCCGGTATCCCTTTTTCAGAGGCGCTTGAGCGTTCTGTACCCAAACGTCGCGCCGAGTATCTGGCTGGACGGTATTTGGCCAGACATGTCCTGCGTGAACTGGGGTATGCGAATTTCGTCCTGAATAGCGGTGACGATCGTTCTCCGCAGTGGCCTGAGAATATTACCGGCTCTTTGAGCCACCATGCGGAAAGCGTCTTGTGTGCTGCGCATCTCCAAAGTGATGCACTCTCCTGCGTCGGGGTGGATATTGAGGCATATATGTCCGAGGCGCGGGCGCAATCTCTTTGGCCGGGTATTGTTGATGAAGAAGAATATCAATGGTTTCACGAACGGGAGGAAGCATTCCGCTGCCTGTTGACGTTGAGTTTTTCTGCCAAAGAGAGCCTGTTCAAGGCGCTGTATCCACAGGTCAAACGTTACTTTGATTTTCTTGATGCCAGGATGGTGGCATTAGACTGCACCAAACAGACTTTTGAACTGGAGTTGCTGGCCGATCTGACGCCGCAGTTTTACGCCGGTCGTCGGTTCAAAGGGGTCTATCTGCTCAGACCGCATGATGTCACCACGTTTCTGTATTGTTGAAAAATTCATCGGCTTTTTTACGCTATCTGGCTATCCGCACTGGATTGTCGATGAGGATTTACATCCGTTCGGCGCCACCACTACCCGGTCAGCGGTTTCTCTATGACCGCGTGGCTTATACCAGCGCGGATACCCACCATACGCGCCCAATCACGGCCAGCTCACCGTTGATAATCTGTTCTTTGGTGACAATCTCATCGCCATACGTCGGGTTGTAAGAGCGCACAATGATACTGCCGTCAGGACGTTTGATGAGTGCTTTGACGCGCTGCAATTCTCCCATGCGAATGGCGTACATTTTGCCGTCCCGGATTTGGCGATCCGAGAGATTGACGGCAACTTTATCGCCATCCGACAGTTTGGGTTCCATGCTATCGCCCATCACCGTCACCACCCGGGTATCTTCAACCCGAATTCCCAGCCGTCGCAGCGTGTGAGCGCGAAAAGGCAGGGCATAGACTTCATCTTCATCAATATCATACGCGCCGCCGCCAGCGGATAGCCGGACGCCAAGTAACGATACTTCCACAAATTCGTCGTCATCGTTATCGGTGCTTTCCCATTCGGTCACATGCAGGCGGGAAGCCTTGAAATTACTGCTTCCCGGTTTCGGCTGACCGACACCATTAAGCAACCAGTCCAGTGAATAACCGGTTTTTTCATTGATGGCCTGTGCGGATTCACGGCTCAGCGTGCCGCGTTTTAACCAGTTATTCACCGTCTGCGGCGAGGTGCCAATCATTTCCGCCAAATCCTTTTGCTTCATTTTTTCTTCGCGCATCAGGTAGCGCAGGCGTTCGCTAAGCTCTGTCATTTTCACCAACTTAAAAATAAACACTATGTTGATTTATTCATTGTATTGTTGATTTTCGTTGTCTATAGTCTGCTTTATAGCGGATAAAATCAACAAAAAAATGACCTGATTTTTGACGCAATGACAGTAGCGTTACCTAAGCAGAATCGTTGCCTGCGCTGGTTATGGCGGTACGTATCCGGGAGTACGGTAAACCTGGCTGGATGTGGCAATGCGGTTGGGCTTATTCCCGGCGTTCGGGTCGCTTATCGGAGATAACAATGTTAGGTGGTATAGGAGGTTCCCATAATGAATATTGAACATGCGCTTAGCCTGTGCGGCCCCAAATCGGCCTCGGCAATGTTTACCTGCCGAGAAGCCATGCCGTCGTATGGCTACCGGCCGAGTGGTGGCGACCGGCCCGTCAGCCGGGCCGCGCCAACGCCTGCGGCGAAGAACCGCGACAGCGATATTCTGCTGGCGTTGGGGATGGTGCAAGCGCGCGAGGCGTTAGGCCTGAGTCTGATTCTGGCCCGTTACGACAAGGATCCTAAAGAACGGAACAGGGCGATAGAAGGCATTGCCCGGTTTGCACTCAAGCGGGCGCCGGCTTTGGTGGGGAAAGCGGCGGGCCGTCAGAAGGCGCATTGCATGGTCTTGCTGGCAAAAATGGCGGTTGAGCAATATTGCAGAACTGCGGACGATCCGTTGTATCGTTGCCGCTGTGGCGGCAGAGGAAAGATCACCGACCTGATGGCGTCAAAAGCCAGCGGAAAAACGGTAGAAAAAATGTGTCCCCGCTGTGGTGGTTCTGGATTGAAACCACCGACGTCGGCGGCAGTGTATAAAGTAATAAAAACGCTGGCGCCTGATTTAACCCAGCGGACATGGTCGCGGAATTGGAAGGTATTTTATGACTCTCTGGTCGCGCATTGTCATCAGGAAGCTGGTGCGGCGGAACAGTTATTTTCAGTGATCACTTCATCGTCACGATAACATATAAAAATAAGATCAATTTTTTTAAATTAAGGCTTGCATTCGTGTCTGAAAATGGTTAAATTTATTCCCATGATGGAGATTTATTGATTCGGTTCTCTCTGATGGAGAACAGCAAAAACCTGCCGATGGCAGGTTTTTTTATTTAAGCCCCGAAATTTTTTCGGGGCTTTTTTTATGGCTTAAATAACGTCTTGAATAAGACTTGTCTTATTTTACTACTCGCTTTTCGGAAGGTAAGTATGCAAATGAATATCTTCAGCTGGGCAGGCGCTTATGAATTAATACAGTCCTGGTGGCGTGGAGATGTCCCCACCGGTGGCGTATTATTGGCTGTTTTCATCGCGATACTCCGTGTTGCATACACCGGTGGCAGTTGGCAGAGGATGTTGCTGGAAGCCGCGCTATGTGGGGCATTGACGCTGACGGCGGTTGCATCGCTTGAGTATTACTCCTTGCCAAAAACGCTGACGCCCGCGTTGGGAGGAATAATTGGCTTTATCGGCGTAAAACAGATTCGTTACGGTATATTGAGATTTATTAATGGCCGTGATGAAAATGATAAGAAAATAAATAAATGATTTTAAAGGCGCCTGGCGCCTTTTTTATTGTGAATTTATATCGTCTTTAACTTGTTTATTAAGGAGGACATGCAAGAGATAGCGTAGTGAAATATTGTTTATTGCAGTTTTATGTTGTCCGCTATTCTGCGGATTGCATCTGTTTGTTTTCTTTTTAAATCCGGTATTACGCCTGTTTTTTATAAACGTAATGCCTCCAAACAACCCGAAGCTGAGCAAATATCATTATTTGTTCGGGCGGGTTTTATTTTTTTATAGAGCGAGACATATTATGAATACGATTAATCAAGGTAAAAAAACTTCCCTTAAATCTGCTCAGCCGCATAAACCCACGATTTGGTCGCGTGCTGATGCGTTAAAGGTCAACGAAAATGACCCGACCACCACTCAGCCGCTGGTTCGTGGTGATTTTCCGGTCATGAGCGATGAGGTATTTATCTGGGATACCATGCCGTTACGCGATATGGACGGCAATATCGCCTCGGTTAACGGTTGGTCCGTGATTTTCACCCTGACCGCCGATCGCAACTCAACCGATCCCGAATACCTGGACGAAGAGGGCAATTATGACATTACCCGCGACTGGAACGATCGCCATGGACGGGCAAAAATGTACTTCTGGTTCTCCCGTACCGGTAAAGATTGGATCATGGGCGGACGCGTAATGGAAGAGGGGATTTCGCCCACCACGCGTGAATGGGCGGGAACACCGATCCTGTTGAACGAGCGTGGCGACGTGGATCTTTACTACACGGCGGTGACGCCGGGTGCGACCATCGTAAAAGTACGTGGACGCGTGGTGACCACCGAAAATGGCGTGGAAATGGTGGGATTCAAGAAAGTCAAATCGCTGTTCGAGGCCGACGGGAAAATGTATCAGACCGAAAGCCAGAACCCGTACTGGGCCTTCCGCGATCCGTGCCCGTTCCGCGATCCGAAAAGCGGCCAGCTGTATATGCTGTTTGAAGGCAATGTTGCCGGCGTGCGTGGTACGCATGTCGTCGGCCCGGATGAGCTGGGCGATGTTCCGCCGGGTTATGAAGACGCTGGTAACTCGCGTTTCCAGACCGGTTGCGTCGGTATTGCCATTTGCCGGGATGAGGATGGCGACGACTGGGAATTGCTGCCGCCGCTGGTGACGGCGGTCGGTGTCAACGATCAAACCGAGCGCCCGCACTTTGTTTTCCAGGATGGGAAATATTATCTATTCACTATCAGTCATAAATATACCTATGGCGACGGGCTGACCGGGCCTGACGGCGTGTACGGTTTTGTGAGTGAGGATCTGTTCGGACCGTATGTGCCGCTGAATGGTTCCGGTCTGGTGCTGGGTAACCCGCCTTCTCAGCCCTACCAGACTTATTCGCACTACGTAATGCCTAACGGTCTGGTGACCTCTTTCATTGATTCCGTTCCTACGGGCGAAGAAACCTATCGCATTGGTGGCACGGAAGCCCCGACGGTGCAGATCAAACTGAAAGGCGTACAGACCTTCGTGCTTGAAGAGTATGACTACGGTTATATTCCTCCCATGATTGATGTTGAAGTGAAGTAATCACCACTTGGGGCGGTTGACGCCGCCCCAGTCTAATCACCCGTACTGGCTGCTACGCACCGTGCGTTTAACGGTGTGAGTCGTTCCAGAAGTGGTTCAATCCAAGAAGGAGCCGCAACATGACAGTCTCAACACAATGAGCTTGTGAATTCCAGGTGCGTCACTCTGGGAATCCAACTAATCCGAAGTGGTATCAACGCGCGGGATACAAAACCAGGCTCAGTGGCAACGGTTAAAGAAGCGATAGATCTGGTGTGGAGTTGGAAATAGAAAAATTTCAACTGACACAGAAAAAACACCCTCCTTTAAGTAATCACATGTTCAACAGAATGGAGGAATGGTGAAGCAAAGCGAGTTCAGGCGGTGGCTTGAATCTCAGGGAGTTGAAGTTTCAAACGGTACTAACTATCTGAAACTGAGATACAACGGGAAACGAAGAGTAATGCCAAGACACCCCGGCGCTGAGAGAAAAGAACCATTGCGAAAGGCCATACTTAAGCAGCTTGGCCTGAAATAACAAACCAGCCCTGCGGGGCTGGTACTCGCGGAGATTCATCATAACGATATGCGATATCCAGTAAATTTAGAGTTAGACCCGGATTTGGGCGGCTATATGGTTTCGTTCCCGGATATCCCGAAAGCGCTAACTCAGGACGATACGCGAAAAGAAGCGCTGGCGATGGCACTTGATGCGCTGGTGACGTCCTTTGATTTTTACTTCGAGGATAACCAGCGCGTACCGCTGCTGGGAGAAATTACCGGTGACTACGTAGAGGTGCCAGCCAGCGTAGCGGCAAAAGTGCTTATGCTGAATGCCTTTATTGATTCCGGCTTAACTCAGGTTGAGCTGGCGTCGCGCATGGGGGTTAAAAAGCAGGAAGTGACACGGCTGTTTGACCTGCATCACTCAACGAAAATAGACACAATTCAGAAAGCGCTCACCTTACTGGGTAAGCGTCTGGAATTGGTCGCCGCCTAATGTGTTAACCCAAATCACTATGCGTTAAGTAACTCCACGCATAGGCAATATTCAAGGCTCTGCTACGGCAGGGCCTTTTTCTTTTCCCGTAAATCACACTCAGCGCCGACCATTGGGGAGGTAAGGATATGAAGATGCCGGACAAAAACCCCGACCAGTGGGCGCAAATTATTGCGTGGTTTTCTCAGAAAGAGGTCGGTTATTCCACAGCTGCGGCGGTTATGGCGCTGTTGCGTGGGGCATACGTTGGTCGAGACAGTTGGCCTCGCCGGCTACTTGATGCGGCTATGTGTTCGCTGGTGGCCTATTACATCAATGATGGACTGGCGGCTCTCGGCTGGGATTCGTCATGGGCATCGATAGGGAGTGTATTTATCGGTTTCCTCGGCATTGACTACATCAGTTCTATTCTCCGCCGCGCCATTGGCAACAAGACTGGCGACAACCCGCAGGCATAATCATTATGACAAAAGATCAGTTTCAAAAGGCGGCTAACATCAGCGCCGGGTTAGCTGCGCGATGGTTTCCACATCTAAAGGCAACATTTGATGAATTCAGCATCTCTACTCCAGTCGATCAAGCGCAATTTATCGCACAGGTGGGGCATGAGTCCGGCGGATTCTCTCGCATCGTTGAGTCGCTGAATTACACGCCCGCCGCGCTGGTGGCGACGTTCGGTAAACGTATCACTCAGTATCAGGCAGATATGCTTGGTCGAACATCGGTGCACCCAGCCAACCAGGCTGCCATTGCTAATCTGGTTTACTCCAATCGGCTGGGCAACAAATCACAGGCTGATGGCTGGAAATTTCGCGGGCGTGGTCTGATTCAGATTACCGGGTTAGATAATTACCGGTCGTGTGGTAACGGTCTGGCGCTGGATTTAGTCACATCCCCGGAACTACTGGAACAGGATATTAACGCCATACGTTCTGCTGGCTGGTTCTGGAAATCAAAACGGCTGGGGCAATACGCCGCCGACGTTGAACGTGTAACGTTGGTTATTAACGGCGGGCGGAATGGAATAGACGACAGGCGCGAGCGTTTTGATCTGGCGCGGCGGGTGTTGGTATGAGCGCAATCGTTACGGCACTACTAAAAAAATACTGGAAGCCACTGGCACTAATAACGCTGGTGGCTTTTTTGATCTGGGGATTCAGTCACTGGCGATATACAGCCGGTCGGAATGATGCCAATGCTGCGTGGCAACAAAAGTGGGACCAGCGCAATACAGCAGATGCTGAAGCGCTGGCAAAACGACAATCTGATGAGCGCCAGGAAGAACGGCGACGACAGGAAGCGATCAATACGATATCGACTAATGCGCAACGTGAAATTGAACAGGCACAGACTGATGCTGCTAGTGCTCAGTCTGCTGCTGACAGCCTGCGCGACACCATCGCAACAATCAGGCGCCAGTTCGCAGCAAGTGAAACCGGCCGCATATCCGCAACTGCCGCCGCAGGCGCGGCAAGAACCAGTACCGGCATATTGCTCGCCGACATGCTCCAGCGCGCTGACGACAGAGCGGGAGAGCTGGCAGCGTACGCTGACCGGGCAAGAGTAGCGGGCCTGACGTGTGAGCAATCCTACGGGGCAATAACCAATTCACCGATCTTTCAACAATAGTTATGGAGTAAAAAAATGACAGTTTACCGAATTCAGGATATCACGACTGGTAATGAGTTTGAATGTTCAGATGATGAACGAATATTAAACGCTGCCGAACGGCAGGGAATCGAGTTGCCTTACTCCTGTCGAGCAGGAGCGTGTGCTACCTGCGCCGCAATACTTGTAAGTGGCTCGGTGGAGCAGTCTGATGGTACTTTTTTGTGTAAGTCGCAACAAAATGGATTTTTATTGACCTGTGTTTCCTATCCCACTAGCGATTGTGTTATTAAAACGGGTAGTGAAAGTTTTCTCTATGATAATTCACAAAATCAAAACATTTTGGAAGATCTGTATAACGAATATGAATCAATTTCCAACTCGTTATCTGATTTCATTAATAGTTCAGGAGCGGGGGAGTTAGTGAAAGGATTGCTCGCTCCAGTTGATGCGTTCCGCCATTATGTATTTGGGGATGGGACAGACAGGTCTATAAATATAAACGATGTTGGTTTCAATATCAGCGTCACCGAAATTCCTGAGATAATGGATATTATCAACGGTGGGGGAATTGGGAGCTTTGAGATTGACTCCAAATTCCCCCGAAACACAATGAATGACAGTTTTTTTATAGCTGCGTATCTCGGTCACATCAACATGACCACTTACGGTACACTTAATGTGTCTGCCGATGGTAGCTGGAATTATAACGGTACGATTAACACGAGTGGTGACACATACAACGCTAACGCCAGTACACATCGCGATGCGTTAGGTGAGTGGTCAACGACGATACTGCGTGAGCTCGGTGGAACCCCCTACAAGATCCATATTCCCGGCGATTTGATAATCAATGAAAATGGGCGGAATGGGGAATCGTTGACAAAAGATGGATGTCTGTTCTAAACAGAGTAAGCAGTCACGATTTGCGTGGCTGCTTTTCATCGTTGGATGAGCTCAATAAATTCTGGTTCCGGCTGAATATTCAACGCCACCTAGTCTGCAAATATACATGGCAACCGTATGGTGTCCTTCCAGTGGTCCAGATACAGTCACAGAAATACTATAGACATCTCCGGATGTATATGATGCGCCTTTACTGAAGCTGATCTCCGGTTTGTCGGTACCAAGTTTATCTGCCTGGAATTCTTTCCATCGTGGAACTTGATATTTAACCAGATCGTTTCTTACAGCGTCAATCACCTCTTCGTAGGTGACTTCATCGCACGTAGGTCCTGTATGCCAACGATAATATCCGTAACCAAAGTCGGCAACAGCAATCACCAAAATACATAAAGCTGTCTTTGTTTTCCATCCCATGATTTTTACTTTAAAAAACAATGTTAATAGTAAATTATACGCTTGCACAGGAAAGTCAAGACCGCCATCGTTACCAAGGTCGGCTAGTTTGTACTCAGCCGCACAATAAATCCTAGCAAGAACTAAAAGAGCATCTGTATTTGATTGCGTATGTGCCTTATGCAAGCGCAGGGTGTGGTAGCGAAATAACGTATTCATTCAAAGAAACCGAGGTAATAACCCATGTCCGTTAAAGCAAAATTCATCTGCCATTTCATTCAGAAGGCAGAAGATGATTCATCCCGCGTTGTTCATATGGGGCTGTAACTTCCGGCAGTGCAGAAAATGAAACCTGGTCAAAGTACACGCCCGGTGGGCAGTTGCAGATGCATATCTCTAACCCCGACGCTTTCAATCAGTTTGAGCAGGGCAAGGAATACTATATCGATATCCATCCGGCAGACTGATGTTATGGCATTACAGCAGACATTCACTGCCTGCTATGATTTGTGCACAGAAAACCCCCAGCTAGGCTGGGGGTTCCGTAAAGCTTTCAGCTATAAGCCGGTTATAAAAACCCCTTTTGATTTGTTAAAACACCTTGCGGTCTGGCAACTGCAAAAGTTAAACAAGAAGTCGAAAGGGGATCCCAATGAGGGACGAAAAGAGCTTAGCGCATACCCGATGGAACTGTAAATATCATATAGTTTTTGCACCGAAGTACCGAATGCAGGTGTTCTATGGAGAAAAACGTAGGGCGATAGGCAGCATATTAAGAAAGTTATGTGAATGGAAGAATGTGAACATTCTGGAGGCGGAGTGTTGCGTGGATCACATCCATATGCTTCTGGAGATCCCCCCAAAAATAAGTGTGTCGAGTTTTATGGGATACCTGAAGGGAAAAAGTAGCCTGATGCTTTATGAGCAGTTTGGTGAACTGAAATTTAAATACAGAAACAGGGAGTTTTGGTGCAGGGGGTATTACGTAGATACGGTGGGTAAAAATACAGCCTATATCCAGGTAATGCCAGTCAGTTAAGCAACTGACTGGCTCTTTTTATGCGCTTTTCCGGAGCCTGTAAATTAAATTAGAAGAGGCTGAAGCCTCTTCTAATTTTTAGTATTCACAGTTATATATCTACACGTTTAAAACAAAAAGAACAGTGTTTGATCATTTTCATTCCTGTAAGTTCTTTAGCTTTTGTATATGCAGATTCCTCTGATAAAGAACATATTTTTTGATACTGACCTGTTGTAAATCCAGTTTTTTCTTTATCTGACACTAAAGGGTTAATCGAGAAACAATTCACACGGTGGATGCATGTGCTATTTATGTCAGATTTCCTTTCCGTACCTTTGACTGTCTCTAACAGGTTAACAACGTATCCTTCAGGATTATCATTTAACCACTCTTTATACGCATCTTCATTGTTATTGAAAATCACAGTATCCATAAATCCTCCTATAAATTTTTTGCGAACTCAAAAGGCATAATGTGCATTTGTTTGTTTGCGTCCAGATAATCAGCCCACCATTGAAGCATTAGCCTACGTTGCGTAATATGCTTTGCTTTGTGAGTATAAGCCGCTCGAACGTTATTTTGCTCTTTGTGGCTCATTTGTCTTTCTATAGCGTCTTCAGCCCATATACCTGATTCAACCAAACTACTACAAGCCATAGTGCGGAAACCATGTCCGCAAATTTGAGTTTGAGTGTTATAGCCCATAAGTCGCAATGCCTTATTAACCGTATTTTCGCTCATGGGTTTGCGATAATCATGACAACCGATGAATATCAATCCCTCACCATTGCTAATATCATAGCTAATCTCTTTTAGCTCTTTTAATATTTCAATAGCCTGAAGGCTTAACGGCACATAATGAGGTATTCGCATTTTAGATCCTCGCTCAGAAAATCTAACATTGTCGATCTCGTCCCTTTCCGGTGGAATAACCCATAACGCATTTTTAAAGTCGATTTCCGACCATCTGGCAAATCGTAGTTCACTTGACCGGATGAATACAAGCATAGTGAGCTTTAAAGCCAATACCGTTAATCTACGGCCATTATAGGCATCAATACGTGCAAGTAGATCGGGTATCTGCTCAAGTTCAAGTGCTGGGTAATGCGTTCTTTTAGGTGTGATTAATGTGCCGCCAAGTTCATTGGCTGGATTATGGGTAATCATATCTTCTTGGACAGCATAACGCATGATAGCTGTAATACGTTGTTTCAGGCGTGAAGCCGTTTCGTGCTGGCCTTTGCCCTCAATTTTACGAAGAGGAAGCAGAAGATCGCGCGTAGTCAACTTGGTGATATCTTTTGAGCCTATAGTAGGGAAAAGATGATTAATGAGGCTGTTTAAAATCCGTTCGCTGTGCTGAGGTATCCAGCGCTCACTAACTGACATTTTTTTGTGCCAGTCCCGCGCTACAGTTTCAAACGTAAAATCTCCGCGCTCCTCAGCTTTTACAGCCTTTTTTTGCTGCAACGGGTCAACACCATTAGCTAACAGAGATTTCATTTCTAAGAGGCTTGTACGAGCTTCTGCGAGTGATACGGTAGGGTAAGTGCCAATTGAGAAGACTTTTTGCTTACCATCATAGCGATAAGCAGCTTGCCAGTATTTAGAGCCGTTGGGATGAACGAGAAGATACAGGCCTTTACCGTCTGATAGCTTGATCTGCTTGTCGGAAGGCTTGGCGTTTTTTACAGCAATATCAGTTAAGCGCATAGCAAGCCTCCTGTGCAAATGTTGGTAAAAATCCCATCGAACTGAGATTACCAACATTTTTACCAACAAATAGGAGGCGCTGCCAGTAGATTTTAACGGATAGCAGTAGACAACCGGAAGGGGATAACTTGTTGACTTTATAAAGCAAAACGGACGCCAAAGGGCGTCCGTTTCTGAATGATTGGTGCCCGGACTCGGGGTCATTCAGTTTTCTATTAAGTTGAATTCCATCATAAATTTTATTCCCGCGGGTTGTCAAGACCCGCAGATTGACCCGCTTTATAGTATGTAGATCAAAGGGTGGGGGGCGCTGCACTTGTCGTCGTGTCCGGTTAGTTTCTTTGGTTCGATTCCCCATGCTATCTGTAAATCGTAATGACATTAGCGTTACATGTGCTGGATAATTGATATCCAGAGGACAAGTCGGGGGATTTCATTATGCCAGTGACAAACAACGTTTCTGACAAGTGTGAGACGTTGAATTTACACATCAAGCCTGCCGAGCGCGATCTTATCGATCGTGCGGCGAAGGCTAAAGGGAAAAACCGCACTGACTTTGTGCTGGAGGCCGCGCACGCCGCCGCAGAGGAAGCGTTGATCGAGCAGCACATCATTATGGCGGACCCGGACGCCTATCAGGAATTTCTTGTCCGTCTGGATCAAGCTCCCGCACCCAACGCCGCGCTGCGTAAAACCATGCAAACGCCCGCTCCGTGGGAACAGAAAAAGTGATCTTAGCCCCTGAGCCCCTTCACGCCGGGCATATTCTCTCCTTTTTTTGTTGCGGCGTGGATTCAATGGACAACTGGCTAAAACAGCGGGCGATGAAAAATCAGCTAACCGGCGCATCCCGAACGTTCGTCTGCTGCGACGACTCGAAGGTGATGGCGTATTACTCATTGGCTTCTAGTGCAGTGATGACAACTGCCGCGCCTGGACGCTTACGCCGCAATATGCCTGATCTGATCCCGATCGCGGTGTTGGGCCGTTTGGTGGTAGATACATCATTGCACGGTCAGGGCGTCGGACGGGCGCTGGTGCGAGATGCCGGGCTGCGGGTGATTCAGGTGGCGGAGATTATCGGTATTCGTGGGATGTTGGTTCACGCGCTGTCTGCTGAGGCACGGGAATTTTACCTGCGGGTGAGGTTTGAGCCTTCGCCGATTGATTCGATGATGCTGATGGTGACGTTGGGGGACTTAGTAGAGAGTGTTTGATTTCTCCCGCATAAAGCGATTTGTTCTTCGTATAGCGGGCCTTCTACATGGCTGGCTTGCCTCTTTTGTAAAGGAAAGGAAGGTCAGACAACCCCAGTTTAGCCTAGTCCTGTTTACTGGGAGGCACTTAATTGGGGTATAGTTAAAAGTCACACACAAAAATTCAATTTAATGCATAAAAAATAAATAATACGCTAACATTGATTTTATGTGCGCAATATGGATATAGTGTGCTTTATTATTTGTTATCGAGGAAAGCTCCATGGCCTTTAGAGCGGACGATGCCATAGAAAATGGCTATGAAATGGCGGTGAAGCAATTGACACCGTATGAGGCTACTTCAAAACAAAGATCCCATATTAGAACGACGTTAGCTAAAATTTCTCAGGAGTGCGGTCCCTTTGTTGACGGTTATCCGGCATGGCATCCATTTATGTTAGAAACAGACCCCAAAAATTATGCCCCCATGGTCCCAATGCAGGATGGAATTTTCAGAAATTTGGATCATTCTGTATATCTTGCAAATGGAATTTTAACCTGTCCCTATCCCCATGGTGTTGATCAGTTGATTAAATCAATTAACTCTTTGCGACATCCTTGTGCAGATTTCACCATTAATAAAATTGATGGAATAGTTTTACACGCTGAGGGGGCCGTACCTCTCCTGATAAAATGTAAATGGGTCAACAAGTTTTGTGAGGACGGCACTGTGCCAAGCCGAACTGCTTTAGGGCTTTTGCTTGAACGAGAAATACCACACTGGAAAGATACTGAGTTTTCTCCATCATGGGAAAATATGAAGGGACAGATATTGGGCTACCCTCACGGAGCACGATCATCGCTGTTTGTAAATCAGCAAACAGGTCAAATATTAAAAATGGTCTGGAATCAGCTAGTAAAGGCTGAACTGTGGGGTAAGGAACATTAATAAAATAACCCTGAATCGCTTTAATATAAGTATTAATCCCTATTTAAGGGTATAAATAATGAGTCAGGAATCCACGAATGGACACGTCCAAAAATGGACAACCTTTTATTTAGCCTCAATGGATAGAGACTATATCTTGGAAAGATATACTTTTTACGTCACACAGGCTAGAGAACTAATATTTCCTCATTTCGCTGACATAGAAGGCGCAGCACACCGCCACAGCGATAAATGGTATGAAGAAGCCGGACTGCACTTTAATCCAGATGTTGATGATGTCGGAGCAATTGCAGAACAAGCCTACCATGAAGGCATTAACTACGGCCTGATGCTGGATGATATGCAGGCCGATGTTTATCTGGCGATACTTTCTGGCCTTTATCACCGCTGGGATAAAGATTTGCGTGCATGGGTTGTAAAGGAGCTGCAACACTGGATTGACCGCGAACGTATTGAGCACAAAATCTGGGAAATCAATTTGCCGACACTGATCGAGCTACTTGAATCTCTGGGGATCACCATTACCTCCCAGCCGTTCTACCCTTTGCTTGTCACATATGGAAATATTGTCAATGTCTATAAGCACGGTAGTGGCAAATCGTTTATGGCGCTCAGAAACACCCATCCAGAGTACTTCCGGCGTAACCTGCAGGATGCTGCTGACTGGAAGTATACAAATCATGATGATCTGGTTGTCAGCGAAGACCAGCTCAATGCTTTAGTCGACACGCTTTATGCGTTTTGGCACTGCATTCCCGTTTACACGAGTTCAGATGACGCGCGTGAGGAAATACCCAGGTGGTTTATTAAAATTATTGAAGCCGATTAGTTACGACCTTAGTCCAAAGACAGTATGAACGACGACCTATTAACAGAAATCCTCGCGCCGGAAAGGTTTGAGATACGGTCGGTAAAAGTTAGCCTTTAATCTGCATTCAACCTTTAGTTGAATATCTGCGCCATACGGGCTACAATTACCTTACTGCAAGAGCATTCTCAGGGGGCATCAACCAGAAAGTGGCCTTCTGTGCCGGGCAGTCAGGTGGCTGGTCACCTGCCGGGTAGTTACGACAAGAGTCGGTTTCTGAACCCTAAGTGCTAAGGAAATGCTGCGACTACCAACAAACTTATAAGGGCGCTTTTTTAGCGCCCGTTTTTTATTCTATCTTGCCAACTAAAACACCATGTGCCGTTCGGCGTGTATATGCTGTTACAACGACGTATATCCAGCCTGAATCAGTTTCAGGTGCTTCTTTCGGTTCAAGAATCACTATTCCTATAGATGACTTTAAGACTGTTGGCCTGTGTCGTCCACTTATGCTACTGAATTCACAGTATATAGGCACCCCAGGTCTAACAATATCACGCACAAACAGCGCGACATCATCTACAGTCATATACCCTAATTTGACTAGCTCGCTTTCATGCTCCGCCCAGATATGTCGAACACCGAAACCTTTGTTAGGACCTGTATGCCTGCCCACACGCAAGAAAATGTTGCCAGCAGGAATATAATCACCTTTTGACTTAATCTCGGGAACCCGGCCATAACAAGCATGTCCATCAGGGTGAGAGACTGAGCTATTAGGTGAGCCGACCACACCATAATTGTTATGAGCAGGCACTGAACGATCCTTATCGGCAATGGGACCAACGCATATTACCAGCTCACCAGGCGGTAAGATAATATCGTTTGCGCTGTCTGAGCGTATAGGGGGCAAAGACTGACCGGAGAGCCTCATTGGCAGTGGTACTAAAAACCGGAGGGGCTACACCCCACAGTGTTGGCCCGGAGGGGGGGGCGAAAGCGTTCGGATCAGATTAGTGAAGCAGGTGAAAATTTATCTTTTGTAACCAACTGCCACTTCCAGCCCAACCCTGTTTCACCGCTGCGGAGCAAGGGGTGCTACGTTCTGGTATGCAGCGACAGATTTTATCTCCCGCGTGCTTTCCGTTCCCGTATTCGCTTCCGGTTAATCGTTTCCCAACACAACCCGTCCCGCAAGGGTGAAGTGCACGCATGCTGCGCCCTTGCGGGCCAGAACGATGCCGGGAAAGCGAACCGTCAGGCGATACGAAGACGAAAATCACACCACTGACGGAGAAAAATCATGACTATTTCCCTGCATACTCAGACTAGCGCCCCTAACACCGCAGCGGCGACCAGCGTATCCCCGCTGGACCTGTCAGGCTCCTCAAAAACGAAATTTTCCAAAACCACAACCGATATTTATCAGACCGTCACCGACCACATCATTACCGCACTGGAAGCCGGAGTTAAGCCCTGGGTGTGTCCGTGGCAGCGCGTGCCGGGCATGTCCGGGTTGCCTTCCAACTACGCTACTGGCACAGCTTACAGCGGGATGAATATCATGTTGCTGTGGTGCAGTGCATCAGAACAGGGATTCAGTGATCCCCGCTGGATGACATACAAACAGGCCAGGGCAGAAGGTGCACAGGTTCGTAAGGGCGAGCACGGCACGACCGCCATTTTCTACACCACATTGGAGAAGGAAAACGACGAAGGCGGGATCGAACATATCCCGATGCTGAAAATGTTCACGGTGTTTAATGTTGAACAGATTGACGGCTTGCCCCTGGCGACTGAGTTGGGTAATTCAGCAGAGATGTTCGATGCGCTGCCACAGGCTGAAAACCTGTTTCGGAGCAGTGGCGCAAACATCATCGAGAAAGGGCAAAACGCCTTTTTCATGCCCTCAACCGATGAAATCTGGCTGCCAGAGCGCCGCCTTTTTTCTGATGCTGCTAATTTTTATGCCACTGGCTTGCATGAACTGGTTCATTGGAGCGGTGCAAAAAATCGTCTGAACCGTGAAATGAAAGGGAAGTTTGGCAGTGAGGAATATGCTTTTGAGGAGTTGATCGCCGAACTGGGAAACGCGTTCCTGATGGCGGATCTGGGGATCGTCGGGGAGGTTCAGCACCAGAGCTATATCGCTTCCTGGCTAAAAGCATTGAAAAACGATAAACGCTATATTTTCAAAGCCGCCAGCGTGGCATCAAAAGCACATCGTTATCTGATGGAGAAGGTTTGAACGGAAATAGAGGAAGCCGCAAAGGAATGCGGCTTTAATCATACATTCACATTTCGGATTATCGGTGCTTACTGTATTTTCTGGTGACGGGAGATATACCGCTCTTTTGCGTATTTCGCTGATTGCGATCACTGATTTCCCCCTAGTGTCAGGGTAGTTGTCGCCTCAATTTTTCATCAGGGGGCATGAGATATTTAATATGGCCAGACCACGTATTGCCGATGAACTCAGAGAACGAGCCATCATGCATTTACTACCGCCTTATAATTGGACGCTTCGTCAGGTAGCTGATGATATTGGTGCCGGTGTTGCCACCGTTCAACAATGGCGAAAGCAGCTTGAAATGGAAGGACTTATTACACCGAAAGAGGACTCGACTGAAACCCGATCTCCGGAGCATATCTTCACCATCTTGCTGGAAACCGCCGCCCTGTCAGAATATGAACTTGGCATATACTGTCGCGAAAATGGGCTTTACACAGAACAAATCAGTATGTGGAAACAAAACTGTCTCGCTGCCAACCAGCCGCAACACCGACAACTGGCCGATGTTCAGAAAGCGGCTCGATCCGAAAAAAACCGCATCCGGCAGCTTGAAAAAGAGCTCAGACGCAAAGATAAAGCGTTGGCCGAGGCCGCTGCGCTTCTGGTGCTGCGGGGAAAGTTGACAGCCCTCTGGGACGACGGCGAGGACGAATGACCTCATACCCAGAGCGGCTGCAATATATTGCACTGATAGATGAAGCTATCAGCAACGGTGCCCGCCAACACCGGGCCTGTGAAACCGCAGGAATATCGGTCCGCACGTTGCAGCGATGGCAGCACAATGGCGTTATTCACGAAGACAAGCGACCCGGGGCAATACGTTCAGCCCCGGCTAATCAGCTCTCGCAGTCAGAACGACAACGCATCCTACAGGTGTGTTCAGACCCGGACTATGCCGATAAGCCGCCGTGCCAGATAGTGCCAGCTCTCGCAGATAGGGGGATCTATATAGCGTCAGAATCTAGTTTTTATCGGGTACTGAAAGCTGAAGGATTAGGCCATCATCGTGGCCGGGCGAAAGCCCACGGCACATACGTAAAACCGAAGAGCTACACGGCAACGGCACCCAACCGGCTTTGGTCATGGGATATAAGCCACTTGCCGTCAGCAGTGGTGGGACACCGCTTTTACCTGTACATGATAATGGATGTGTTCAGTCGTAAAGTGGTGGGCGCAGAGGTGTATGAAAAAGAATCAGGCCAATACGCCGCGATGTTGTTGCAACGAGCGGTGTGGGTTGAAAAATGCCGTGGCGATCAACTCGTGTTGCATGCGGATAACGGTGGCCCGATGAAAAGCTTTACGATGCAGGCAAAGCTATATGACCTGGGTGTGATGCCGTCGCACAGTAGACCACGCGTCAGCAATGATAATCCTTACTCAGAATCGCTGTTCCGTACGCTAAAATATTGCCCACAATGGCCACAAGGCGGCTTCAGTAGCCTGGACAGTGCGCGCAAATGGGTTCATGAGTTCGTGGCTTGGTACAACAAACAACATCGTCACAGTGGGCTTCGATACGTGACGCCGGATGAAAAGCATCAGCAGCGAGATGTCGAGATCCTGGCACGGCGCAAAGTACTGTATGAGGAAGCCCGGAGACAAAATCCGACACGCTGGTCCAGGGAAACAAGGAACTGGGACCCTGTGGTATCAGTGTCACTGAACCCGGAAAAAGAGCGTCAGGTGGCGTAAAAAAAACGACAACTACCTTGAAAATTGCCGTTCACCAGACCAGAAATATTGACGCCGGCAGCATTCAGAACCTGATAATTGTCTTTGTCCACGGTAACGCTGACTCTGTGTTTCATGGTCGTGCTCCTCTTTTGTGCATACTGTGAGTATATACCTTAAGTAATTACTCATCAATCAACCACGCGGCAGGCTTACCGTATGGGTAAACCTGCCAGCACAAAAAGCACTGGCTTAAGCGTAGTGATGCAGCTCCAGTTGGTGCAGTTCGTCGAGGGTATAGACACGAAAAACATGACGGTGACGGGCTTCCAGCGGGATATGCTGATGGTTAACGATAACGTGTTTTATGCTGTCGAACAGCAGTTCAATGGCGCGTTTTTTCTGCTGGTCGGGCACGAGATAAAAAACGTAAATCCAGTATTTATTGGTGCGCGCCAGCAGGTGGCTGGCAATGATCGATTGGTAACGGGCTTTGGTTTTTAGACGGCGCTCAGTCTCAATGGCGATGACGGTTCCGCCGGGGAGGGTGATCAGCCCGTCCGGACGGTGACTGACCTGATAGCGGTTGAGGAAGGTCGTATGATCACCGTTTATCCATCCGGTAGCGCCTTTTTTCTCAAGGATGATCCGGGCCACCTGATTATCAAAGTGATGCTCCAGCGTCCAGCCGGTAACTTTTGATGGCTCAAACCGCGCCGGGAAAATGGCATCATCGGGAGTTAAAACGACGGCCAGCCCATCACTGGTTATTCCCCACAATGAAACTTTCATCGTCCGTGATCCCAACACATGCTTTTGTATTAGCCCCATTCCCTCGACTTTTGACAGCAGTGTGTATAACGACTTGTGATCCCTGAAGCCGAAAAGCAGCATCAGCGTTTTAAAATCGCTGTAGGTTTCTTCTTTCAGGAAATTCAGCAGTCTCTTTATTTTCTCGCTATTGCGTGCGGTGCGCTCGCTATGCGTGGCGATAAGCATTTAGGCTCCTAAAAATCGAGAAGGGACAGTTTTTCTTCTTCGTCAGGCGTAGGCTTTGTGGCTTTATTGTCTTCATCCGTGAAGAAAAGATCGGGCCGGGTTGCCATGATATTCGGCGTTGATGTTGTGGGTACGGGTGTTTTTTCTTCCTCACTGAAATCCAGCGAGACTTTTACCGATGCCGCCGAAGCGGAAATTTCAGGAGAAACAGTAAATATTTTAAGCTCGCGTTTTTTCACCTTGATCGGTGAAATTAATGATGCTGATGGGAGTCGTTTGGTCGTAAAGATGAAACTGACAAAATCGGGCAGGTTTAGGATCATATTGCTGTCAATAAAGAAACGCTCCGCCTGTCTGATTGTGCGTTCATTGTCGATGGTCTCTGTCAGCACCGTATCGGTTTTCGCTTTACGGACTTCATCATCCACTAATATGGTGCCTGACATCCTCGCCACCCATTCGGCGGTATCGGGGTCCATGACACGATAAACCAGTTTGAATTTGGCATTCTCAACGACTGCGCCGACAACGGCGTCACCTTTTAAATCCGCCGGGCAGTCTTTCAAATCGGCGACAGACTGATGCGCCATGATGATATGCACGCCTTTATCCCGCGCAGCCCCCAGTCCTTCCAGCGCCGGTTTGGATAAATGGTATTTCAGTTCATCAAGGAAAATCGCAATGGGCCGGGGCGCTTCTTTTACCCGGTCCCGTCTTTCCGCTAACTGATACAGGCGAACCAGCAGCATTCGTTGTGCGGTAATAATCTTGCTGTTTCGCATGGAGCCGATGACATAACAGCAGCCGCCTTCACCAAATATTTGGTTAAGTGAGAATCCTTTCGGCGCATTGATGGCATTTAATAATGCCAGTTCTTCAATTTTGCCAAAAAAGGCTTTGATATTTTCCGCAATACCCTGAACATAATTACCGTTATAAATATCACGGATGGTTGAGTCTGGATGGTGACTGATGAATTGCGCCGCCATGCGAGCCGCTTTTCTATCGTCAATGCGGTAAAAGTCAGATTCCTGGCCTTTCTCGGCAAGGCTGAACCCGGCGACAAAAAGTTCTTCCAGTTCATCAGACGTAATATTTTCAATCAGGTTTAACTGGTATGCAGGTTTTCGCAAGTCAATTAAGGCAAAGGGTTTGCCTGCATCCTCACAGGCTTTCCGGTAAAGATGCGGCGCCCATTCATCATCTTTGGGGTCCATGACAAAAACTCCTTCACCGGCCAGGATACTTTGATAAAGTAATATCCCGGTAGCCACCCCCTTACCGGCACCGGTAGTGCCGATAATATCCGCATGTTGTTTTTGCCAGTCTTTTAACGGGAGGTACATCGGCAGTTTATCCCGGTCCATCCCGATAAAAATACCTTTGCTCAAGTCGATGTAATCCAGTGGATCATAATGCAACGTTTCCGGCAGTAACGATTTCACCGTGCGCACATCGGTGCGTAATTCCCGCTCAAGCGTTGACTTTTTGACGAGCCGTTTCTTTATTTTGTCCAATTCTGGCGTTAATACCCTACGCAGCAGAATATGGAAAATAAAACCCGCTACGGTAAAAGCAATCAGCACCGACCATGCCATAACGCGAATGCTGGCGACTATCCGGCCTTGATAAAGCCACTGAAAAATCCCGATAACAACCGGGGCCATCGTACCGAAAAGAAAACACAGCATGGCAAAAGCAATAATCAGCTTTTGCCAGAACGGGGCTTTTTGCCGCTCATCGCTTTTCATCGACGCGAAAAACGGTATCGTCAGCCCCGATAATAATGCCAGCATCAGCTGATGCTGCTGCGTAAAAGCAATCAATGCCAGCATGCCATTCACTATCGGCGACGGTGAAACGGCAAGCTTATTCAAAATCATGATGCCTCCTTCGTCTGCAACTCGCCCCACGGCATCGCCCCATCAATTCGCCCCACGGTGTTGGGCGAAAAGGCGGGGCGAAAGCATGGGGCTCATGAAGTGGTCGCGTTGCGACCATGCGCCGGGAGGTTATACTTCCCGGCCCGAACGGCATGCGCCAGTTCAAGCGGGCTGGACGCCCTTATGAACTTGTGCATGGGGGTAATGTCGTGGCTGGACGCCGCGCCAAAACCCCCAACGTCAACAGCGGCACACCGTCGCCCGCTACGCGCGACCACCCCCTTTGAGACGCCGTTTTTCGCCTATTTTTTCTTTTGTCCGTTCCGGCCAAGCGAAAAAATGGGAAAACGCCTTCAAAGAGGGTGGTCGCGCCACGCTACCGGCTTTTGGCCGGAGACTTAGCCGCGACGGTGTGCGGGGCTGACGCCCCCCAAATAAACCGCTATCGTGGGCGATAGCTTTTCGCTCGCTGGGGCGGCGAAATTTATTCGGCTCCCCCCGGCCAGCTCGGTTCACCTGGGGGGTGAACGCTCGCCGATGGGTTCGGCGACGCAAATTAGCACTTTCTTCGAAATTGAATTTACTCGCCTCACGCCACTTTTTAATTCCTGCTGGTTGCAGGAATTAAAAAGCCTTAACCACGCCACGCCCTGCGCCGGACTCGCCCAAATTACTGCGTAATTTTCCCCGCCCTTCGGGTGGCTGTCGCCATCCGTTGCTAAAACCATTCCGGATGTTTTTATCTACATTGAGGGGCGGGATTTATTTACTGTAAATATATACTCGTCATCCCCTTAATATCTGTAATTGCGAATTTCATCCAGCGTATTCTGATAGCTCTGATGGCCTTATTTAATTTATCCATATCAAAATCAGTCACTTTATTTTTAAAGCTGTTGTGTCAGATTTCGTCGCGACTAATACAAAATGTTTTGTTAACACCAAGCGATTTTATCGTATTCGCGAATTACCAAGGGAAATTGACGGTTAATTAGTAACCGTGTTCTTTGAATGTTTTTTGTACATTTGAGGGACGCTAAGGATGATCACGTTGAACTCCAAAGCCCAATTGACCATGGATGTCATTGCAAAAGTGGCTGAGCATAAAATCACTATTGCCAATGCCGCTAAGCTCCTCAATAAATCCAGACGGACCATTGAATGCTATCTCCAGCGTTATAGAGATAAGGGACTTCAGTTTGTTGTTCATGGCAACGCCGGGAGTGAACCGGCGAATAAAACGCAGGATACAGTAAATCTACAGTTTCAGGCGCTTATCCATGAAAAATGCTATGACCTGAATTTGCTGAAATGCTGGAAGCCAATTAGCACACGATATTCATCATGTAAAATTCGCAAACGGAGGTAAAGTCGGTTTCACAAATGCAGGGAGCGAATGGAAACGTCAAGGTTGATGCTGCAAATGGACGGCAGTACGCAGCATTGGTTTGGTAATAACAAATCCTGTCTGTTTGTGATGAACGATGATGCCAACAGCGATATTCACGCCGCTGGCTTTGATTGTTTTCTTTTTTAACGCTGTCTTCATAGCTACAGGGCAAGCATCTGAAAAATGCCACCCTTTTTTATCGCTACTGATTACGCGCTCAACCGTAGAACCCACCGGAGGCCACAAGGCGATCACCTGTGATCCAGGCCGCGTCGTCCGAAGCCAGAAATGCCGCCACCTTCGCAATATCCTGCGGCTGGCCCAGCCTACCAAGTGGCGTGCGTTCGATCATGTCAGTTTCGAACGGGCTGCCAATAAATCCGGCGCTGATAATGCCTTCGGTATGGGTCCCTCCGGGAGCCAGGGTATTGACTCTGATGCCTCGTGAACCAAGTTCAGCTGCAAGCACCCTGGTCAGAGCATCCAAGGCACCTTTGGTAGCGGAGTAGACTGCCATTCCCGGTACGGCGCGACAGCTGTCGATGGAGCCGATATTGACGATGGCGCCTCCGGATTCGCTGAAGTGATTCGCCGCTGCCTGAATGGTCTGGATGACGCCCAGAACGTTGGTGTTGAACTGGCGGTGAAACTCATCAATCGTGATGGCCTCAAGGGGCGTCGGGACGTAGACTGCGGCGTTGTTCACAAGAATATCGAGTTTCCCGTATGCGCGCGTGGTTTCGGCAAACAGCCGCTTTACATCCGCCGCGATTGCTACGCTGGCCTGGGCGGCAACCGCCTGCCCGCCTTCTGCCTCAATGGCTGCGACAACCTTATCGGCTCCGCTACGATCGGACGCATAGTTCACCACCACCCGCGCCCCCTGGCGCGCCAGTTCCCGGGCGATACCCGCGCCGATCCCTTTTGAAGCACCGGTAACAATAGCCGTTTTTCCTGCCAGTCTTTTCATTGATAATTCTCCTTACAACTGTGTCATGCCGCCGTCGACGACAAGATCGGTTCCGGTGGAAAAACTACTTTCGTCTGAGGCGAGAAAAAGAGCGGCGGCGGCCAGTTCATCCGGCTGTCCTATACGCCCGAGAGGTACCAGGGCTGCGGCCTGTTGACGAAAGGCTTCGGCCTCCTGCGGCGTACCGACCTGCGCGTCGATAATAGGCGTATCCACAGGGCCGGGGCTTAGGGTGTTCACCCGGATATGCCGTGCTTTCAGTTCCGCCGCGGCGGTCCGTACCAGGGAGCGCACCGCGGCCTTGGTGGCATTGTAGACGCTGTGGCCCGGCAGTCCTTTTGTCGCCAGACAGGATGAAACGAGAATAATCGAACCCCCTTCGCGCATCGCCGGAAGCGCTCTCTGCAGGGTAAAGAACGTGCCTCTAACGTTGATGTCGAACATCTGGTCAAAATGCTGCTCCGTCACTTCACCGATTGCCGCCGATGCAATGACACCGGCATTGGCAACGAGGATGTCAAGCCCGCCTTCCTGTTCTTGCACCGTGGTAAATAGCCGGTCCAGATTGTCGGGGGAGGCGATGTCGGTCTGGATCGCTTTCGCCTGTTTACCCAGCTTCGCCGCCGCCGCTTCAAGCTCAGCCAGTCTGCGGCCCGCGATATAAACCGTCGCCCCTTCCTGGATGAAGCGCCTGGCGATGGCATAACCGATCCCGCTGGAGCCGCCGGTGACGACAGCAATTTTAGAGTCCAGTTTGCCCATAGTTTCCTCACTTAGGTTGATGTCATCGAGAGGCTGATTGCCTGCCAGGTGAAAAAATGCACCATGGCTATCGAATTTTCAGTATGATTGAGGCTGAACCAGAATTAAACTGGCGAAAATTGCACAACACTTGTGAGAAAACGCACCAATGGACCACTGGGATGAACTTCGCATGTTTCTGGCCGTGGCGGAAGGCGGGACGGTACGCGCGGCCGCTGACGCATTGGGCGTTAACCACGCCACCATCATTCGCGGCATTGGTCGGCTGGAAAACAAGCTGAATAGCAAGCTGTTTGAAAAGCTGGCAACCGGCTACCGGCTGACGGACGCGGGCACCGACATCGTCGAACTTGCCGGGCAGATGGCGACAGCGTCATCTGAGATTGAAGCAAGAGTTTTCGGCAGGGATCAGCGTGTTTCCGGGCCTTTGAGGTTTACGCTTCCCATCTCTCTTGCAACCGACCTGCTGATGCCTACGCTGGCGGGTTTTATGCATGCTTACCCTGATATTGCGCTGGAGATTATCGCGTCGGGCACCATCGCCAATCTGGGCAACCGTGAGGCGGATGTCGCCCTTCGCGTGGTCACTGGTGATACCACGCCTCCAGGCAATCTTTACGGCATGAAACTGTGTGAGTTTTATACGGGATATTACGGCCATTTAACTCTTTTAGCAGCCCCTTCAGGGTCTATACCCTGGTTGCTGGGACCCGGCGAGGCCGTTCCGTCCGAATGGCGGCCTGAAGGGGGGATCAGGATGACAGCCACGCCAATCCGCTTCGCGGAAATGCGCTCTCAGTTTGAGGCGGCGCGGGCGGCCATGGGCATCACGCTTCTGCCATGCTTTCTCGGCGATGCCGATCCGGTGCTCGCCCGTGTACCCGGAGGACCGGTCACGCGCATTGGCGACGTCTGGCTGCTGACCCACAGTGAAACACGACAGACGAAGCGCGTGCGGCTTCTCTGCGAACATATCCGCACTGCGATGCAGGACTACTCCGAAAGGATGGCAGGACGGCCCGACATTATCTGAGATAAATAAACAGAGCGGGTAATAAAGGATAGTCCGGCCGCGACAGAAAATAACACGGTCACGTTCTTCCGAAACGACCATTCCCTTCGTCAGAATACGCGCATCTTGTCTTATCCAGATCAAACCCGCGCCTGACCGTTTTTCAATACACAATATCGCTGATAAAGCATATGGCATCGCCGCGTTGATTTGATCAAGGATGCTTTATAAAGTCGGGCGTTGCTATTTAACCAATCCTTTAAAATTAACCGCGCAGACGGCCATATTTGCCAATGATCTGGTTGATAATCGCCGGGTCCGCTGATGCACATTCGAGCAAAAAGGCTTCACGGGCATCGGCTGTATGACTGGGTAGAAAACCATGTTTGTTCTTTTTCGCGATGTTAAAGAAAGAACGTTCAGCAGAGCTGCATTCTTTTCCTCCGCCATTTCCCGTCGTTTTACCGTACATGCATAAGACGACTTCACAGGCGTCGGCAGCCATCGCAGTGGATGGCAATAACGGAGCAATACAGAGAAAAAATGCAGGCAGCATGATCGATTTCATGTTAAAGACCTCTGGTTGGAAATGACCTATTGAATAGACGGGAAGGGTGATCAGGATAAACTGAGGTGTAAATGGTGTTACCGATAAAACTCAATTTCTGTTGTATTACAGGCCAGGCAATTATTCAGTTTTGGCTGGAAGACAATGACACCGGAGTAACCGTTATTTCGTAGCCAGTCTTTCGCCCTGAAATAACGTTCACCCTCCGGTGCGTTAACGATAACCTGACTGGAATGGACAACGGCATACCAGATATTAGGTGGGTAAACCGCATCAGGATTGAATCTCATTTTTATTGACCAGTGGTCATCGATTATGGGAGACAACAACATAACCCGGTTCTCTGACCACTGTGGACGTGTCGTATTCATGTCCACGCCGGGTTTATCCCATTCGGGCTGAACGGGCTCCGGTGGGGATGAACAGCCAGAAAACATAACCACTACCGCGCTGGTTAAAAACAGGTCAATCGTTCGCATCGTTGAAGGTCTCCTTCATTTTATCCAGGTGAAGATATTTGTAATAGATATCACCCATCCGGCGGATATCGCCGTGAATATCAATACTGACGATAATATCGACGCTTTTAAGCACCTTGCGCAGCAGCACCGCAAACGGGATATTCTGGCAATCGGGATTCTCAAAGCAACGGTCAATAATGCCTTCAATACAATCTTGCGGACTGCCCGCGTGCATCGAGGTGATAAGTCCTTCATGACCGGAACCGACGATTTTCAGCGCGTCCCAGGCTTCCCTACCACGAATTTCCGCCAGCAAAATGCGGTCCGGGTTCATCCGGTAATTAGCCCGGATAAGCCTGCTGGGTGTGACGATGGCGTCCTCCCCGGCATCCGCCGGATAAAACAGATGAACGTAATTGGCGTGGCGATAAAACCGGATTTCGGGGGTGTCCTCAATGGTGATGAGTCTCAAGTGTTGCGGTATATAATGCAGCAGCGTTTTCATATAGGTGGTTTTGCCGGAGCCGGTCTCACCGACAATAAACAGCGTCTTACCGTACTCAACGGCCTTTTCAATAAAGCGGGGGACATCCCCGCTGGTATAATATCGGGCCAGTTCATCGTCCTTACTTTCAGTTCGCTCCTTACCCGTCACCCGGTTATAAAAACCGGCATCAATCCAGGACTGATGCGTTTTCTGTTCTAATGACGGCTTGCGCAGCGTGATGGAAACCGTATCACGCTCACAGGCCGGGGGAATAACGGCCTGGATACGCTCACCGGAACCCAATGTGGCGGAAAGAATGGGCGACGTATCATCCACGTTGTCCTCATTCCATGAAGCCAATGCTTTGGCAAAAGCGTAGCACTGACGCAGGGTGACCAGAGCGTCGTGCCGTTGCCATTTTCCGCGAATTTTGATGTGGATCTCGCCGGGGCGATTAATGGCGATGTCGGTCAGACCGTCCAGCAGCAGGAAATCACCGAACAGCTGGTTTTTCATAAAATCAAGAGACAGGTTTTCAGTCGTCATATATCCCCCCTCTATTTCATGCGCAACCGATAGACGGAGGAAAAATCAATATCGGTGCCGGTCATGATGCTGATAACGTCACCCTGGTTCAGATACATCGTGGGCGGAATATTGATGCTGTTCTCCAGCGTCGTTTTCGCCATTTCCGATGCCGCTGCGCGGGTGTTTTCGGTATAGTCGGTGTTGCGGTCTTTTCCCGGAGCTGAATCCGCTGCTGCCGCAGCCACATCCTGCACGGTGCTCAACATCAGGGCATTACCGAAACGCGCCCAGAAATGGGTATCAATCCAGCCCGAAATACCCACCTCACCCAGCGGGCCGGTAGCCCCGGTATCCGTGAGCGGAACTTGCAGGCTGCCGGGCTCTGGCGTGCGTAACTCCGTCCAGATGACAAACATCCGGCTGCGTCCGTGTTGCAACGCCCCTGAGCGGTATATTCCCCTGGCGACGGTGCCTGCCGGGATCAGCTTCACATGGTTGCTGGCGCTGTAGACATCCTCGCTGATAAGGCACGAAATCGTGCCGCCTACATCGGAGACAAACCGCCGCATCATTGAGCAGGGGATATAGCGGTCAACCGGGATGTAGAGATCAGGATCGAGGTTCAGCCGCCTGACGCCGGTGACCTTAGCCACCCCCGGATTGTCATTGTTGCCGCTGGTAACGGAGGCGGTTGCCGGACCGTCGGTCGTTCTCGCGCTGTCGCGCGGTTCGATTCGGGTGGCTCGCGTATTGCCTCGCTGCGCTGTCCCGGTGGCGTTGCTCAGCCCGTCAGCCAGCGCTGTTGCTTTGTTCAACGTGGGTAATGCCGGTGGTGAAGATGGCGCGGCGGTTTGAGCCTGGCCCTTGTCCGTCGTCGTTTCCGGTTTGTTCTGACCGAATAGACTGAACGGATTGCTGTCCATGCCGAGGTTGGTTCGTGCATGTTGTCCCGCGCCGGTCGGAGGCGCAGGTACGGCGTCGGCTTCCTTTTCGTCTTTGTTTTTCAGCGCCCCGAGCAAGCGATCTCCGCCGAGCGCCAGGGCAATCAGTACGGCCAGGCTAACCAGACTGACCAGCAGCGTCCGGCGACCGGACGCTTTTCGAAAGCGGGTCACTTCGGGCTGACCGGGGGGCGTTTTTTGTTCCGACTCCGGGCTCGCCATCGCCAGCCGGGCGCGTTCGCGGGCCTCCGACTCCAGTTCTGCCGTGGTTTTTTCCGTTGCTTCCGGGAAGGATGGGGCTGTCATTTGGCCTCCAGCGTGACGGCGGGTGATACGGTGTCGCCACTGGCGACCGTGGATTGCCCGTATGCCGCGTTTTCAATCCCGACCACGGCATTGCCGTAGCGCAGTACCAGGCGCGGCGACAACGCTCGTACCACCATCACGGTGTAATTGCCCTGGCTGACAATTCGGGGCGTGACCGCTTGCTCCTGACCGTTAACCATCAGGAAGGGGGAGGGCAGGATTTTGACAGGTGAAAAGCCGATATAGGTAAAGCGGCCATCATCGTATGTGAAGTCCGGCGCTATGGACGCCGAGCCTGCCGCCACCCGTTTGGTATAACGCCAGTTACGCGGTGTAGCGGCCTGTTTAAATGCCGTTGCTCTCCGCTGTTTTTCCAGCGTTTCGCGCAGCATTTTCAGACGGGTCGCGTTGGCAGCGTCTGATTGCCGGCGTACCTCATCCGGATAGCGATAGCGGATGACAAAAGCCTGCGAGGGCGAGTCGTTATCCAGTACGTTCAGCTCCAGGCTGTAATCACGTTTTGACGTCACGACAAAGAGATTGGTTTTCCAGTCTTTCGCGGTCGGCAGAAAGACCTGACTGACGTTATTGCCGCTGGCATCCGTCACCGGTTGGGTAATGGGGTTCGGGCTGACGCCCACCCGGTTATCGCTGCGGGTCACCGTCCAGCCTTTGGGAAAGCCCGCCTGCGCATCAATAACCTCCTCATCATCGTCGAACAGCAGCGTGGTGACGTAGCCGGGTCGGGTATTGACGACCGTGGCGTTCTGGCTGTTGTAAAAGACGGTTTGCATCCGGCTGTCCCAGGTACTTCCACGCGGTGTGGCGGCCCCCCAGGCCACGTATGACGCCAGGATAAGGGTAAGGCCGAGACTATTTTTCAGCATCATTCAGTCCTCAGTTCTTTATCGCGCTGGTAGCTGGTGACGATGAAGCCCAGAGGGTTCACTTCGCGCTGGCTGTCTGTGAGTTGTTTGCGGGGGAGGTAGCGGTACGTCAGGCGGATATTCCAGACATCCGTTTTGACGGAATTATCCGCAATGCGGCGAATGGTTCGCCGGATGCGCAATGTCGCCAGATGGTCGGGCGCTGTGGCGGGGGCGTGGACGTTAGAAATAATGTCAATATAAACGACATACTCCGCTTTATTAAAAATGACATCCGGTGCCTGGTCGCCGTTAAACCCGTCCAGATACTCTTTATTCACGCTGTCGCTGTTAAATAACTGCACATCGTCATAATCGCGCTGGAGCGAAAAATAGTTATACCCTTCGCGGAGCTTGACGTAGTTTGCCGCTAAGGCATGCGCCAGCGATTCTTCAGAAGAAATATCCCGCTCTTTTATGCGGGTCATATAGTCATAACGTCCGGTCTGTTTATCTACCGACCACAGCTCAATCTCAGTGGTTTTCAGCGGCAGCAGGATAATAATGGCCGCAATGGTCATTGCGGCTAGGGTGAATCCGACCGCTGCCATCAGCCAGGCGACTTTCCTGGCGCGCTCATCCTTTTCCAGAATGACGGTTTCAAAATTTCGGGACGACGCAAGGACTTTTTCTGCTTCAGACATGGCTTGTCAGCTCCTGGATGATGGCCGGAGTGTTCACCGGTTGTGGTTCACCGGATACCGGCGGGAGAGTGTCTTTATGCTGTGCGCAGCCCGTGAGCACGCACAGCATCAGAAGGAAGATGCTGAGTTTCATTTCAGGCCCTTTATTTAATGGATGCGGTGGTGTCAGTGTTATCGCCACGACGCGATACGAATTAGGATGTGATGAGCGGGGAAGAGATTTGGTGTTAACACAGTTTCTAGTTGGGAGCTTAAATCTAATCTGGAAGTTGGCACCATCCTTGACAGCCGCCGCCATGCCGGAAGCGGACTTAAGTAACGCCTTAAACTTTTATCAACATCTCTTCCTGTTACCTAAAATGCACACCGAACCACTGGATAAATTTTCAGTTGTTCATCCCGAGCAAGTCCAGAAATAACTTGAGTACTATCTGTATAAATTTTATCTGAAGACGTTTTGGCTATTTCAGAAAAATATGTTGAAAAAGATGTATATCGACGTTAATTTGGTATGAGTAATGATCAGAAAAGAAGGTGGGAAATGCACCACTTACGGGTGCGGCGCCTTCTATTAAATTGTTAGCATTCAATCGTGGAATGTTAGAGTATGGAGTTAAAATTGAGAGACTTTAACAATGGCGGTGACATAAACGTTAACGGGGATTTTAACGTAAATGATAATTCTAAAAGTGAGTTTAAACTCTATATTCATTGCACAAACGAAGAATTACTGGCTGACCGTCCCTTTAGAGCTGAAAATATCAAAATTGAACAGCGAAAGAAAATTAAGCGCTTGAAGCCATTATATGCTCTTACCGTTTTGTTAGCTTTCGCTGCGGCTATTTGGGCTATGTACAACGGAAAGACTGATCTTATTACGATATTGATGGGAGCTGTTTCCGCATTTTTAGGTTATCAATCTTTGATCGCGACCATTGAGCCAAATATATTTCAAAAAGAAGAACAGGCGGCAGTGAACGAAATAAGCAAAATATTAAAGCAGCGTCGAGTTGAGTGATAGTAATGAATGCTAACAAGGCGCTCAAGCGAACAAGTTGCTGAGTGAGTTCGGCGTTAACGTCCGTTTTTCGCTCAAAGTTGCCGGAGGTGTTTCGAGGGGCAGCAGAGTGCCAGCGGACATTGCTAACTCATCACTGCATTAATCATTGGGGAGCAAGTCAGTTAAAATGTGCATAAAGTGAGTTTATTAACTTTATGCACATCCGGTTATTCTCTCACACTTGCTGAGGATTTTGGATTGCCATCAATGATGATTATTTCCGAAGCTATAATGTTCGTTTCAAGAAATTTGTTTCGAGCTTGTATAACTTTTTCAAATTTCTTACCAAGCTTACCTATGTCAATGATGAGAAATATCCCTAGGTTCGTGTCATCAGCATTCTTATAGATTTCTAATTGCTTCTCATAACCATGAACTAAAGAGTTATTTGTGGACAACTTGACTTCAACTACTATTTTTTTTGTAAAACCCTTTGAAATCTTAAAATCTACAGGACCATTTCCCGAGTCACTTTCAGGTGATAGATCTAGATTGTTTGCTTTACAATACGTATATGCCACAGTGAATAACAGGCGCTGAACAGCCTTTTCCTTTCTGGGCTTCCCATCTTCACTCCATAACTCTTTCCAAATACCCTTGTCTTCTATAAGATTTTTAAATTCGTTAATGATAGTTTTTACAACCTCAATAAATTCATCCTCGGTCAAATCTTTGTTACGATACGAGCTTAAATCTAAAGGGTAATCTGATGTGATAACATTAATAATGTCACGCCAAAAGAACTCACCATTTTTATCATTTTTAGCATCATATGGAACTCTGTCAACAGTTCTTATAAGCTCTAAAATATCTTCAAATGCATCTTTGCTTCTTAAAGCTAATGATTTTGCGTAATCTTTTTCTTTGCGAGACATGCTGGTCCATATCCCACCAATTTTAGCGTTAAGTTTTTTTCTAAGATCTTCATTTTGGCGGGCTGCGAGACCTATGTCACTCCAGTCTGTAACAATAGGTAATGCTCTTACTATATCATTAGGAACTAGGATTAACGGGCCCTTATCAGTTGGGTTGATTAATGTATTAAACTCTCGGCCAGTTTTTTTGATTTTAAAGTCATTTGTCGGTAATTTTAATGTCTCATTAACTCTAGCAGTGAACTCTAATAGTTCATCGAATATAATATTCGTAGTCATGTCACTGATTCTGTCTGGTCCAATTCCCTCTTCAAATAAGGAAAGCCCCATAAAGAAATCATTGTCCTCGACTCCTAAATCAACTATTTCCTTTGCTGTCTGGAGTGTAGAAGCTATAAGTTGTTTTCCCCAAGCTGAACCATGAATTGTACTGCTGTACCCTAAACACGTATAACTCACCTCAGGGAAATTAAATTCTTTTACTACAGCCCTCCAAGGGGTATCATTCTCCTTCTTTGAAGCATGAAGAAATTTTCTTATACGCTTAAATTTATCCTCATATTTTTGCGTTGCCTTTATCCTAATTTCTGGGTGAATACTATTGCTGAGTAAAAGCGGATCTATAAAAAGGGCTGTGTCAGCATTTAAAATCACATCAGTTATCCCTAATTCATCTAAAATTTCTGTATCAACCCCTTCAAGGGTGGAGAGGCTTATCAATGAAGTTATCTTAGCCATTCTTTATCCTTAAATTTTTATATTCAAAAACAAAGTTTCAACATATTAACTCATATCACTTGTTAACCATAAGTGCAATCTTAAACGAAACTACCCTTATGTGGTTAAGTTCTATGGTTTTTTTTAGTAAGATAAATGTGATCACCCCACCATGACATAAATTCATCTCTTTGAGAAAGATATGTTGAACGGTTGTAAGCTTTTCTAACCTCATTTTTATCACTATGTGCTAGCACAGCTTCTATGACATCGGCATTAAACCCCATTTCATTCATTGAATCGCCACTGTTTTGGTGATCATCATTTAAGTTGGCTAATGGCCTTATGACCATTGAAGACCGCAGACAACGTCCGCCCTTCGCTCTTAGCAGCCTGTCCGGTCTAGTCATGCTTTGTTATTGGAAAGTTTCGGGTTGAGTGGTGCTTAATCCAGATAGGGGTTAGCGGTTACGCTGCTGATTAAAACGTTTCATATTCTCGATGGCGGCGGCGCGTTTTTGCCATGCAGAGTGGGCTTTGCTGTTGCCGGCGGCGATGAGTTTACCCGTGGCACTGGCGGCACTGACACTCCCTTTAGCCACCAGCCGGGCACCTGCTGATCCGGCCTTCATGCCGGGCCTGGCAGCATCAGCAGACTTACTGACCAGTCCGCCCAGTCCACTCATCACCGCGCCCTGTAATGTGGCCTGAACGGCTGCGCCACTCAGCGCACTGGCAATCTTCGCGGAGAAATAAACGACCACTCCCGATGCGATCCCGGCCAGCAAACATTGCGCCGCCAGCGTCACCATATTGCTGTCGCTGGATGTGCCTATAGCGGCATCCAGTATTTTATTCAGATAATTGATGGCGATCCGGATGGATAAGGCAGAGAACATTATCGTCAATATCGCCGTAAAAAGGGTTTTTAGCCAGTTATCAAACATGGGCTTCAGGAAACCGTACAGCAGACAGAAAATAAACAGGGGTGCAGTTGTGGTCATTAACAGTAGGGTGATTTCGGCGAGCAGGTTGACAAACGTTGCGGCGAGTAAAAGCACGATTGCGCCACCCCATACCAGCACTTCGGCGAACCCCCCGCTCAATTGGACATAGGTGGAGGTATCCAGATTAAACAGTGTCTGCCCCAGCGCCTGCGCTTTTTCCCACACAGTATCGAGCAGGGCCCAGACATTGTCATCGCCGCTTACCCCATCCTTAAGTCCTTCGATGGCCGCAATCACGGCGTCCAGCCAGCTATCGCGATTTAACACAAAGGTGGTAATGAGCAACATCCGGCCCACATCCCAGACGACATCTTCAACCGGGGTCTGTAATTTTCCTCCCAGTGTTTGATACCCCCGATAAACGATGAATAAGGTGAATGAGCTGACAACTATAATGCTTATCATCGAGCCGTAGGTGGAAGACTGACCTTCTAAAACGGCGTTGAGTCCTTCCATGATGTTTTTGTCCATGCCAACAAAAATACCACCGGACATAATGCCTCGCTTGATATAGTAATATACAGGGAATAAAAAACAGGGAAGCGTCCCTGTTTTTGCTAGCGGGGATATTATTCGGTAACGGATTTTATTTTTTTAGCTTCCTGCTGGAACAGTACTTCGAATTTTTCCTTTATCCCTGGCTTGCCTATTTGCGCGTACATAATGGCTGCCCTGTGGGCAAATTCGCAATTATCACTCGCCTCGCCATCTTTGAGGCATTGCGTATAAACTGTATACGTCTCATCCGGATGTTGCTTATACCAGGCTTCGGATTTTGTCTCTTTACAACCGAATAATGCGATGACGCCTGAGGCGACGAATAAGGTTAATAAGGATTTAGACATGTTTAAGCTCCCTATATAGTGTTCAGATCAGCAACCGGTGCTGTTAATTGCTGCTGCTCAAAGGCTTTCTGTCTTTGCTGCTCCAGCAGTTTTGTTCGCTGCTCTGACTGCTTGACAGACATCTCCCACTGGCTGGTCAGCGCATTTAATTGTACGCTTTTGGCCGCCACGGCGTTAGCCAAGTCCTGTGACTCTTTCGAGTCCTGGGAGTTTGTTATGCGGTCAGATAAGTCTGATATATCGCTGAGTGTGCTGTTGATCCTGTTTTCCACATCGCTGGTGTTCTCAATGGACACAGCCTGATTGAGAACGATTTGTTTGCAGCTTGCCAGGTAACTCTGTGACGTGCTTGACTGATTGCAGATATCGAAAGAGTTGTATTTACTGTAAAGGCTCTGAAGTTCAGAGGAATATGAATCGCTCTGATTCATGAGCAGGTCATTCAGTGAAATACCATTCTTTCGCAGCGCATCAATATCGGTTTTTAGATTTCTGGCGTCGCTGAGAAAACCCTGAATATCCCGTACGCCGGTCGCCGTGGCTAACTGCTGCTTATAGGCGTCAAGCTCGCTTTTATAATGAGTCACGGTTTCTTCCCATTGCTTGAGTTTTTCAGTCCACTGGGTAATGGATTCCGCATTCTGCACGGCATCGAAAACCGGTATTCCGGCGCTTATCGATGGGGCGGAAATAAACAACGATAACACCAGGATGCTATATCGGGTACGCATTGATTTTATCTCCGGTTTGAATGTTATATTGCCTGTTCAAGAAATGACTCTTTCCATTCCTCGGGCGTCATGCCGTCCTGATAAATGGCGTCGAATATTTTCAGGTTGTCTTCGCTCCCGCTCAGCAATTTGGTGATTTTGCCGAGGCCCGACAGGTCCATTTTTGCCATCGACACAAACGGTCGGGTTTCACCGGCCCGTAGGGGTGTTTTCAGTACCACCATGTAATGTTCGCCCGGATCAAGATTGCGCACGATGTCATACACGCTTTCCGGTACTTTCATTTTTTCCACATAATCCGCATAGCTGGCCTTGGGGTTGGCGAGGAAAATTTGTGTGCCGCACTGCTCAATGATTGCCGGGGCGATGGGATGCTTAACGATTTCATCGGGCGACTGGGTGGCGGGGACAAAGATGCCGTTAAGCTTGCGGATGACTTTCAGCATATTGAGCGAGAATCGGGAAAATTCGACGTCGGCCAGCCACTTCCAAAACTCGTCCATAAACATCACCAGTCGGCGTCCATCCAGCAGGCTGGTGACGCGGTACAACAGGTAAAAAGTAATAGGGCCGCGGATGTCGTCGTCATCCAGGAATTCTGTGCCGTCGATACCAAAATTATCGATATCGCTGATAGTGAAGGTATCTTCTTCATTGTCAAATACCCAGCCGAATTCGCCGCCCAGCGCCCACTGTTTCAGCCGGATGCGCAGCCCATTGGTGCGGGCGTCTTTGGTCGGCGGCTCCGGCAGCACCTCCAGTAGTCGGGTAATACCATAACGGCGGTATTCCGGCGGGTAGTCCAGCATGATGGTATCCACGGCGGTGCTGATACGCTCTTCGTCGCGCGGGTCGAGTGGCTTGCCGTTACGGCGACACAGCATCCGGACCAGCCGTTTAATAAAACTGATGTTTCGCCGGCTCGGCGCCAGTGAAAACGGATTAAACCCGCTGGGGACGCCGGTCCGGATGCGGAAGTAACGTCCGCCCATCTGGCGTATCGACATCTCTGCCGCCCGGTCCTTGTCAAAATAAACGGTGGTCAGCCGTTTAAGCGTGGCCGACGCGGAGAATGTCGCCGGGTTGCGGTACTTCTGCATCAGTTGTTGCATCATCGTCATCAGCAGCGTCTTGCCTGACCCCGTTTTGCCGATAATCGCCGTATTGCCCGGCGTTTTTTCATTGAAGTCATCCCGCCCGGCCTGACTGTCATGCAGATTCAGGTAATAACCGCCGCCACCCGGCGATGTCAGGATGGCGATGGCCTCGCCCCAGGGGTTGCCGTCCCGTTTATGGGGATGGAAGTTATGCAGGCTGGCCATATCGGCATAGTTCTGGCTGCTGAGGGCAACCAGCCGGGGGCGCAGCTGGTACACCCCCGGCAGTTGCGCGAGGTATGCGGCGGGTAACGACAGGGTGGACAGGGACGTCATGATGCCGAGGTCGGCAAAGGGCTGGGCCAGCGCGTTGGTGCCTTTTATCACCTGGTCGGCGCTGTCTGAGGATACCAGCAGGGAAAAGTGGTATTTCCCGCACGAGATATGCCCGGACTGGAGCAGGTCACGCAAGACAATCAGTTCTTCGCGCTGCGAAATGGCGTCATCATCCGCCGAATTCAGTCGCTTTTCCGCCAGCCGGATGTGATTCTGCGCTTCATCCCGCGCCATGCAGGTGAAGGATTGCGTGAGGACATACTCGCTTTCAGCATACAGCAGCGCATCCAGTAAACCGGTATGGGTTTCAGGTGAGTAGTCTTTGATTTCCAGACTGCGGAAAAAACGGGAGCCGCCCACCGTCTGGCACTCGGCGGTATCGGTGCTAAAGAAGACATCCGGTGTGCTGAGCGTGTCGTAAAACGGTGAGCGGGTCACCGCCACCTTCTGCCATTTGCCGGTCATCAGCCGGTGATAAAAAGCCAGTTGCGAGGAATACACCCGTCCATTTTCTTCATAAACGCCTAATGGCGTTGCCATATAGCGGGACAGGGCGGAAGTCAGCGCCTCCCGATGCTCCAGCATCGCTTTCAGGGCGTCATCCAGCGCGGCGTGCCTTTTCCCGACAGACTGCGTCTTCATGGCCTTTTTCTCAAGCCGCGAGAACGGCGCATAACAGACGGTGAAAAACAGCCGGTGCCGCCAGAACGGCTTATCCTTTATCGGCCGGTAATAACGCGCGGAGACCTCATCGGAAAAGGGAATACCCGAATGGGCCTCAAAAACATCCCGGTATTGCTCTCTTATGCGGTGAATATAGAAGGTGACCGGCAGTCCTTCATACGAACGAATAACGTTGTTGAGATGGGTTGCCAGAAAGGTCAGGTGGTGTTCATCTTCACATTCAAATACGGCTCCAGCCAGCTCCCAAGTGGCAACCAGGTCGCCATGGCGGTTCCTTATCACCTGGGGGTGAATATGAGAGGAATACGGAATGTATTTATCCAGCGTGATGCGCTCGGTTAACTTCATCTTATGGGTAAACTCCGATACATCGACGGCATCATAGCGATTGGCCAGCATGGCGTTCGCGCCGTAATGCCGGTTGGTGGCAAACCGGCCACGGGTTTTAAACGCCAGCCAGAGCAGACCGAAATAATGGATATCCGTTCGCGCTTTGGCTTTCATTTCCATCCAGGCCGGTATGAGCAGCAATGCCAGGTAATAGCTGAGATAGACCGACAGCAGGACGATAGTTCCGCTGACGATAACGAACGGCACGAGGGGAATGCCCATGATGGCGGCGGGGCGCGTCAGCGCTTTATTCAACGTGGTCATTCGTTCCTCCTACGCCGCCCAGTAGGCCCCGAAGCCCGAGGCGCCGACAATCAGGATGGCGCCGATAATGACGTTGCGCATGTCAGAAAGACTTTTGCCGTCAAAAAGCACCTTGTAGCCAATCCACATGGTGGCCAGCGTGATGGTGACGGCGGCCAGCCCCAGCAGGCCGGTGGAGGTGTTGCTCAGCGTATCGCTGGCTTTATCAAATCCGCTGTCCGCCGCCAGCACGCGGGAAGCGGGTAACAGGTAAGCTACCGCAGGCCAGTATTGACGTTTTTGCATGGTCATTTCTCCTCTTGGGTAACAGGGACGGGTAAATCGCCGCGAATAATGGCGTTGGGGTAGCGCAGTAATAGCTGCGCTGGCGTGGAGTTGTCGGCCATATCACCGCGCAGGACGGTGGCGGGATAACGCATCTCCGGCCCCGCTTTTACGGCGGCATGGCGTTGTTTATCTTCCTGTGTTGACGGGACGACGTAGCCGATACGCTGCACATAGCTGGACTGGTTAAAAGCGGGTTCCTGCTGTTGGCCGGTATCAAAATTGCCGGAGTAATAGCAACTGAGCGCGCGTTTCAGGGAGCCGCCCCGCTGGTAACAGTCGGTGAGAATGCGCTCAAAGACGGAAAGATTGATGCAGGGGTCAAGCAGGTCACCGGCGGTAACGCCATAATGGCGGAAATTGGTGCTGGTGATTTGCATCAAACCGACCGAATAGCGGCGGCCCTGTGCCGCCAGCCGTTTGACGACGCGAAGAGCGCCTGCCCTGTTATCTGGCTGGTGAGAAATAACGCCTTTGCGGCCATGGAGGTGCTCATTCTTCGGCACAATCTCCGCGATGGCGTAAGGGTTAAAACCTGATTCGACGCGGGCGACATCGAACGATGTGGACGGATGAACACTGGCGGCGCACTGCATGGCCGCCGCCAGAAAGGCAGCAGGGGAAAGCATGGTGGCCTCAGGACAGTTAGCCGGGCAACGCGCGCAGCCGTCTGGCAGAGCACGGTGCTGGGCGAGGAAAGGAACGTATCGAAGTTGATCGTGAACCCTGACGTTAACCGAGTGGAGCTTCCTGCGGGGTATCGTTATCGTCTCTGGGCTCAAGGAGTACCAGCTTGCCGGAAACGGCGATACCGGGTGTCAGCATCACGTTAAGACCGGGTTTGTCGTTATGAGCAAACGCCACGCCGACTTTTGTCCAGTACGTGGCTTTTTCACCCTGTGGATCAGGCTGGCTTTCCTGGGTGATATACACGTTATAATTGGGTTTTCGCATCTTGTTTCCCTTGAATGAATAAACAGCAGTGGATTAAATAAATGAATCACATCCCGATCCTGCATTCCGATTTCAACGGGTCAGCGAGGACATTCAGCGGCACCCTGAATTGTGGTTACGTGACAGCCCGACCCATGTTATTAAAGAGCGCATATCCGGCCCGGACGAATGAACGTTCATAAGGCCTGCCAGCGAATGATGGCGTGGTTAGGGTGCGCTTTCTGATTCAGGCGGGTAACAGTAAATTCAAACGGGAAAATAAAAGAAAAACAGCGGGGAATTAATGGTGTTTGAATTTGATTAAATACTTGAGTGAAGGGATTGTCTGAAATATTCTGGCGGATTTATTTGTATTTAAATCAATGAAAACAGGCATAGTGATTTAGGCAGATAATAAAAAGCGTGCGGATAAGAATATCGCTCCGCACGCAAGGCGTCGTATTCTCAGCGTTGACCGCGTTCAAGTGCTGTCTGGCATTCAATACAGGTTGTCACGCCCGGCAAAGTCTGACGCCGCTTATCGGGAATGGGCTTACCACACAGGCGGCAGTAGGGCAATGATGGCGTTGCTGTCGGTCTGAAACGGTTTTGTTCAATCATATCCTCCAGACGCTGTTCATTAAATTCCTGGTCACGGTCAATTTCATCCGGCATGCGATGTCCTCCTGTCCAACGCTTCTTTTTCGCAAAGCGTAATACGGTTCAAGACGGCGGTGAGGGACGGACCATTCCCCTGTGAGGACAACTCTTCAGCGATCTGCATCATGACATCCAGCGCGTCGAGCGATGCGATATTTCCCGGATGGCGTTTCTGCCATTGCCGCCAGATCTCGGCATCGGTCTCTTCATCTGGTATGGGCGTCCGGCCATGAGGGATACTGATCCCCAGCAACCGGCGACGGATGCAGACTTCATTGGAGGTGAGGCCAAAATACTGGTTCAGCAGCGCAATCGAACCGCCCAGCGTCATGGCTCGGTTAATCTGTTGCTGGCGCTGAACTTCCTGACGCGACAATGCCAGGATTTGGTGTAAAGCGTCATGATGGACAGTGACAGCCATAAATTGCGCTGATGCCCGGCTGATGATAAACAGTTCATCCAGGGACAGCTGATTGAGGGCGTTCATTTCGTCGAAAGTGAAACCCAGCGCTTCGCAGTGGCGAATGTTGCCTTCCTTAAGGGCGTGCAGGGCGTCGGTTAATACGGCGTAATTCAGTGATGGGATCATAATGACGCCTCCCCCCGCTGTTTTCCGTGAAGTCGGCGCAACAGGGGGATCAAATAAGATCCACCAAGCCGTAGAAATGTTTTCGGGAAATAACCAAACCCACGTTTTTTAATTGATGCCTTGATTTCATCGTCATTAGGATTACGGATGATTTTAGAGCTGAACTCAAAAACCATCCGCTGCTTCGGCCTGACAGGCAAAAGCGTGCCGTGATTATCTTTCATAATCATTCTCCTTTAAACGCTTTCAGCGGTTGGTCAATTTCAAGTTAATCCATTCATCAATTTCAGATTCGAGCCAGGCCACGCTGGCCGGGCCAATCTTAATTGATCGGGGAAAGGTGCCGTTGTTCATATACAGGTAGATCTGCGAGCGTTTCAGACCGGTTTTTTCTTGAACCTGCTTCAGACGTAATAACTGATGGGATGTCACGGTTTCCTCCTGTGGCAGAAATGGGATTTGCCCGGAGATTACACGACAACATATAGGCAGGGTGGAGATAAAGTTGATAAGCCCGTATTACGGGTACCATAGTCCTTAATACGGACGTTCAAAAATGCAGATAATTGTCATTGTGAGGTTGATGCCGAAACAGACGAAGGCAAACCGCGTTCAAGTGCGGTTTTTAATGTGTCGCCGCTCAAGTGGTCGGTTATACCATCATCTGATGCCCATTGTTCAAAAATGGATAGGAGCTTATAAGGTTGCCCGATTAATGGGCTAATAGCTTCATTATGTTTACAGGCAAGCCAGAATAGACGGGATAATGGTGTGGATATTCGCGATGTGGAAGGATGATTAGCCTTGCCTTTAACTAGCATGTTGATTAATTTCTCAAACTCTGTATATCGGATGACAAAACAGGCATCCCCAGGTAAATCATGAATCGGGAAGTATTTATAACAGCAATGATTGTTAATACTTTGAGATGAGATTTTATTATGAATATACGGCCTGATATTTTCGGGGAGACGCAAGAGTTGCTGTTTAATTCTATCGTTCCATGTGGATTTCTCAAATACCTGAAATAGTTCACCGGAAAGTCTTACTGAGATACCATAATTTATATCGATTGCGCCCGTTATAGGTAATGGGATGCCCAATGATCGAGCCAGTAAGCGCTGCACTAGAACATATTCATATCCTATTAATGGTGTGTCAATAACACGCATCATTGGAGAGAGGGACTCTTCCTCAGTACTGACAATTAAATTCCTTCCACGAAGAAAACAGTCTCTGTCAAGCATGCAAAATTTATGAGTATAGGAATTTTCTACTCTTCTTAATTTTAATTTTTTTTCGAATAATTTAAGCTTCTTTAATATGATGGGGGACTGAAAGTAAATGGAAAGGCATAGTTTTCTGTGCAAAGCGCAGCGATAAAAAACGCTCTCTGTTATTCTGTAATGTGTTATTTTTTTGGCTATATTGACAGCTTCTCGTATAGTAATCCAGTCTTGTATCAAAGGAGTGAATCTGGAGGGTGTGGTGCATTTTTTCATGATATTATTTCCTTCTAAATAATAAGCTTTTTAAGCTGAAAATCGCAATTGGTAATTGGTAATTGGTCATTGGTAATAGGTGTTTGTAATCTCGATATTAATTTTTTTGTGAGGAACGATTTTATGTAATTGCAATCTAACCGATCTAAAAATTTGAAGAAGTAGGAGTAGTTGGATAATATGCAAAGATGCTGCAATCGAGGAAATTATATTTATCAATGTGAATAGATGAATGTTCAAGCATGTCTATATTAAATTAGACTGTTGTTTGTTTCTATTTTTAATCATCCACTAATATTATTATTATTTAATTTTGATTTTCGTCTATGATTTACAATTAACTTTGATAAAAATGGTGTAGAGGTGGATGTTAAAATATGTAAATTTTAATTTTACTGATAGATTATCAATAAATATATATTTAGGAGCTGGCACCAATTGATGCCGCCATTATTAACTAAAATCCGTGCATCTGGCAGAGGGGCACCGATGCGGCATGTTGCTCTGGGGGCGATTCAGGTGACGGATACTATCGGTATTTGTGGAATGCTGTTTACGTGCCGTCTGATGAAACACAGGAACTTTACCTGCGGGCCGGGTTTGAACCTTCGTTAATTGATCCAATGATGTGATGATGATATTGGGGGATTTGGTCGGCGTACTCTATAGTTTTGGGGAATCGACGAAAGGGGGCCTGAATGGCCCCATGGAAGATTAGCCGTAAACGACTTTCACATTTTTAGCTAAAGGCTCGACCACACTTGATACCAACAGGAAACACAGAACACAAAATCCTGTCATCATCATGAAAACAGTATTCCAGTTATAAGCATCAAGGATCGCTCCAACAATAAGAGGCATACACATTCCACCGAGCTGTCCCCCCATGTTGATTACGCTATAAGCTACAGGGTATGTTTCTTTGTCCGCGCGCTCCATCGCGTATACGGAATAGGCTGAATAGCCAAGGGCCAGCATCAGACCGAGGATGAATAGCATGAATGCTAATATATACTTGCTTTCCGGTGCATAGACCAATGAGTACATAGTGAAGATAGTCGCGCCGGCGCTGAGTAGCATTAGCGGCTTACGCCTCTTATTCAACAATCTATCGGATAGCCATCCTCCGAAAAAGTTTCCTAAGACACTCCCCAGAAAAGGAGATGCCGCTAATAGTGCGGAACTGGTAAGATCAAACCCCCTCTCTGTTATTAAATATTTTGGTAGCCACGACATAAGAACACTGACAATACCCACCATTGAAAAATAACCTAAAGCAACACCGTAGATATCCCAGCACCGAAAAACTTCTTTCGATGTTGAAAGTTCAACAACCTGTTTAGTCCGGATAAGCTTATCAAGCCAACAGTATTTAAACTCAGTAGTCTTATGGCCAGTCGACGTATCTGCACTCTTTTCAGGGTAGTTGTCACGAATATAGGCAACTTCTTTTTTGTTAACGTATCTGCTTTCTTCAGGTTTGTTCCTTACCATAAAATACCAGAAGATAGAAAGCAAAATACCCGGTATGGCGAAAAAAACAAAAATATATCGCCATCCTAATGTCATAATAATCCATGCGCAAATAGGAGGTACAATTAATGGACCCACCTTCGAACCCGCAAGGAATAAGCCTGTTGCAGTCCCTTTTTCCTTGGCGGGAAACCACTGATTAATTGTAACCGTGGAACCTATTACCACCGGCGATTCGCTTACGCCGACTAAAAATCTGAGCATTTTTAATATGAATATATTATTCACAATGCCCATCATGCCAGTGAAAATGGACGTTAGCAGCATACCAAGCGTGAAGGCGTTTCGCATCCCAATTTTTTTAATCAAAAATCCAGCAGGAATTTGGAAAAAAGAATATCCGGCAAAAAAAAGGCTGATCAAAAGACCCGCCATAGTATTTGACATATGGAATTCTTCTTGAATAAATGGAATCGCAAAACCTATATTCGCACGGTCGGCATTGGCAATGGTATAGATAATGAAGATAAAGCTCATTACCCACCATCTGTAATGAGACCTTTTTGTATTGTCAGAGGTAATGTTCATGTTAGTTATCCCAGAGAGTTATTTATATTTTTGCACTACAAAAGTCGAACTCACTATAGGTTCTTGCACGGGATAGACTACTTAGTAAATTGGGCTCGATATGGTCACGAACTGTTTTTACTACGACAAGCAATCGTTCAAGTGAAATGCCGGTTTGTAAGCCCATCCGATTAAACATATTGACTGCGTCTTCAGTGCCTGCGTTACCCGCTGCCCCGGGAGCAAATGGACATCCGCCAAGGCCGCCGACGGCCGTTTCAAATCGAGTGATGCCCGATTGCAGGCCTGCCATCATATTTGCTAAAGCCATACCATGCGTATTGTGCATATGGAGTCCAATATCCATAGACGGGAATTTTTGGCTAATGGCTTGTAAAATATGTGTCGTTTGGAACGGGTTCGCTACACCGATGGTATCGCATAAGGTCAAGGCTTTAATCTCATGGTCGTCTGCAAATTTAATAATATCAAGCAAGCTGACTGAGCTGGTCTCACCGATAAATGGACAACCAAAAACGGTGGCCAGCGACAGCGTAATGTTCAATTCAGGAAATTCATGTCGAATTTTATACAGATCATCTAAAGATTCCTGATGCGTTCTGTTAATATTAGCTCTGTTGTGCTCAGGGCTTACGGAGACAACATAATTTATATTCCTGATACCTGCGTCATAAACTAACTGAGCTCCGCGTATATTAGGAACTAAAACATAAGGGGTAATGTTTTTATAACGGCCTAAAACATAGGCGATGACTTCTTTAGAGTCAGCCAGCTGAGGAATGGCTTTAGGACTCACCATGGAAGTTATTTCGATTTTTTTAATTCCGGTTTCAACTAATTGATCAATGATCTTTATTTTTAAATCCGTAGGGATAGGGGTTTTTATGTTCTGAAAACCATCTCGGGGTCCCACTTCAGTAATGTGAATAAATTTTGACATGTGAACGATTCCTTAAAGTATTCCGTTATTGATTAATTCATCAATTTTTTCATCAGAGTAATTAAAAAACTCTTTTAAAATTTCATAATTATGCTGCCCGAGCGTAGGTGCCGGCGTTCTTATCGTCGCTTTTTTATTGGTGAATTTTACCTGATTGCCGGTTAATGTTGTTTTACCCGCCACCGGATGTTCAATATCGACAAACATCTCCCTGGCTACCGCAATATGTGGATCTTTAGTAACACGATCGATGGTATTGATAGGCGCTGACGGTATTCCCGCCGCTAGTAAGAGCTCAACTATCTGGTCAATGGATAAATCTCGGGTCCATGATTCGATAATAGACTTGAGTTCGGCATGATGTTCAACACGCTTAATATTGGAGCTGAATTTTTCATCGTCCAAACTGTGGATTTGGATTGTGTCCTTTAATAGTCCAAACAGTTTGTCATTGCCACAGGCAATAATTACATAGCCGTCATTCGCCTGGAATGAATCATAAGGATAGATTGATTCATAACGGTTTCCGATACGGGTCGGTATTCTTCCTGAACACAAATAAATAATGTTGATGATTTCTAATGATGACACCATCGAATCGACCAGGGAGACATCGACTTTGTCGCCAACCCCCGTCTTCAATCGGTTTATATAGGCGGCCAGTACGCCAATAGCGCAGCTCATACCGCCAACAACGTCTGCAATGGCCGTACCGGTACGGGTAGGGGGCGTATCGGGCCAACCCGTTGTACTCATGAGGCCGCTCATCGCCTGGCCAATAATGTCATAACCGGCCCGTTTAGAGTAGGGACCTGTATGTCCAAAACCCGACACGGCCCCGTAAATAATCGCCGGATTTATTTTTTTGAGATCTTCATATCCCAGTCCCAGTTTTTCCATCACGCCGGGTCGATAATTTTCTAAGACAATGTCGCTTTTTTTAACCAAGTCCAGAAAGATTTGTCGACCTTCGTCAGATTTTAAATTGAGAGTAATACCGCGCTTATTTCGGTTGAGATTCATGAAATAAGCACTTTCGCCATTAATTTGTGGCGCGTTAGCGCGTGAATCATCACCCTTGCCAGGCAATTCAATTTTTATTACGTCAGCGCCAAAATCAGCGAACATCATGCCGCAATATGGGCCTGCTAATACTCGTGTTAGATCCAGAATGCGTACGCCGCTCATTACTCCGAACTGCTTTTTTACTCCGAACTGCTTTTCCATCTTAAATTCCTTCTACGATTACATTGACAATATGGATATTGGGTAAAGGTGGTTTTTGTTACACAGATAAAAGATTACAAATTCCATGCCAAAAAAAATCAGGCAACGTATATAGTTTAATTTATTGATATATAAGGGATTAATTTTTATTCTGTGAATAATGCCATTATGTTGATTTGTATCAATTGTGAAAATCATATCATTTATGATATATATAATAATTATATTAAGTGACCTAGGGAATCTCTATGCCTTCTAAAACTCTTCCTAATTTAGCCCTCATTACTCCCTATCCGAGTCTCAGCACAATCGTCACGGAACAATGTGTCGGGTTGTTTAATTGTCATGTTTATCATGGCAGTTTGGGTAAAGCGTCTAACATTGCTAAAAATCTTGATCCTGAACTTTACGATGTTATTATGAGTCGTGGCGGAACGGCGGATTATATTGAGAAATCCACTTCTATCCCGGTTGTTCGTATCATCACTTCCGCAGCGGATTTACTAAAATCGCTTATTCCTCTCAAAAATAATCGGAAAAAAATAGCTTTTTTCAATTATAAAAACTATTTGCCCGATGTCGATTTAGTGGCTCAGGCATTAAATGTAGTTATTGATGAATTCATTTTTTCAACGGAACAGGATATTAACGAAAATCTTAAAAGATGCCATGAGGAAAACTATCAAACTATTATCGGGGGTAGTCCGGCTGCAAAAATTGCGCAGCAATACAATATGGAATGTATCCTTATCGAAAATGGCGTTGAATCGGTAAACAGTTCTTTAAGGGAAGCACTGGCAATCGTTGAAACGACGAAACGTAAGCAAATGCATATGGCGCGGCTCGAAATGATATTATCTTCTATTACAGAAGGTATCATCGTCACTAATGAAAATAATGCGGTGCAATACTTCAATAAAGCCGCGCAAAAAATATTTGATATAGACGAAAGCCAAATCATTGGCAAGCAAGTTGATACCGTTATCAAAAATACACGAATCAATCAGGTTTTGCTTTCTAAGTCACCAGAAATTCGAGATATCCAGGAAATCGGCAATACCTCTATTATTACTAGTCGGGTTCCCATTCTTATGGGTAATCAATGTATTGGCGTTGTTTGCTCGTTTACCGATACGCCCCAGATACAACGTGTTGAGCGTAAAATCCGCGGTAAGATGATAAAGAAAGGATTTACGGCTAAATATACTTTTTCTGATATCATAACCACTAGTACGGGTATGCGTGATATTATACAATTGGCTCAAATTTATTCTAAAACTCATTCTCCAGTCATGATTCACGGGGAATCCGGCACGGGAAAAGAACTGTTTGCCCAAAGCATTCATAATTACAGCTTGAGGAAAAACGGTCCTTTTGTTGCAATAAACTGTGCCGCGATACCCGAAAATTTACTTGAAAGTGAATTATTCGGTTACGAGGGAGGTTCCTTTACGGGAGCTAAAAGAGAGGGAAAGGAAGGTTTAATAGAATTAGCACATGAAGGAACATTATTTTTAGATGAAATAGGTGAACTACCACTTTCCATTCAAAGCCGTCTATTACGTGTACTGCAGGAATATGAAATCATGCGGATTGGCGGGAAGGACCTTATCCCGGTTGACGTCAGAATAATTGGCGCCACCAATCGATCGCTTGATGATATGTCGAATGCCGGCACCTTCAGAAGCGATCTCTACTATCGGTTGAATGTGTTACCGCTAACCATCCCCCCTCTACGCCACCGTGTTGGTGATGTGGAATATTTGGCAAGAGGGTTTTTGAAAGAATCCCATTCAGAGCAGCAAGTGCAAAATTTTTTAGATGTATTTTCTTCATATCCATGGCCAGGAAATGTCCGCGAACTCAAATTTATTTTAGAGCGTTTGTCTTTATTATCGACGGGATTTCCTGAATCTTCTTGGTTTGAAATATTAGAGCTTACTGGTTTTAAGATAAAGGATCTTAATAACAACCCCAAAGATAGCAAAGCTATAGCAGTGAATCTTAATATAAAACAATTGAAAGGTATTGTGAGGGATATAGAGCGGCAAATAATTTCATTTTATTTGAAACTTTATAATAATGATCAAGAGAAAGTGGCAACTAAACTGGGAATCAGCAAGATGAGTATGTGGCGTAAGTTGAAAGATAGTGAATAATTGAGCCATCATGGCTAATATATATGATATTGTCTTTAATAATGCCTTTGACCTGGCCCAATCCCGCAGTTATGCGCCATTCAGTAACAGAATTCCTGAATGGTATTGTCATCCCCCTATACTTTGAGCAAGGTGATTTTTATCCCTTTTACTTTATGCTTTAATGTCACACGAAAGTGGGGTTTTTTATAGTGTGGAGAGTACCATGATAAAAATTTTCCCTTACAGACCCAAAGATGTTTCCGGTTTATGGCCTTTGCTGGCCTGCGTAATGACATTCACTGCCTATGGTGCCAATCAAAACCCCGGTTGTGATATGACGAAGAAAAATGAGGTCATCCAGCAAATAAAACATGATTTTATTAATCATCGAATGCCTCGCTGGAACAAAACGGCTAAACAACTTGGCACGGTAAGACCGAACTTGATAATGCGTGACAACGAGTTCGCTATCGAAAATGGCGCCTATTTCTTGCCTTTTACGGCCGTTGGGCCTAAAGACAATATGGTTTTTTTCGGCATTGTAGATTGTCGTTCAGGACAAGAAGAATATTCGGTAGATAATACGCACAAGCACAGTCGAAAATAATGCACATTAAGGAAATATCCTGGGGCCTAATGACGACTGGCCTTTTGGAACACCATTATAGTTACCCCTTTTTGTCAAAAATATCGACTGGTAAAAGACATAACATTCTTCCTGATTATGACTGGATCAAATTCGGGGAAAGGGCCTGGTTTTGAACTGCGCTAGGTAGGTCATCCCGGGATTTTCGACTCCGCATCATGGACATGGGAACAGCTGGTTATAGGGGCGACGCTACGCCCCTATACGCTATGGATAAAGCGGTATGTTAGTGCGTGACTTCATGGCCTGTTGCCAGCGGCCGGTCTATTGCCCTTTTTTGTCCGTCAGATAATGGCTCTGTTATTGAGCAGACAAACAGCAGACATAATACGGCAGCCACCGATAGGGTGAGAAAAACCATGCTCCAGTTATAATGATCCAGTATCATGCCAACGATAAAAGGCATACACATGCCTCCCAATTGTCCGCCCATATTGATTATGCCATAGGCAATGGGGTACGTTTTTTTATCTACTCTTCCCATTGCGTATACTGAGAATGCCGAGTATCCCAAACCCAAGAACAGGCCGGTAGTAAAAAAAAGTACGGTCAGGATTAATTGGGTGGTGGGTGCATTCACGATAAGCAGCATGGATACAATAGTGGTAATCGCACTGACCATCATCATGGGTTTGCGGCGTTTTCCCAACAGGTTATCCGATACCCACCCACCAAACAAATTGCCGCAAAGCGTGCCGACAAAAGGTGCCGCCGCCAGGTAAGCGGAGTTTATCATCGAGAACCCTTGCTCTTGGAGGAGATACTTGGGTAGCCATGACATCAATACGCCGACAGTCCCGACCATGAAAAAGTAACCCAAAGCGGCGCCGTAAATATCCCAACATCTGAAGCACTGGCGTGAACTGGTAAGGAGTTCGGTATGTCGGGCTCTAATGACCTTATCCAACCAAGCCGCTTTGTACTCTCTGACCTTTTTGATTTTTTTTGCTGAAACGCCGCTGCGGATATAATCAAGTTCCTGCCGGGATACAAATCTACTTTTCTCCGGATTATTATTGATCATAACAATCCAAAGTAAAGCAAGAACAACCCCCGGAATACTGAAAAATATAAAGATATAGCGCCAGTCGAAATTCATCAATATCCAGGCGCTGATTAATGGAACGACTAGCGGCCCCATATTGGAACTAGCCAGGAAAATACCGGTTGCCGTTCCTTTCTCCCTCTCCGGGAACCAATTATTGATAGTTACGGTAGACCCGATTACCACGGCTGCTTCACTAACACCTACCAGAAACCGCAGGATATTCAAGTGTGCAATTGAATCGGCTAGGCCCATTAAACCGGTACAGATGGCGGTCGTAAGAATACCGAGGGTATAAATTTGCCTGACGCCGAATTTCTTTATCAGAAATCCGGCCGGGATTTGCATTATGGCATATCCAGCAAAGAATAAACTGACCAGTAGGCCACCCTGGGTATTATCCAGGTTGAATTCTTTTTGCATAAGGGGCAAAGCAAAACCAATATTTGCTCGGTCGGCATATTCTACAGTATAAACGACAAAGATGAGGGTCATCACCCACCAATGAAAATGGGGTATTTTAAAATTCCTTAACGTGCTCATTTCAACCTCAACCTTAATAAATAGGATAAACAGAGGGTCTTTTTATGTCCTTCGCAAGAATGACAGACAGAGAAATGCTTGGTCTCCGTCTGTAAATCCTTATTTCTTTAATTGTCAGTAATTAGCTTTACGACCTGTTTTGTATTTTTCTTCCGCGAGACGAATTTCCGGCAATCCTACTAACCGGTTAAACTCTTCGAAAGGGATCATCTTGGGAAGGAAGTTTTCGGTGGTGCCGTACTGTTTTAATGTTTTCATTAATTCCGTTACGGCGTAAGCTTCGGCATATACCGAAGCGACACAAAAGATGACTAGCCGATAACCGATTTCCTGCAGCTTTGGCGCCGGCAATAAAGGCGTCCGGCCATGTTCAAGCATATTCGCCAGCACCGGTACGTTGAAACTCCGGGTCACAATCCGCATCTCTTCTTCCGATTCCACAGATTCGATAAAAAGCACATCCGCCCCGGCTTGCTCATAGGCCTTGCCGCGGCGAATGGCCTCATCCAGACCATAGTTTGTCCGGGCATCGGTCCGGGCCATAATCAGCATATCGCCCCGGCGGGCATCGCATGCCGCCTGTATTTTCCCCACCATTTCCTCTAGCGGGACAACTTCACGGCCCAGCATATGACCGCATTTTTTCGGCGCAACCTGATCTTCAAGCTGCATCATGGCCACCCCGGCATCCTCATACAAACGCGTCGTGCGGATGACATTAATGGCATTGCCAAAACCGGTATCCGCATCGGCTATCACAGGAATATTAACCCGATCAACAATATTCCTGGCGCGCGTCGCCATTTCAACCTGCGTCAGCAGGCCGACATCGGGCTGTCCCAGAATACTGGCGGCCGAACCATAACCGGTCATATAAACAGCTTCAAAGCCTACGTCTTCAATAATCTTTGCGGTAAGGACATCATGCGCGCCGGGGGCAATCAGGATGTCTTTCTGTGAGAGCCTGTTTTTCAGCTTGCTACCCATTCCAGTCATATTGCTTTCCTTTCCTGTCTCTAGAGTGATATTGGTAAATAAAATGATTAATCGTCAGACATATAACGCATGACTCATGCCAACATATGAAGATATGAGGATTTTTTTTAACTTATTGTAATAAAGCCATTTTATTAAAAGACAGGGGAATGGGAATTCGCTTACCGCTTCGGATATATCATTTATGATGTGGGTTATTACATATTTGTTATAAGGGGTTCTTCTTTTATTTTCTGTTTTATTTATACGTGGCACCTTTGAGCGCATCAGTCAAATCACGGGTTAAAGTTGTATTATATCAGTGGGAACCCTTTTGCTATGCTGCCGCTGCTTTTCGGCAGGTTGGGGAAGTTTGTCGGCTACAGCGCGGATTAACGTGGCGCGCCCTATGCAGATACAGGGCGCAGTTGATGGTTAGTTTGCGGATGTGAGAAAAGCCTGAGCCGTGATGGCATTGCCGTAGAATGGGGCGATCTCCTTCACAAACGAGGTCTGCTGTTCCCGAGTGAAGCCAGCCGAGGCGTCGTAGATAACGTTGGTGTTATAGCCCAGGTCATGCGCGTTGCGCAGAGTCGACTCCACGCACTGGCGTAGCGAATAGCCCATCAGGTAGATGTCCTCAATGTGGTTGTTGCGCAGGTAGCTGTCGAGCGTTGTGCCGGCAAAAGCGCTACTGCCGGAGCGTTCGCGGATCACGTATTCATCGGCGTTCGGCTCGAAACCCGGAAAAATATCGGCCTGGTGGCCGAGGAAGGACTTGTACTTGGGCATCATTGCGCGCAGACCATACTTCGCCTGACCAAGCACCTTGTAGGAAGGGTCGAGGGTCATGGTGACGTAAATCACTTCCATATGACGGCGACGGGCTTCGACCAATACCTTCCTGGCATTGGCGACCGATTCGTCGAACTGCGGGCGATCCTTGAATTGGCTGTTGATGCCGCCGGTAGGCGCCATCCAGTCGTTCTGAAACTCAATCAGGATCAGTGCGCTTTTGCGCGTCTGGACGGTCTGGACGGTCTGTGCGGAAGCGGACATCGAAGCAAGCGATGCGGTGAAGAGAAGCACGGCCAGAAGACCGCCAATGAGGGATTTCACAGGGATGTACTCCGTAATGTGCTTGTTCTGTCAGCCGTTGAGCGTGCGTCCGCCATCGACGATGATTTCGGAGCCGACCGTCCATCTGGATTCGTCTGAAGCGAGGTACAACACGGCCTTGGCCACTTCCTCAGGCATGCCGAAGCGGCCGAAGGGAATGGTGGCGGCGATCTCCTTGTTGACCTGTTCGCGGTAGGCGTCTGGAATGCCCAGCTTGTCATACAGCGGCGTTTCGACCGGGCCGGGGCTGACCGCGTTGACGCGGATGCCGCGTCCGAGCAGTTCGCCTGACAGCGTCTTCGACATATTCAGGAATGCGGCCTTGGTGGCGGCGTAGACCGATGAACGCTCTGCGCCGACATGAGCGTTGATCGACGTGTTGAGCACGACCGACGCCGGGTTAGTGAACACCGGCAGCAGTGCCTGGATCAGGAAGTACGGCCCCTTGACGTTGATGTCGAAAGAGCGGTCGAACATATCCTCTGTCCATTCCTCGATCGGCAGCCAGACGGACACGCCAGCGTTGAGAAAGGCGATATCGAGCTGGCCATAGTGCGCCTTGATAGTTTCGGCGAGCTTGCGCTGCGCGGTGATGTCAGCCGAATCAGCGCGCATCGCGAGTACCTCGGAGCCTAGCTCCGTTTTAGCCTTGGCGATGCTGTCGGGGTTGTTCCCGGTGACGACGACACGCGCGCCTTCGGCCAGGAATTGTTTCGCGGTTTCCAAACCAATGCCGGAAGTACCGCCAGTGATAAGAGTACGTTTGCCTTGCAAGCGGGACATGATGACGCTCCTATGTAATGAATGCCACAAGCAGCGCATGCGCTGCCGACAGTACGAAGTATGAACCCATGCCGTATAATGGATAAGATAGCTAATTTGCATATCATTCATGCTTTAATCGCATAGATAACGGAGGCAAAACGTGGATCGCTTTCTCCTGATGACCTGCTTTGCCCGGGCGGTGGAAACCGGGAGTTTTTCTGCCGCGGCGCGTGACCTCGGATTAGGGCAGCCGAATGTGAGTCGATACGTGGCTGCGCTGGAGGAACATCTTCAAACCAGATTATTGCTGCGGACCACGCGCCGGCTGATGCTGACCCCCGAAGGCGAACGTTATTATGCCGAGGTGCGGCGAATACTCGATGCCGTCGCGGAGTCGTCCCTGCGCGACGAAACCGAGCCCACGGGACTCCTGCGCGTCGCGTGTCCGACCGCGCTGGCTCACGCGTTTGTGCTGCCGCAGGTGCCAGCCTTCCTGGCGCGTTTTCCCGGCCTGGCGCTGGATCTCCAGATCGGCGATCGCTACGTGAACCTGGTCGATGAAGGTGCCGAGTTGGCCATCCGCATCGGTCACCTTGAGGATAGTGCCCTGCGAGCCCGGCGCATCGGTATGTTCGAGCGGGTATGTGTCGCCAGTGCCACCTACCTGGCCCGCCACGGTATGCCGCGCGAGCCGGACGATCTGCTCGGGCACGACTGCATTGTCTATACGTTGCTGTCGTCCGGCAGTACCTGGCATTTCCGCGATTCCGAAGTACCTGTTTCGGGCCGGCTTCGGGTCAATTCGCCGCAGGCGGTACATGAAGCGGTAAACGCTGGCGTAGGCATCGCGCACGGCCCGAGGTGGCTGTTCGAGGATGGTCTGGAGAATGGCAACCTGAAACTTCTGTTGGGCGGCTGCGAAGCACCGCCGGTGCCAATCCAAATCCTGTACGTCGCCAACCGCCTTCTGCCAAAGCGCGCGATTGCCTTCATGGACTTCATCGCAGAAGCGTTTACCCACATACCGGCACTCAACGTGGGAGCGCCTGCGAAGGTTGAATCGTGATTGCAGCGGCTCAAAGCCCAGCCAATCACCGATGGGTGTCTTTTTCGTCCAGGATGGATGATGTGTCGCCCACGTGGATACCAAGCGGAACGCGCGCACTATCGTGCGCGCGTTCCGCGTAGTATGAGTCAGGCCAGTTTCCCCTGGGCCGAATTCGAGACTTCCGCCCACTTTTCCCAACTGGCAAGACGCTCCTCGTAGCGCTGGCGAGCCAGGGGAAGCGGGTAGCTGCCCAGGAAAATGCGCAGCGGCGGTTCGGGAGCGTCGACGACCTGCAAGATCGCCTGCGCCGTCGCCTGCGGATTGCCCACAGTTTCGGGCAAAAATGACGCGGCAAGCTGCTTGCGTACCTCGTCATAGACTTCCAGCGAAGGCGAGAACTTCATTGACGAAGGGTCTACGAAGTCCGTGGCATAGCCGCCCGGTTCGATCAGGGTCACCTTGATCCCAAGGTCGCCGACCTCTTGGGACAGCGCGTCCATCATGCCTTCGAGCGCCCACTTGGATGCGTGGTATAGGCCAAGGGTCGGAAAGGTGACAATGCCGCCAATGCTGGAGACGGAGAGGATGTGGCCGCCTTTCTGCTCGCGCATGATCGGCAGCGCTGCTTGGGTGACCCAAAGGGCGCCAAACACGTTCGTCTCGATCTGGACTCGCGCGTCGGCCTCACTGACTTCCTCGATGGCACCGCTCAGACCAAAGCCCGCGTTGTTGATGACAACGTCCAGGCGGCCAAAGTGCTCCTTGGCCCGGTTGATGGCTGCGAAAGCGGCTTGCCGGTCGGTGACGTCGAGTTGGAGCGGCAGCACCGCCTCTCCATAGGTTTCGACAAAAGGATTGAGGGTTTCAAGGCGACGGGCGGTTGCAACGACCTTGTCGCCGCGCTTGAGGGCGGCTTCGGCCCATATCCGGCCGAAGCCGCGAGAGGTGCCGGTGATGAACCATATCTTCTGTGTCATGTGATATCCAAGCGATTTAGTAAGTTATGAAAATGGTTGTTTTTGTTCGCCAGATGGCGGGGCTTTCAGGCGGCGGAAAACCCGGCGCTGAGGGCGATCTCTTCTTACGCTTCTAGGGATGCAAGCCGCTCCATCAGGCGAAACGTGTGATCACCTCGAAACCTAATGTGTCGAACCGGGTCATTCGTCGCAGGGTATCGGTGACGTCATCAAGCCCGATTTGACGTGTGACGAGACGCGATGGATTGAGCTTGCGCTTTGCGACGAGCGCGAGAAGCTCAGCGTAGTTCGGTTGTGGATTGCCGACTGAGCCGATTACCTCGAATTCATTGTTTACGAGGACATCGATCGGGATGGCGACCTGACCGCGTTCTTCTTGAGAGGTCAGCCCAACCTGGACGTGGCGGCCGCGCTTTCGGAGCGATCCAATGGATTGTTGAGCCGTGAAGCCCCGGCCGAGTCCGTCGATCGACACATGGGCGCCACCGCCGGTCGCCTCCTTCACAGCCTGTCCCACTTGCTCAGGCGTGAGGCCCCGGGCGTTGATCGTGACCACGGCGCCCTCATCGCGGGCTTTCGCCAACTTGCGGTCATCGATGTCGACGGCGACTACCATTCCATCCACCGCCGCGGCTATCTGTACGGCCGACAGGCCGATACCGCCACACCCATGCACGGCGACCCATTCGCCTGGTTGAACGTGTCCGCGATGCACCACCGCGCGATACGAGGTCATGTAGCGACAGCCCAGTGCCGCTGCCGACAGGGTATCGACCTCCTCGGGCAGACGGATGCAGTTAAAATCGGCAGCCGTGATGGTGACATACTGCGCCCAGCCGCCGGTGCGTTGAATCGCGGGGATTACAGTGTGGTCGCAGAGATTGGGAAATCCTGCGCGACACTGTGGGCAGGTGCCGTCGGCCTCGTGGAACGGGATCGTTACTCGATCACCGACTTTCACGGCCCGAACATCGCGGCCGACTTCGACGACTACTCCACCGACCTCGTGACCCATCACAGCAGGGAGCGGAAGGTCAAGTCCAATCCACGTCCAGTCTTGGTTCCAGACGTGCCAATCGCTGCGGCAGATCCCACATGCCTCCACCTGCACCACAGCCCCGCCGTTCCGCGGCGCCATGACGGGAACCTCGGCGACGTGCAGTGGACTCCGAAACGCCGTCATCTGTGCCGCACGCATGGTACGAGGTGTGCCGGCCGATCTGGCTCCATTCGTTGCCTGTGCTTCGGTGCCGGATAAGACTGTCTGCGGGAGCGTGATACCAGCCAAAGCAATTGCTACTCGTTGATTAAATTCACGACGCGATATCATCGTAGGTCTCCAGTTACTGAGTTTCGTCACCTATTCCCTGAAGTCGATGGCGATGGAATATCGCCTCTATGAATCCGCAAGAAGATGTCGTTGATCTTTTAAAAGGTTACGAAACTGCAAAATCTGTCGAGAAAGCTACGTCTTTTTGCTGCTCAAGATCGGTAAGTCGTTCGGTGAGTGCTTTGTGTATATTCACATAGGCATCCGAGCCGAGCGCCAGTCGCTTCGGCGCCGGGTTCTGCTCTACTGACGCGATCATGGCAGCGGCCATCTTGGCCGGATCGCCCGGCTGGCCGCGGAAGCCCGGTTCGATCACGCGGCGCACGGCCCCGGCGGGGGTTTGCGCATAGACGTCCATGGCGGGAGAAATGGCCGCGCTGTTCGCGGCGAATTCAGTGCGCGCACTGCCCGGCTCGACAAGGGTTACCTGGATATTGAACGGTGCAATGTCCTGGATGGTGGATTCGAAGAAGCCCTCCATCGCCCACTTCGACGCGTGGTAAAGCGAGAGCCCCGGCATCGCCCACTGCCCGCCCATGCTGGAAAGCTGCATGATCCTGCCGCCCCCTTGCGCACGCAGATGGGGCAATGCCGCGCGCACCACCTGGATCGATCCGACGACGTTGGTATTGAGCTGGTGGATGATCTGCTCGTCCAGCAACTCTTCGGCCGCTCCGACCAAGCCGTATCCGGCATTGTTGACGATGACATCAATGCGGCCGAAGTGGGCGAAGGCTGCATCGACGACGCGGCGGATGGCCGGCGTGTCGGTCAGATCAAGCGATTCAAGCCAAAGCTGCTCGCTATATTTTTCCTTCAGACCGATCAGCGAATCCATCTTGCGGGCCGTGCCGGCAACACGATCGCCACTTTCCAAAAGTTGTTCCGTCATCAAGCGGCCAAAGCCGCTGTTCACGCCGGTGATGAACCAGGTACGTTGAGTCATATATTTCTCCTTAAAGTTAAAAGCGCCGCGCTGTCATCCAGCGCATTCAGACTACATGCACAGCGGCGCGGATGTTGCAGTGGCCTCGTCTTGATAGGGCCCGGTGCGGCGTGCAGCCATGTAGTCCCTCCTGGACGGCTCGCCTGAGCGATGGCAGGGGATATCATGATTCGTGCCCTTTAATTACTGACAGGCACGCGAGTCCAGAGATCGTTGAACGCAACGCTATCGAAAAACGCGGTGCCTTCGACGGCCAGGCCGTCTTTCATTGTGAGAAACCACGCGTAATTGTTGACATAAGGCTTGCCATCGTTGGCAATGCCACGCCCCTGGAAGTACGCGATAACCATGTTTCCATCGCCATAGATGCCTTTAATAGTGACCGGGCGGAATTTGTCATTTGACTGGGCAAAGCGTGCTCCGAAGGGAACATTGATTTTCGCATTCAGTTCATCCTTTCCAACGGTCGTCCCCGCAATGAGTGAGTGGCCGGGAATCGTCCACTTGATATCATCCGACAGAACGCTCAGGACGCTACCCGTTCCACGGCTCCAGGCGGTCAGCGCCGTCTCGACTTTTTGTTTGTTCGAGGCCGTGGAATCCGTAGCGCTTTGTGCTAATGCCAGCGGTGCAAAGAACAGCGCAAATAGTGTTGCGGCGATGCCAATGGACAGGACGCCGCGTCGCCCGGTGTCAATTATGTTCATGATGATATTCCTCACTAAGTGATGCAGATGCTGAGAAGGAATCCGCTCGTTATCGTATCCGTGCATCTGGTTCCTGAAAAGAAGCCCCATCGGCGCGTTTTGGCGCAATCGAAGCCATCCTGGTTGGTGTTAATGGTCGAAATCTACGGACAAGGCTATATCCTTTTGCGCTTCCAGCGCCGCCAGACGATCTCGCAGTGCTTCACCGATCAGCGTATAGGCATCCACCCCAAGGACGAGTCGTTTGGGTGCGGGTTCCCGCTCAACCGAAGCGAGAATCTCGCGCACGACCTTCTCAGGGTCGACCTTCGGCTGATATTCGCCGCCTTCGATGATGCGACGGGTGTCTCCGGCCGGTGTTTGAGCATACGCGCCCACAGCCTCCGGCATCACGGCGCTCGCGAATGCGAAGTTCGTACGGGCGCTGCCTGGTTCGACGATCGTGACCTGGATGTTGAACGGTGCGATGTCCTGACGGGTGGATTCAAAGAAACCTTCGATGCCCCACTTTGTCGCATGATAGAGCGATAGGCCGGGAAGCGCGATCTGGCCGCCCATGCTCGATATCTGCAGGATGCGTCCGCCGCCCTGCGAACGCAGGTGCGGTAGCGCAGTACGAACCACCTGTATCGATCCGACAAGGTTGGTGTTGATCTGATGGGCGATCTGTTCTTCCTGCACTTCCTCGGCCGCGCCGAACAGACCGTAACCGGCATTGTTAACCACAACGTCAATACGTCCGAAGTGGGCGAATGCCGCATCGACGACACCGCGAATCGCCAGGGTGTCGGTCAGGTCAAGGGGCTGAAGCAAGAACTGCGTGCCGTATTTTTCTTTCAGGCCTAACAGCGAATCCATCCTGCGGGCGGTTCCTGCAACATGTTCGCCACGTTGTAAAAGCTGTTCCGTCATCAGTCGGCCGAAGCCTCTGTTCACGCCTGTGATGAACCAGGTACGGACGGTCATAACACTCTCCTCCTTGCTGTCGGAGCGACAATTGCCGCGTGATGAAAGACGAGGTTACTTCATCTGATTAGGCTGATAAACTGCTTAAAGTGGGATGTGTTATCAACCAGAGGTTTGTAATCGCTTAATGGAAAAAGATCAACTCGACGGTATCATTCCGTTCCTTACCGTCGCTAAACACTTGAGTTTTACAAAAGCGGCGAAGGTGCTGAACATCTCGTCGACGGCTGTTAGCAAGTCTATCCAGCAGTTTGAACAGCGGCACGGCGTCGTGCTATTCCAGCGAACAACGCGTAGCGTCGTCTTGACGGAGCCCGGCGTCGCACTATTCGAGCGTCTACAGCCGGCCGCCGCCGACATCGGCGATGCGCTGGCGTTTCTGTCAAACTACCAGACGCGCCCGACGGGTACACTACGTCTCACCATGACCCGCATTGCAATGATGCTGTTTGTCGAGCCGTTTGTTCCGGAGTACTGCCGCGCCTATCCGGATGTCACGCTGGAACTGTCGATCGATGAGGGAACGGTTGATCTCGCGAGCGGGCTTTATGACGCGGGTATCCGGCTGGGAGAGACGATTGAGAAGGATATGGTGGCCGTGAGACTCACGCCTGAACTCCGCTGGTCCGTGGTCGGTTCACCGAGTTATTTCGCGAGGGCGGGGCGGCCTCGAAAGCCTGAAGACTTGACGCAACATGAAGGCATCATCTACCGCTTTGTCACATCAGGACAACGACACCGGTGGGAATTCAGCCGGCGCGGCCGTGACTTTCTGGTGGATATGGCAGGACGGATCGTCGTCAATGAGCGTGCATCATTATTGTCGTTCGCCCGACAGGGATTAGGCCTAGCCTATGTGGCCGACCTTGAGGCCGCTGAGGATCTGGCCGAGGGGCGTCTTGAGTCGGTATTGAGAGACTATATCCAGCCGACCGCCGGAGCATATCTTTATTTCCCGGCTAGAACACAGGCTCAACCTAAGCTACGTGCGTTTATTGATATGGCAAAGCGTAAAGGGCTGGGAGCCGGTTAGGGGGACGCGTTAGCCAATGTTTTTTTCAAGAATAAATTACCTTGCGATGATTATGGACACGAATTAACTGTACTCTGAACATACTGCACGAAAGGAGAGAGATATCGGGAATCGCCAACAAACTAACCATTTGCTATGCCTTGCCTTGCCTTGCCTTGCCATGCGGACGGATGGCTTTGCAGATGGGTGTTCAAATATCGGAGATATATTCTGGATGCATATGACGAGCTTGGGTGAACCTGTCTCAGGAAACGCGCAGTGCTTCAGGCCGGTGCGAATTTTATCCGCGTGGCTTTCCGACCAAAGTCTGAGGCTGCTGGTGTGTCATGAGATTGCGATGTGTTTAAAGGTGAGGGTTTCGTCTCCAAAGATTTTCTTTGATTTGCGAGGCAGGGAAAAAGCAGATCATTAATAGGCCAGATCTGCTTTTAATGTATTCGCTAATTACGGGCCTTAATGATAAGTCAACCTTATGATTTATCCAATTTGCCCCAGACATAGGGTGGGAAAAATGTATCCCGGCATGCATCCAGATAATCCGACCACCATTGCATCATCTCCATGCGGGCTTCCAGATGTTCTGCTTTGTGCACATAGGCCGCCCGTACGCCGTTGCGCTCCTTATGGCTCATCTGTCGCTCAATAGCGTCCTTTGACCACAGCCCGGATTCGTTTAGGGCGCTACAGGCCATCGTTCTGAACCCGTGGCCACAGACTTCGGTTTTGGTGTCATAGCCAATCACACGTAGCGCCTTATTGATGGTGTTTTCACTCATCGGTTTGTCCAGGGTACGGGCACCCGGAAAAACGAATGCCGACTCGCCGGTAAGCGCTTTAATCTGATTCAGCAGGCCGACCGCCTGCCGGGACAGCGGCACCAGATGCTCGTCCTTCATCTTTGCGCCACGTTCTGAAAATCTTACGCCTTTAATCGCTTCTCGTTTTGCAGGTACGCTCCAGATATGCGCTTTCAGGTTGAATTCATCCCAGCGGGCAAAACGCAGCTCACTGGAGCGCAGGAAAACATGCAGATTTAGCTCCAGCGCCAGACGGGTCAGCATCCGGCCTTTGTAGCTCTCTATCTTCTCCAGTAGTTCAGGCAGGCGTTTCAGCGGCAGGGCAGGGTGATGTTGGGTCACTACCGGGGTCACGACGCCATCCAGATCGTAAGCGGGATTATATTTAATCACGCCCTGCTGTACGGCATGACGCATGATTTTGGTCAGATGCTGGCGTACCCGTCCGGCGACGTCATGCACGCCTTTATCGTCGATGGTTTTAACCAACTGTGCCAGATGCCGGGTCTCAATCAGAGCGATATCCATCGCACCGATCGCGGGGAAAACGTAGCGTTTCAGGCAGGTGAGGAGCTTATCGGCGTGAGCGTCCGACCAGAGCTTAAGGCAACTGGTGTGCCATGCGGTGGCGATGTACTGAAAGGTGCGGGATTCATCAACGGTGGTATTATCCGTTTTGCGGATCAGGGCAGGGCAGAGGCCGGACGCCAGCAGCTTACGCGCCGCGTCGCGCTTTTCGCGGGCTTCCGCCAACGTAATCTGAGGATAGCGGCCAAAGGCCAGACGGTTTTCCTTACCGCCGAAGCGATAGCGGAAATACCATAACTTAGCGCCGCTGGCGGATACCGTGAGGTACAGACCTTGCGAGTCGGTGAGTTTATAGGATTTTGCGCGGGATTTGGCAGCGCGGATTTTGCTGTCATTCAGGGCCATGTGAGGGTCTCCTTCGTTCATCGAACTGAACGACCCGCAATCTGACCCCAAATTTTCCGGATACGAAGGGATAAATCAAAACGTATCGGGAAAGATTTTTACGCCAACTTATTGAATTACATACACATAGGGATTTATAAGGAGGCATAAAAAAGGAAAGGTGGTGCCCGGACTCGGAATCATATCCACGATTAAGGTGCTGTTTCCATTTGGTTTCATTGAAAAAAGTCGGAATCAGCGCCCCCACTAAGGCCCCCATAACAAATCGCTTTATTTTTGTGATGGTTGTCACGAAAAATCGTTGTTTAAGGAGAGGGGCTTCGTTATGTGTGGAGCTAGGTTCACACATAACGGTCTGAGGTCCACATATAGTGAGGGGAACTCCACACATAACGGTTCGGGGTCCACACATAGCGGCGCTAAAAAATCCATGCTGCATTACGCAGGCAAAGCTCCATCCCCCCTTCGCATTGAACATCGTTCAAACTTACATTTGATATGTTGGAACAAAGATTTTTGAGATAATAAAAAACGATGTTCTTTCTAATTTATAGATTCTATTAGTATTTTTGCTATACTTTTGAGATACCGTCATGCACCAGTTGAGATAACTAAACATCATGGCCCAATTTAATCACTTTGAACTTTCGCTTCTGAATCCCAGCTTTGACTCCCCTTTGGTCGATGCACTGACGGAGCTGGAGTTACTTCGGCACCTACGGCTGGAAACCGATGTGCATCCAATCCTGTTTGCGCAGTTGAAGGCCGTTTTCCACATGCTGGAGAGTCTTGGTTCTGCAAGGATTGAGGGAAACCACACCACACTTGCCGACTATGTTGAAAGCAAGGTTGAGGGAACTCAAAGTTCGACGGATCAGCTCAAAGAAATCAATAATATTGAAGCCGCGATGGAGTACATCGACGAATTCCTGAGCGACGGCGATGAGATAACGGAATATTTTATCCGCGAGCTGCATAGTCTGGCGGTTGCCGGGCTGCAACAGGAGGGCGACAGAACGCCCGGCGCATATCGACAACATAATGTCAGCATCGCTCAGTCTGACCATTTACCGCCGGACCACATTCGCGTTGCTGATTATATGGCGGAACTGACCGCCTTCATTAACCATGCCGATAAGCCAAAGTACGATCTGATGAAGATTGCACTGGTACATCATCGCTTTGGCTGGATACATCCCTTTGGCAACGGTAATGGCAGAACGGTCAGACTGCTGACCTATGCGTTGCTTATCAAGTATGGTTTTAATGTTCAGGCTGGTGGGCGGGTACTCAATCCGACAGCGGTATTCTGTAACGATCGTGAGCGCTATTATGCCATGCTTTCATTAGCCGATAAGGGAACAGAGCAGGGGCTGGAAGAATGGTGCTTATATGTGCTTTCGGGGATCTCCTCTGAGTTGAAGAAAGTCGATCAACTGACAAACCACGCTTTCCTGAGTGAAAAGATCCTGTATCCGGCGATCGATTTTTCATCAGAGAGAGGGCTGATAAATCCGCTGGAATCAAAGGTTCTGAAACGTGCTGTTGAATTGGGGACGATAAAAGCGGGCGATCTACGCACTGTTTTGCCCGATCTGAAACCGACGCAGGTGACTTATCAGCTCGGTAAGCTGATTGAGCGGGGATTGCTCCAGCCAGTAGAAGAGGGGGCCCGTACCTATACGGCGAAGTTTTCTAACTCGTATCTGATCCGTGGGGTGATTAAGGTTCTGTGGGAGGAAGGGTTTATTCCTAACCTATAATATTGATGAGCAAATTAAATTACAGGCTCCATATTTTTGGCTTCTATAAATATTAAGGTGGTTATTTTCCAAACCACCTTAATTTAATAGATGTTAATTAATATTCTATGAATTTTCTTGTAACCAAGATTCTAACGCATCTACTTGTACAAAGTTAATATTAGTTTCATATGGCGGGTATCTTAACCACCAGTAAATTTGTCTACTAATGTACAAATTAATAAATTTTACGTCATGGTTATCTCCGGGCTCATTCCAGTTTAGTAGAGTAAGAATATCATTATAATTTTCTGCTAGAAAATTAATTCTTTTTTCTATTTTCCCAATCTGTCCTCTTTTATCACCTCTACCAAATATTTTCTCTCGTAAACGACGCATATCTTTAATGCAATAGTAGGGCTGATTATACTTACACTCTATATTCAACCAGGTGTTGCTATCAGAAAAATAGGCTAAGGTATCAAAATCACCTACATCAGGAAACTTTTTCTTTGGAAAGCGTTTCTTAAAGTCGATGCCAAGTTCAATTTGGGTTGCGAATCTTTTTACAATATTAAAAGTGGTTATTTCTAATTGCTTTTCAATACTCTCTTTTATCTTACCAACTTCATGTGAAATGTGGCTCCATTCAAACTCGGCAGGAAGATACCCATTTGCAATATGAGTAATCCATATTGTCCCTGCTCGATAAGCTGCCGCAGCGCCCCAGATTATATTATTATTACTAGTTTTTATTAGTGGGCGAATATTATATCGATGATCTCGTTTATTGTGGTCGGATATAGGCACATCAAAACATTCAGAATCAATACCAAGTAACTTTCTTATTTTATTCGGATTAAGAATAAGAAAGTCTATTATTTTTTCTACTTCTTTATTAACCAAGTTTGTATTGCTTTTAAGCAAAAATTTTACCATATCAGCCTTTGTCGTCTGGTATGAAAGATTTAATTCAATTTGGTTAAATCGGGCCCATTGAAACAGAATAGAGAAAACAGCAAGTAAACTAGAGTATTTGAAGCCTAGATCTTGTTGAAATGCACGATCAAGATCATCCAATTTTTCATTTATAATATCGGACTCTACAGAATCAGTGTCGTTTAAGTTATAACCTAACTTATAGCCAGCCTGTTCTTCACTAAACTTATCTTCTTTAATCTCACGATCTTCGGAAAAAAATACTTGTGGGATGTAAAAATTATCTATATTCAAACCGCCTACATCAATATCATTATGCAAGATGTCACTTGCATTATAAAGTACGATTAACCAATCTATATTAGCAAGTAATTGTAAGATATCATCGGTAGTAGGTATGGTTTCATTTTTTGAGTTAAGACTTAAGGTACATTCAAGCAAGTACCTATAATTTGCTGACATACGGTTGAATTCAGTACTCTGGTTTGCTAATTTTTCTGTTCTATTATAATTAACCTCATGTTGAAGGCTTAACATAATGTTTTTCTTTTTTCTATGGTCTTCGGCTACATAAGCATCATAGTTTTCAATTACAAATTGTAGCAAGTGCTCTCTGCTCATTGAGCGTATTGTTGCGTGGATTTTTTCTCTGAAAAAATCGGCTAAAGGGTTAATAATGTCCTTGGCCTTTTGTAACTCATAATTACCTTCCTGAACTCCAGACTCTTTAATTAAGTTAGCTAATATTTTTCTGGCTAGTTTAAAGTGTTTGGCTTCAGGAATATTTGGTTTTATTTCTAGAGTATCAAAGGTGCGCTCTTCGCTGGATATTGCCATCCTGGCAGGTCTGTTGCCTGTGTTGACTATTTGTTGCCTAATATCTTCGGAGAACTCGATATTAAGTATTTTGGATAGCAATTGTAAGAATGCAATGCAGACATCAGCCTGGAAACTAGCATTTTGAGGTCTGTTAAGACGATATTGCATGAGAGGTAAATTAATACAAATTTGTATGTTTGCAGAAGAATTATAATTATTAATTAACGATACATAAGTGAACAGCTCAGGGAAAACATGTTCTGCAATATCGGAATTACTATTTACCAGATATTTTTTGTCAACAGCACAATGAACGGTTATTCTGTCTATGTTCTGGAGTGATATATTTTTTAAAATATCTTTTCGTTGCGATAAAGCATCACTGGCACATTCTAAAAATAATGTTAGAAGCTGACCGTTAAGATGATCTTCATTTCGTAATGGCTTGCAATCGGCACAAAAATGAATTGTGCAATTATTAATCGTTGTAGACCAGGATACATAGAAATGACTTCCCGATATTAATGAAATATTTCCTTGGTAACTACTACTGATGTTCCATTTTACATTGGCATCAGGGAAATTTGAGGGAGCCTGTGACCAGTATTTTTCCAGTTCTTCATATCTCCAATTAGAACCCCAATGAGGGTCAAGAGTAATCATATTAAAATTTATGGCACCATCTTCTAATACAGAGTGAGTTCCTTTAAATGATGCAAATTTATCTATTACTGAAATAAAAAACGGATTTATTTTTGATTTGTTCTTATCCACATATGAAAAAAATAGTGATAATTCATTTAGATTATCTATTGAGTCAAACAATGCAATGAATTCTGTCAGAAAGAGGATGTGGTGACTATATTTTAATTGCGGTGGATCGAAAAAATGCATGGCAGTAGTAAGATTGGAATTTATGAAAATAAATTCAATATCATCAATTGATAGTTGTTTCCCTTGGCCATTTCGAATGCCTAATAGTTGTGGTGATGAAATCGGTGATAAAGCCCATTCGCCTTGATTAAAAAGTTCGAAAACATTTTCTTCTATATGTTCTAACTTACTTGTTGAATCAATATCAAAAAGAAAAAATAAATAAAACTTATCATTGCCATGTAATAATCCTGAGAATTTATAAGGTAGGACCTTTTTTTTGCTCAGGAGCAGAAATGGTTCCTCAATTATGCTTTCAAAACGCTGTGATATGAAATTTGAAATGGCATCAGAACAATCGATATCCATTTTTTTGGAAGCGTAGTGCTCAATAATTACATTTGCCATATTCCTGAATGACAATGGATAAACACGATCATCAATGATGACGCCAATAGCAGGGAGTGCTACGCCTTCCATTATTATACTTGATAATTCAGAGGTGGAGTTAATGCTTCTAAATTCCCCCGGTTTTTTAATAAATATATTTTCTGTCCGATTTATTATTTCCTCAAATGCATGAATGGTATCCGTTAAAGCCTGATGGCAAGCTTTCCAGAACGTTTCTGGGGGGACTTCGATATGGCCGGGCGAGAACTCTTGCTCTGAGAGTGTATCAACTGGATTTATGCTTGATAAAAACTTATCCTGTAAAATAAGAACATTTTCCATTTGCCTAAGAATAATTGGACATTCTGCGTATCTAATTCCAAAAGCTTGAATATAATCATATAAGCGTTCGACTGGGCTACCGTAAAAAATTCTATAAATATTATTTCCCCATGGTATTTTTATTTTCCCCCAGTCTTGTTCAGGGATAAAGTCTTCCATCTGAGGAATATTAGGTAATATCTTATAAATAATGCTAAAAAATTCGCTTGCTTGTTGATATGTTTTAAGTTCCCTTTGGTTGTTAAATGTACTAACATCCATGGAGAGCAAGGTGTTGAAAGCTATAGTGTGTTTTACAGGTGACGAGATATTAGATAGCCATAATTCGGAAATACTTAATGTGAGAAAAAGTTCTGCGAGGTTGTACTCTTTATAAACAGATGTTAAATTATATTTTATTTTTGGCATAACGTCTTCATAGTTTCTATTTTCCTTGCTAGGGGATTTTTCTCTGGATCTGTTATTGCTTTTTTTCTTTTTTAAATCTCGTCTTGCCTTGCTGTTCTTTCCCATTTTTAAATCCTTTTGAGAACTAAGTGTATCGATGTGTTGGATTTAATATCCTTCAAGTCTTAACTTTGCATGCCGATCATTATTTGCAGCATCAAAATCATAATGTGAAGCAAGATCATCAAAGACACTTGCTAGTTTGGGATGAGTAAAATATAACTGGTTGGCAATTTCTTTGTACTGGTCAACTAGTTTTCGTTCTTTATCACCGCCTTCATAATAAGCTCTTACTGTTGTACCACGGCTATTAATAGTGCCAAAATAGAAACCTTCTCTGATTTCATCCCGTTCTGTTTCTTCCAGTAAATCTTTGATTATCATGCTGTGCCATGGTGCATCATTTATATTTTTTGATCGGGATAGCCATTCACCGATTATATAATCGGTAGTATTGCTTCTGTCATTTTCTGTCGCCAGCTTCCTGACCTCTTTAATCCAGTTACTAAATACGTCTTCATCAATATTATTATCTGGTTTCAGACCGGGGATCCCTTTTCCTTGATTCAGAACTCTGTCTGCTTGTTGTGCCGCAGCCATTAAGGATTCATCTTGTTTATACTCTTTCTCGGATTCTGGTTTATAAGCAAGGCATATTAATTGCACAAAGAGTGGTGGATTGGAAAGTAACTCCGCGTAAAGGTTTTTCGCTCCTTTTTCACAATTTCTGAACGCTGAGAAAAAGAAAAATTCCAGTAAGGCCAAATCTAAACGCGAGACCTGACCTGATGATTCAAGGTATTCTATAGCCCTGGAAAAATGCCAACCATCTGGTATTGATACATCTTTTTCGGTGGTACTTCGGAATCCGTTTAACAGTTTCAATAGGTTTTGCCAGGAAATTTTTTCCATGCGATGTTTTACGAGATTAAATGCCGATATATACCTGTCAGAAAACATCATTTTTCCGATGAAGTAGTCAATTTCATCAGCATCATCACTCCAGATATGTGGATAGTTTATCCTTTTCCAGTACAGGGTTTGGGCGCTTTCGGGGTAACTTGCAAGGTTGTGCCATGTAGCCATATTGGGCGGGAGTATTGAATGGAATGCGGCAATCTTCTCATCACTATCCATCTCATTTTTGAACTCTTGAGAATTTAACAGAATAAGTTGTTTTTCTTCAGGGAGCCAGACATAAAATGAACTTATCAATTGATCGTGAAATGGGAAACCATTGTCTTTGAATTTTTCAATAATCCATGAGAATGAATCCATTAAATTTAAGTTGCAGATAGCTAACGATTCACCTATTACAGACGGTGATTGTGCTACTGAAAATAAAGATGAGATTCCATCCCATCCTTGCCTGGAATATATCTCTTCTATTGCGCTGGTTCGCATTTTGATTATTTCTTTGCTATGTTCCTTATAATCTCTCTCACTCCCTTCAGCCAATACGGGATATTGAAAAGTGAACAATCGACGTTTATCAAGAATAATATCCTGGAGAGTAAACAAACTGACAAATGCCATGAGGTTTTCTGCAACCGCCCTGCTTTTTTTATCTCCATCTGTGTTATACGAATTATGCCAGTTCAGATAGTGATACAGTGCTTCTCTCACAATTTCCTTATCTTCATCAGAAAAAGAAATTGTGCTTTTAATTAATGCAATAAGCCTTTCCTGGTAGGCACCTTCAAAATGATCTATTCGCTTGATAAGCGCTGCTATTCTTTCAACATTCTTTTCTGCCAGATCCAATATTCGCTCACCCAGTGCAGAGTAATATGCACTAAAAAAAATTCCTCTCATTTGCGCACTGCCAGCATCATCATCCCGCCATTTTGGTCTGGCATTTTCCATATACATACCCCCCATAGGATCGGTTTGTTCATAGAGAAAACGCCAGACAATGCTCTCGTGTTTTTTGATAAGCATATCAAGTACGATAAGTCTTTGTTCATCAGTAGCCATTGTTTGAGGCCAGTAGGGCCTGAGCAACGATTTCAGGGTATTTTCCGGCGTATTGGCCCAGTTTCCCTGAATTCTTAATGATGATAGCGTTGCTAGAATAAGGCTGACTCTAAGTAATCGCCTTGGATTCCATGCCAGGATTTCCAGCGCATGCAATAAGTCAGCATGCCAACAACGCATACCAAAGCCTGTGCTTTCACTCGTTTCCGTTAGTGGGCGAGTAACGGCAACCTCTGTTGACTGCAAGCTTGTTTCTATGGATTTTAAGAACACCTCTGGTGATGCTTCAGCTAACGAACATAATACGTCTGTTAATGACAGCCATCTCTCACCATCGGCATCCATCAACAGATCTCTAACCAGATTGTCGATGGCAGCAATGATGAAGTCTGAATTAATCCCTTCACTGCTTTCAGCGTAGATTCTGAGCTTCACCAGCGAGTCAGCGATTGATTTCAGAATAAAATCTGATTCTGAACGAACTTTTCCATAGATAGATGCCATCCAGCGATCTTCGTTTTTAAGCTCCAGGGCTGGATTGGGTTTAAGTAGCGTCTGTTTTACAACCAAGAAGAAACGTTCGAGCTGACTTTCTGTTAGTCGGGGGGCAAGCTGATACAGTAGCTCAATGGGAGATTTTGCTTTCCATACATCACCAATCTGTAAAACCGGAGAGTCATCCCGAAGAGATATTTCGCGTAGTTCCTGTTCCAGTTCTTCGTAATCTTTTTGCGCAATAGTTTCAACGCAATATTTATCGCCTTCCTTTTTGCCATTCCAGCACCCCACCAGGGTCAACGTGATTAACGCTTTTGCTGGCGATGTGGTCAGCCATACGGGAGATGAAATTGTCGGGTTTCTGGCCCTAAGGCGTCGATAAACTGACCAGGACCGCCCGGTTGTTCGTGATAACCGCCTTGCATCGGATTCTTCTTCTCCTAAAGCAATGAGCTTCTCTTCAAAATCGCTTCGGGTAAGACGCTCCAGTGTAATGGTATCGCTTTGTTTATTGCCTGTCGTATTGTGATCGCCCTGGGAAAATGGAATAAAAACAGTTCGTTCAGGCTGGCATCGGCTTTGTCTGGAAATATCACTGTTCATCGCCAGACAAAGCTGAATTGAGGGATTTTTATCAATAAAGCGCCATCCATCATCAGTAGTTATACAGGCTGCTATATTTTCATGCCCCATTTCTATTAAGCTGGCACAGGCAAAAGCGATAGCCTCTTCCTGACTGTCTGCCCGAATAATAATTTGTTGTTTTTTCTCTGACAGAAAGCCGTTCAGCGTATTTTTTTCTTCTTCTCTACCCTCCAGTAAGGTTTCTTTTGTTAACGGAAATTGTGACTGATTGCGCCATCGTTCCCAGAAATGGGAAATGGATTCAATGCCTGCGCCAGTATGGCCCGTTAGTTCACCGAACCAGAGAGCTACAGCCGGCGCGTTTTCCAGCCACGTCTCCAGATCGTCAGCATCAAGTGCATAAACGTCGGACCAGATATTTTCAGCCCGGGCTTCTTTGAGCCAGTTATCTTTTTTTGGCCATCGACGTGGCGATACGAAAACGAAGCGGCTTTGAGCCGCTTCCTGTGGTGAAATTTGTTGATTTCTTTTCCGGAAATCTGAGCGGGCTTTAGTAATGATGTCGGAGGAACAGCCCATTTCCCAGAAAGAGGAACCACCAGGAACCCAGATATTGCCTTTGTCAGCCTGGACAATACCATCCCAGCCGCTGCCAGAAACAGAATCACCGCCGGGCATGCTCAATGCTGTTATTGTTGTGGTCGCGCTGATTAATCGCCGGATCAAAATGGGCAATATTCCCTGAGAGTCTCTTGTGTCCGCCCACTGTTCGATTTGGGTCGCGGTGATCCTCATATTGAGATCCTCAAGATGTGTTTTCTGGATTATATTCCCGATTACTTATTGAATAAAATGGAAAAAAAGAAACTTTAGTCTTTTGTTTGATGCGAAAGACGAACGATTAGTTTTGCAGGTAAGAGAGTGTTATTTCTGCGATCTGCCTTCCATAACCTCACTTGCTGTTAACCGCTAATCGCAGTATCCTTAACCCGCACCTGCAAAATCAGGTGCCGGGATTGGTCTCCCGAATACCATACTGGCGACATATGACGCGCCTTGCGTCTTTTTTTATGTCGTAATGCTTAGCTATGCCGAATTATGGTGGGCTGGGCGGGGGCACCGCAAGGTGCGCCGGTTCCAGTATGGCCGGTAAGACCAACTCCGTTCAGTCCACCACCCGTAAGATTGGTCTCTTCGGTGGTGGTTTAAACATCACATACTGGAGGCTGCCTTATGGCTACAACCCTCGATCAAACTCACCCGTTACTTACCGTTCCTTTCAGCGCCGCCACGGATTTCATCGTACTGGCCGACCATTGTGAAAAGTGCGCAGATACTCAGGCGGAAAGCTACGATC
>NZ_KZ819033.1 GCF_003115845.1 Brenneria roseae subsp. roseae | reverse complement strand
GGTCTCCCCATGTGAGAGTAGGGAACTGCCAGGCATCAAATTAAGCAAAAGGCTCAGTCGAAAGACTGGGCCTTTTGTTTTTAATAGATTCTCGCGCTAGTCTGGTAAAACCATCTTTCCTATTTTTGCCTGGATAACCACCGAGAGATAAACAGAGCGACTTCTTGGGGTTGATTAAGGTCTAATTGTGGAAGCGTGGCGGTTGCTATTTTTGTGTCTGAAGCAATAGCAATCACATGTTCGTCAAACAAATTAGCAAGTTCTCGACCTAAAGACTGACGAAATAAAACGATCTTGGCGATCTTTTCATGTTTGAATCCTTCAACCAAAACCAGATCAAGAGCAGAAGTATCCATTTTGCTGGCTAATTCATATAAATCAGGATCTTCCTGCTTTGGCGTTTCTGTCATCAACGCCCACCGCTGGTTACTTGCCACGATGGTCTGTGCGGCTCCAGCCTTACGTAACTCATAGCTGTCTTTACCTGGGGTATCAATATCCATTTGATGGTGTGTATGCTTGATTAGGCCCACCCTGATGCCCTTTTTTACCAAAAGCGGGATAACTTGTTTTAGTAGCGTTGTTTTTCCTGTACCGCTATAGGCTGTAACAGCAAGCAGGGGGGGATGATTAACATTCATTCTGGTGTCTCTGCCAATTGGATAAGTCTTCCGGTGAGTTCAGGTTAAGGAATGCGTTGGGCTGATCGGCAAATGAAACTGCTTTAGCGCCTATCTGTTCGATAAAAAGCATCAATTTGCGATCTCCATTATGAAGATAGGTTTTTAAGGGCTCGATAAGACATCGGTTGATTAACAATAGTGTCGGATGATCTCGGCGCCCATCTGTTACGTAGACCGCATTGTTCCCCTCTTTCTCTTTCCATAGCCGATGGACAAGATCCAGCGGGAGCCCTGGAACATCACAGGGAACAAAAACAATCCACTCTGATGCCGACACCTGCATGCCGGTAAGGATGCCAGCCAATGGGCCGGCAAAGCCTTTCTCAATGTCGCTAACGACCCGGTATCCACTTTGTTGGTAAGCGGATAGATTACGATTGGCGCTAATAATGATGTCATCAACCTGATTTTTCAGACGGCTGAGAACATGCTGGTATAACGGTATGCCACGAAGTTCCACCAGTCCTTTGTCGTTACCGCCCATTCGCGTTGACTGCCCACCCGCCAGAATGACGCCCGTGATCATTTTTTACCCCTGTTACCTGAGTCATATGTCATTTTCTGAAAACTTTTACTGAAGACCAAGTTCTTTCCACATACAGCCAAGACTGTTATTTTTGTCATAGTATTTACTTTTTGAGGATAAAAAAATGAAATGTCATCGCGTTAATGAACTGGTCGAACTGTTACACCCAGCCTGGCAAAAAGAGCCTGATTTAAATCTTGTCCAATTTTTACAAAAACTTGCACAGGAGGCGGGGTTCGAGGGGCAGTTTAGTGAGCTGACTGATGATATCCTTATTTACCATCTGAAAATGCGCGACTCAGATAAAGCACAGGTGATTCCTGGTTTGAAAAAAGATTATGAAGAAGATTTCAAAACCGCATTACTTCGTGCGCGTGGCGTTATTAAAGATTAATACGGTCAAAAAGTAACGTGCTCCTGGTGCCGATAAGTGCACATATTTATCTTACATACTGATAGTGGTTGTTATGAACAGCTCAGTTTTTAATTTTCAGACGTTGTTCCCTGAATTAATCATGGATGCATTGCTGGATACCGGATTGCGTGTAGATTCAGGTTTGACCGCTTTAAACAGCTATGAAAACCGGGTATATCAGTTTACTGATGAAGAACGGAAGCGATTTGTGGTGAAGTTTTACCGTCCGGAGCGGTGGACGGAAGCGCAAATTCTCGAAGAACATACGTTTGCCAGCGAACTTGCTGAAGATGAAGTCCCTATTGTCGCGCCGTTAATGCTGAATGGTCGTACTTTGCATCGTTATGAAGGATTTTATTTTGCCGTTTTTCCTAGTGTCGGCGGGCGGCAATATGAAATGGATAATGAAGAACAGCTGGAATGGGTTGGTCGATTCTTAGGCCGAATTCATCAGACGGGCAGTAAATCTTCTTTTTCAGAGCGACCAACTATCGGCTTGAATGAGTATTTGCATGAGCCTTATCAACTATTGGAACGCTGCCCATTAATACCGAAAACACATCGAAATGCTTTTTTACAGGCAACCAGAAAGCTGATTGATACTATCGCGATTTATTGGCGTACCGATTGGCATTCGCTGCGTTTGCATGGTGATTGTCATCCGGGCAATATTTTGTGGCGTGATGGCCCGCTGTTTGTGGATCTGGATGATGCACGTAATGGTCCGGCAATACAGGATTTATGGATGTTGCTGCATGGCGAGCGCCATGAACAACGCATACAGCTGGATATTCTGTTGGAGGCTTACAGTGAATTTGCTGAATTTCAGGATGATCAGTTGGCATTAATCGAACCTCTACGCGCGATGAGGCAGATCTATTATCTGGCCTGGGTTGCTCGCCGTTGGAAAGATCCCGCTTTTCCTCGAAATTTCCCTTGGATGACTGATGCAGATTTCTGGCTTAAGCAGATATCAATATTTACCGAACAGGTTAAGCTGTTACAGGAGCCTCCTTTACAGCTAATGCCAATGTACTGAAATTAAATGGAGAGAGTGTATTTTATGAAAAATTTATGGCTTGCGCTGATTGGTGTCGTTCTGTCATTTAGTGTTTCGGCGGCTGAATTCTCCAATGGTAAACAATTTGTCGAATTGGATAAATCTGCAACTCAGGAACCCCAGGTTCTTGAATTCTTCTCATTTTATTGCCCGCATTGTTATCAATTTGAGCAGGTTTACCATATACCTGAAGCAGTAAAAAAAGCGCTGCCTGCCGGGACAAAAATAACTCGCTATCATGTGGATTTTTTAGGTCCGTTGGGTAAAAACCTGACTCAGGCTTGGGCTGTGGCCATGGCGTTGGGCGTGGAAGAAAAAGTCAGTCCCTTGATGTTTGATGCGGTTCAGAAAACGCAGACCGTACAAAATCCTGACGATATTCGTAACGTTTTTATCAGCGCGGGTGTTAGTGCGGAAGAATTTGACGGTGCATTAAATAGTTTTGTTGTGAAATCCTTGGTTGCTCAACAGGAAAAAGCCGCGGCAGATTTACAATTACGTGGCGTTCCAGCTACGTTTGTTAATGGCAAATACATGATTAAGAATGATGGTCTGGATACCAGCTCAATGGATGCCTACGTAAAACAGTATGCTGATGTTGTAAAATTTCTTATCGATAAGAAATAAACGGTAAATAAACCACGCTGATGAATCAGCGTGGTTTTATTCTTTAGGCCTCGTCTTTTTATCTCTCAAACAAATACACTGTAATTTCATCAATATGCTATCGATTAATTTATATCCACAAAATGGATTATCTTTTACCGATCCTTGCTAATAATCAAAATTATTTTAACTGCATGAATAATATGGATATAAATAGAATCAATTTTTCCAGGGGATCTATGGATAATTAACTTTTCAATTCTATTCACAAACTTATCCACAGGGAGATCTTGCGATGATCCATGCAAAAATGATGAATACCTCACGTTAAGGATCGTCTCTTTCCTTCAGCTATGGCATGCTTAGCGTCATGACAGATAACAAAGATTACAGCAGGCTATGGCTCAGATTGCAGAAAACCCATTCATTCTGGTAGACGGCTCATCTTATTTGTACCGTGCTTATCATGCGTTTCCTCCGTTAACCAATAGCGCAGGAGAACCAACCGGTGCGATGTATGGCGTATTAAACATGCTGCGCAGCTTGCTGCTGCAATATCGCCCCAGTCATGTCGCGGTGGTGTTTGATGCCAAAGGTAAAACGTTCCGTGATGAGTTGTTCGAGAACTACAAGGCACATCGTCCACCAATGCCGGATGATTTGCGCGAACAGATTGAACCTTTGCACCAGATGGTGAAGGCCATGGGATTACCATTGCTTGCGGTTTCCGGTGTGGAAGCCGACGATGTGATTGGTACGCTGGCTTTGCAGGCTGAAAAAAACGGAACGCCAGTACTGATTAGTACCGGCGATAAAGATATGGCGCAGTTGGTTACGCCGAATATAACGCTCATCAACACCATGAACAACACCATCCTGGGCCCGCAGGAGGTGTGTGATAAATATGGTATTCCACCGGCATTGATTATCGATTTCCTGGCGTTAATGGGAGATTCATCCGATAACATTCCTGGTGTCCCCGGTATTGGAGAGAAGACGGCGCAAGCGTTATTGCAGGGCATCGGCGGCGGTCTGGATATGTTGTATGCCAATCTGGATAAGATCGCCGGGCTTTCATTCCGCGGTGCTAAAACCATGGCGCCTAAGCTCGAGCAAAATAAAGAAATTGCGTACCTTTCCTATCAGCTTGCCACCATTAAAACAGATGTTGAGCTTGACCTGAGCTGCGGGCAGTTAACGGTCAATGAACCGGATGTTGATGAACTGCATCGTTTATTTTCCCACTATGAATTCAAGCGTTGGTTAGCGGATATTGAATCCGGCACATGGTTGCAAGGTAAAAAGAGCCACTCACCTGCGCCGAAAGCGATCAAAGCGGCTGAGAAACATATTGATAAGCCTGAAACAGCGCCGGTACTTTCTGCTGATGGCTATGTCACCATCCTGGATGAAAAGACGCTGCTGGAATGGATTGAACGTTTAAAAAATGCCGACGTTTTTGCTTTTGATACCGAAACCGATGGGTTGGATACATTAACCGCCAACCTCATTGGGCTTTCATTTTCGGTAAAACCAGGGGAAGCCGCTTATCTTCCATTGGCTCATGATTATCTGGATGCGCCGGAGCAGCTGGATCGCGATTGGGTATTGGCCTTGCTTAAGCCGCTGTTGGAAGATGAAAAAAGCTTAAAGGTTGGTCAGAACCTTAAATTCGATAAAGGCGTGATGAAACGTTATGACATCGAGCTGCGAGGAATCGCGTTTGATACCATGCTCGAATCTTATGTTCTGGATAGCGTTGCCGGGCGTCACGATATGGATAGCCTTGCTGAACGCCATCTGAGTCATAAAACAATTACCTTTGAAGAGATTGCCGGCAAAGGCAAGAACCAACTGACATTTAATCAAATCGCACTGGAACAAGCGGGGCCTTATGCGGCGGAGGATGCGGATGTCACATTACATTTGCACCAGAAACTGTGGGAGCAATTACAGCAACATGCTGAACTTCGTCAGGTGTTTCAGACCATTGATATGCCGTTGGTGCCCGTGTTATCCCGAATGGAACGAACTGGCGTGCTGATTGATCCTGGCATTCTGTCCGAACACTCTAAAGAGCTGACAGTTCGTCTGGCTGAATTGGAAACCCAGGCTTACGAATTGGCGGGTGAAGAGTTTAACTTGTCGTCGACAAAGCAGTTGCAAGGCATTTTGTACGAAAAGCAAAAGCTGCCGATCCTGAAAAAAACGCCGAAAGGCGCGCCTTCTACCAATGAAGAAGTGCTGGCTGAGCTGGCATTGGATTACCCTTTGCCAAAATTGATTCTTGAGTATCGCGGACTGGCGAAACTGAAATCTACCTACACCGACAAGCTGCCGTTGATGATTAACCCGGCAACCAAGCGTGTGCATACTTCTTATCATCAGGCGGTGACGGCTACCGGCCGCCTGTCTTCCAGCGATCCCAACTTGCAAAACATTCCGGTGCGTAATGAAGAAGGGCGGCGTATTCGCCAGGCTTTTATTGCACCGAAGGGATACAGCATTGTTGCCGCGGACTATTCGCAGATTGAGCTTCGTATTATGGCGCATCTTTCCGGCGATAAGGGTCTATTGAAAGCGTTCTCTGATGGGCTGGATATTCATCGTGCTACCGCTTCGGAAGTATTTGGCATTGCGCTGGATAAGATAACGTCTGAACAGCGTCGCAGTGCAAAAGCCATTAACTTTGGCCTGATATACGGTATGAGTGCGTTTGGGCTGTCGCGCCAGTTGAATATTCCTCGTTATGAATCGCAGAAATACATGAATCTGTATTTCGAACGTTACCCTGGTGTTCAGGAATATATGGATCGTACCCGCCAGCAGGCCACCGAGCAGGGCTATGTTTCTACCTTGGATGGTCGTCGTCTTTATCTGCCGGACATTAATTCGCGTAATGCAATAGCCCGTAAGGCGGCAGAGCGAGCGGCCATCAATGCGCCGATGCAGGGGACTGCGGCCGATATTATCAAGAAAGCGATGATCGCGATTGACGATTGGTTACAACAAGAGAAACCGCTCGTGAATATGATCATGCAGGTTCACGATGAATTGGTTTTTGAGATCCATGATTCCGTTTTGGAAGCATCTAAAAACAAAATCAGAGAGTTAATGGAAGGATGCATGCAGCTTAACGTACCGTTGCGAGTTGATATTGGAACCGGTATGAACTGGGATGAAGCGCATTAAGCCAGGTTGGGTCATATATTTCTGTAATAAAATAACAGGATAGTGTGACCTGGTTTGACTTTGTGTAGCTGGTTGCCAATTTTTATGAAAGTAAACAACAAAAAAACCTTTGTTCCGACGAAAAAATAGGGTAGAGTTAAAGACGTAGGGTACAGAGGTAAGATGTTCTATCTTTCAGACCTTTTACTTCACGTAATCGGATTTGGCTGAATATTAGCCGCCCCGGTCATTTTTGACTGGGGCGTTTTTTATTCGTCTCATTCCTGAAGCTCACCCCTATGAGCCCGCCACCAGTGGCGTTTATAACGCTCCCCCGCGTTTTTTTATGACGGACGTTCAGCCCGTCACAAGCGACGTTGAAAATATTTCCCGGAAATTTTTTATTGGGGCAGTTCAGGATTGGCAGGAAACAGGAATTACTCGCTTTTCTGTTCTTCTTCCTCATCGATAGATGGCAACGAGCTGAACCAGCTATCAAGCTTCTGACGTAATTTCTCAACGCCCAGTTTCTTCAGTGAAGAAAAGGCTTCCACCTGAATATCACCCATAAATGGCAATACCGCTTCACGTACCATATCAAGTTGAGCTTTACGTGCGCCAGATGCCAATTTGTCCGCTTTGGTCAGCAGAACCAGAACGGGAAGCTGTGCATCAACTGCCCACAATAGCATTTGTTGATCGAGATCTTTCAGCGGGTGGCGGATATCCATCAGTATCACCAGGCCTTTCAGACTATTACGCTTCTGAAGATATTCGCCCAGCGAGCGTTGCCACTTGAGTTTCATGGCTTCCGGCACATCGGCATAACCGTAACCGGGTAAGTCCACCAAACGAACGCCTGCCACAACTTCAAACAGGTTGATGAGCTGCGTTCTTCCCGGTGTTTTACTGGTACGCGCCAGGTTTTTTTGATTGGTCAGCGTGTTCAGCGCGCTGGATTTTCCGGCGTTAGAGCGCCCAGCAAAGGCAACTTCAATACCGCTATCTGTTGCCAGGTGGCGAATATCCGGGGCGCTGATGACAAAATGCGTCATGTGGTAGTTATATTGCTGGGTCACAATGATTATCTCTGTCTGGATCGAGTCAGGTTGGGGATTATACCTGTAACTGACAATAAAGGCGGCTTTATCTGTGCCGAAATCTGGTTCCTGATGTGCTGGATTGCCTCGCGTATCTGGTCGTCGCGGTTCGCGATGTGACGAGAGAGACATTCGATGGGCGGCTTCCTTGCACCTTGAAAGGCAATGGGTATAGCCTATATTCAAGTCTGAAATAATGAAAACCATCATCAGTCTATGTGAGTACTTTTTTATTGTCGGGCTTTCTGCTAGATTCCGCCGCAATTACCTTCACCTGTGTACCTGAGAACAACATTATGAGCCAATCAGTTAAAGGGTCCGCCAAACCCAAAATCAAAAGAAAAACCCGCGAAGAGCTGGATCGGGAAGCACGTGACAGGAAACGTCAGAAAAAACACCGTGGTCATGTAGCTGGAAGCCGTGCTCAGGAAAAAGGTCCGTCAAATGGAACTGCCGGACAGCGTAACGCTGCCGATCCACGCATAGGTAGTAAAAAACCGATTCCGTTGGGGATTCAGGAAACCGTATCTGCAAAATCCAAATCTGTCACCCGAGCAGTCAAAGAACCGGTAACACCTGCCGCCATGTCGCCCGAAGAAGAACTGGCGATGCTGGAAAACGATACTCGTTTGGATGCGCTGCTGGATCGTCTGGATAACGGAGAAACGCTGAGTGCCAAAGAGCAATCCTGGGTTGATGAAACGCTGGATCGTATTGATATGTTGATGGAGCAGCTTGGTATTGAACTGGGGGATGACGAAGAAGAGCAACAGGAAGATATGCTGCAACTTCTGAAGCGCAATAACCCGAAAGATGCATTCTAATCGATGAAATTGCTGTTTCTGTTACTGGTATTGCTGGTTACGTTTTATCTGGTTTGCCTGTTAGGTAAACTCTGGCTCCTGTCGAAACGGAAAAACCGATTACATCGTGCAGTTATGAATGGCCGATCGCCATTGATACGCCCAAGAAAAAAACGCCGGGAGCGTTTTTAAACGCCACTGGTGGCGGCCCTTAGGGTGAGTCTCAGGGATGAGACGAATAAAAAAACGCCGGGAGCGTTTTTAAACGCCACTGGTGGCGGCCCTTAGGGTGAGTCTCAGGGATGAGACGAATAAAAAAACGCCGGGAGCGTTTTTAAACGATCCGTAAAAGGGTAAGTTTCCGGCGACCCCGTAGAGGGAGGGCAAGGATTTGGCCAATAACAAAGACAGGAAGGAGTGAGCAGCATGTCCGTACAGTCAGTTGATTGGGATTTAGCCCTGATTCAAAAATATAACTATTCCGGGCCCCGTTACACGTCTTATCCCACAGCGCTGGAGTTCAGTGAACAGTTCGATGAGCCTGCTTTTCGGCAGGCTATTGCGCGTTATCCACAGCGAGCGCTCTCGCTATATGTCCATATCCCATTTTGCCACCGTCTATGCTATTTCTGCGGCTGTAATAAGCTGGTCACGCGCCAGCAGCATAAAGCGGATGAATACCTTGATGTGCTGGAACAAGAAATCCGCCAGCGGGCTCCGTTGTTTGCCGGACGAACGGTGACGCAAATGCATTGGGGAGGCGGTACGCCGACCTATTTGAATAAATCGCAGATTAGTCGCTTGATGCGGCTGCTGCGTGAGCAATATTCTTTTTCAACTCAGGCCGAGCTGTCGCTGGAAGTTGATCCTCGTGAAATTGAGCTGGATGTTCTCGATCACCTGCGCGCCGAAGGATTTAATCGCCTGAGCATGGGGGTACAGGATTTTAATAAAGAAGTACAGAATCTGGTCAATCGTGAACAGGATGAAGATTTCATTTTTGCATTGATCGCGCGAGCGAAATCTCTGGGTTTTACGTCAACCAATATTGATCTGATTTATGGCTTGCCAAAGCAGACCCCTGAAAGTTTTGCATTTACGCTACAGCGTGTCGCTGAACTGAACCCACACCGGCTCAGTGTGTTTAACTATGCGCATTTACCCGGCTTGTTTGCGGCTCAGCGGAAAATCAAAGAGGCTGATTTGCCGGATGCAGAACAGAAGATGGAGATTTTGCAGCAGACAATCAGCACCCTGACGCAATCAGGTTACCAGTTTATTGGTATGGATCACTTTGCACGTCCAGATGATGAACTGGCGGTGGCGCAGCGGGCGGGAACGCTGCATCGTAATTTCCAGGGCTACACAACCCAGGGAGATAGCGATTTGCTGGGCATGGGGGTATCGGCGATTAGTATGATCGGTGATAGTTATGCCCAAAATCAGAAGGAACTGAAACGCTATTATGCTCAGGTCAGGGATTCAGGAAATGCGTTGTGGCGTGGATTGCAACTGACGCAGGATGATTGCATCCGGCGTGATGTCATCAAGACGCTGATTTGTAATTTCCAGCTAAGCTATCAGGCAATTGAAGCGGATTACGGTATCGATTTTCAGTCCTATTTTGCGCAGGATTTGCAGCAGTTGGCACCATTAGCGGCTGATGGGCTGGTGGATATGCAGGAAGCCGGGATTGCGGTTACGCCGAAAGGGCGTCTGTTGATCCGTAATATCTGCATGTGTTTCGATAGTTACCTGCGGGATAAAATACGGACGCAGCAATTTTCTCGGGTGATCTAATAAAAAAACAGCCACATTTTATGGCGGGCATTCTGCTCGCCGCCCTAAGGGCCGCCATAAATGGCATTTAAAAACGCTTCAGGCGTTTTTTTACTTTTAGTGAGAACACCGGCATTGAGATGGCGGTGTGTTAACTAAAGAAGTTGATCAAAGCGGCGCACAGGACAGCGGCAATCGCTGTTTGCGGTGAATGGCTCGCAGCAGAGCTTATTTCAGCGCTGTGTGTCACTATGGAAATTAATGAATCCAGCATGATACTCCTCCCGAATCAGCGACATGATCATACTGCTGGCCAACGGCAAGTAAAGAACAAATTTATGACAATTTCGTGCGCCAGATTGTATTTTTCACGCTAATTTTCACAGCTTGTCACCAGCTGCTTTCCGAAGTAGCACGAGTGTGTTTCTGGATCACCCATGGCGGCGGTGTTTTGGGGGCCGCCTGACGGTTAGATGCGATACCGCTATCCTTGCGCTACGGTGAAAGTGCTTGCACAAAATAGATGTGCAAGCCTTGATTACTCCATTCCCAGTTCTTTCAGCTTGCGCGTAAGGGTATTTCTTCCCCATCCCAATAAGCGGGCCGCTTCCTGCTTATGTCCCTGTGTATGCCGCAGCGCGGTGGTGAGCAAGGTTCTTTCCATTTCGGGTTGCGCTTCTGCCAACAGATTTTGATGACCGGAACGCAATGCCCGATCTGCCCACTGTGCCAATAGGGTTGCCCAACTGTCTGGCAACATATGAACGGTGGAATCGGGAGCGGTGGTTTCAAATAACTCTGGTGGCAAATCCTGAATCAGCACTTCCTGACCAGCCGCCATGACCGTCAACCAGCGACAGGTGTTTTCCAGTTGCCGCACGTTGCCCGGCCAGGGCAGGCGGGTGAGTGCCGTTTCTGTTTCCGGATGCAGATTTTTCGGTTCCACGCCCAGTTCTTTGGCCGTCGCCTGCAAAAAGTAGCGCGCCAGACGAGGAATATCCTCACGGCGTTCACGCAGCGGTGGCAGGTGAACACGAATAACATTCAGACGGTGAAAAAGGTCTTCACGAAACTTTCCTTCCTGTACCCGCAGTTCAAGGTTTTGGTGCGTCGCTGCAATAATTCGCACATCCACTTTAACCGCGGCGTAGCCACCAACCCGATAAAACTGACCGTCAGCCAATACGCGCAATAAACGAGTCTGGACATCGAGCGGCATATCGCCGATTTCATCCAGAAACAGCGTACCGCCATCGGCCTGCTCGAAGCGTCCCTGACGAATTTGATTAGCGCCGGTAAATGCGCCTTTCTCATGGCCAAACAATTCTGATTCGATCAAATCCTTTGGAATTGCCGCCATGTTCAGGGCGATAAAAGGTGCCTTGGCCCGCGGACTATGGCGGTGCAGAGCATGGGCAACGAGTTCTTTACCGGTACCGGATTCTCCGTTGATCAGCACGCTGATGGAAGAACGTGACAGACGGCCAATGATCCGAAACACATCCTGCATTGCAGGCGCTTCACCAATGATATCCGTTGTCGGGCCGTTGATCGGTTGACTACGAACGGGCTGCTGCTGTTCCAGATAGTGACTGATGGCTCGTTCGACCAGCGCGACCGCTTCGTCGATATCAAAAGGTTTTGGAAGGTAATCAAATGCGCCTTGCTGATAGGCGCTGACGGCTGCGTCCAGATCGGAATGCGCAGTCATAATGATGACCGGTAACATAGGATGACGTTGTTTTATTTGCTGCAATAATGCCAGCCCATCCATTCCCGGCATACGGATATCGGACAACAGTACGTCTGGCGTTTGTGTTGCCAACGCATGCAGAGCCTGGTTTCCGTTATCAAACGTCGCACAGGTTAAACCCGCACCAGTGAGCGCACGTTCGAGCACCCAACGGATGGAGCTATCGTCATCGACAATCCAGACTATCCCTCGTTGCATTGTGAACCTCACTGGCGAATGGGCAGGTAGACCGAGAATTCGGTGTGTCCTGGCCAACTGTTAAATTCAATTTTACCGGAATGTTGATCGATAAGGCTGCGTGCAATGGACAACCCCAAACCTGTGCCACCTTCCCGACCGCTGACCATTGGATAGAACAGCGTATCCTGTAACTGAGCCGGTACACCTGGGCCGTCATCTTCAATATCAATGCGTGCAGCGAGGCGATAACGCACACCATGTAAGGTGAGCTGAAATGCGGTACGGGTACGCAACGTGATGGTACCGCCTTCCTTACCTAATGCCTGTAACGCGTTACGCGTGATGTTCAGTAACACCTGTTCAATCTGATCTGGGTCGTGCGTGAGTTCAGGCAGGCTGGGATCGTAATCTTTCACCAGCGTCACGTTGTCCGGTTTTTCCAGAGAAACGAGTTGGCATACCCGCTCCGCAACCTGATGGATGCTTTGGGTGACATGCAGGCCAGGCTGCTGAGGGCCAAGCAGACGGTCAACCAGATTGCGCAGACGATCCGCCTGTTCGATGATCACTTTGGTGTATTCGGTCAGCGCCGGATCGGGTAAGGCTTTGGAGAGTAGCTGCGCGGCGCCACGTAATCCACCCAGTGGATTTTTTATCTCGTGCGCCAACCCTCTGACCAAATCCCGGGCGGCCTGTTGCTGAGCCTGCTGGAGCTGCTCCTGGCTAAGACGACGTTGGTTATCCATCGGCGCCATTTCCAGCAGAATGAAATCACCCTGCACCCGTTGCGCGGTAAGCGACATGATATGGGCTTTACCATCCACGACGATGGTGACTTCGTTATCCGTAAAACCTTGCCCTGAATCCAGACTCTCACGCATCAAATCTATATTCAGAGAAAAATATCCCAGCAAGTCAGGTAACGGCGTACCTGATAATTTACGCGAGCTTTGTGCCAATAATTGTTGCGCTGCCGGGTTGGAATAATGAATCGCCAGATCGCTATCCAGCAATAAAATGCTGTTGATTAAAGAATTTAGGATCTGCCCAGCATCGGGCAGCGTGCCTGTTGCCATAACGCAGACTCCCGCACCATATTGGTGCATAGTAGTGTATATGATGGATATGATGTTGCAACTTCAGAGTTTGTGGAGAAAAAAGCCCATCATGAGATGGGCTGAAAAGTTTCCACGGCAACAAAAAATTTTCAGAAAAAATTTTTATTAACGTAACGTTAGCCCCTACCGGGATGACGGACATGAATAGCCCGCCACAAAAAACAAACTAACGATTCATTCTGTCAGTAGCCTAACCGTCAGCACGATTGGGCTACCGTTTTACTGTACGGCTAATCGCAGTTTCAATTACACGCTGTAGTACAGTTCAAACTCAACCGGATGCGGAGTCATGCGAATACGGTCATTTTCTGCTTTGCGCAGCTCGATGTAAGCATTGATAGCGTCGTCAGTGAACACGCCACCACGGGTCAGGAACTCGCGGTCTGCATCCAGTGCGTTCAGTGCTTCTTCCAGAGAACCTGCAACGGTTGGGATTTCACTCGCTTCTTCCGGCGGCAGATCGTACAGGTTTTTGTCCATTGCATCGCCAGGATGGATTTTGTTGATCACGCCATCCAGACCCGCCATCAGCAACGCTGAGAAACACAGGTATGGGTTAGCCGCCGGATCCGGGAAGCGAACTTCGATACGACGTGCTTTCGGACTTGCGACAACCGGAATACGGATAGACGCAGAACGGTTACGTGCGGAGTAAGCCAGCATTACTGGCGCTTCGTAACCCGGGACCAGACGCTTGTAAGAGTTGGTGGTCGGGTTGGATAATGCGTTGATAGCTTTAGCGTGTTTGATTATGCCGCCAATGTAAAACAGCGCAGTTTCAGACAGACCGCCGTATTTGTCGCCAGCAAACAGGTTGGTGCCGTTTTTGGCTAAAGACATATGGCAGTGCATACCGGAACCGTTGTCACCGAATATGGGTTTTGGCATGAAGGTCGCGGTTTTACCGAACGCATGAGCAACGTTATGCACGACGTATTTGTAAATCTGAATTTCATCTGCTTTTTTGGTCATGGTATTGAAGCGGGTAGCCACTTCGTTCTGACCAGCGGTTGCTACTTCATGGTGGTGTGCTTCTACAACCAGACCCATTTCTTCCATGGTCAGACACATGGTAGAGCGCAGATCCTGTGAAGAATCTACTGGTGGAACCGGGAAGTAACCGCCTTTTACTGACGGACGGTGGCCTTTGTTGCCGCCTTCGTATTTCGTGCCGGAGTTCCACGCACCTTCGATATCGTCAATGGCTACGTGAGAACCGGAAATGTTGCTGCCGAAGCGAACATCATCAAACAGGAAGAATTCTGGTTCCGGCCCAAACAGCACCGTATCGGCAATGCCGGAAGAACGCAGGAAGTCTTCAGCACGTTTGGAGATAGAGCGCGGATCGCGATCGTAGCCCTGCATGGTGCCTGGTTCCAGAATGTCGCAACGGATAATCAGAGTAGACTCTTCAAAGAACGGGTCGATAACGGCAGTGCTCGCATCTGGCATCAAGACCATGTCGGATTCGTTAATGCCTTTCCAGCCGCCAATCGAGGAACCATCAAACATTTTGCCTTCTTCAAAGAAGTCAGCGTTAACTTGATGAGCCGGAATGGTGACGTGCTGTTCTTTACCTTTGGTGTCGGTGAAGCGTAAATCAACAAACTTCACTTCATGTTCATTCAGCATCGTCAAAACATGTTCTGCGGACATACTTGGTTCTCCCGATTGTTATTTATCGTCGTGGAACGAATATCATTGTGGATTGATGTTGTTACCGTGCGTAAACTAAAGCTAAAAGTGTGCCAACTTTTTAAATGCGTGCAATGTGTTGCTCTTAGGGGCTTTCCGCGTGAAGGCCTCTGCACCATTATAGGTTATAGCACCAAAATGGTGCTTTGTGGTGAGCTTGTGCACCAATTTGGTGCTTTGGTTCACTCTTGTAGCGTTTTTGCACCGTGAAAGGGATCACAAAGCAGGCAGCATTGGGTTGTTTATCATAGATGCTTGTGATCTTGTTTAGTCCCTCGATTAATACGTGTACAATAGCGCGCTATTTCTAAATGCCTGAGGCAAAGCTGTGATCGAAAATTTGCGTAACATCGCCATTATTGCGCACGTTGACCATGGGAAAACCACCCTGGTCGATAAGTTGTTGCAACAATCCGGAACTTTCGGAGAACGTACTGAAGCAACCGAACGTGTAATGGACTCCAACGATTTGGAGAAAGAGCGTGGAATTACCATCCTCGCCAAAAATACCGCCATTAATTGGAAAGACTACCGCATTAACATCGTGGACACCCCTGGACACGCCGACTTCGGCGGTGAGGTAGAACGTGTAATGTCGATGGTTGACTCGGTGCTGTTGGTCGTTGACGCAATGGATGGCCCGATGCCGCAGACCCGTTTTGTGACCAAGAAAGCATTTGCTAATGGTCTGAAACCGATTGTGGTAATCAACAAGGTTGACCGTCCCGGGGCGCGTCCTGACTGGGTTGTCGATCAGGTGTTCGACCTGTTCGTAAACCTGGATGCGACGGATGAGCAACTGGATTTCCCTATCATTTACGCATCAGCGTTAATGGGTATCGCGGGTAACGATCATAATGATATGGCGGAAGATATGACTCCGCTGTATCAGGCGATCGTTGACCACGTATCTGCGCCTAAAGTAGAGCTTGAAGCGCCGTTCCAGATGCAGATCTCCCAGTTGGACTATAACAACTACGTGGGTGTTATCGGTATTGGCCGTATCAAACGCGGTCGTGTTAAGCCTAACCAGCCGGTCACTGTCATTGATAGCGAAGGCAAAACTCGTAACGGTAGAGTCGGTAAGGTTCTGACCCATATGGGACTGGAACGTATCGAAGCGCCGGTGGCTGAAGCGGGTGATATTATTGCTATCACGGGTCTGGGCGAACTGAACATCTCCGATACCATCTGTGATGTGAACGCGGTTGAGGCCTTGCCTGCGCTGTCTGTTGATGAACCGACCGTGACCATGTACTTCAACGTCAACACTTCGCCGTTCTGCGGTAAAGAAGGGAAGTATGTGACGTCTCGTCAGATCCTTGAACGTCTGAACAAAGAACTGGTGCATAACGTCGCGCTGCGCGTTGAAGAAACCGAAGACGCCGACGCATTCCGCGTGTCGGGCCGTGGTGAACTCCACCTGTCGGTTTTGATCGAAAACATGCGCCGTGAAGGTTTCGAACTGGCGGTTTCTCGTCCTAAAGTTATCAATCGCAAAATCGATGGCCGCTTGCAGGAGCCATTCGAGAACGTGACGCTGGATATCGAAGAACAGCACCAGGGCGCGGTCATGCAGGCCATGGGTGAGCGTAAGGGTGATGTTAAAGACATGATCCCTGATGGCAAGGGCCGTATTCGTCTGGATTACCTGATCCCTGCTCGCGGTCTGATCGGTTTTCGTACCGAATTCATGACGATGACGTCGGGTACCGGTCTGCTGTATTCCACCTTCAGTCATTACGATGACGTGCGCCCGGGTGAAATCGGTCAACGCCAGAACGGCGTGCTGATCTCCAACGGTCAGGGTAAAGCGGTGGCATTCGCCCTGTTCGGTTTGCAGGATCGCGGCAAACTGTTCCTGGGACACGGTGCTGAAGTGTATGAAGGCCAGATTATCGGTATTCACTCACGTTCAAACGATCTGACAGTAAACTGTCTGACCGGTAAGAAACTGACCAACATGCGTGCTTCTGGTACGGATGAAGCCACGACGCTGGTTCCAGCCATCAAAATGTCTCTGGAACAAGCGCTGGAGTTTATCGATGATGATGAACTGGTTGAAGTCACGCCTCTGTCGATTCGTATTCGTAAGCGTTATCTAACCGAAAACGATCGTAAACGTGCTAACCGCGGCCCGAAAGAAGGCTGATTTTTGTCAGTGATTTCTTTTGTGCAAAAGGGCATCTTCGGATGCCTTTTTTTATGCGCATCGTTTTTATCTACATCTCTGCTTTCATTTTTTCCTGTTCATCCTCCCTGTTCAGTTTTGCGATTTCCCGCTACAGTGAAAAACCAACGGTTATATCAGGAGGAGAGACCATGCTTTATATCTTCGATTTGGGCAACGTCGTCATCGATATTGATTTCAACCGGGTTTTAGGCGTCTGGAGCAATCTCAGCAGTGCGCCGCTGGCGACGCTGAAAGAGCGTTTTGTCATGGGAGAAGCGTTTGAACAGCATGAACGTGGCGAAATCAGTGATGAAGAATTTGCTGAACGGCTATGTCATGAAATGGGTATTTCGTTGAGCTTCGAGCAGTTTTCCGCGGGATGGCAGGCTATTTTTGTGGCATTGCGTCCGGAGGCGATCGCGATCATGCAGCAGCTGCGAAAGGATGGGCATCGCGTCGTCATTCTTTCCAATACCAACCGCCTGCACTGCGGTCATTGGCCGGTGTTGTTCCCCGAAGTGGAGAACGCGGCCGATCGCCTTTATCTGTCACAGGATATCGGTTTACGCAAGCCCGAAGCGGCTATCTATCAGTATGTGTTGACGCAAGAAGGCGTCGCGCCGGAACAGGCAATCTTCTTTGATGATAACCCCGCCAATGTTGCAGCTGCCCAGGCGCTGGGGATCCACAGTATTCTGGTGACCGATCGTCAGGCGATCCCGGACTTTTTCGCCACACGATCAGCCACGGCCAGTGTGTAAGCCATTGTTAATCGGTTTCATCGTACCTTTCTGCGATGAAGCCTGCCAACATCATGAAAACAGGAGTGAAAACGTTCTATGATCGCGTTAATTCAGCGGGTTTCCAGCGCCAGTGTCACCGTAGACCATGCGATTGCGGGGGAAATTGGGCAAGGATTACTGGTATTGCTGGGCGTTGAGCAAGGCGATGATGAACAAAAGGCTGAGCGGCTTTGCGAACGGGTTTTGGGTTACCGAATATTCGGTGATGAAAATGGCAAAATGAACTTTAATGTCGGTCAGGCCGGCGGCAGTGTCCTCGTGGTGTCGCAATTTACGCTGGTGGCTGATACCCAAAGAGGAATGCGTCCCGGTTTTTCCCGCGGCGCGGCGCCAGCGCAAGCCGATCGTCTCTATCAGTATTTTGTCGGACAGTGCCGTGAACGGGCCATTCATACGGAAACAGGATGTTTTGCCGCAGACATGAAAGTCGCATTGGTTAATGATGGTCCGGTGACCTTCTGGTTACAGGTATGACGTATTTTTTAATGAGACATGGTTTTCATTAAGCATGGTTTTAAAGGGGAATTGTTATGTATCACCTGAGAGTACCTGAAAGCGCCGAAGAACTTGATGCGTACTATCAGTTCCGCTGGGAGATGCTGCGTAAACCTCTGCATCAGCCTCTTGGCTCTGAGCGCGACGCCTATGACGCGCTGGCGCACCATCAGACCGTGGTTGACGAACAAGGGCGGCTGGTGGCGATTGGACGCCTTTCTATCAATGCCGATAATGAAGCGGCAATCCGGTTTTTAGCGGTACATCCGCAGGTCAGGGGGAAAGGGTTAGGGACATTGCTGGCCATGACTCTGGAGTCGGTGGCGCGTCAGGAAGGAGTAAAGCGCGTAGTATGCAGCGCGCGTGAGGACGCCATCGATTTCTTCGCCAAGCTGGGGTTTGTCAATCAGGGCGAAATCACCGCGCCACAGACGACGCCGATACGACACTTTCTGATGATTAAACCGGTTGCGACGCTGGATGATATTTTACATCGTCCGGATTGGTGCGGTCAGTTACAGCAGGCCTGGTATGAGCGTATTCCGCTGAGTGAAAAAATGGGCGTGCGCATCAGCCAATACACCGGGCAGAAATTTATTACTACAATGCCGGAAACAGGTAATCAGAATCCTCATCACACGCTGTTTGCCGGGAGTATGTTTTCGCTTGCTACGCTGACAGGCTGGGGATTGATCTGGCTGCTATTGCGTGAAAGGCATTTGGGCGGAACGATTATTCTGGCTGATGCGCATATTCGTTACAGCACACCCGTGATGGGCAGGCCAAGTGCGGTTGCCGATCTTGGCTCACTAAGCGGTGATTTGGATCGTCTCGCTCGTGGGCGCAAAGCCAGAGTCCAACTGAATGTGGAGCTGTTTGGCGATGATAAAAAAGGCGCGCTGTTTGAAGGGATTTATATTGTTTTACCCGCGAAGCCGGAAGATCCTCTGGAACAAGGCGGGTCGGAAATACGGTGATGGCGTTATCGCCATCACCCGTAATGATGTTTACTGCTCGGTATGCGTCGTTAATGTTCCTTGATGCATTTGCTGATTGATCGGCTGCCCGTTACTGTCAACGCCTTGAAGTGAACCATTTAACGTTGGTTTCAACGGCGTACTGGCGGCAAGCTGCCCATTAAGCTGCAATTGCAGATTCGAATTGCCTGTGGGGGCAGAGGGTGATGTCGGCCACCCCCAGCGCGTCAGGATATCCATCGGGACGGAACGTCCGCTCATCGTAAATGAAAACTCACGGGCAGGCTGTTGACTGATGGTGGCCTTAGCTTCCAGCAGGCCCGCCGGCGTAAAGGTGCTGAGATCGGTGATGGAAATCTGACTGTCGGTGGCGGTCAAAGCCAATGACGGACGTCGGATATCCACCTTATTGAAGGTGGCATCGCTGGCGTTCAGATGCAGGCTACCAGCCCAAATGCCCCATTCATGATTACGCGCCAGCATCAGATCGCTGCCGTATCCATCCAGCGCGGTAAGCTGGAAGGGAAAATCCGGGTTGATATCGATCAGCAGATTGCGGTTCGCCGTGAATTTTCGGATAGTCACCTCCGTCAGCCAGTCAGGCAGCGACGTTTGCCAATGCTGACGCCAGTCGGCCGGTAGGGTGTATTCCATGCCCGCCACGACAAATTCATTCAACAGCAGACGGTGGTTACTACGTTGCCAGCTACCGTTGGTTCGCAGCAGGCCACCTTCCCAGCGTGTAGTAAACTGCTTGATATCCACGCCGTTCGGTGAGAGAGCCAGATTAACGATGGGATCGATGAAGTGCATACTGCCGTTGACGATATCGGTGGCGTTGAAGGACAGCTCGCCGTCCTCGCTTTCCCAATCACCTTTTTTAAAGGTGACGTCCTGCAACGTCACATCAAGATCGATAAACGCCCATCCCGGCCCTTCAATTCGGGCATCAATCAAATCGAAGCGATTGACCGCCACGGACGGAATTGCGGTGATCGGTTCCCAGAAATCCTGTATGGCCCGTGGAGTTTGGAGGCGAACGTTGCTGAGCCGCAGGTTACCAATTTGCCAACTGCCATCTTCCCCACGGCTGGCGTTGCCTGTGAGCTGGCCCTGCGCCACATCGGCACCGAAGTTACTCAAAATAAGCTGGTTCTGGTTGATTTCGCCTTGCATCAATACCTGACTGGCAGGAATATCATTAAGCCGCATTGAACGGGCGCTGAGCTGAAAGCGGCCTTGCTTGCCCAGCAGATATCCCGCTTCTGGCTGCCAGGGGGTGATGCCGCCGTTGATTACCTGACCATTCAAACGCCAGTCGCCATCCTGCGCCTGCAATGCCATCGACCGTAATTGTAAAATGTCTGCTTCGATGGGCAGCGTAACGGCCGTGGACGACAGATTCAGCGTGCCGCCTTCCAGTTCCAGGCTGGAAAAGTGACGCGGATCGGTGATCTGACGCATACCAAGACCGACCGAGACGGTGGGTGCTGAAAGTGTCGGCGGCTGATCCTTATGACCAAAAGTGACGTCTTTTAACTGAATATGGTTGAGTGAAGACCAGTCATGGTTAATTTTGCCTAATGAAAGCTGATAATTTGTATTTTGATTCACCCAATTGCTAACCCAGCCTGCCGCCCATGCCGTTTGCAGTAATACATATAAAATAACCAGCGCCAGTAATACCAGCAGGAGTAGCGTCAGCAATAATTTCCCGAGAAATTTCATCGTGTCTGTCCATGCCAATCGTCAGGGATACTGAGTTTATGCCGCAATTGCCCATAAGGCTCAATAGATAATGCAGTTACAGACAGTAAAAAGCGACCCGTGTTGCACCACGCGTCGCTTTTATTGGTATATCCCTGTCACTCAAAGTCTATTGGGTATAGCCAGCGTGATTGTCGCTGGCGGGTATTATTTCTCTTCCTGGGGGAAAACCAGATTCAGTACGATTGCGGTGATACCACCCGCAGCAATACCGGAAGAAAGCAGCGTTTTCATCCACTCAGGCGCGAATTGCAGAATCAGCGGCTGCTGTGACACACCCAGTCCTACGGCCAGAGAAAGCGCGATAATCATGATTGCGCGGCGATTCAACGGCTCGCGGGACACGATACGAACGCCGGATGCCGCGATAGTACCAAACATGACGATTGTCGCGCCGCCCAGTACCGGCTCAGGAATATGCTGTACAAAGCCGCTGACGGCCGGGAACAGCCCCAGAACGATCAGCATCAGTGCAACGACAAAACCGACATAGCGACTGGCAACGCCGGTGAGTTGAATGACGCCGTTGTTCTGGCCAAAGCAGGAGTTCGGGAAAGTATTGAAAACTGCTGACAGGCAGGAGTTCAGGCCGTTTGCCAATACGCCGCCCTTTAAACGTTTCATGTACAGCGGCCCGCTGACCGGTTGTTCTGATACGTCGGAGGTGGCGGTAATATCGCCAATGGTTTCCAGTGAGGTCACCATGAAAACCAGCATGAGCGGGATGAGCAAGTTCCAGTCAAAGCCCAGACCGTAGTACAACGGCGTTGGCACCATGATGAGTGAACTTTCCGTTGCAGGTGCGCTGCCCGGCAGCATATCCATGATCCACGCGCCCAGATAACCTACCGCCATGGCTATCACCAGCGATGCCACGCGCAGATAGGGATTACGCTGGCGATTCAGTACAATAATCACGGCCAGAACGATACCGGCCAGCAACAGATTTTTCGGGGCGCCAAAGGTATTATCGTTCATCGCGGCATAGCCGCCGCCGATCGATGTCAGGCCAACCTGAATCAGCGACAGACCGATAATCATCACCACAATTCCTGATACCAGCGGGGTGATAATACGGCGCGCAAGGTGCAAAAAGCGCGAAAGGACAATTTCTGTACAGGAAGCGACCATCAGCGTACCGAACAAGGCCGCCATCATGGTGGGAACATCCGCCCCTCCGTTTTTCAGCGCCAGGCCGCCCATAATCAACGGGGTAACAAAGTTAAAACTGGTGCCCTGAATAGACAGCAGGCCTGAGCCCACCGGCCCCCAGGTTTTTATTTGCAGGATGGAAGCAAGGCCAGAGGCAAAAAGCGACATGCTGATGATGTGCTGTGTGTCCTGCGCCGGCAATCCCAAAGCCTGACAAATCAGCATGGCAGGCGTGATCACCGCGACAAACATCGCCAGCAGATGCTGACAGGCTGCAAACAGGGTCTGCGGCAGGGGAGGTCTGTCCTCCAGACGGTAGATTAATTCGCTGCGTTTAGGGGCGGCGGCCATATCTGGCTGAGGGATATCCGTGGTGGTGATGGTCATAATAGTTGGCGTACCTGAAATGACAAAGAGGGCATTTTAATGATCTCTTTGGCAAAAGCAAACGTTTGCGAAACGCTGTTTCTGATATGAAATTCATCTGGTAGATAATAGCTTGTTATTTGAAGGGTTATTGGGCGAGGCGCGGTAACATGGCCTGATGTTCAGGCATTGGTATAACGGGTTCGTTCCGGTAACCAACGTTCAATCAATGCCTTGGCATGTTCTGGGTAATGTTGATGAAGATGGCGGGCGACACGCTGTATCTGCGGGATTAACGCCTGATCGCGTAGCAGGTCCGCCACTTTGAACTCGGCATTACCCGTCTGGCGGGTGCCCAATAACTCACCGGGGCCACGAATTTCCAAATCGCGTTGCGCAATGACAAATCCATCGTTGCTATCGCGCAATACCTGAAGACGTTTCTGTGCCGTTTTGCTAAGCGGGGTTTTATAAAGCAGCACGCAGTGTGAGGCAACCGCACCACGACCAACCCGGCCACGTAACTGATGAAGCTGCGCCAGCCCCAATCTCTCTGGGTTTTCAATAATCATCAGGCTGGCATTAGGAACGTCGACGCCAACTTCGATAACCGTCGTGGCGACTAACAATTGCAGTTCGCCCTGTTTGAAGGCTTGCATGACGGCCTGTTTTTCCTGCGCTTTCATCCGACCGTGTACCAGCCCGACTGAAAGTTCGGGCAACGCCGCTTTCAGCTCCGCACAGGTTGCCTCGGCGGCCTGGGCTTCCAATAGATCGGATTCTTCAATCAGCGTACAAACCCAATAGGCTTGCCGACCTTCCTGCTGACAGGCGTTGTTCACGCGCTGAATAATGTCACTACGGCGTGAATCAGGGATAGCGACGGTGGTAACGGGCGTTCTTCCCGGCGGCAGTTCGTCAATGACGGAGGTGTCCAGATCGGCGTAAGCGGTCATCGCCAGCGTTCTGGGGATCGGTGTCGCCGTCATGATGAGCTGGTGAGGATGAAATCCCTGCTCTTCGCCTTTTTCCCACAGGGCCAGACGTTGATGCACCCCGAAACGGTGTTGTTCATCAATAATCACCAGCGCCAGTCCATTAAATTTTACCTGCTGCTGGAAGATGGCATGCGTACCTACCACCATAGAGACCTGACCGCTGGCAATGGCCTCTTGCTGTGCCTGACGGGCTTTCCCTTTTTGCTTTCCGGCCAGCCAGCCCACTTCAATCCCCAGTGGTTCAAACCACTGACGAAAGTTATAGGCATGCTGCTCCGCCAGTAACTCGGTGGGAGCCATGAGCGCTACCTGTTTACCGTTCGCGATAGCGCGTAGTGCCGCTAGCGCGGCAACCAGCGTTTTGCCTGACCCTACATCTCCCTGGACCAGTCGCATCATGGGAAAATCGTTGACCATGTCAGCTTCAATTTCGCCGACGACCCGATCCTGCGCCTGTGTGGGCGAGAAAGGCAGGTTGGCAAGCAGACGCTGTTTAAAGTGATCATTGACCGGCAGTGATAATGCCCGATAACGCTGAGCACCAGCACGAACCGCCAGCATACTCAGATTGTGTGCCAGCAACTCTTCCATGATAAGTCGCTGCTGCGCCGGGTGTTTACCCTGTTCAAGCTCGCTGAGTTGCATATCAGGCGGCGGGCGATGCAGGATATGCAGGGCTTCCGGTAGACTGATGAGCGATCGGCTCAGTTCTTCTGGCAACAGTTCATCAATGGGATTGGCATCCAGCAAAGCCAGCGCCTGATCGGTTAACTTGCGCAATGTTGCCTGACGAACACCTTCCGTCGTGGGGTAAACCGGCGTCAGGGATTCCTGTAATTCAACCTGAGAGTGATCCCCTTGCACCCGGTACTCCGGATGGATAATTTCAGCGCCAATTTTACCACGCTTGATTTCACCATAGGCGGTGACTCGCTGACCGGGAGCCAGACTGTTTTTCATTGCGGCGTTGAAATTGAAAAAGCGCATGGTCAGCATACCGCTGCCATCACTGATTTGGCAGGTTAGCATACGGCGGCGGCCGAACGTGATGTCATGACGTAATATTTCGCCTTCCACGGTGGCGTACATGCCCGGAAGGAGATCGCCGATCGCATAAAGGTGAGTACGATCTTCATAGCGCAACGGCAGGTGAAGCAACAAATCCTGAACGGTTTCCAGTCCGATACGGGCAAGTTTTGCGGCCTGACTGGCACCCACGCCAGCAAGCGTGCTCAGCGGTTGGGTGTGCAGCAGGCGGCCTTGCATCAGGACTCCGACGCTTGCATTGCCGCCCACCAGGGGGCATCGGCAACGATCTGGCCGCTATCATCGATATAAGGGCGGGGTAATCCTTTACGTTTGGCCACGCGTGCCAACACCGGATAACCCCCTTCAAACAGCAGGCGCTGCTGTTCTTCCTTTTCCAACGGGCTATCGTCGCGTTGATACATGCCTGCCATCTGGCGCTGGCGCTGAGCCTCATACAGAATCAAGGCGGATGCGACAGAGACATTCAGCGACTGCACCATGCCGGTCATTGGAATGATGATATCCCGATCCGCCAGCTTCAGCGCTTCCGCCGTAATACCGGTTTTTTCCTGCCCCAGCAGAATGCAGGTTGGATGCGTGTAATCAATGTCGCGGAAATCGACGGCTTGTTCAGACAGGTGGGTCGCCAGAACCTGCATACCCGTTGATTTTAGATAGCTGACGGCGTCATGAATGGTGCGGTGGGTTTTGACTTCGACCCAGCTGTTGCTGCCCGCAGCGGAAGAAACCAGCGTTTTCATGCGGCTGGTGGGCCAAACGGCATGAATTTGATGAACGCCAACCGCATCGGCGGTACGGATCACCGCGGAAATATTATGGGGTTTATGCACCTGCTCCATGCAAATCGTCAGATCGGGCTGACGACAGGTCAGCATCTCTCTTATGCGTGCATAACGTTGAGGGGTCATAACATTTAATTTCGGTTACGGTTAACTTTTATCACATCCGGCATCACGCGGATCTTACGCATAATATTAGCCAGATGAACGCGGTCGAGCGTGGTAAGGCGGATAAACGCGCTGTATACGCGGCCGTCTCTTTCTTCCGTATTGATACTTTGAATATTGGAGTTCGCGGCATTAATCGCTGCCGTCAGATTGGCCAACGCGCCCTGATGGTTAAACATATCCACCTTAATTTCAGCAATAAACTCTTGCTCGGTCACTTTATCCCATTCAACCGCCATGAACTTCTCGGGTTCTTTCTGGTAGCCGCGGATATTACGACAGGATTCGTGGTGGATCACCAGCCCTTTTCCCGGACTGACGTGGGCAATAATGGGATCGCCCGGGATAGGACGGCAGCATTTCGCGAAGGAAATCATAACGCCATCCGCGCCCTTAATTGGCAATTTGCGCAACCCGGTATTTCCCTGCTGGGATTGTTCGTTGAGCAGGTTTTTCGCCACCACCACGCTCATGGCATTACCCATACCGATTTCCGCCATCAGATCGTCCAGCGTCGCGAGCTTCATTCTCTCCAGCTCAAGCTGAATGTTCTTTTCCGGAATATCTGACAGTTTGCGGCCGCTTCCCAGCGCGTGATTCAGCAAACGCCGCCCCAGGCTGACCGAATCATCACGTTTGAGGTTTTTCAGCATCTGCCTGATTTTGGCGCGCGCGCGGGAGCTGACGACGAAATTCAGCCAGGCCGCATTCGGTCTTGCGCCTGGTGCGGTAATGATTTCAACGGTTTGTCCGCTGGTCAGCGATTGAGATAGCGGGTAAGGCTGTCGGTCCACTCTGGCCCCGACGCAGGCATGACCAATGTCTGTGTGTACGGCATAGGCGAAATCCACCGGCGTCGCGCCTGCGGGCAGTTCCACAATTCTGCCTTCCGGCGTGAACACATACATTTCGTCAGGAAAGAGATCGGACTTAACGCTTTCGATAAACTCAAAGGAACTGCCTGCGCTCTGCTGTAATTCCAGCAGGCTTTGCATCCAGCGTTGCGCCCGAACCTGTGCGGTGGTACTGCTTTCGCCTTCTTTGTAAGCCCAATGCGCGGCAACGCCCATTTCCGCCATCTGATCCATATCATCGGTGCGGATTTGCACTTCCACCGGTACGCCATGCGGACCAATCAGCGAGGTATGCAGCGATTGATAGCCGTTGGCCTTGGGGATGGCTATATAGTCTTTTACCCGTCCGGGACGAGGTTTATACAGGCTGTGTACCTGACCTAACACGCGATAACAGGTATCCACTTCCTTAACGATGACCCGAAAGGCGTAAATATCCATAATCGAATGGAAACGCTGTTCTTTCAGGTGCATTTTGCAGTAGATCGAGTAAAGGTGTTTTTCGCGACCGCTGACTCGACAGGCCATTCCGGCTTCGGTCAAGCGCCCCTCAATCTCGGCGAGGATTTTTTGGATCATCTCTTTCCGGTTACCACGGGCAGCCTTGACGACTTCTTTAATCACGCGGTAACGGTTGGGGTAAAGCGCTTCAAAACCCAGCTCTTCAAGCTCGGTTTTTAGATGGTGAATACCCAGTCGGTGAGCCAACGGGCTGTATATTTCCAGCGTTTCACGGGCAATACGGCGCCGTTTGTCCGGGCGCAGCGAACCCAGTGTACGCATGTTATGGGTACGGTCAGCCAGTTTGATCAGGATGACGCGGATATCCTGCACCATCGCCATGATCATTTTGCGAAAGTTTTCAGCCTGCGCTTCTTTCTTATCGCGAAACTTCAGTTTATCCAGCTTGGAAACGCCCTCTACCAGTTCAGCAACGCTTTTACCAAAAAGCTGTTCCATATCCTGATAGGTGGCGGGCGTATCCTCTATCACATCATGCAATAACGCGGCCATCAGCGTTTCATAGTCGAGACGCATCTCGGCCAGAATACAGGCCACCGCGACCGGATGAGTGATATAAGGTTCGCCGCTGGAGCGAGTCTGCCCCTCGTGAGCATCACGTGCAACGAGATACGCCTGCTGTAAACGTTTTATCTGGTCTTCCGGCAGATAACGTTGAATCAGCAGATTAAGGCTTTCGAAAATGTACAAAGGCGACTCGTGGGCTAATTAACGACGGCCTTCAGCAATCGCGGTAACCGCCTGAATTTCCGCGGCTTCCTGCTCTTGCTGCTCCTGACGGTCACGAACGTCCAGAATCTGGGCGTTGATCAGACCTTCTTCGATCTCACGCAGCGCGATCACGGTGTACTTATCGTTTTCTTCCGGTACCAGCGGATCTTTACCGCCTGTCTGGATCTGACGGGCGCGACGAGCAGCGACCAACACCAGGTCAAAACGGTTACCAATTTTCTCTACAGCGTCTTGAACAGTTACGCGTGCCATAAATGTGCTACTCCACAGGAAATAAAATGACTGCGCATCATACTGAAAGAGGCGTCAGTCTGCCAATAGTTTGGTGATTAATGCACCATGCCGTACTTTTTGTCTGCTCAGAAGCAGACGTTCTGCGCGAATAATGGTTTTCAGGTCAAGCAAAGCCAGATCGAAATCGTCATTCACAATTAAATAATCATACTCGCTGTAGTGTGTCATTTCAGCTACCGCCTGCGCCATACGGCGGGCGATAATCTCTTCACTATCCTGCCCCCGGCCTCGCAGGCGGCGTGCCAGTTCCTCTTTCGACGGAGGCAGTATGAAAATACTGCGCGCCTGCGGCATCTGGCTACGGATTTGCTGAGCGCCCTGCCAGTCAATATCCAGAAACACGTCTACGCCCGTCGCTAATATCTGTTCGATGGCTAGCCGGGATGTCCCGTAGTAATTGCCGAAAACCTCAGCATATTCCAGGAATTCTTTTTCCTGAATCATACGCTTGAATTCATCAACAGAGACAAAGAAATAGTGCTCGCCGTGCTTCTCCCCCGGCCTTTGGTCACGAGTGGTATGTGAAATCGATACCTGCGTGTCATACAACGGCTGCGTTTTTAATAGCGCCTGAATCAAACTTGATTTTCCTGCCCCACTGGGAGCGGAAACGATATATAACGTGCCTTGAGCCATAGTGAAGTTTTATTAATTACGATTATTGGAATATACCAGTCATCTTTCAATCTTCAGGCTATGCGATCTGAGCGTTGAAATATAATCGGTACAGATGCGGCAGGATGCGCATTTCCCCCATTATACACACCGATATGCCATCAGTCGCGCTGCGATAAATATCAGCACCGAATGTTTTTCTCTTATGCCATCCCATTTTCGGCTTGCCAATACGTTTAATTCAATTTGCGTAGCCGATTCCTGCGGCTTTTCCCTTTGTTGTAAGCCATAAAGCATCTTGCGGAGCGCTTTGCATTTTTCCTTTTTCGGGCTCGTTTTACTTTTGTCACTGCGTTTTACTGCGGCATCTTTCTGATGCAGGGAGGCGGTATGGATTGCTGGCTCAGACAATTATTCATTCTGGTGTTGTCCGGTTTTATCAGTTGTGTCTCGATAGCGGCATCGATTTGCCCCGACTGGTCGGTGGTTCGTGCGGATAAAGAAATCGATACGTTACGAAAGCAGTTGGAAAGCTGGGATGACGCTTACTATAGGTTGGGACAGAGCCAGGTTGACGATGAGGTGTATGACCAACTCAGAAAACAGTTGGACCATTGGCAAATCTGTTTCCATCCTGATGCCGAGTCCGCTCGTATCAAGCTGCCCGATAACGGTAAACAAACTCATCCTGTGGCGCATACCGGTTTGAAAAAGCTCGCTGACCGCAGACAACTGACGCAGTGGATAGGGCAACGTAAGGACGTCTGGATTCAGCCCAAGGTAGACGGTGTGGCGGTAACCTTGGTTTATCAGCAGGGAAAGCTGACATCCGCCATCAGTCGCGGAAATGGTCGGCAAGGAGAGGACTGGACCGCCAAGGTGCGGGATATTCCGGGGGTTCCGCAAACGTTAGAACATTCGCACGCCACGCTGGTGTTGCAGGGTGAGCTTTTTCTCAACGTAACCGATCATCGGCAACAGCGGCAGGGTGGAATTAACGCCCGGTCGCTGGTCGCCGGAGAAATGCGTCGGCACCAATCTTCAGCGATATTATCGCGCATCGGAGTTTTTATCTGGGAATGGCCGGATGGCCCAGCAACGCTGTCTGAACGTCTTGAAGCGTTACGGGCTATGGGATTTGGCATGACTGCCGACTATACCCATCGCATTGCTTCGTTCGAGGAGGCTGAGAAATGGCGGGATGTCTGGTATCGCAGTCCGCTGCCTTTTGTGACCGACGGCGTGGTAATTCGGCAAGATAAAGCGCCGGAGGGGCGCTATTGGCGTGATACGCCCGCCGATTGGGCCATAGCCTGGAAATATCCTCTGGTGCAACGGGTTGCTGAAGTTAATGGCGTGGTGTTCTCGGTTGGCCGGACAGGGAAAATTACCGTGGTGCTGAACCTTAATCCATTGCAGTTGGATGACAAGTCTGTCCGTCGGGTTCATGTTGGTTCGCTATCTCGCTGGAAGCAGTGGGATGTGTTGCCGGGGGATCAGGTCACGATTGGTTTGGCCGGACATGGGATCCCCCGGCTGGATAGCGTGGTCTGGAGGGGGGCGGAACGCCCGGTGATTATTCCCCCGGCAGAAAGTGATTTTCATACCTTCAGCTGCTTTCAGTACAGCACGGCGTGCCAACAGCAGATGCTTGCCCGGCTATCCTGGCTGAGTGGCGAGCATGGGCTCAATCTTAGCGGTATCAGCGAAGGGATATGGCGGCGTTTGGTAGAAAAAGGCATGCTGAATGATGTTTTATCCTGGCTATCGCTGACGTCAGAACAGGTAAAGTCGGTGGAAGGCATGGGTGACAAGCGGGCAGATAGTATCTATGAGCGTCTGCAAACGGCCAGGCGCCAACCCTTGTCACGCTGGCTACTGGCGCTGGGCGCACCTGTTCCTAAGTCGGCAAGAAAAGCGCTGGAAAATACGCATTGGCAGCAGCTACAGCAGCGCACTGCGTTGCAATGGCAGCAATTTTCAGGCATCGGCGCCAGACGGGCTGAAGAGATCATGGCTTTTTTACAGCATCCGATCATTGTTGAGTTTATTGCGCGGTTGGATAGCGAAGGGATTAAAATATAATGCGTTGGCGCTCAACGGTCCGCGGTTAAATGTGACATCAATGCTTTTAATGCCAGATGCTTAACGTTCAGTTTTTTGAAAAACTGGTGAGAATCACCCGCTTTTTCCGCATTGTTTGTCAGAATTTAATTCTGATAAATATATGTTTTTATTATTTGTGATCTATTGCTTGTTGTTTTTAAAGACTCTTGCCCTGTTTAAAGGAAAGATTCTTCTTGTTTGGTGGTTTGAACTACGGCATAGCGCCGTTGTCGTATAGCTTCAGATAATAAAATAAGTTTTGCTGGAGCACTTGTTGCAATGAAGTTTGTTCATTCTTTATCACACCAGAAGTTATCATTTGTCCTGGCAATTTATATCGGTCTTTTCCTCAACCTCTCCGTATTTTATCGACGGCTTGATGCCTTTTCCGTTCCGGCAGGTAAAACGATCCCGGCGTTTATTCCTGCCTTGATAGAATTGACGGCCTGTATATTATTCACCTTTTTTCTGATGCGCATCATTTCACTCGGGGGACGCCATTTTTACCGTGTGGTGGCATCACTGCTGGTTCTGATTTCTGTTGCTGCCAGCTATTACATGACGTTTTTTAATGTCGTTATTGGCTACGGTATTATTGCGGCGGTAATGACAACCGACGTTGATCTTTCCAAAGAAGTGGTCGGCTTACACTTTGTGCTATGGATGGTCGCGGTCAGTATATTGCCGCTGTTTCTGATTTGGAAAAATACGTTACGCCATACGCTGATTGAGCAATTGACCTCGCCCGGAAAGCGCCTGATGCCATTGACGATTTTGGCGGTGGTGGTGGCGCTGGTCTGGTTGCCAATTCGCTATATGGATAAAGCCCAGTCGGTATCAGAAAAGCTCTCCAATGTTGATCTCCCCAGCTACGGCGGTGTAGTGGCTCACTCTTATCTTCCCTCCAACTGGATATCGGCATTAGGTTTGTTCGCCTATACCAAATATGACGAAAGTCAGGATTCATCAAACCTCTTCGATCCGGGTAAGCATTTCACATACATTCCACCTAAAGGGATTGAGGATACCTATGTGGTTTTCATCATTGGTGAAACAACTCGCTGGGACCATATGGGGTTACTGGGATACGAACGGGATACGACACCGAAGTTGTCCAAGGAGCGGAATCTGGTCGCTTTCCGGGGGCAATCCTGTGATACCTCAACCAAGCTCTCCCTGCGTTGTATGTTCGTGCGCGAAGGCGGGACGGAAGATAACCCGCAGCGGACATTGAAAGAGCAAAACATTTTCGCTGTGATGAAAGAACTGGGGTTCACCTCTGAGCTTTTCGCAATGCAAAGCGAGGTATGGTTCTACAACAGTATTGAGGCGGATAATTACTCTTTCCGTGAAATGATTGCGTCTGAAAAACAAAATGATGGTAAGTCGGTGGATGATATGTTGCTGGTGGATGAAGTGAAGGATTCCCTGGCTCATTATCCGAAAGGAAAACATTTGATTGTGCTGCATACCAAGGGGTCGCATTATCTTTATTCCATGCGCTATCCCCGCAGCTATGCCCGTTATCAGCCGGAATGCCTGGGCGTGGATGCTTCTTGCTCTCGCGAACAGCTTATTAACGCGTTTGATAACAGTGTGCTGTATACCGATAGTTTTATCGATCGGGTCATTGATCAGGTCAGGGATAAAAAGGCGTTGGTGTTCTATGCCTCCGATCACGGCGAATCCATCAATGATAATTATCACCTGCATGGTACTCCGCGTGATATGGCGCCGCCGGAGCAGTTTCGCTCTCCTATGATGGTATGGGCATCGGATAAATTTCTGGCTGAACCCAATAACATGAATGCATTTGATCAGCTCAAGGCGCAGCAGCGGATCGGCAAGACCCATCGTCACGAAGAGCTGTTTGATACCATTTTGGGATGTCTGGGATATTCCTCGCCCGATGGTGGTATCAACCCGAAAAACAACTGGTGTAATAAGCCGTCCAGTTGATAAAAATATCCGACAGGGATGTCGGTGGAAGGATGATAGAGGGCCGGCCGGACACTTTACCAACAGGCATAATCCTTTTTCTAAAAAGGGATTGACGCTTCAATAGGGTCGCAGTAATATGCGCCGCACTCGGTGAGTGGCGCAGCCTGGTAGCGCACTTCGTTCGGGACGAAGGGGTCGGAGGTTCGAATCCTCTCTCACCGACCAAATTGATTTTCGGCGAATATCTGGAACAGACGATTTCACCGAAAAATAAAAAAACCCGCCAATCCAGTAAGGATTGGCGGGTTTTTTTACGTCCGTAAGCGTCCAGCCTGAACCATATTGGCGTTTATTCAGCGCCGAAGTTCATTCACCCGGTTCGATGACAGTCTGCCAGGCCGTTGACGGGGCCGCGCCCAAACTGGAACCTCATAGGCGGAACATGCGCAGTCCGGTGAGATCGCGATGAGCCGGCATGTCGAGCAGGAAGTCCAGCAGCCTTTCTCCCATCGCGGGAGACCAGCCTCCATAGATGATATTCCCACGGAATTTGCGCACCAGATCGTCGTGGGACAGGGGGGCGCGTGAACTGCCGCGCATGTAGGGCTGGCGGATTTCACGCACCTTGCCGTCACGGAAGGTGACCTTGATGTGGCCGGTGTAGTTGGCCGGGTACTCGTTGTTCGGATCGACGACGTAGCGGATCTTCTTGGCTAGCTGCACAATCTTGGCATCGTGGACGAGTTCCTCGGCGAATTGCGCCAGCCCCGCGTCCTTCTCGAAATAGGCCATGGCCATGCACCAGGGGACGCTGAATTTGGCGGCGTAGCCGTTGCCGGGCTGGTGCTTTTCCGCCAGTGGCTCCCACAGCCGATGGACGTAACCGTCGCTCGTCTCGCAGAGAATGTCGACGATGTCGTCCGGATCGTGGTTTTCGGCCGCCAGGCGGATCATGCAATCCATGTAGGGATGGGTCATGGTGCCGCTGGCAAAGGGTTTGAAGGTCAGGCCGTCGATCCGCCAGCTCTCGCCCACGCCTTCGGTGAGATGCTCGAAAGCGGGCTGCGCCGTCGGCGCGAAGGCATGATAGAAGCTGTGCTTGCCGTCGAACACCCGCCGCGGCGCGAGAAAGCCCTGCTGGGCGATGCGGGCGGCGCGATAGCCGGCCTGTGCGGCCCAGCCGGGATGCAGGCGTTTGGTCCACGCCCCTTCCGCCAGATATTCGATGATGCCCGAGGCAAGGCTGCCGGCGATGCCGAAGGCGCTGGCCATGGTCTGCGGACTCAGGCCGAGTGCGGCGGAGACGCCAGCGGCGGCGCCGAACGGTCCGATTGCGGCGGTGGGATGGAAGCCTTGAGCGTGGATCTTGCCCGGCGCGACGGCGTTGAGCCGGCTCGCGGCTTCCATTCCGACGGCGACGCCGAGCATCAGGTTCTTGCCGCTCAGGCCGAAGCGTTCGGTGGCCGCCAGCACGGCCGGGACGGCGAAGCATCCGACATGGAGGGGGGAGCCCTCCAGCGTGTCGTCGAAGTCCTCGCCGTGGATGGCGGCCCCGTTCACCATGGCCGCTCCCGCCGCATCAAGGGCTCTGGACTGGCCCGGCACGGTGCATTCGCCGTCGCGGTCGCAACTGTCGATAAGCTGGCGCACATAGGGGGCGTGTCGCCCGGAGATAATCAGGCCGAAGCAGTCGATAAGATCATCGAGAATGACGCCGCGGGTTTTTTCCGGAATATCCTCGTAGCGGATCCTGGCGAGGCTTTGGGCGAAGCGTTCGCTGACGCTGAGGTCCGGGGTAGCAGACTGGCTCATGTTGGAACTCCTTAAAATATGTTATGAATCAAAAAAATAGAAAATCGTCGCATTAACGCGCCGTGCATCTCTAGATCAGGCCCACCATCCTCCACCAGATCGGGCCGATACCCAGGTAAATGGTCAGGAACACGACGCAGAACAGCAGGCCGAGCAGCCAGAAGGGCCGCAGGGGGATATAACCGGAGTCGTAGAAGATCGGTCCGGAACCCAGTCCGTAATGCGTGATGCCGCCCATCAAATTACTGGCGAAGCACAGACCCAGCACGCCGAGCACCGGCGGTGTCCCAACCGCCAGGATGACGCCCAGGAAGGCCGGATACATGGAGGCCACGTGCGCCGTCGCGCTGGCGAAGAAGTAATGCGCGAGCACATAAATCACGCACAACAGGATAAATGCCGCATACCAATCAAATCCGCTGACGTAGCCTGCCAGCTGCTCGCTCATCCACGGAATGAGGCCGAGTTTATTAAGGAAATTGGCCATCATGACCAGCGCGGAGAACCAGATGAGCGTATTCCAGGCGCCCTTTTCCGCAGCCAGGTCGGACCAGGACAAAACCCGTGTCAGCAGCAGAACGGCGAGACCGATCAGGGCGGCAATGGTGGCGTTGACTTTGAACATCATGTCGCCGATGGTCCACAGCCCGATCAAGCCGACGAACACACCAAGCATGATGTACTCGCTACGCGTAATCTTCCCCATCGCCGTTAGCTTCTCTTTGGCAAGGGCCGCAGCCTCAGGACTTTTCTTGATCTCGGGGGGCCACACCACCATCAGGATCAGCGGCAGTACAGTCAGGCACAGGAGACCGGGGACGGCACCCGCCAGGGCCCAGGTGCCCCAGGTGATCTCCACGCCGACGTCGCGGGCGAAGCCGACCATCAGCGGGTTGGACGCCATGGCCGTCAGAAACATCGCCGAGATGACCAGATTGCCCTGGAATGCGTTGGACATCAGGAACGAGCCGATGCGCCGGCCGGTGCCCTTGGCCGGATCGCTGTCGTAGGCGAGCGAGATCGCCAACTGTAGGGGGAACAGGATGCCGCCGAGACGCGCGGTGTTGGAAGGGATTACGGGAGCCAGAACGATATTGGTCAACGTCGTGGCGTAGGCCAGACCAAGGGGCGTTTTGCCCACCATGCTCATGAACAGATAGGCGATGCGGTTGCCCAGTCCGGTTTTGAGGAAGGCACGTGAAATAAAGAACGCGCTGCAGATAAGCCAGATGGTCGTATCGCTGAAGCCACTTAAGGTCTGCGCAGGCGTCAGCGTCTGGGTCAGTCCCGTCACGGCGATGGCGGTAAGGGCGATGACCGCCATCGGGTAGGGTTTGGTCATGAAGCCGACGATCGTCGCCACGAAGATGGCGAACAGTTGCCATGCCTTGGGATCGAGGCCGGCTGGACTTGGGATCAGCCAGATAACCAGAAACGTGCCGACCCATGCCAGGTGCGGCCAGTACGTCGCGAGAAAATGTTTTGAGGGCGTTTTCCCTGCTGGAGGAATACCTTGAATGTTTACCATAATGGTCTCTCCGGGTTGCGGAATTATTATTATTCGTGCAGAAGTGTCGTCAGGATCGAGACGTCCTTCAGGTCCAAAACTCTCCAGGCGTGATCGATCAATCGCTCGGTGGCGGCGTTGCTAAGTACGTCTTCGGCGCAGCTGAAAACCTTGCCTTCGAGTTCGGCGTCGGTGATGGGATTATCGGGTCCGCCGCGGTAGCGCTCGTCGGCGTCGCCGCGGAGCGAGCGGCCGTCCTTGAGGACGATCTCGATGCTCGATCGCATCTTGTCGAAACCTTTGGCCTCGATGGCCGGATCGAACTGGCAGGAAATACGTTGCTGCATGGCCTGCATGGCGTCGCTGCCAACAAAAGCATCGGAGAATTCCCGTTTACCGGCCTTGCCGCTGAGTACCATCATGGCCAGGATCGCCGGCAGCGAGAATTTGGCCTGCAGGTGGTTCTTCGCGATCGGGTAGCGGATTGGGTTCAGGATATTCGAGCCGGCGCGCAAGATGATCCGTTCAACCTCGCCGCTCTTGACGCCATTGTCCCTGACCAGCTTCAGCATCAGGTCGGCGGACGGATGAGTCAGCACGCCGCAGGGATAAGGCTTGATGCTCACTCCCGGGCGGTCGATGCTCCAGGTCTTGCCGAAGCCTTGCGCGATCTTGTCCGGCGAAACGCCGCCGCCGAGTACGGCGCAAAAGCCCCAGATGCCGTCCAGCGCAGAGGGATCGGCGGTATAGCCTGCCTTGGCGAGGATGGCGGCGGTGATGCCGTTCTCGCAGGCGCGGCCGACATGCAGCGATTTAGTCATGGTGCCGAAATTGACGCGGATGCCGGCGGCGAGGCTCGCGGCGATGCCGAAACCCCAGCGCAGCGTGTCACCTTTTAGGCCAAGCACCTTGGCGGCCGCCGCATAGGCGCCGAACGTGCCGACCGTACCGCTGGAATGGAAGCCGCGTCGATAATGCTGCGGCAGCATCCATTCCGAGATCTTCGTCTCGACTTCGAACCCGGTCATGAACGCCAGCATGAAATCCCTGCCGGAGACGCCGCCGCGCATCTGCGCGGCGACGAGGGCGCCGGTAAGGGAGGGCATGGTCGGGTGGGTGAGGAGACCATACACGTGATCGGGGTCGAGGCTGACCTGGGAGTCATCCCAGTCGTGCACGTGACCGGCGGTCCCCATGACACGCGCCGCGATGGGCGCGGGCACCCTGGTGCCGGGATCGCCGAGGAGCGGGGCTTCTCCCTTGCCGCCGGTGTCTTTTGCGATCTTCGCCAGAATGTTCACGCATTCATGGTCCGAGCCGGCTACGTACAGTCCAAGGCCGTCGAGCAGGCAACGGGTGCCGACGCGCAGCACTTCCGTCGGCATGTCGCCAAAGGCGACGGTTTCGACGAATCTCGCCGCATCCCGTGTCATGGTCGTGTCGGCCGGGACGATGGCGAAAGGGTTGTTTTGAATTGACGTCATGATGTCTGGAGTCTCCGTGAGGTATGATGCAGTTGTTTGATGCGCTCGTTATGCAGGAGATGTGCCAAACTAATAACTGGTTGAAATTAATAATAAAATAAGAATATTAAAGATATTTATAGCAACTATTGGGATATTGAACCGACCTAATCCATCCCAATTGAGTTGCGCCATGCCTTACTATTTTCTCCGCCGTGCGGTGTCTTGCAGGGTCTGTGCATTGCGGTGAAGCCGCTTCCGGCGGCGGATCTCACACCGGCGCGGCCTTTGCCTTCCGCTCATGGTTTTACGCGGTTGATATAGTTCAGAAATTCGCGGCCGAGAGGCGTGATTTCGGTGCCCTGCTTGGTTGAGCCCGCGCGCAGCATGTCGTGGCGCTTCAGCACGCCGAGATGGCGCCTCAGCGCCGGATAGGTGATGTCGTCGTCATTGCTCTTCAACAGGCTGAACAGCGGCTCCCGCCCCATGTTCTGGCCCTTGGTCTTCGTGCTGTAGATGGACAGGATCGCTTTGCAGACGTCCAGAGTGCCGTTCTTCATCAGCTCTTCGCGGACGGTGGCGAGCAGAATCTGTTCCTTCTCGTCGAGGTTCGGTGAATAGCTGGCCGATTGAAAGTAGCGCGGTAGATCGGCGATGGTGCAGGTGCGGCCCGAAGGCACGACCGTACACAGATAGGTGACCATGTTCTGTAACTCGCGCACATTGCCCGGCCAGTCGTAGGTGTTGCAGAAATCCTCCAGCTCCCTGTCGAACTTCAGGTTGTGGGCGTGATGCGTTTCGGCGAAATGCTTGGCCAGGAGTAGCACGTCGCCTTTGCGCTTGCGCAGCGGCGGAATGTACAAGGGGCAGGTGCAGATTCGATAGAACAGATCCTGGCGGAACTGTTTGTCGCGGATCATGGCAACGAGGCTTTCGTTGGTGGCGGCGATGACGCGCACGGAGATCGGCAGCACCCGCTCGCCGCCGATGCGGCGCACCTCCCGCTCCTCCAGCACCCGGAGCAGCCGGGCCTGCACGCCGAGCGAGGCGCTCCCCAGTTCGTCCAGAAAGATCGTACCGTTGTGGGCCTGCTCGAACAGGCCGGGTTTGCCGCCACGGCGCGCGCCGGTGAAAGCGCCCTCCTCGTATCCGAACAGCTCGCTCTCGGCCAAGGTCTCCGGCAGCGCAGAGAAGTTGAAGGCGACGAACGGGCCGTTGGCGCAGGCGGAAGCCTGGTGGATGGACTGGGCGAAGAGTTCCTTGCCCGTTCCGCTCTCGCTCTCCAGTAGCACGGTCAGAGAGGTGTCGGCGAACTTGCGTGCTATCTCCACCGCCTGCCGGATGGCCGGAGATTTCCCCAATATGTCGGCGAAGGAATATTTCGCCGTCAGTCCCGACCCCTTCAGCTTGCGTCTGACTTTGTTCTCCAATTCCTGGACCCGATTGACGGGTTTCACGATGATGATCGCGCCGATATTCCCCCCGATCGGCTCGGCGACGGGCTTGATCTGGAGCACGTGGTACAGATTGTTGATCCTGGTGACGATTTCCTCGTTGCTGTTCTCGTAATAATACGAGAAGGGATGCTCCAATTCGGTGAAGACGTCCTCGAAGCGCAACGCGTCGGTCTTGCCGACGTTCGCGATCAGGCCTTCGGCGGCGTGGTTCTTGAAGATGATGGCGCCTTCCTCGTCGATGCCGAGGATGATCTCGTCGATGTTGTTGATGATCGTATCCCGGCGCGTTCTGAGTTTGTTGCTGCGGCGCGCCGTCTCGAAAACGGAATCCATGTAGGTGTGGGCGATGGTGTTGAGCACGTCGTCGGAAATGGAGAGCGCCCGCAGGATCGCGGCATAGGTCGTGATGGTGATATCCTTCACGCCGAGATCGATGAATTCCATGCCGTCGGGAACGTTTTTCTTTCTGCCGGCGCCGATAGCGACAGCCTGGTCCATGTCCGCAGGCTCTGGACCGCCGGGATAATATGGGGATATGTCGAGATGATTGATCCCGAAGCGGGCAATTTCCCACATGAGGTATTTCGCCCTCTCCAGTGAATTGTCGACCGCCAGCACATGGGTTCCCTTGGGCAGTTCGAGAAGCCGGTCGAAGTTCGATGGGTTTACGAACCGACCCGCCAGCAGTATCGGGGTGCCATCAGGGAGAATGCGCTTGGCGTATTCATAGGTGCCGGGATAGGTCGCGAGGTACAGGTCGTAGCCGCGCGGCGGCGCATTGTCGCTGGTCTCGAGGCACCAGCACATGATCTCGGCGTATTCACCGATCAGCGACCTCAGGCGCGCGCCCATGGCGTCGCAGACGACCTCCGCCAGCCCGATGACACACAGTTTCTTTTTCATCTTCTTCCCCCTCGCTGGTGAAGGAAATCGCGCTGACATCTGGCACACTTCGATATCGGCGTAATGCTTCCCATCATTGAAAATGATCGGCGCATCTGATTCAGGTCGTTGATTGAAATCGTTCCAGGCCGATTTCTTAGTGCGCAATTTATACTGCTTGAATGTACGACAAATCTTTTTCGAAATATGATGTGTTTATCAAGTTGGCTGATAAATGCAGTGAAGAAGCGAGCTAAAAAATGTGAACTGTTTGATAAATTGAGTACGGTTTTTGTAGAGAGATGAATGCTGGGTTTAAGCGCGAATGCATTGTCGTAAGGCATTTTTTTAATTATTTATAAAAAGAACAAGTTTTCTTAATAAATTAGATAACCTTACTGATTTTTATTTATAAAAGAGGTTTCTACGATACTCATCGTATCTAAAGAACGCCGACGCCCCGATCATACCTAAAAATACGCCGCCAATTCTGGCGCTAAGCATCAGGGCCACAATGAGAAAACACAATTTGGTCCAAAACATATTTAGCCCCAGATTATTACGGAGTGAATGCCAGACATGTTTTTATTTAAAGGGACAGCGATATCAGCCTGAATAAGGTTTACCGAAACCAAATCTCCGTAATGATATAAAACGTTGCTTGCCGATTTTCCGCCTGCCGCCACGGCGCGAATAATGACCTTTTCATCCGGTTCGGTATGGTCAGACAATAATAACGCCGGTTAAAAAAGCATTTCCTGTTCCCCGCGTATCGACAGGTTCAATATAATCGGGCTGCCATTCAGTTATTTCCTTACCCGCGAAGTAATAAACTTTCTTATGATTATGGCAATGTGCAAACTTTATTTTTGCCTCACAACCGGCAGGGCCTGCGCGCAAGCCCAGGCTGAACTCCATGCCCATTGAAAGTTGTAGCCGCCGAGCCAGCCGGTGACGTCAACGACTTCACCAATGAAGTAAAGGCCCGCTACTTTGTTGGTTTCCATGGTTTTGGAAGAGAGCTCGCGGGTATCTACGCCGCCCAGCGTAACCTCTGCCGTCCGGTAGCCTTCCGTTCCGTTGGGCTGTATCCGCCACTGCTGGATGTTTGTTTCAGTTTGCTGTTGTTGGGCGTGAGTTAACTGCTTCAGAGTGACATCCGGCAGTTGCCCCAGCGTTTGCAGACACTCCACCAGGCGTTTGGGAAGCCACTGCGCCAACGTGTTTTTCAGGCTTTGGTTGGGGTGGGACAATCGTTCATCGTTAATCAGCGCAGATAAATCCTGACTGGGCAACAAATTAACGGTGACGAACTCACCGGGCTGCCAATAGCTGGATAATTGCAGCACCGCCGGGCCGGAGAGGCCGCGATGCGTAAACAGAATATTTTCCCGGAAGGTAACCCCGTTTTCTGCGGTGATCAGCGCGGGGACGGAGACGCCCGATAACGTCTGCAAGCGTTCCAGCAAGGGTTTATGCAGCGTAAACGGTACTAAGGCGGCCCGCGTTGGCAAAACATTCAACCCAAATTGTTGAGCTAACTGATAGCCAAAGGGGGTTGCGCCCAGCCCCGGCATGGACAGGCCACCGCTGGCAATCACCAGCGAGGTACAGTGCAGTGTGGCGCCGCTGACCAATTGCAGGATAAAAGTTTCCTCTGATTTTTCCACCGAGGTTACTTCACTGCGCAGCCGTATCGTCACGTTGGCTTTTTCGCATTCTGTCACCAGCATATCGACGATCTGCTGGGCGGAATCATCACAAAAGAGCTGGCCGAGCGTTTTTTCGTGATAGGCGATTTGATAGCGGTTCACCAGGCTGATGAAATCCCACTGGGTATATCGCGCCAGCGCTGATTTGCAGAAATGGGGATTTTGCGACAGATAGGCCGCAGGCTCGACGTACATGTTGGTAAAGTTGCAGCGTCCCCCACCGGACATCAATATCTTGCGGCCGGCCTTTTTACCATTATCGAGTAACAGGACGCGCAGTCCACGCTGCCCCGCCTGCGCCGCGCAGAACAACCCCGCAGCGCCGGCGCCAATAATGACAACGTCAAACTGTTCCACAATGCTTTCTCCGGTTAAGGCTCGAGTATTCCTGACGGGCGGCGAACTATCAGGACGGCAAATTGTAGTGTTCGTTGTTGCCGGATGCCAGCGTAACAATTTGCGCGCTTCGGTAAAAATATGTAACGAATTGATTTTTATTGAGTAAATTATTTTGACGTTATATCGCACTCTATACTATGTCAAAAAAAGTTCATATTTCCCTTTTCCCAACCCCCGCTTGTCGCAGATAATGCGCCGCGTTCATGACCACTAACTGGCCTAACGCTTATGCTACATTTATTTGCCGGACTGGATTACTACACCGGCCTGATGTTGATCCTGGCTTTGTTGTTTGTATTATTTTATGAAGCTATCAATGGCTTCCACGATACAGCAAATGCTGTTGCTACCGTTATCTACACCCGAGCCATGCGTGCGCAGTTCGCCGTTGTTATGGCTGGCCTGTTTAACTTTTTGGGCGTATTGCTGGGCGGGCTAAGCGTTGCTTACGCGATTGTCCACCTGCTGCCTACCGATTTATTACTGAATGTCAGTTCCGCTCATGGCCTGGCGATGGTTTTTTCCATGCTGCTGGCGGCGATCATCTGGAATCTCGGAACCTGGTATTTCGGTATCCCGGCTTCAAGTTCACATACGTTGATCGGTTCCATTATCGGCATTGGTTTGACTAACGCGCTGTTGACGGACACGTCAGTGGTGGACGCGCTCAATATACCCAAGATGATCAGTATTTTCCTGTCGTTGATTTTGTCGCCCATTGTAGGGATGATTGTCGCCGGGATGATGGTTTTCCTCTTGCGCCGTTTCTGGAACAACAGTAAAAAACGTCAACGTGTTCACCTGACGCCTGTCGATCGCGAGAAACAGGATGGTAAGCGCAAGCCGCCTTTCTGGACGCGTACCGCACTGATTTTATCCGCCATCGGGGTCAGCTTTTCCCACGGTGCGAATGATGGTCAGAAGGGCATCGGTCTGATTATGCTGGTTCTGATCGGCGTGGCGCCGGCCGGGTTCATCGTCAATATGAACGCGTCCGGCTACGACATCAGTCGAACCCGCGATGCGGTTGTCAATTTGCAGGAATACTACCAGCAGCACGGTGAAGCGCTGATGCATGTCATCGATCTCTCGCCACCGTTGATTCCTGCGCCGGAAAAAACGATTCCCGCAAACGGACAGGCCGAATTCCACTGCGATAGTTCACGCGTCATGCTTGCCATTGATCATGCCGCAGGACAGTTGAATAACCTGAAAGGCTACGATCAGTTAACTGCGGACGATCGTGGCAAAGTACGCCGTTTGCTGATGTGTATCGCCGATACCATGGATCGGATTATCAAGCTGCCGGAAACGCCGTCAGAAGATAAACGTTACCTGAGCAACCTGCGTAAAGACCTGTTGCAGACTATCGAGTACGCGCCGATTTGGATCATCATCGCGGTAGCGCTGGCTCTTTCTCTGGGTACGATGGTGGGTTGGAAACGTGTTGCCACCACGATCGGCGAGAAGATTGGCAAGAAAGGCATGACCTATGCGCAGGGGGTTTCCGCACAGGTTACCGCGGCGCTGTCGATTGGTGTGGCGAGCTACACCGGGATGCCGGTTTCGACTACCCACGTCTTGTCATCGGCGGTTGCCGGGACAATGATTGTCGACGGCGGCGGCGTTCAGAGTAAAACGGTGAAAAATATTATGTTGGCCTGGGTGCTGACGCTGCCGGTCTCGTTGATACTGTCTGGCACACTGTATTGGCTGACGTTAAAGCTGATCTAGCGCTCCCGGTATTTCGAAATCTATTGGGTATAGCGTATAAAAAAGGCGATTCGGTAAGGGATCGCCTTTTTGCTATCTGTAACGATTCATTATTTCATTACCAAATGGGTTTCAGTACCAAATCAGCATCGCGATTAAACTGATAACGACCAATCCACACAGCGCGGTTGTCAGCAGGAACTGCCCTCGCACCCTTTCACAGCGGCGCATAAATTCGGGATCGTGGTGTTCGAGATAACGCTGTGCGTAGATATAGCGTACCAGTCTGATTTGTTTGCTTGGCTGACCATGTGATGTGAAAAAACCACCCCCATCAACGTATTGGTAAAGCAGCGGATCGCAATCCCGCAGAACCAGCAGTAATACGCGTAATGAGGAATAATATCGCGCCATATTGATGATACAGACAACACATAAAGCCCAGAAAAGCGCAAATGTACTGATCATGCTCCCCTCCCGGTAGATGTTATTCGTCAGGTGTCATCGTGCACGACATCTTGCCGACAATATCCCTGCGAATACTTATGCCACACGTTTTCACGCGATTTTATTGTGTTCCCGGGTAGCCAATGGTTTTGACGGCTAACCCGATTGTCATTTTCACCTGTCGAGGATGACGAAATGAAATTGTCCCCTCTTTTTTATTGTAGAAGAGGAACGCCTTTTTTTTCCATACCTGAAGGGGACAATCACGCTGTCCGGTTATTTTGTCTGGCGTAATATCCTTTTGGAAAGAAGAACCTGTGTGATTTAATGATGAAAAGGAGCGATTTCTACTATACTTATAAAGAATATTGCGAAGATTGCCAGGTGTTGTGATTTGCCGCGCTTTATTTGATTTTTGTTAAAATACGGCGTTGTGATCTGCTGAACATATCGGTGAGACAGCCGGGTGTTATCATATAACCAGCTGTTAAGTATCAGATTGGCAGGGAAAATATCTGCTGACCATTAATTAGTCTTTACGGAAGGAGTCTTATTATGGCTTACAAACATATCCTTATTGCTGTTGATCTTTCTCCGGAAAGTAAAGTGTTAGTGGAAAAAGCGGTTTCAATGGCAAGGCCGTATAACGCAAAGGTTTCTTTAATCCATGTCGATGTGAACTACTCAGATCTCTACACCGGGCTGATTGATGTCAATCTGGGTGATATGCAGCAACGAATCTCCGAAGAAACCCAGAATGCATTGACCGATCTGTCTCAGAATGCGGGGTATCCTATTACCGAAACGCTCAGTGGTAGCGGCGATCTGGGGCAGGTACTGGTCGATGCGATCAGAAAATACGATGTGGATTTGGTGCTTTGCGGTCACCACCAGGATTTCTGGAGCAAACTGATGTCGTCCGCGCGTCAGCTAATTAACACGGTGCATATTGATATGCTGATTGTTCCGCTACGCGAAGATGAAGAGGACGAATAAAAATTCGCATGATTTAATCGTCTTTTGTAGAAAAAGTTACGCACGCCGTGCTGATGTAAGGTGTCGTGTAACGACGGCAGAACCCTCGCGAAAACGAGGGTTTTATTCTATTGCGTAATCTGCGGCAGGTAGAAATCGAAACGATGACTTTTGGTTTCGAGCATCGACTGTGCTGGAACGCCCGCCAGCGGCGGGGCGTAATCCGGCCGTTTTACCACAACTCGTTTCTTTGCCAGCCGCCGCGCCGGCGCCAGTAAGGCATCGGCGTCATCATCAGCCCCCACCAGCGATTGAAATACCCGCATCTCTTTTTTCACCAGCGCATGCTTTTGCCGATGAGGAAACATCGGGTCGAGATAGACGACGTCGGGCGGTGGTGTGATATCGCGTAGCGCTGTCAGGCTGGAAGCGTGCAGTAACGTAAGCCGCTCCCGCAGCCACGAACCGATTTCCGCATCCTGATAGCCCCGTTGCAGCCCATCATCCAGCAGCGCCGCCACAACGGGATTGCGTTCTAACATCCGAACGCGGCAGCCCAGCGATGCCAGCACAAAGGCGTCTCTTCCCAATCCTGCCGTGGCGTCAACCACATCGGGCAGGTAATCCTTTTTGATGCCCACGGCTTTGGCGACGGCCTCGCCGCGCCCGCCGCCGAAACGCCGGCGGTGCGCCATCGGTCCGGCAACAAAATCGACGTAGATGGCGCCGAGTTTGGGTTCATCCCGCTTGCGCAGCTCCAGCCGTTCCGGCGTCAGCACCAGCGCCATCGTGGCGGCGGGATCGGAAACCAATCCCCAGCGGTCGGCCAGCAGGGATAAGGCGCCGTAATCGGCGCCGTCCTCTGCCATCAGGCAAATATTCACCCTTTAATGCCGTAATGGTGCAACATGGCATCCAGTTTAGGTTCCCGGCCGCGGAAGCGTTTGAACAATTCCATCGGCTCTTCAGAACCCCCGCGGGACAGGATGTTGTCCAGGAAAGACTGGCCGGTTTCGCGATTGAAAATACCTTCTCCTTCGAAACGGGAATAGGCATCGGCCGCCAGCACGTCGGCCCACAGGTAGCTGTAATAGCCTGCGGCGTAACCGCCCGCGAAGATATGACTGAAGGCGTGCGGGAAACGGCCCCAGCTCGGACTTGGCACCACGGCAACCTGCGCTTTGATTTCAGCCAGCGTTGGCAGAATCTGCGCGCCTTTGGCGGGATCAAATTCGGCATGCAGACGGAAATCGAACAGGCCGAATTCCAGCTGGCGCAGAATGAACAGCGCCGCCTGATAGTTTTTCGCCGCCAGCATTTTATCCAGCAGTTCCTGCGGCAGCGGTTCGCCGGTTTCGTAATGACCGGAGATAAAGGCCAGCGCTTCCGGCTCCCAGCACCAGTTTTCCATAAACTGGCTTGGCAGTTCGACGGCATCCCACGGTACACCGCTGATGCCCGCCACGCCGGCAGTATCGATCTGAGTCAGCATATGGTGCAGCCCGTGACCGAATTCATGGAACAGTGTGGTGACTTCATTGTGCGTGAACAACGCCGGTTTGCCGTTGACCGGACGGTTAAAGTTACAGGTCAGGTAGGCGACCGGTTTTTGCAGTTCGCCGTCGCCTTTACGCAGGCGGCCTACGCAATCATCCATCCAGGCGCCGCCGCGTTTGTGTTCGCGGGCGTAAAGGTCGAGATAGAAGCTGCCGCGCAGTTCGCCGCTTTCATCAAACAGGTCGAAGAAACGCACATCCGGATGCCAGACATCCACGTCTTTGCGCTCTTTTGCCGTAATGCCGTAAATACGTTTCACGACTTCAAACAGGCCGGCTACCGCCCGTTGCTCCGGGAAGTACGGGCGGAGTTGTTCGTCACTGATGGAGTACAGATGTTGTTTTTGCTGTTCGCTGTAGTAGGTGATATCCCACGCTTGTAATTCGTCTACACCGTAGTTCGCTTTGGCGAACGCGCGTAGCTGCGCCAGTTCTTCCTCAGCCTGAGGACGGGCGCGTTTTGCCAGATCGGTCAGAAAGTCGATAACCTGCTGCGGGCTTTCCGCCATTTTCGTGGCCAGGGATTTGTGTGCGTAGCTGTCAAAACCAAGCAGTTGCGCCAGTTCATGGCGCAGCGCCAACTCCTCCGCCATGACGCCGCTGTTATCCCACTTCCCGGCATGCGGACCCTGATCGGAAGCGCGGGTGGCGTAAGCGCGATACATTTCTTCACGCAGCGCCTGATTGGAACAATAGGTCATGACCGGCAGGTAGCTGGGGATATCCAGCGTCAGCAGCCAACCATCCTGCTCTTTGGATTCAGCCTGCGCTTTGGCGGCCGCCAGCGCGCTTTCCGGCATCCCGTCAAGCTCGGCGACATCCGTCACCAGCTTGCTCCAGCCCATGGTGGCATCCAGCACGTTATTGCTGTACTGCGATCCCAGTTCTGACAGACGGGCGGCGATTTCACCATAGCGCTTCTGTTTTTCTGGCGGCAGACCGATACCGGACAACTCAAAATCGCGCAGGGCGTTATCGACGGATTTCTTTTGGGCAACGCTCAGGGCCGCATAATGTTCGCCGTCTTTCAGGCTGCGATAAGCCTGATAAAGCCCGGCATGCTGACCCACCCAGGTGCTGTATTCGGACAACAGCGGCAGACACTGCTCGTAAGCGGTACGCAATTCCGCGCTATTTTTTACCGAGTTCAGATGGCTGATCGGTGAAAAAATGCGGCTAAGGCGATCGCCGCTGTCGGCCAGCGGCTGACAAAGATTTTCCCAGGTGAACGCTTCTGACTGAGCCACAACGCGTTCTACCGTTTGACGGCATTCCTCCAGCGCAGTTTTTATTGCCGGGACAATATCTTCGATTTTAATGCTGGAAAACGGGGGCAGGGTGAATGGGGTCAGTAATGGATTCGTCATGGCGCAGTCCTGATCATTGTGGGTGGTCTCGTTGCCGTTATTGACTAACAAGGCGAATGTAACTTGCGGATTAATCACTAAGATGAGGTCAAGTAAGGTGAAAATCAATGGTTGAAGGGGCATTCAAAAGTGAGAAGCGGATTTTTTGTGACGGATTCTCAATGACCGTCACCTAATGCGTATTGTTAACGCCGCGCCAAAAATTTCTCCCGGAAATTTTTTATCATCGCCGGTTCAGCGTCAGACAGTTTATACTGTGGGCATACCGTTCTTTATTTCCTGCCCGGTGGCGTTTCAACAACGCGGCGCATACGCAGCAGGGACAGCATATAGGTAAAGTCGGCGTAATTAGCTGATTTACCTTGTTAATATCAAGTCATCGGAAAGCAATAACCATTATGCTAAGTTACCGCCATAGTTTTCACGCCGGCAATCATGCCGACGTGCTGAAACACACCGTTCAGAGCCTGATCATCTCCGCCCTGAAAGAGAAAGAGAAACCTTTTCTGTATCTGGATACCCACGCGGGCGCCGGGCGCTATCAACTCAGCGGGGAGCACGCCGAACGGACCGGGGAATATCTGGAGGGGATTGCCAAAATCTGGCAGCGCGATGATATTCCGGCTGAGCTCGAACCCTATATGCAGGCGGTGCGTACCTATAATCATAACGGACTGCTGCGTTATTACCCCGGCTCCCCGCTGATTGCCCGCCAGCTGCTGCGCGAGCAGGATAAAATTCATCTGACGGAGCTGCACCCCAGCGACTTCCCGTTGTTACGCAATGAATTCCAGAAAGACGCCCGTTCCAAAGTACGACGCGAGGATGGCTACCAGCAGTTGAAATCGCAGCTGCCGCCGCTCTCACGCCGTGGTTTTGTGCTGATTGATCCGCCTTATGAACTGAAAACCGACTATCAGGCGGTGGTGAAAGGCATTCAGGACGGGCACAAACGTTTTGCCACCGGCGTATTTGCGCTGTGGTATCCGGTGGTGCTGCGTCAGCAAATCAAGCGGTTGCTGAAAGAGCTGGAAGCAACCGGGATCCGTAATATTCTGCAAATTGAACTGGCCGTGCTGCCGGATAGCGATCGGCACGGTATGACCGCTTCCGGGATGATTGTGATTAACCCGCCGTGGAAACTGGCTGCGCAAATGAAAAGCGTGCTGCCCTGGCTGCACAGCGTGCTGGTGCCCGCGGGAACGGGCCATACGCTGGTAGAGCAGATTGTCCCGGAGTAGGTTGAGGCATCCCGTACAGGTTGGCGTGGTTTGGTTTTTCCTATTATAGCCATAGGCATAAACTTTGTGGGGCGCAGGGCTCCGGCGTTACACTCTAGGCAAATTTTACTCACTTAAGCATGGATACTCTGATGACCAAACACTATGACTACCTTGCTATTGGCGGCGGTAGTGGCGGTATCGCTTCGATTAACCGTGCGGCGATGTATGGGCAAAAATGTGCGTTGATCGAAGCAAAACAGCTGGGCGGCACCTGCGTCAATGTCGGCTGTGTGCCGAAAAAAGTGATGTGGCATGCGGCGCAGATCGCCGAAGCGATCCATCAGTACGGGCCTGATTACGGGTTTGATGCCACGGTTAATCAGTTCAACTGGGGAACGTTGGTGAAAAACCGTAGCGCGTATATTGATCGTATTCACCAGTCTTACGACAACGTGTTGGGTAAAAACAAGGTCGATGTCATTCAGGGTTTTGCCCGTTTTGTCGACGCCCATACCGTGGAAGTGAACGGTGAGAAAATCACGGCCGACCGTATTTTGATCGCGACCGGCGGTCGTCCGACGCATCCGGATATTCCGGGCGTGGAGTATGGCATCGATTCCGACGGCTTCTTTGCGCTGGATGCGTTACCGAAGCGTACTGCCGTGGTTGGCGCCGGCTACATTGCCGTCGAAATTGCCGGGGTGCTGAATGCGCTGGGGTCAGAAACGCATCTGTTCGTGCGTAAACACGCGCCGCTGCGCAGCTTTGATCCGCTGATTGTCGATACATTGGTGGAAGTGATGAACAGCGAAGGACCGGCGCTGCATACCGAATCCATTCCCGAGGTGGTAGTAAAAAATGCCGATGGCAGCCTGACGCTACGGCTGGAAAACGGGCAGTCACACACGGTTGACTGCCTGATTTGGGCGATTGGCCGTGAACCGGCAACGGATAACCTGAACCTTGGCGTGACCGGGGTTGCGCTGAACGACAAAGGCTATATCAAGGTCGATAAATTCCAGAACACCAACGTACCGGGTATTTATGCGGTGGGTGATAATACTGGCGCGGTTGAGTTAACGCCGGTTGCTGTCGCGGCGGGGCGTCGTTTGTCCGAACGGCTGTTCAACAACAAACCGGACGAGCATCTGGATTACAACAACATTCCGACCGTGGTGTTCAGCCATCCGCCGATTGGTACTGTCGGACTGACCGAACCCCAGGCGCGCGAACAGTATGGCGACGAGCAGGTGAAAGTGTATAAATCGGCTTTTACGGCCATGTATACCGCTGTCACCCGGCATCGCCAACCGTGCCGCATGAAGCTGGTCTGTGTCGGCAAGGACGAGAAGATCGTGGGTATCCACGGTATTGGCTTCGGCATGGATGAAATGCTGCAAGGCTTTGCGGTGGCGGTAAAAATGGGCGCGACCAAAAAAGACTTCGACAATACCGTCGCCATTCATCCGACGGCATCGGAAGAGTTTGTGACGATGCGTTGATGCTTGTCGCTTATAAGGGGTTTCTTGATCGGGAATCGGTGGAGAAACCTCTTGATAACGGCTTTAAGACTCACTCACCGCCGCTTCATCCGTCGCTTGCTTCGTTTCAGGCTATAGCGACAATCTGAGGTTTGATTCAATTTCCGCTATCAACGTCTCTGGTACATGCTGTTCCGTCGCCAGTTTTCGCCATTGCGCGACATGGCTGATGGTTTCATCAATCATGCGGTTGATCTTGTCATGGGTAAAGAGCGGGCTGAGTCTTTCAAGCGAATAGAAGTCATCGCGGGAAAAGTTATCGCGTTTGCCATTGAGACTCATCCAATGACGGTTGACCCATTTGCTTTCGGGTTTGTAGCTGTAAGCGATATCGTAGGCGGGCGCCAGAGCCCAGACGTTCTCATTCAAAAGAAACGCAAAGTTTTTAGCATGGTCATCATGATTTCTGGCGACGATATTAAATACCATGCGCTTAAACAATTGTTCTGCGGCGGCGGCAGGAAGGCGGAGTTGTCTGGCTACTCCAAACAATTCTGCGTAGGAAAAAGAGCCCGGTTGCTTATAACTCACATGCGCTATCCCATTCAGGGTTTGCATATGAATTTTCTGATTGCCTGCCCGATCAAATCGCTGGGTGATGAAATGGCGGCGATCGCCTTCATTGAGTAGTTTACAGGGCATCATTTCTATACCACAGGATTTAGCCATCAGGTGGTAAACGTATTCCATGGCGCCATAGCCGAGCGGGTCGCCGAATGTTTCCTTATTTTTATTGTGTTCGCTTACGCCATCAAATTTCATGAGGTAATGGGTAAACCCAGGGGGAACCTTGGCCTGACCAGAACGAACCTGAGTAAAATCATCATTAAATGCCAGAACGGCTTTGGCGCGCGCGCCGCCTGCGCTCATGCCCACGGATAACAGCGCCATCATGGCTTCGCGATCTTCCTGGCCCGCTTTATTTAACTCAACTGAAAAGTTTGCCCGGCTATCCAGAATTTCCTGAGCAATATTGACTAACGATGCAATTTCTACCTGTTGTGAAGCATTCAGGCTTTTCAGCCTGGTGGCCGGCGTGTATTCAAGCGCGCCCATCCCTCTCTTACCGGCGTACTGCAATCTTTGCAGGGGCGTAATGTCGCCTGGCTGTTTACCTTTGCTTGCCACCCATGCGTTTAGTACGGCATTGCCGAAATCATCCGGCAGGGAATCCGCAATTAATCCTGGTAACCCTTTGAAGGTTGCGAAATCAAGCTCGGGGAACGCGTATATTCGTTTTTCCAGCGGCATCTTAAGCGGTGAGAGTTCGATGCCTTGCCTGATAAATGACGAGCTATATTCGAATGCGCCTATCCCGGTATCCGTATTAAAACTGACGGCGCCCACTTCACTGTTTTTGTAATTGACGTTGATAACTTCCATTACCATTCCAGTACGTCCTCATTACTTTTGTTATCTTTGGTTTTTCTCTGACCGGATGCCCTCTGCCGCTGCTTACCTTGCAGTCTGGCAAGCTGGATGGGAGAAATATCCTGCGGAGGCAGAAAGTTATCTAACCGTTCTGTCAGGTTGAGCGCGGCCATGATAGCGATCAACGCTTCCAGTTGGACTTTACCCTTTTCAGCGTTGAGTACCGCTTTTCTTGATAATCCGGCGAGATCCGCGACCTCTGACTGGGTTAAGTTACTGTTGAGGCGGGCCTGTTTTAACCGCTCTCCAAGCTCTTCTGCAATGGCCGCCGGTGATTTATTAGTCATGCTCATAATGTTCCTTTTGGGGGACACAAACTGCAAAACTGTGGCTTTAGATGACAATAATAGCACATTATGATTTTTGGTTTTTAAGTGGTTTATAAGATTCCTATTATGGAACATTAAACCCAAAAAAGAGTTTTAAAGTTCCAGATAGGGAATATTATCATGTTATGAGTTTATTTTTTACGTCGTGGAGCGGTGATTAAACGGATGGAAGAACGGCTGGCGTGGTTTTGCTGGCTTCGCCGTTTGTCTGGCGATGTTCCGGCGATACTATTTTCCCGTTTGCCTCGGCGGCAAACGGGCAGAGACAAGATTAGCGCTCCGGCCAGAAAGGTTCGCCCAGCGTTAGCATCAGTCGATTGGCCCAGGAGAAGAAGGCGGCTGATTGCACCAGATCAACAAGTTCCAGCGTATCCAACCCTTGTTCCCGTAAACGGGACAGATCGTTGCTATTGACCTGTGCGGGCGTAACGGAAAGACGGGCGGCAAAATCAATGATGGCCTGCCAGCGCGGGCTTTGGCCGATGCTCAAATCCCCGCCGGGTGCGACGTCCAGTAATCGTTGCACGTCATCATCCTGTTTGGAGAGCTGGCTGGCCTTACGGGCGTGCACCGATGCGCAATAGATGCAGCCGTTAACCTTGCTGGTGATGGCGGCGACCAATTCTCGTTCCTTACGCGGCAATCCGCCCGAAGTGTAAAAGATCCCTTTATCCGTCAGCGTGCGCTGTTCCAGCACCGGAAAATTACGCCCCAGCAGGCGGAAATAGTCAGAGTCGGTATGGCCGAAACGCGCCAGAATCGCTTGTTCATCGTTGCTGAACGCGGCCAGCGACTTAGGCTGAATCCACGGTTCCCAGTCCAGTTCTGCCTGGGTGAACGCCTGCGGCGCCCGTTTTCCGCTTTGGGTATTGGCATGGGTATGCCAGCGACCCGCCACCGCCGCCTGAGAGTGCGGCTGACTGACCCGATGCCCCGCAATCAGGCGATAGCCGCGCAGCAATCGACTTTGAAAACTGATAAAGGCCACCAGCTGTGAAAGGGTGACGATGTCATCCACCGACCAGCCCGCTTGTTGCAACGCCTGTAGGTGGCCGGCATCGGCACTGACGGGGTTTTGAGTCAGCCGTTCCGCATGCGCCAGCGCCAGCTGTAACGCCGGCGTCAGTTCCGGCGCCGGGAAATCGGCGAGCCTGTCGGCATAAAAGCGTTGCAATACGTCATCCTGATGCCAGCCGCCGATCTTTTCTGCCAGCCATAAACGCAGCGATAGCGGGAGCGACGTTTCCTCTCGTGATGGCGCAGAAAACAGGGCTTCATAACTTCCCTGCGTGTGGCGTGTCGCCGCTTCACGGGTTTTTCTGGCGTTCGCCAGTTCTGAATCAGCGGGGATTTCAGCCAGTACGTTCAATACGTCATGGGAATGGATGTGGTGGGATGAGGTTGTCATACAATCTCCTGTAGCGGATTTTTCTGTTTGACGGCGGGCTTCCAGCCCAAAGCGGGAGCCACCTGGGTGGCGATTAATTCAAGCGATCGAAGAATCAGCGTATGTGGCGGATCGATAGAATGTACCTGGAATGCCAGATCGGTAACGCGAGCCAGCGAGCTGTCCGCCTGTAGCGACGCGATGACATCCTGCGCCGTACCAACATGGCTATCGAATGACGCGATCAGCGATTCAACCGAGTCGCTGCGTATGGGGCGGAAGGCGCCCAGACGAGCGGCGGAACGCTGAAGACCTTTCTCCGCCAAATCCAGCGCCAGTTGGCGATCGTCTGCAACAAATACGCTGCGGGAGCCGAGAATACGCGGCGTGACCCCTGCGGGCAGGGCGTCCAGATAGACATCGATCATCTGATTCTGTAGATCGGCCAGTGTGGCGTCGGGGAAATTTTCCGGCCTGGGCTGGGTGCGCGACAACATCAGGCCATCGCCCGCTTTACCCGCCCGTTCAGCGCCTTCTATGGAAAAAGTGGCCTGCCAGACGCGTTTATTTAGCTGTGGCGCCGCGGGATAAAGTTGATTCCCGTCTTCGCTCAGCGCATCGCCTTGCCAGGCGGCGCGTAACTGGGCCAGATGACGCCCCAGGATGTGTCCTCGCTGTGCGCTGTCATGTCCGAATGCGGCAAAGGACGATGGCGTGCCGCCGGAACCAACGCCGACTTCCAGTCTGCCGTTGCTGAGCAGGTCGAGTACGGCGGTGTCTTCCGCTACCCGCAGAGGCTGCTCCATGGGAAGCGTGATAACCCCCGTGCCCAGCCGGATATGCTGAGTGCGGGCCGCCACCTGTGCCAGAAAAACCAGCGGCGACGGCAAGCCGCCTTCATCCGCATGAAAGTGATGCTGGGCAACCCAGGCGCTGTCGAATCCCAGTTGTTCCGCTCTGATAATTTGCTCGGTGGCTAACCGATAGCGCTGCCGGGCGGAGACATCATCCAGCAAGCGGGTGAAAAACCCGAGACGTTTACTTGTCATTCTGAAAATCCTTCTTTTGTATGGCGATCAGACGAAAGCCGGGTGTTGCCGCCCGGGAATTGCGTCGATTAATTCGCGGGTATAGCGATTTGCTGGCTGGGCAAAGATCTGCTCTACCGGACCTGATTCCACCTGCCTGCCGCGGTACAACACGGAAACGGTGTCGGCGATCTGGCGTACTACCGCCAGATCGTGCGAGATAAACAGATAGGTCAGGCCCAGCGAACGCTGTAGCTCGCTCAGCAAACGCAGAATCTGAGCCTGCACGGTGACATCCAATGCGGATACCGCTTCGTCCAGCACCAGCACCTGCGGTTCCAGCACCAGCGCTCTGGCAATGGCGACGCGTTGACGTTGACCGCCGGAAAGCTCGCGCGGTTTACGCGCCAGCAGCGAGGCAGGCAGCGCGACGCGATCGAACATTTCATGAACCTTGTGTTCGCGCTGCGCCGGCGTATGGCGTTTAAAGTTGCGTAACGGCTCTTCAACGATGTCATACAGCCGTTGAGACGGATCGAGCGAGCCAAACGGGTTCTGATAAACCAACTGGATCTTTTGCCGGAACTGACGCAGGGCTTCTCCCTTCAGACGGGTGATATCCGTACCATCAATCAGAATTCGTCCTGCGCTGGGATGCTGAAACCCCAGCAGGCTGCGAGCCGTGGTGGTTTTGCCTGACCCTGATTCACCCACGATGGCATGCGTACTGCCCCGTGCGACGCGAAAAGAAACGTTATCGACGGCGCGGAAGCGTTCGTCTTTACCCGTCAGCGTAAATTCCTGTATCAGATTTTCCACGGAAACGATGGTGTCGGTCGACGGCGGCAGCGGAGGGCGTTTGACCGGATTCAGCGAGGGAACGTTCGCCAGCAGGGTTTGCGCATAGTGGCTGGCGGGGGCTTTCAGGATGTCATTCGTCGGCCCTTGTTCCTGAATATAGCCGTTTTGAAACACCAGAAGCCGATCGGCCCGTTCCGCTGCGACGCCCAGATCGTGGGTGACGAACAGGACTGCGGTGCCGTTTTCGCGCCGCAGTTCGTCCAGCAGATCGAGAATACGTTTTTGTACCGTGACATCGAGCGCGCTGGTTGGCTCATCAGCGATAATCAGCGCCGGTTTCAGGGCAATCGCCATGGCGATAAGTACCCGCTGCTTCATACCGCCGGAAAGTTCATGCGGATACTGACGCGCCCGCAGTTCCGGTTGGTGCAGGCCGACTCGCTCCAGCAAGGTCAGCGTTTTCTGGCGGGTGGTATGACGATCTTCCCGCTGGTGAATGCGCAGAATTTCATCGACCTGCTCACCAATGGTTTTTACCGGATTCAGCGAACTGGTGGGATCTTGTGGAATCAGGCTGATATGGGCGCCCCGCAGGCTATCGAGCCGCTTTTGCGGCCAGTGGGTGATATCGGTGCCGTTAAGCCGGATGGCGCCTCGCGTCAGGCGACCGTTTTCCGCCAGCAAACCGATAACGGCCTGTGCCGTGGTGGTTTTACCAGAGCCTGACTCTCCCACCAGCGCGACGACTTCACCGGGGTAAATTTGAAAGGAAACCCCTTCCACCACGGTTTGTTCCCGGCCGTCGCTGCGGTAGGCGATAGTCACCTTGTCCAGAGCCAGCACGGGCACGCTGGCGCTGCTTTGCAACCGGAGAGCAAGGCTCATCGTTCCGTCCTCCCGATGGATTGGCTGATGCGGTTGGCGGATAACACCACCAGTACCACGACCAGCCCCGGGAACGCGGTCAGCCACCAGGCGGTTGCGATGTAATTGCGGCCTTCTGCGATCAGCAGGCCCCACTCCGGCGTTGGCGGCGGCGCGCCGTAGCCCAGAAAACTCAGGGTGGAGATCGCCAGAATGGCGCTGCCGAATTGCAACGCGGCAAACGCAAATACGCTAGTCAACGAGTTTGGCAGAATGTGTCGCCACAGTACGCTGAAGAACGTGCCGCCGCTGCCATAAGCCGCCTCGACATAATCGCTGTAGCGCACGCGCAGCACTTCTGAACGAACCAGACGGGCAAAGTTGGCCACTGATGTTATTCCGACGGCGATGGCGGCATTAACCGTTCCAAACCCGAGCAGGATAATGACGCTCAGCGCCAGCAGCAGGCCGGGGATCGAGAGCAGTACGTCAATAAAACGCATCACTATCGTATCCAGCCAGCCGCCAACGGCTCCTGCCAGCAGACCAAGAAAACTACCGAGAACCAGACCCAGCGCCACGGCGATAAACGCGCCGGAGAGGGAGTGCACCGCGCCGTAAACGATACGGGCGTAAAGGTCGCGGCCAAGCTGGTCGGTGCCCAGCCAGTATTCGCCGCCGGGGGCCAGACGTTGTGCGCCGGGCGTTCCTGCGGTTGGGCTGTAGGCGGTAAACAAACCGGGAAACAGCGCCCAGAGCGCGACCGTCAGGATCACCAGCCAGGCGAGGATCAGTCCCGGCTGAACAGCGTAACGGCGCAGACGGGGGCGCTTGCGTAATAGCGGAAAGGAAATTTTTTCCAGTTGCGCAATGGTCATAATGTGGCTCCTGTCGTGGTTTTCTTCAGGCGCGGATCGAGTAAGGGATAAAGCAGGTCAACAACCAGATTGACCACCACAAAGGCGATGGCGGAAATAATCACGATGGCCTGTAACACGCTGCTGTCCTGATTGTTCACCGCCTCCTGCGTCAGTTGCCCGAGTCCGCTGCGGCCAAACACGGTTTCGGTAATCAGCGCGCCCGCGATTAATTCCCCCAGCAGCAAACCGGCGATAGTGAGCGTGGGCAGCATCGCGTTGCGGGCGATATGTCGCCACAGCACGCCGCGACGGCTGGCGCCCTTGGCGCGCGCCACGGCGACGAAAGGCTGAGTCTGAACCTGATCGATACTGCGCATCAGCACCTGTGCCAGCGGCGCGGAAATCGGTAGCGCCAGCGTGAGGACAGGTAAAATCAATCCTTCCCATTCGCCGGGATTAATCACGGAAATTAAGCCCAGCCGGAAAGAGAAAATCTGAATGAGTACGATGCCCAACCAAAAGGTGGGTACGGAGATAAACAGCGAAGGCAGCGACTGCAACGCGGTCCGCAGCCAATGAAAGGGGGTCAGCGTCGATAAGAACGCGATGGCGAACGCCAGAATCGCCGCCGCGCTGAAGCCCAGTACCGCCAGCAACAGCGTGGGGGGCAAATTGACCGCCAGCAGTTCGGTAACCGGTACGCCAGCCTGTAATGAAAGGCCGAAATCGCCATGTAAAACCCGGTCAATGGCGTGAAAATATTGGGTCAGCACCGGAATATCCGCGCCGTAGGCCAGACGTAGCTGGGCTATCTGGTCGGCACTCAGGCCAAGCTCGGGGTTTTGAAACTTGATAAGAACGGCATCGCCCGGCATGGCCTGGAGCAGAATGAAAGATAAGGTAAATGCCGCCCAGAGCACAATCAGCGCCTGACCGATGCGTATTGCCAGATATCTGCTCATATAGCTCTCCTCATCGACAGTCTGATTACTTATCTAACCAGGTGTTGTAAAAGCTGGGGCGTCCTACGGCTTCAAAGGCGATGCCTTTGGTCGTTGATGCGCCGGCAAAGACCTGCGGCTCTTCAAAAATGGGGATCACATACGCCTGGTCGATCAGGTAGTTCTGGACTTCGCCAACCAGCGCCAGCCGTTTGCTGCGATCGGTTTCGGTGGCGATGCCATCCAGCAGGGCGTTCAGGTGGGTATCCACAAAATCTTTGACCTTGTCGCTGGCGCCGCCTTTTTGCAGCAGGACGTTACGCACCGTGGGGTAATACTGGCTTTTCAGTACATCAGGATCGGCGCGGCCTACCATCGCGGGGGCCACGGCGGTTTTGAGCGGGTCGAGGCTATCCACGGTTTTACTGCCGGCATCGCCCGCCAGGATATTCAGCTTCACGCCAACGTTGGCCCACTGCTGTGAGACGAGCTGCAACGTTTCTTTGTTCTGGGGTTGGGGCAGGGATTCATACGCCGTCAGTATCAGTGACTGGCCGTCTTTTTGCCGGATACCCTGAGCGCCCGTTTTCCAGCCTGCGTCATCCAGCAGACGGGAGGCCTGAGCCGGATCGAACGCCAGCTTTTCCGAGAGATCGACATACCCGGCCGCCGTTTTCGCCAGCGGTGAGGTTGCCTGCGGATAGTTGGCGGAGAATAGCGTATCGATAATCTCTTTGGTATTAGTGGCATGCAGCAGCGCCTTACGGACGCGAATATCGGCCACCAGCGGATTATCCGGGCGGAAAACGATGCTGTTGTTTACGCCGCGCGTCGGCGGCGCGTAAATATTGAAGCCTTGATCCTGTACCCGCTTTTCATCGTATGCCTGTATCTGGCGAATAAAATCAGCCTGACCGGATATCAATGCACCGATACGCACGCTATCTTCCGGCGTGACCAGAATGGTTATGCCATCCAGATAAGGCCGCCCCTGATGCTTCGATTTCACCGGCGCCCAGTTGTAATCCTGGCGGGCGGTCAGTTTCAGTTCGCGTCCCACCTTTTCGCTGCTGACCACAAACGGACCGGAGCCGATGATGTTGCGGGCGTTGCCTAACTGGTTGAAATTCTGCGCCAGCGTGCTGAGGGAAACCAGACCGGAACCAATGGCCGAGGTTCCCTGTAGAAAGCCCGGCGACGGTTTCTTGAAGTAGAACTTCACCGTCAGGGGATCGATGACTTCGCTGCGCAGGTAGTTATTAATGACTTCAGAGACGGGCTGGTTGAGCGCCGGGTTGCCTGACCCGTAAGTATCAAAGTTTTTTGCGACGGCGTTGGCGTCCAGCGGCGTGCCGTCCGAGAACGTGACGCCAGGGCGGAGTTTAAACGTATATTCGGTGTTATCGGCGTTGACGCTCCAGGACTCGGCAATCCAGGGTTCGATCTCCAGCGTTTCCGGGTTTTGGTACGTCAGCTTGTCGGTTATTTGGTTGAGAATACCGCCATTAGGATAAAACCCGCCTGCGGGCGTATAGAGATTGGTGTGGGGTTGTTGCTCCAGATAGAGCAGCGTGCCGCCGATTTTTGGCGTGTCGCTTGCCGCCTGTGAACCAAAGGTACTGCCCAGAAGTATCAGAGAGGCAAAAAGATTCAGAGCCGGTTTCCGATGAGAATGAAAGTCGTTCTTCACATTGTTTTCCATTTATTTATCATATAGATGAATGCACCGGCCACGCCATTGCCTGATGCGATATTGCTGGAGGATTTAACCGATATCCAAAGCCGATACTTCCATAGGTGATCAGAAACAGCAAAGAACAAAACCGGCATTTATTATCCAATTTTGTGTAGGAGAAGTGAGTGTTCTGTATTTAATGTGTTTAATTCATGTAACGTTTTAACTGTGAATGGAAACAAGTGAACATGCGGAGACGCTAACCGGCGGTATTGGTTTTAGCCTAAATTTTCCTGAACGATTTGTGTTCCCCGGCCGAGCCGGGTTGTACAGTAGTAAGTCGTTGTCTGATGCGGTGAGAGAGATTCAGGATGTCAATAAAAGATGGGTTGCTTGCGCTTTGTGTGGTGGTTTTATGGGGGGTAAATTTTGTGGTAATCAAAATTGGCCTGCATGGTATGCCGCCTTTTTTACTGGCCGGACTGCGCTTTTTGCTGGTGGCATTACCGGCGATCTTTTTTATCCCCGCGCCGCGAATCCCTTTTCGTTGGCTGTTGGCGTATGGCATGACCATCAGTTTTGGTCAGTTTGGGTTTCTGTTTCTTGCGATTAAGCTGGGTATGCCGGCAGGTATCGCGTCACTGGTGCTCCAGGCACAGGCATTCTTTACCCTGCTGGCGGGAGCCGTGCTGCTGTCGGAAAAGCTTCGCTGGAATCACATCGCCGGTATCCTGGTGGCAGCGATGGGGATGTTTGTGCTGGCGGAAGGGCGCACTGACGGGCAAATGGCTTCCGGCATGACGATCGCCACGCTGCTGCTCACGCTGGCCGCCGCGCTGTCATGGGCGCTCGGGAATATCAGCAATAAAATCATTATGAGTAGTTACCGCGGCGTCAACATTATGTCGCTGGTGGTGTGGAGCGCGCTGATCCCCATCGTGCCTTTCTTTGCGTGTTCCTGGCTGTTTGAAGGCCAGGATGTGATGGTCTCCAGTCTGATGAATATCCAGCTTCCTACTATTCTGTCGCTGGTCTATCTGGCTTTTTGCGCCACCATTATCGGCTATGGCATCTGGGGGAATTTGCTGGCGCGCTATGAAACCTGGCGCGTTGCGCCGCTGTCGTTGCTGGTGCCTGTTACGGGGCTGATAAGCGCCGCTGTTTTCCTCAATGAATCATTATCGGCGCTACAGATTGTCGGCGCATTGATGATTATGCTGGGGCTGATAATCAATGTATTCGGCTCCCGTCTGCGGTCATTGATTCCAATCCGACAGGGATAACGGGCAATGCCGGTGGTCTGCACCTTGAGTCGCCGGTCGGAAATGAATTGGTTTGGGCGTTGTACAACAAGAAACAACACGAAATAAACAGGGTAAAAGGAGTCGCAATGGCATTGGGAAAATGGCTTTTGTCGCTGAGCGTGGCAGCGCTGCTGGTCAGTGGCGCGGTGCAGGCTGCATCTGCGCCTGCGGTAGAGGCGAAAAACGGCATGGTGGTCAGTTCGCAGTATCTGGCCTCGCAGATAGGCGTCGATATCATGAAGATGGGGGGAAACGCGATTGATGCGGCGGTTGCTGTGGGATATGCACAAGCGGTGGTTAACCCCTGCTGCGGCAATATTGGCGGCGGCGGGTTTATGACCATCCATCTGGCCGACGGCAAAGACACCTTCATCAATTTCCGTGAAACGGCGCCCGCGGCGGCCAATGCAGACATGTATCTTGATGCGGCGGGCAATGTAAAGAAAGAGTCCAGTCTGTATGGCTATCTGGCAGCTGGCGTGCCCGGAACGGTATTAGGTCTGGATACGGCGCAGAAAAAATACGGCAAGCTGAGCCGCGAACAGGTAATGGCGCCGGCGATCAAACTGGCGCGATATGGTTTTGAGCTGACGCGGGCGGATACCGATATTCTGGATACGACCGTCAAACGTTTCAAAGACGATCCTGAAGCGGCCCGCATTTTCCTGCGTCCGGATGGCAGCCCGCTACAGCCGGGCGATAAACTGGTGCAGCGTGATTTGGCGAACACCTTGCAGGCCATTGCGGATAACGGTCCTGACGCCTTCTACAGAGGAAAAATCCCGCAAGCGGTAGAGCAGGCGGCGCGTCAGGGCGGCGGCATTCTGACCGCGGCGGATTTTGCTGATTACCGTATTACTGAAACCGCGCCCGTCACCTGCGATTATCGTGGCTATCAGTTTGTTTCTTCCCCGCCCCCGAGTTCAGGCGGTGTGACGATGTGTGAAATTCTCAATATTGTGGAAGGCTACGATTTCAACGCGCTGGGATTCAATTCAGCCGCGTCGGTACACGTCCTGAGCGAGGCCATGCGTCATGCCTATATGGATCGCAACACCTATCTGGGTGACCCGGATTTTGTCAGTAATCCGGTTAAACGTCTGCTCAGTAAGGATTACGCCGCCGAGATCCGCAAAAAAATAGAACCGCAAAACGCCACGCCGTCACAGCAGGTTCAGCCTGGCATCGGGCCGCACGAGAAACCGGAAACCACGCACTACTCCATCGTGGATAGTCAGGGAAATGCGGTCTCTACAACCTATACGGTCAACGGGCGTTTCGGGGCGGTGGTGATTGCACCGGGGACCGGCTTTTTCCTCAACGATGAAATGGATGATTTCACCACCAAAGTGGGCGAGCAGAATTTGTATGGACTGGTGCAGGGGGAACGTAACGCCATCGCCCCCGGTAAGCGCCCACTATCATCCATGAGCCCGTCATTGGTCACGAAAGATGGAAAAATCTTTATGGTGCTGGGGTCTCCGGGCGGGTCGCGCATTATCACGATTACATTGCAGACCGCGTTGAATATCATCGATCACGGTATGGCGCCTCAGGAGGCGGTGGACGCGCCGCGTATTCACCATCAGTGGCTGCCGGATGAGGTGTATTACGAACAGCGCGGACTTTCCGCCGATACGCTGGCGCTCTTAAAGCAGCGTGGATATAAGATGGTGGAACAAACGCCCTGGGGCGCGGCAGAGTTGATCATGGTTGGATTGCCGGGGGCGGCAGGTGTCATGCCCGCTAACTCCGGTAACGACTCTGCGGTTTCCGGCAAAGTACGCGAAGGCTACCTGTACGGCGCCAATGATATTCGACGTCCGGCGGGTGCGGCGATCGGTTATTGATATCCTTCGGGCTGACCGGGCGGTACCGCCACGTCAATGCAACATAGGATTAAGACGAAATCCGGTAGGGAGCGGCATAAAACAGCATGGAGGCGCAGATAAGCTGTCTTATACTAGCGGGGTTTCTTTCCGGCTTCTTTCATCCTGGTGTCAAAAACGGGCAAATACGGTATTTTTAGCCCGTAGTTGGATGAAATTGCGGTAAGTTCGCGTTTTTTAACAACGCGTAACGTTGACTCCCGTTGACGGGCAGGATAGCCCGTCATAAGTCTATTGGGTATAAGTACAGCGGCAATACAGGATTGACGGAGAAGGTGCTTGCGGCTCAGACGTTCATTAACGATTAAGCAGATGACAGCCGTGTCCGCTGTGGCACTGGTCACCATCAGCCTTTTTATCGTGATACAGCTTTTTCACTTCGTTCATCAACGTCGTGAAGATTATGCCAGGCAACTGGAGAGCATCGCTTATTCCGTGCGCCAGCCTCTGACGGAGGCGGTCCTGCAAGGTGAAGTGCAGCGGGCCGAAGATATTCTCAATAACCTGCTGCCTGCCGGTTTTCTCAGTCGGGCCGACGTGTTGTTGCCGGACGAATTCCAGACGCTGCATGCCAATTTCCCGACTGAACGCCCGGTGCCAGGCTGGATTGCCCGCGTATTCAAGCTGCCTATCCGGATCTCTGTGCCACTCTATTCGCCACCGCAGACGCAGAATACGACGCCATTGGCGAATCTGGTGCTACAGGCGGATTCTTATCGTATGTTTCAGTTCATCGTCAGTACGTTTTCGACCATGCTGGCAACGTACCTGCTGTTGGCGCTGATCCTGTCGATTGCCATTACCTGGTGTATGAATCGGCTTATGGTTCATCCGCTGCGCGCCATTATTGCCGAGTTGCAAAATCTGCCGACGGAAGCGTTGCCACACCACCAGCTAACCCTGCCCGAGTGGCATCAGGATGATGAACTCGGTGTGTTGGTCCGCAGCTATAACCGCAATCAGCAATGGCTGGAGCAATCCCTTATTTCGATAGAGGAACGCTATGATTTACCGGGAAAAGACGCTTTTTTAGCGCAGTTGCAACAATGCCTGTCGGAAAATATCCCGCTCTGTCTGATGGTGCTCGGGCTTGAGCCACCGACGGTGGCGCCGGACAAGACGCGCGATGCGGCGTTGCATACATTAGTGAATCAGCTGAAATCGGCAATTGAGGCATCCGGGGAATCGGTCCTGTTGGCATGTCTGAACAGCGATGAGTTTGCGATGCTGAGGAAACCACTGCCGGCAGAGCAGATACAGAACTGGGCGCAACATATGGTGTTGCAACTCAACACGCCATTTGCCATTACCAGCCAGTCACCGCTGGCGGCCTGTGTGGGAATGGTTCACCTTGTCCCACCGTTGTCGGGAAAAAAGAGGGATGCGGACTTGTTTCTCGCTCAAGCGCGTTTTGCGATGCAGGTCGCCCGTAATGAAGGAAGAAATGGCATTCATCTCTTTATGTCATGATTAAATAATTTTTATTCATCAATAACCCTATAATTATTAAGTGTTTTATCGTTTATTCCCTTGTAAGCCCCGCTATCACTGACCTCGTCGATTTCTTGTGGCGGTATGCGGTTAGAGATAATCGGTGGCTTGTTATAAATAAATTGCACATCTGTTTATTAATAACATCTATTGAAGCGATTCAGTTCTTATTTTTAACCTTCCGTTCACAAACTAAAGTTATAAAACATTTTCAGCCTGTTATTGCGATGTTACTTTCCGGCGCAATCACAGGCGGCATTATTACCGTACTCTATTATCCTCCTGTGTTTCCCCACCATAGGACGTATAAATATATGAAACTATCTATTGTTAAAAGTCTTTATTTTCAGGTGCTTGTCGCCATTACGGTAGGGATACTGCTGGGACATTTCTATCCGGATCTCGGCGAACAGATGAAACCGCTCGGCGATGGGTTTGTTAAATTAATTAAAATGATCATCGCCCCGGTTATCTTCTGTACGGTTGTAACAGGCATTGCCGGCATGGAAAGCATGAAGTCAGTCGGCCGTACCGGTGCGGTTGCCCTGCTGTACTTTGAAGTTGTCAGTACGGTTGCCTTGATCATCGGTCTGACCGTAGTAAACATAATAAAACCGGGCGAGGGAATGAACGTCGATCCGAGCACGCTGGATGCTTCGGCTGTTGCGGTTTATACCCAGCAGGCTTCCCAGCAGGGACTGATTCCGTTCCTGATGGACGTCATCCCATCGAGTGTGATTGGGGCTTTTGCCAGCGGCAATATTTTGCAGGTGTTGCTGTTTGCCGTCATGTTTGGTTTTGCGCTGCATCGTCTGGGCAGCAAAGGCAAGATGATTTTTGATGTGATCGAAAGCTTCTCCAAAGTCATTTTCGGTATCATCAACATGATCATGAAACTGGCGCCGCTGGGCGCGTTTGGCGCCATGGCCTTCACCATTGGTAAATATGGGGTGGGCACGCTGGTACAGTTGGGCCAATTGATCATTTGTTTCTACATCACCTGTCTTCTGTTTGTTTTCCTGGTGTTGGGCAGTATCGCCAAAGCGACCGGATTCAGCATTTTCAAGTTCATCCGCTATATCAAGGAAGAACTGCTGATCGTGCTGGGTACGTCGTCTTCTGAATCGGTGTTGCCACGTATGCTGGAAAAAATGGAGAAAGTCGGCTGTAAGAAATCCGTTGTCGGTCTGGTGATCCCCACCGGTTATTCGTTCAACCTTGACGGAACCTCTATCTATCTGACCATGGCGGCGGTATTTATCGCGCAGGCGACCAACAGCCACATGGACATCTGGCATCAGATCACGCTGCTGATTGTGCTGCTGCTTTCTTCCAAAGGGGCGGCGGGTGTAACGGGAAGCGGATTTATCGTACTGGCCGCGACCTTGTCTGCCGTAGGTCATCTGCCGGTGGCGGGTCTGGCGTTAATCCTGGGTGTTGACCGTTTCATGTCGGAAGCCCGCGCGCTGACGAACCTGGTCGGCAACGGCGTCGCCACTATCGTGGTTGCGAAATACTGCCGTGAACTGGATGAGAAACAGCTGGAGGACGAACTTTCCGGTAATAACAAGCACAATAACAACAACACGACGGCACCGAATACACTGCCATAATCACGATGCGTGTTCCTGAATAGCACTTCCCCACGGCGTGATTGCGCCGTGGGGAGTCTTTTTGTGGCGGTCCTGCCCGCCCCTTGCGGGCCGCCGCAAGCGATTTTCTATCTCTGGTTTGTCTTTGATGCGCTGCGTTTTTCTTGTGCGTTTCCTGCCTGCTGTTAACCGTCCCAATCACGTAAACAGATTGTTAAATCTAAATATTTTTCTTTTTTTGCCGATTATTTAACCTATTTGGGTGACATAGATAAAAGCGCGTGGTCTAAGGGAATGGTACACTTCGCCTTTCTCATTTTCCGTGATGAATACACGAGCGTGTTCGGTGGCAAACGCAAGGCCACTATTATTATCAACAGCAACCACATTATGTTGGATAGTTATTTAAGTAGGGGTTCACATGCAGGGCACCAAAATTGGTCTTTTAGTTGGTGGAATGTTGCTGGCGGTTGTCGGCAGCAACGTGCAGGCTGAAACACTACAACCTGATCCTGCCTGGCAACAGGGTAAACTGGACAATGGTTTTACCTGGCAATTACTGACCACGCCGCAACGCCCCGGCGACCGGGTGGAACTACGTCTGATGGTCAATACCGGTTCGCTGGTCGAGAATGCTCAGCAAATCGGGTTCGCACATTTTCTTCCTCGTCTGGCGCTGGCGCCCGGCGATAAGCTTTCGGCCGCCCAGTCGCCGTCTATGTGGATACAAGACAATAACGGCATGCGTCCTCTGTCGCCGGTAATTACCTCATATGATTTCACGTCTTATAATCTGAGCCTGCCGAACAACCGACCGGAGTTACTGAAAGAAGCGCTGGGTTGGCTGGCAGAAACTGCGGGGCAGATGGCAGTCAATGATGAGAGTATTCAAACCGCGCTCAATATTCCCGATCGGGTAACGACCTTTCCGCCGAATCCACAGGATCCCAGTTGGCGCTATCGGCTCAAAGGGTCTGCATTATTAGCCCACGATCCCGGTCAGGACGTTAAGCTGCCGCTTAACAGTGAGCAATTGCAGCAATTTTATAAAGCCTGGTACACCCCCGATGCGATGACGCTCTATGTCGTCGGGCATGTCGATAACCGCAGTATTGTGGAGCAAATCAGCAAAGCGTTCTCTGCGTTGCAGGGTAAGCGGGAAGCGCCTGCCCCGGTGCCGACATTAAGCCCGCTGCCGCAACAGGCCATCAGCCTGATGAATAAAAATGTTCAGCAGGATACGTTATCACTGGTATGGGATACGCCCTGGCATCCGATTCGCGAGTCGCAGGAGTTAGCGAATTACTGGCAAAGTGATTTAGCCCGGGAAGCGTTGTTCTGGCATTTACAACAGGCGTTGGAGAAGAGCCAGCAGAAAGATAACAATCTGCGTTTTGACTGCAATGTGTTCTACAGCCGTGCGCAGTGTGCGATCCATCTGGATGTGCCGAATAACGATAGCGTGACGCCGGGTCTGACATTTCTGGCTCAGGAGCTGGCGACGTTGAGGGATAACGGACTGACGCAGCCGGAGTTTGATGAGCTGATTTCACGCAAAACGGATGAGTTGAACAAGCTGTTCGCGACCTACGCCCGCACCAGCACCGATATTCTGATGTCGCAACGTCTGCGGTCTCAGCAAAATGGGGTGGTGGATATTGCTCCCGAGCAATATCAGAAACTACGGCAGGCTTATTTGTCGGCGCTGACGCTCGATATGCTGAACCAAGAGCTTCATCAGCAGCTTTCGCAGGACGCGACGTTGATGTTGGTGCAGCGGCAGGGGGAGCCGGAGACGAATATGAAAGATCTTCAGGCTACCTATAATCGGATCATGACGCCGGCGCCTGTCGCAGAAACGCCCCCGTTGCAAGGTGATGCGCCCGCCGCCCAGTAACCAAACGCAAAAGGCCGCAAATGCGGCCCTTCAGGCTGCTGACCAAGTCAAATTTTAGGGGAAACACGGGGATGAGGTTCCCGCAGGGATGCCTCGCCCCGTGGTCGCCCCGGGTATCTCGATTTCACCACGATGAATTTGTCATCAAACTCAAAGGCCGCAATGCGGCCCTTTTTACAGGTTCTAACGTTGCACCCGCATTAAGCCGGCATGGCTTCCTGCGGGATAATCGCCCCGCGATACTGGATCACCGTACTGGCGGTCAGGTGACCACGCTGAGCCGCTTCCTGAGCGCTGCCGCCGCTCAGCCGGACCGCCAGATAACCGGCGCTGAAAGAATCGCCCGCGGCGGTGGTATCGACCACTTTCTCTTTCGGCAACTTCACCGCAGGTACGTCGATGAGCGATTTTCCGCGTTCTGAAACGAGGCAGGAATCCGCGCCGCGCTTCACCACGATTTCCGCCACGCCAAAACCGTGGGTACGCTCCAGAACATCTTCAACCGGTTTTTCGCCCCACAGCATATCTTCATCGTCCAACGTCAGAAATGCGATATCCGTACAGGACAGGATTTCAGTATAGGCTTGCTGTGTTTCTGCCTGGCTTTGCCACAAACGCGGGCGATAGTTGTTATCAAAAATGACTTTACCGCCATTGGCACGGCAGACGCGCAGCAGGGATAACAGGCGCTGGCGGCTTTCCGGATTGAGGATCGCCAGACTGATGCCGCTGAGGTAAAGATACTCAAAGCGAGCCAGATGCTGACAGATTTTTTCTGATTCAGCGCTGTCCAGCCAGTAACGGGCCGCGGCATCGTTGCGCCAGTAATAGAAGGTTCGCTCACCCGTGTCGTCTGTTTCGATGAAGTACAAACCGGGCAGTTTGTTATCCATGCGCTGGATCAAATCGGTTTTCACCCCTTCTTTCTGCCATGCGGCAACCATCTCTTCACTGAAACTATCGGTGCCGAGCGCGGTAACGTAGTGAACGCCGAGCGCATCGGGGTTAACCTGACGGGCGATATATACGGCGGTATTCAGGGTATCGCCGCCAAATCCACGGTTAAGATCCGTGCCTTTTTGCGACAGTTCGATCATGCATTCGCCGATTACGGCAATGTTATTGGTTGTCATCACAGCTGGCCTGTTTGAAAAAGAAGTCGGTAAGACGCGGAAATTAGCATCAGTCTCAACATAACGTGAGACGGAGTCAATAGTCTTGAAACGATGTTTTATTTTTTCATGACGTGGATCGGAAAACCAGGATTTTCCGACCCGTTTTATGGCGGGGCCGCCGCTAGCGGCGTTGAAAATTTCTCCCGGGAAGAGACGGGCTATTTCCGGCGCAAATTTGTCACGCTTTCTCCGCCGATGCCCCAGTTGTCGGTGTCGACTTCATCAATGACGACCACGGTGGTGGCCGGATTTTTCCCCAACGTATCGACCAGAAGCTGGGTCACGCCGGCAATCAGCGCTTTCTTCTGCTCGGTGGTCGCCCCTTCCCGGGTGATTTTGATATTAACGTACGGCATAAATTCTCCTGTCTGGGTTAAGTGGATTGATCCTTTTTCGATGAGGCGTCTTCTGGTGCATTCTGATCCGTAGAGATGTCGCCTTTATAGTTTGCGGTGGCAATCCAGGCGGCACAGAAGAGTGTTAACCGGGCGAATAAATAGAAAAATGCCATCAAGCCGATCACGGAGCCAAAAGCGGCGCCGGAAGGAGAGCTGGCGAGCTTGGGCAGCACGACGGTCATGGCAAATTTGATTATCTCGAAACCAACGGCAGCAAGAAGCGTTCCCCGGAGCAGAGCCTTACGTTTGGGTTTGTGTCGCGGCAAAACAAAGAAGATCCAGAGAAACAATAAATAGTTGGCGAAAATCGAAATCGACAGCGCAATCAGCGTCAGGGCAGGGCGCAGCCATTCGATGCCGCCCAGCCCCAGCGCATTCACAATGATATTTTGCGCGGCGCCCGCCACCGACGTCAGGAACAACGTCACGACCAGCGCAGCCATCAGCCCGGTAAGAGATAGAAAATCGCGGGTGTACTGGAAGTAAATCTTCTCTTCGTCCTGTGGGTTGCGTTCCCAGACGTCGCGCGATTGCGCACGGATGGCTTCTCGTAGATTTCCCATCCAACTGACGCCGGAGTACAAGGCGATCAGCAGTCCTGTCAGCCCGACGGTAGTACGCTGCTGAATGGCGGTGTTAACCGTATTTTTCAGCGTGTTGGCCAGACTGGGGTCGCTGATGCTGTTGACGATTTTGTTGATCAGCTCGGTCAGCAAATCCGGGTTGGACGCCAGCACGAAACCGACCGCCGCAAAGGACACCATGAGAATCGGTATCAGCGACAGGAAAGAAAAATAGGTGATCGCCGCACCAAACTGATTGCCCATGCGGTCATTAAAGCGCTCGCCCGCGCGGATCATATGCGCCACGCTGGGGATGTCCTGGATACGTTTCACCAACCGTTTGGTCCGGGTTAAAAAAGCGTGCGGTTCTTTTGTGTCCACGGTCCCTTGCGGGTCGTCGCGGTGCGACGTCAAAAATTTCTCCTGGGAATTTTTTGCTTCTCCGCCTTCTTTTTTGGTGGGATGGGTTGGTAGTGAATGACGATCCGACTCTGCCGGTTCAGGCATTGATCTTCTCCTGCGGTCAGGTTTGAGTGATAGGGGGACAGTTTTGATTATAACCAACAATATGAGAATGTTATGTTTTTCATGGTTTGTTGTTCTTAGGTGTAAATTAAATAGTGACGTCCGTGATAATTAACCGTGAAAGCTGGCCGGTGCTTGTTTATACTCAAACGTCTGTATGCCAACAACGACCGGATTACCCGGCTAACACTTTTGCTCCGCCTCAAGTGATGATGTTAAGTGAGTGAAATTTTCTATGTCTGTTCCGTCCTCATCAGAGCCTGCCGTTGGTGCGCTGCGCCTTAATTTGCGCATTTTTTCCGTCGTTGTTTTCAACTTTGCCAGTTACCTGAATATCGGTCTGCCGTTAGCCGTGTTGCCCGTGTATGTTCACGACACATTGGGATATAACGCGTTCTGGACCGGGCTGGTGATCAGCCTGCAATATTTTTCTACGCTGCTGAGCCGTCCCTATGCCGGACGCTGTACCGATGAGAAAGGCCCGAAGAAAGTGGTGGTATGGGGGCTGGCGGGAACGCTGCTTAGCGGTCTGTTTTACCTGCTGGCGGCCCAGAACGGCGCTTCACCGCTGATCGCGCTGCTTTTGCTGTTTGTCGGTCGACTGATGTTGGGGGCCGGGCAGAGTTTTGCCGGAACCGGTTCGATACTGTGGGGGATCGGCGTGGTCGGATCGCGGCATATCGGGCGGGTGATCTCGTGGAACGGTATTGCGACTTATGGCGCCATGGCGATTGGCGCGCCGCTTGGTGTCTGGCTGAACCATATCGGCGGACTCAAGTTGCTGTCTGTTTCCATTATCCTGGTTGCGGCGGTGGCGATCGTCTGCGCACTGCCTCGTCCAGAGGTGAAAGTCACGCCCGGCAAGAAAATCCCCTTCCGTGAGGTATTGGGCAAGGTGTGGATGTACGGCATTATCCTGGCGCTCGCCTCGGCGGGATTTGGTGTGATCGCGACGTTCATTACGCTGTTTTACGCGGACAGAAACTGGGAAGGCGCCGCCCTGACGTTGACCATTTTCAGCTGTGCCTTTGTTGGCGCACGCCTGTTGTTTCCTAACAGCATCAATCGGTTTGGCGGCTTGCGCGTGGCGCTGGCGTGTTTTGTGGTCGAAGTAACGGGACTGTTGCTGGTGTGTGGCGCGGTACATCCACTGATGGCCGAGTTTGGCGTGTTTCTCGCGGGGGCGGGTTTTTCGCTGGTGTTCCCGGCGCTCGGTGTGGTGGCGGTCAAGGCCGTCTCGCCGCAGAATCAGGGAAGCGCACTGGCGACCTATACCATCTTCCTCGATTTGTCCTTGGGTGTCGTCGGGCCGGCTGCCGGGTTGCTGATGAGTTATTTCGGTATTGCTTCCATCTATCTGGCGGCGGCGCTTCTTGGGGTTGCGGGTTTACTGCTGACCCTGCGTTTGGACCGGCGACCGGTTTCGTCAGAGTAAAATGTACCTCGTCCGCCACCGGACAGCACGGCCGGTGGTTCGCCGGGAATAATGGCGACAGTGCGAGTGGACTCACGTTTAATCCCCTGCTTTTTATGTTGAAATCATTTCAGGTACTTATAACTCCAACACGTACCGCTTCAATCATCACCTGCTATCGTCTCCCTACCGCCTGTGTCGTCATCTATCGCGCAGGGTCTCCAGAATATTTTTTGGTTTTTATCGCCTTTATCGTTTTTGAGCATATGGAGGTAGTGCAAATGAGTAACAAACCAGTAAATGATCAACAGAGTCGCCGACAGTTTTTGAAATCGACCGGCATGGTAGTGGGCGCGCTCGGCGGTATGGCGCTATCTCAACCGGCGCAGGCGGTGCCAACGCCATCCCCCGTGCCGCAGAAATGGGATACGACGGTTGATGTCCTGATTGTCGGTACCGGGTTTGCCGGATTGGCGGCCGCCATTGAAGCGCGTAATGCGCAGGCCGAGGTATTGATCATCGATAAAATGCCGCTGCTGGGGGGGAATTCGGTGCTGAATGGCGGCGATCTCGCGGCGGCGGGCTCCAAAATGCAAAAAGAGGCCGGCATTGATGATTCGCCGGAGCTGATGTATCAGGACATGCTCAAGGCGGGCAACGGCCTCAATTATCCTGAACTAGCCAGAACCGTTGCGGAACATTCGGTGGAAGCGCTGGAATGGGCGCAGAGCATCGGCGCGCAGTTTAATGTCGTCAACTATCATGGCGGCCATTCGGTGAAGCGGGCCCATCAACTGGTGCAGCGTTCAGGGTCGGGGCTGATCGTCAAACAGCAACAGAAAGCGAAGGAGCTTGGCGCGGTGATTGAACAACGCGCCAAGCTCCTGCGGCTGATTGTCGAGCCTGATGGCCGGGTTATCGGTGCGGAAGTACGGCGGGGCTACCGGTTTCCGGATGAAAATTCGGGCGAGATTGCCTATATCCGTGCCCGTAAAGGCGTGGTGCTGGCGTCCGGCGGCTTCTCACAGGGCGTTGCATTACGTCAGATGTACGATCCGCGTCTGACCGAATCATTCACGTCGACCAACCACCCCGGGGCAACCGGCGAGGCAATTATGGCGGCCTGTATGATTGGTGCGCTGGATACGCAGATGGACTGGATCCAACTGGGGCCGTGGACCAGCCCGGACGAAAAAGGTTTCGGATATGTACCGCAGTTTGTCGAACGTGTGGTCGGCTATGGGTTGATGGTCGATCCCGCGACCGGAAAGCGCTTCTTTAAAGAGACAGGAAACCGTAAGGAGCGTGCCGACGCTATTATCCAACTGGGGCATCCGGCCATCATCATTGCCGATAAAACCAATACAGACAATATGGTGGATCCGGGGCAACGGGAAGGCGCGTTGAAGAATGGTTCGCTTAAGCCGTATAACACGCTGGAAGAGCTGGCGAAAGCCTATGAAATGCCGGTGGACGCGTTTGTTGCGCAGGTTAAGCGCTGGAACGAGTTTGTCAGCCAGCGTAACGATGCCGATCTCGACTGTATGATTTTCCAGGATGCGGTGCCTAACGTTACGCCGCCGTTTTACGCGGCGCGTTTATGGCCTCGGGTACACCACACAATGGGCGGTTTGGCGATTAACAAGGACGCGCAGGTGATCGGTTTCGACCTGAAGCCGATTCCTGGCCTGTATGCGGCAGGCGAAACCGTCGGTGGAGTACATGGCGCCGTCAGACTTGGCAGCGTCGCCATGACGGATTGTATTGTATTTGGGCGTATCGCCGGGAAAAATGCGGCGTTAACGGCCTGACATTACGCGAACAAGACGGCCAGCAAATGGCCGTCTTGTTCATGCGGCAACGTTTATTTCAGCTTCAGCGTGTGAATGATGTTTTCCGCTTCTGTCTGGGCCTGCTGTTGATTGTCTGCGGGCAGGGTAATCTGCAAGGTCAGCAAATGGTTGTCCACTTTCCCCAACACCACCGAGGAGTATGCCTGCTGCCCGCTGCTGGTGATAATGCTGTCCAACTGTTGCAGCTTCTGTCCGTCAATGTCGATGGTTTTGTTGGTCACAACCTGAAGGTTGGTGTCGCGCGTACGTTGCTGATCTTCCAGACGCTGCGTCAGCACGGACAGTTCTTCCGTGGTGTTGTCGCCCAGAATCACGATAACCGCTTTTTGTCCGTTATCGTTGGCGTACACATGCATGTTGTTGGCCTGTGTCCCTAATTTACCGCTTTGATCCTGCATGTCGGCTGGCAGCGTAAATACGACCTTGCCAGACAGTAATTCAACCGTATTGTTTGCCGCGGCTTCGGCTGCCGGTTTATCTTGCGCGGGGGTTTTCGCGGTATCGTCCGTTTTGCCATCACAGGCTGCCAGCACGGTCACCAATAGGCTGACGCCGAGGTATTTTATTAAATTCGACATGGGGTTCCCTTTCTCTCATTTTTGAAACAGACATTTTGAAACAGGTGAAGAACAGTATGGCACCCTATTCAGATGGCAAAAACAAGCATTTTGTTGTTGCAAACCGTTGGCATCACAGGAACTATTTTTACAAATTCCGGTTTGCCGCCGATATCGTCAATATTCGGCGGCGTCGCGATTAGCCTTGGTTTTCGACGTCCTGATAGGACACCGTATCTTGCTGTTCGCTCAGGCGTTTCAGCAGCATATTCAACATCACGCCATACATCGGCAGAAAGAAAATCAGGCTGATCAGCAGCTTGAACGTATAGTCCACCAGCGCGATTTCAATCCAGTTTGCGGCCATGAAAGGATCGGTACTGCGATAAAACGCAATAAAGAAGAAGGCCAGCGTGTCGCTGAAATTGCCGAACAGCGTGGAGACCGTCGGCGCAACCCACCAGGCATTGCGCTGGCGCAATCGGTTAAAGACATGTACATCCAGAATCTGGCCAAGGACGTAAGCCATAAAGCTGGCGCAGGCAATGCGGGCAACCACGATGTTAATCTGGTTCAGCGATCCGAACCCTTGCCACTCCCCTTGATAGAACAGTGCGGAAATGACATAGGAAATCACCAGCGCGGGCACCATGACGGTCAGAATGATACGGCGTGCCAGCGGCGCGCCGAAAATCCGTACCGTCAGGTCGGTAGCCAGAAAGATAAAGGGGAAGGTAAACGCCCCCCAGGTGGTATGAAAACCGAAGATGGATACCGGGAGCTGTACCAGATAATTACTGGAAGTAATGATTAGAATATGAAACAACGATAGCCAGATCAGCGCCGCAAGCCGCTGCCGGAGAGTAAAACGATACATGATGTGACCTTTTTGGTTATTGGGGTTAGGGAACCCAAGAAATAATGGCGTACTGCTTTTGTTATCGACGCGCGGCATGATACGCAATTGGTTTTGTAATGCAATTGGTTTTGCCAAGAAAAATGGGTGTTTTTTACACAAGCATTGTCGTGGCTTGCGTCACAAAATCTCCGGCGTAAACTATCTCCGTCGTAAATTAAGGCGGTTTTTATCGCTACCTATCACCTTACCACAGAGAACGTTGATGACCGATCCATTTGCCAATCCGGATAAAACCCTTGATGCTCAGGGATTGCGCTGTCCCGAACCGGTGATGATGGTGCGCAAGATGGTACGCCAGATGGAGTCTGGACAAACGCTGCTGGTGATTGCGGACGATCCCGCGACGACCCGTGATATTCCCGGTTTCTGTCGCTATATGGAGCATGACCTGCTGGCGCTGATGACCGAACGGCTTCCCTACCGGTATCTGCTGCGCAAAGGCGGCTAAGTTCAGGGGAAGACTGCAAAACTTGCCATCACAGGCGGTGCTCCCGCTGGCGGCTGGCGGTGGAAGGTTCCGCCCAATAAATCATTTCTCCATATCCGCGTCTTACTGTCCGTTTCCGCATCGGGAATGCGGGGTTTACCGAGTGATTCCGTCGTCAGTCTGGATAAACAGACAGCGATGCCGTTATTTCCACATGGTTATTATCAAAATTGTTGTTCATCAAAATGGGCATATGTAAAGGCTCATTCCCTCAAAATAGCGAATCTTCATAATTTATTCACACTATCGATTTTTCTTAAAAAAAGGGCGATCCTGAAAAAAATTCTACTCTCAAAAAGAATGCTAATGATTCTCATTGCTATTGATATTACCATCCTTGTGAATTAGTAAAAAAATATAACCATAAGTAATAAGGGGAGGAACGATGTTTCCACATGGTATTAAATGCGCAAAAAAACCACTGGCGTTGTTATTGGTGGGAATGATGGGGGGCGGTGCTTATGCCGCAACGGAAAACGACACCGAGTTTGAAGATCAAATGGTGGTGCGGGCGACGGCGGAAGAAGAGCTTAAGCAACAGCCCGGTGTTTCCATTATTACCAAAGAAGACATTGAAAAACAGCCGCCGGTCAATGACCTGTCGGAAATTATTCGTAAAATGCCCGGCGTTAACCTGACCGGCAACAGCGCTTCCGGCAGTCGGGGGAACAACCGGCAGATCGATATTCGCGGCATGGGGCCGGAAAATACCCTGATCCTGATTGACGGCAAGCCGGTCACTTCGCGCAACTCCGTGCGCTACAGCTGGCGCGGCGAGCGCGACACCCGCGGCGATACCAACTGGGTGCCGGTGGAAATGGTGGAGCGCGTCGAAGTGCTGCGCGGCCCGGCCGCCGCGCGCTATGGCTCCGGCGCCGCGGGCGGCGTGGTGAATATCATTACCAAACGCCCCACTAACGACTGGCACGGTTCGCTTTCCCTATTCACCAATCAGCCGGAAGACAGTAAGGAAGGCGCTACCAAACGTGCCAACTTCAGCCTGAACGGGCCGCTGATCGACGACGTGTTGACCATGCGGCTGTACGGCAATATCAATAAAACCGACGCCGACGCTTACAATATCAATACGCAGGAAAATGGCTCTAGCGCCGCCGGACGCGAAGGGGTCCGCAACAGGGACATCAACACCCTGCTGTCTTGGAGGATCAATCCCCAGCAGATTATGGACTTTGAATACGGCTACAGCCGCCAGGGAAATATCTACGCCGGGGATACTCAATACAGCAACGGTAATATCAGCACGCTGGTGCCGACGCTATACGGTCAGGAAACCAACCGTATGTACCGCCAGAACTACGGCATTACCCATAACGGCATCTGGGACTGGGGACAGTCGCGTCTGGGTGTCTACTATGAGAAAACCAATAATACGCGTATGCCGGAAGGATCGACCGGGCGCGTCGAGGGGATGATCAACGATACAACGCTTTCTACCAGCCGGTTGGAGAATTTCAAAGCCAACGGCGAGCTGAATATTCCGTTCCGCCTGCTGGTGGAACAGACCGCCACCCTGGGCGCGGAATGGAACCGCGAAGAACTGAACGATCCGGCTTCCATGCGGGCCACCAACACCAACGACACCGTCGCCGGTGTATCGGGCAACGCGGCCGATCGCAGCAGTAAAAACAGCGCGGAACTAAGCGCGGTCTACTTCGAGGATAATATCGAGGCCGTGCCGGGCACCAATATTATTCCCGGCCTGCGTCTCGACTATCACAGCGAATTCGGCGCCAACTGGAGCCCAAGTCTGAACGCCTCTCAGGAATTGGGCGACTACTTCAAGCTGAAGGCGGGGATCGCCCGGGTGTTTAAGGCGCCTAACCTGTATCAGTCCAGCAAAGGATACCTGCTGCGCACCAATGGCAACGGCTGCCCGGCAAATATCACAAACGACGCCTGCTATCTGCTCGGCAATGACAATCTGGATCCGGAAATCAGCGTCAATAAAGAGATCGGATTGCAGTTTACCTATGACGGCTATGACGCGGGCATCACTTATTTCCGCAACGATTACAAGAATAAAATTGTTGCCGGTACGGAAGATATTGATCCGAACTCAACCGCCAACGTCCTGCAATGGGAAAACGGCGGTAAGGCGCTGGTGCATGGTTGGGAGGCCAATCTGACGGTGCCGGTAGTGCGCGATACATTGACCTGGCGCACCAACGCCACCTTGATGATCAACTCCAAGAACAAAGAGACCGGCAACCCGCTGTCTGTCATTCCCAAATACACCGTCAATACCATGCTCGAGTATCAGGTGAATGACAAGTTGTCCACCAACGTGGTCTGGACGATGTACGGCCGCCAGAAGCCGCGCCAGTATGCGGATATCCGCAACGAGGCCAATAACGGTCTGTCCACCAAAGAGGTCGGCGCTTATTCCGTAGTGGGTGTCGGTGTGAAATATGACATTAATAAAAACCTGCGCGTTAACGCCGGCGTCAGTAATCTGCTCGACAAACGTCTCTATCGTGAAAACGATGGGGCGTCGACTTATAACGAACCGGGCCGCGCCTACTACGCAGGTATTACAACGTCATTCTGATGCCGAATGCCGGGCGTGCCCGGCATTTTTTACAACTAATTAATCACTATAGGTTTTTTTGATGAGCAAGATAAAAATCACCCCATTACATTCAGTGGCTGTCGCCCTGTCGTTCCTGTTGCTGGCCGGATGCGACGATCGCCCCGCAGCGACCGAAAGCGCCGCCCCGAAAACGGTAACCATCGAACATGCGCAGGGCACCACTGAGGTTCCGCTAAACCCGCAGAACGTCATCGTATTTAACCCGGAAACGCTGGATATTCTGGACGCGCTGGATGTCAAAATCAGCGGCGTGCCGCAAACCAGCATCCATTTGCCGTCATTTTTATCCAAATATAGCGGCAGCGAATACCTGAACGCGGGGACGCTGTTTGAACCCAACTATGAAGCGTTGAGCAGCGCCAAACCGGACTTGATCATCGCTGGCGCGCGTGCGACCGACGCGTACGACAAACTCAGCGGTATCGCGCCCACGATTTCTCTGAGCGTTGATGACAATAACTTCATTGATAGCCTGACCCAGCGTACTGAGCAAATCGGCCTTATTTTCGGCAAAGAAAAGGAAGCTCAGCAAAAGCTGGATGCCTTTAAACAACAGGTTGAACAAGTCAAAGCCAAATCGGCCCATGCGGGTAATGCCATGGTGCTGATGATCAGCGGCGGAAAACTCTCTGCTTATAACCCGAAATCACGTTTTGGCTTTGTCTTTGACGTTCTCGGCTTTCAGCCCGCCATTGAACTCCCTCAGGAAGGACGACACGGCAATGTGGTGAGTCCGGAGCTTCTGTTGCAGTACAACCCTGACTGGCTGTTTGTGCTGAGCCGCGACAGTGCGATTGGCCGTACCGGAGAAGACGCGGCAAAACAGGTGTTGGATAATCCGTTGGTTCACAAAACCACGGCCTGGCAGAAAAATCAGATCGTCTACATGGATTCCAGTGCGCTGTACGTGGCGGGGGGATTGCAGTCCTATTCCCGTTTGATGGATGACGTTAACAAAGCGCTGGATCAGCATCCTGCGAATTGATCGGGGTCTTTCCTCATCAAATGATGCTTCCCCGTCCTGAAAGACGGGGTCGGCATTATCGACATACTGTCGCTGCAAGCATGGCGCACCATCGCGGTGCGCCGGAACACGGCGTCAGTCCTGTTTTTTAAGCAACCGCAACGCGTTGGCGGTGACCAGCGCCGTAGCGCCGGAATCCGCCAATACCGCCAGCCAGAGCCCCGTGATCCCCAATATGCTGGTGATCAGAAAGACGGCTTTCAGCCCCAGTGCGATGGTTATATTCTGACGAATATTCCGGTGCGTGGCCCTTGATAGCCGGATCATGTCGGCTAATCCCCCAAGACGACTGTGCGTCAAGGCGGCGTCAGCCGTTTCCAGCGCGACATCGGTGCCGTTTCCCATGGCAATACCGATGGTTGACGCTTTCATGGCGGGCGCATCGTTGATTCCGTCACCAACCATGGCGACCGGGTGTTGCTGGTTAAGCTCCCTCACAACCGTCACTTTATCGGCAGGCAGTAAACCTGCCCGGTAATCGATGCCCAAATCGGCAGCGATCGCCATCGCGGCCCGCGGATTGTCGCCCGTGAGCATGATGCAACGTATATTCATGCTCTGTAAGGCGCTCAGCGCGCTTCGTGCGTCGTTGCGCAGTGTGTCGCGCAGTGCCAGCAAGCCCTGTACCCGGCCATCTTCCTGCACCACAATCACCGTCTTGCCTTCACTTTCCAGCGTATCAACATGTTGCTGCCAGATATTGTCCAGCACGCCCGAGGCTAATCTGGCGGGCGCGCTAACCTGAATCCGCTTGCCGGCAATGGTGCCTTCTACCCCAATGCCGGCTAACGCGCGGCGATCTTCCGCGATGGGTAAAAAAGCGCGGGTTGCCCGTGCGTGTTGCACAATCGCCTGAGCCAGCGGATGGTGTGAACCGGATTCCACTGCCGCGGTTCGCGCCAGCAGCGCCGCCTCACTCACGCCAACCGTCGGTAAAATATCGGTAACCTGTGGTTTGCCTTCGGTCAGGGTGCCGGTTTTATCAAAGGCGATCGTGCGAATACCTCCCAGCGATTCCAGCGCGGCGCCCCCTTTGATCAGTGCCCCCCGGCGGGTTGCCGCCGCCAGACCGGAGGTAATCGCCGCCGGCGTGGAAATCACCAACGCGCAAGGACAGCCGATCAGCAGCAGCGTCAGGCCGCGATAAATCCACTCTTGCCAGGGCTGCCCCATCAGTAAAGGCGGAATCAACATCACCAGTAACGACAGCAGCATAATGGCTGGCGTGTAGCCGCGGCTAAAGCGATCGAGGAAACGCTCTATTGGCGCCCGTCGCGCTTCGGCTTCTTCTATCAATTGCAGAATGCGATCGATAGCGCTGCTGCCCGGCTGTGAAATGACGCGCAGCTGTACCATTTTATCGACACACAGGCTGCCGGCGGCAACCCTGTCGCCCGCGGTGTGTTCAACGGGCACTGACTCGCCGGTCAGGGCGCTTTCATCAAAGCTGGCTTCCGTGTGCAGTAATTCCGCATCGGCTGGCAATCTTCCTCCGGGGGCGACTTCAATCACCTCGCCGGGTAACAGACTGGCAACCGGCGCTTTAACGCGCCGTTCATTTCGGATAACGGTGGCGTCTTCGGGGATCAGGGCCATTAAGGCGGTGACGCCTTGTCGCGCCCGGTTGGCGGCATAGGCTTCCAGCCGTTCGCCCAGCATAAAGAGCAACAGAATCACGGTGGCTTCTGTTGTGGCGCCGATCAGTAATGCCCCGATGGAAGCCACGCTCATCAGCGTTTCAATCGCAAAAGGCGTGCCGGAACGGGTGAGCTGTAGGGCTTTTTTCAGTATGGGAATGAGGCCAACAACGGTAGTGGCGATAAACGCAACTTCGCCGAGTGCATCATTCAGGAATGAAATTCCCCAGCTTATCGCGGTCAGCGACACAAAAAGCATCAGGAAACCATATTCGTAAAAAGAAGCGCCGTGAATAAAATGGCGTGGATTTGCCGCTGGTGGTGTGCTGGGCGAAATATCCTGCAAAGTGAAACCGATTTGCGAAACAGCGCGTTGTATCTGTGAGCGTACATCGTGGCGGGCGGCGACAACCAGTTTTTCGGTTACGAACAGCACAGAGGCGTGTTCAATACCCTGGAGATTTTTTACGGCATTTTCAATTTTACGGGCGCAGCCTGGACAATCCATGCCGCTGATTTTCCAGCTGAAACGCTGGCGGGAGCCGGGTCGGTCACTGTCTCCGCCGTCGGGATCGTCTGAATCGGCATTATCGCTACTTGCTGACGCGTCATTATCGGGGCTACGAACGCGGTTGATCGCTGAAGCAGGGGCGCGTTTTACCGCGCAGCAGCTTTTCTCTGCACGTGATGCGGGTTTGGCATGGGCCTGGCAACAGGCTGATTTTTCGCCGCAGTGATGCTGATGAGAATGCATATCTTCCTCCTGTGTTGATGATAGTGATTCTCATCAGGAACCTTACACCGTTATATCAGGCTACTCCAGCATTTCGCGTGTACAGTGAACGTTAAAAATAGAGCGAACGCACGATAAGGAAATGTCCGCCAAAATAGCAGGCCGCGACGATGACCTGATGGGCGCGAAAGCTGAGCCGATAATGGTGGATAAGCCAGGCTGCATGGGCGATAAACAGCAGCGCACAGCCAGCCAGCAAGGAGAAGTTATAGTCCGTTGCCAGTGCAAAATAACGTTCACCGGCGATCCAGACCATCAGGGTGGTCATGAGGATAAAGGTGCACGCCGGCCAGCGTTGGGTATCGAGTCTGCTCCAGATAATGGCGATCAACGCCGCGGCCAGTACCACGAGCACCAGCGCTAACGGCCAGAAGAGCGTCAGCGTCATTTGGCTGGTAAAAAAACTGATGGTGTAAAGCAGGTGAGAAACGAAATAGGCGGCAAACGCATAGAGCAGGCGCTGCGTCGGAAGCAGCAGAAGAGTATCGGCGACCAACGTAGCCAGCAATCCTGCGACGATCAGGTAACCCGGTACGCTCAGAAACGGGGTTTGCCAGGCCAGCGCCAGCAACAGTAATAACGTAACCGGTTTGAACAGCCAGCGTTGCCACGCCGGGCCACGATAGCTGGCATCAACATATAGCCAGCCAGAGAAAAGTACGGCAATAAATGACCAAAGCATAGAGTGTCCTTATAGGGGGATTCAGTGACCAATATCAGACATAACCCTTTCTTTATGCAATGTAGTGGGTTGTTATGAGTATAAACAACATCGGGTGAGACGGGTGCGAATATCCGTGCATCATGTTATTTTATCGGCCTGTTTTTATTGTCGATGAGTGCCGTAAAGTCTCTTGAAGGAGAGTAGTGTTGAATGAGTAATGAACCTGCACTGTATCGTATTCAATTCATTAATAATGGTAAAAACTACCAGCTTTATGTGCGCGAATTAACGTCGAGCAGTTTGTTTGGTTTTATTGAGATTGCCGACTTTGTCTTCGACAGCCAATCAACGGTGCTGGTTGACCCGTCGACAGAAAAGCTCAAAACGGAATTTTCCGGTGTTAGCCGCAGCTTTATTCCCTTGCAGGCAATTATTCGTATCGATGCGGTGACGGAAAAAGGTAGCGCCCGGATTTCTGAACTGGGGGATAATGTGACGCACTTTCCCTATCTTCCCGGCAAAAAGCCCTGACCTATGGGCAAGTTTCCCTTGCTGTTGATGCTGGCTTTTGCGTTGATTCTGGTGCTGGCCGGACGACAATATCTGCGCCAGCGTAATCAGGCGGCATTGAATGATGCCGCTCCGCTGCGTACCGTTTTGGCGGAGATAAAGACCAAGCGGGAGTTTCCGCGTAGCCGCAGCCGCTCCCGTGAACACCAGATTGTGGTGGCGCAGGATATGCGTTATGAAGCGATGTTTCGTCCGGTATATGGCGGGGCGGATATCATTCTGCGGCTCGATAGCACGGACTATCACCGGCTTGATAAGGGAATGCAGGGCACGTTGCAGGTGAAAGGCACCCGTTTTATCGGTTTTGTGCCCCGGCAGGCGTGAACATTATTTTCCAGGCGGCCTGGGCTGTTTCTTTTGCCATGCCAGCAGTTCAAATACGCCAAACAGAAAAATACGCGCCTGTAGCGCCCGATTGAGTGACGAGTCGTCTTTCGGCTGGCTGGATTTCAGCAGCAGCAGTTGAAAGCCATGCATCAGGATCATAAACACCATCGCCACCGTCATGAAAATATTCAATGGTCTGGGAAACGGGTGAATCAGGTTAAAGATCAGAAAACCCCATACGCCCAGCATCAACAGTCGTCCCAGATTAATCCATATCATCATTACCCCTTAATTTTATTGAGAATGGGTCGCTCAGGCGATCATTGGCGGATGTACAACCGGTAGGCGACTTGACCCGCGATTTTTTCCCGGTGCAAGCGCCAGTTATCCGGAATAACCAACTGTGTATTTTCTGACTCGGTTTCCACGTAGATCCATGCTTCCGGCGCCAGCCAGCCTTGCTGTTCCAGCAGGGAAAGCGTGTTGTTCAATAAGTCTTTGCGAAAAGGCGGATCGAGAAATACCACGTCATAGGGTTCCCCCGGTTGGGCCAGCCAGCGTAGCGTATCCGTATTCACGACCCGTGCGTTTTCCGCCCGAAGCAGAGCCAGATTCTGCGTTAATTGTTGCGCTATCGCTCGCTCGGCTTCCAATAATGTGGCATGGGCCGCATAACGCGATAAGGCTTCCAGACCCAGCGCGCCGCTACCGGCGAAACAGTCCAGACAGCGAGCTTCCTGAATAACGGGGGCCAGCCAGTTGAACAGCGTTTCGCGTACCCGGTCGGTCGTAGGGCGTAAACCCGGACTATCGGGAACCGGAAGTTTTCTGCCGCGCCATTGACCACCGATAATTCGGATCTGGCCGGCGGCTGACGATGCATTTTTTTTAGCCATAGCTCACAGGTTGGTTGGTGTGCCGCGTTGCCGGCAGACACAATCGGGAAAATTCAGGCGCTATTCTAACGGCGGTTACGTGTAGAGGGAATGTTAAGATGGAGGCTGACACACTTCGTTACGGAGATTGTCTGACCTTGCCGCCGTTGGCTGCGTGTTGCTGGCGGCAGGAAAGTGTTAAACTTGTTGTTTAAATATGATTTTAATTGATTCATTCGCTGTGGTGAGCGGCGTGGAGCGCGATTGCACATGACAAAAGAAAAGAAGCGCGGTTTTTTTTCCTGGTTGGGATTGGGGACACAGGAAGAAGAACAAAAAGAGCAACCGCAAGAGAAACCGGTAGTCGAGGATGTGCCCGCAGTATCGCCGGATATTGAGGACTCAACCCAACAGGTTGTTGAAAAGGAGCTCGAATTGGCCGATGTCGCGGCGCCGGAAGATGACTCTCTGGCGGAACCGCCGCAGCCGGAAGAACCGATTGTCGTAGCGGATGCGCTGACGCAGCAAGCGGCGGTAGTGAATGAAACGGTAAAAGAGACCGAACCGGCGGAAATGACGCCGGTCGTCGCAGACGAGCCGGAAAAGAGTCAACCGGATGATGTGCCGGTCGTGCTGCTGGAGCAGGAACGTCCGACGAAAGAGGGATTCTTCGCCCGCCTGAAACGAGGCCTGATTAAAACCCGCCAAAATCTGGGTTCAGGATTTATCGGATTGTTTCGTGGCAAGAAAATCGACGACGATCTGTTTGACGAACTGGAAGAGCAACTGCTGATTGCCGACGTAGGCGTGGAGACCACCCGCAAGATCATTACCAACCTGACGGAGCACGTCAATCATCGGCAGTTGAAAGATGCTGATACGCTTTTTGTTAAGCTGAAAGAAGAAATGGCGACGATTCTTGCTAAGGTTGATGAGCCGCTGATTATCGAAGGCAAAATACCTTATGTGATCCTGATGGTTGGAGTGAATGGCGTCGGGAAAACCACCACCATTGGCAAGATGGCGCGTCAGTTCCAGGCTCAGGGGAAATCCGTGATGCTGGCGGCGGGCGATACTTTCCGTGCCGCGGCGGTAGAACAGCTTCAGGTCTGGGGCCAGCGTAATAATGTTGCGGTGGTGGCTCAGCATACCGGCGCGGATTCCGCCTCGGTGATTTTTGATGCGATTCAGGCGGCAAAAGCGCGTGGCGTCGATGTACTGATTGCCGACACGGCGGGCCGATTGCAGAACAAAGCGCATCTGATGGAAGAATTGAAAAAGATTGTGCGCGTGATGAAAAAGCTGGACCAGGATGCGCCGCATGAAGTGATGCTGACGTTGGATGCCAGCACCGGTCAGAACGCCGTCAGCCAGGCGAAGCTTTTCAACGAGGCGGTAGGTCTGACGGGTATCGTACTGACTAAACTGGACGGTACCGCCAAAGGCGGGGTGATCTTCGCCATTGCCGACCAGTTCGGTATTCCTATCCGCTATATTGGGGTGGGGGAAGGTATTGAAGATTTGCGGCCATTCAAGGCTGACGATTTTATTGAGGCACTTTTTGCCCGAGAGGATTAAAACGGATGATTCGTTTTGAACAGGTCAGTAAAGCTTATCTCGGCGGGCGCCAGGCGCTACAGGGCATCGATTTTCATCTGCGTCCGGCAGAGATGGCGTTTCTGACCGGCCATTCCGGCGCGGGGAAAAGCACCCTGCTGAAACTGATTTGTGGCATTGAGCGTCCCAGTGCGGGGCAGATCCTGTTTAGTGGACATAACATCAGCCGGTTGAAAAAAAGTGAAGTTCCGTTTCTGCGTCGCCAGATCGGCATGATCTTTCAGGATCACCATCTGCTGATGGAAAGAACCGTCTATGACAACGTGGCGATGCCGCTCATTATTGCCGGTGCCAGCAGCGAAGATATTCGCCGCCGGGTATCCGCGGCACTGGACAAAGTCGGGCTGCTGGATAAAGCCCGAAATTACCCTATCCAGCTTTCGGGCGGTGAGCAGCAGCGGGTCGGTATTGCACGCGCGGTGGTGAATAAACCCGCCGTCCTACTGGCGGACGAGCCGACGGGTAATCTGGATGATGCACTGTCCGAGGGTATTTTGCGTTTGTTTGAAGAATTTAACCGGGTTGGCGTCACGGTGTTGATGGCCACCCACGATACCGGGCTGATTGCCCGTCGCAATTACCGGGTTCTTACGCTGTCCGATGGTCGCATGATTGGGGGAAATCATCATGGCGAATAACACCCGTAATGCGAAAACGCCGGGAATGAAGTCCAGGGCTTTGCGCGGCGGCTGGCGGGAGCAGTGGCGTTATGCCTGGACCAATACGCTGGATGACATGCTGCGCCAACCGTTGGCAACGCTGCTGACGGTGATGGTGATTGCCATCTCTCTGGCCTTGCCCAGTATCTGCTATCTGGTATGGAAAAACGTGAGTCAGGCCGCGACGCAGTGGTATCCCTCACCTCAATTGACGGTATATCTGGATAAATCTCTGGATGACAACGCCGCGCAGGCGGTGATCACCCAGCTTCAGTCTGAAGATGGTGTCGATAAAGTGAACTATTTGTCGCGTGATGAAGCGATGGGAGAGTTCCGCAACTGGTCTGGTTTTGGCGGCGCGCTGGATATGCTTGAAGAGAATCCGCTGCCTGCCGTGGCCATCATCACCCCCAAAATGAATTTCCAGAGCGCGAACACGCTGACAACGTTGCGCGATCGCGTAGCCGCCACGCAAGGGGTGGATGAAGTACGGATGGATGATAGCTGGTTTGCCCGGCTGGTTGCGCTGACCGGCCTGGTCGGCCAGATTGCGGCGACAATTGGCATATTGATGGTTATCGCGGTGTTTTTGGTCATCGGCAACAGCGTGCGTTTGAGCATTTTTAGCCGTCGCGAAACCATTAACGTCATGAAATTGATTGGTGCGACGGACGGTTTTATTTTGCGTCCGTTTCTGAATGGCGGCGCCGTCATGGGGTTTGGCGGGGCGGTGCTGTCGCTGATCCTGTCTCAGGCGCTGGTATGGAAGCTCGGCGCGGTGGTGGCGCAGGTGGCTTCGGTGTTTGGTACGACCTTTACGGTCAAAGGGTTGAGCTGGGATGAATCGCTGTTGTTGTTGCTTGTCGCCGGGATGATTGGCTGGCTGGCTGCGTGGTTAGCGACAGTGCAACATTTACGCCGCTTTACACCACAATAGTCTTTTTTTGGTATACTCTTTCCCTGTTACTCCCGCTGTGTGGCAGGGGAAGCTGTCATCGGTGTTCTTTCTTCTTGCGGTGTTCCCGCGTATTTTCTCCTGTTTTATTGGTGTATAATTTTCTCGCTGTATCCAACTTGATATGTGAAATAAGATGGATAATATTGTAGGAACTTGTGAGGGAAATCACAGTCTGAAGATAGGGACAGTGTGCCGGATTTTTTTATCCGTTTAGCACAAAACAGTATGCTAAAGCAGTGCTAGTATAGCGACTTGTCAATGACGCTCGTTTGAGCGGGCTGGTTGCAGCGCGCTGCGTAACCGTAGTTATGAGAGAGGTTGGATGACCAAAGATATGCAAACTTTCACCTTAGTTCCCCAGGGCAGTCTGGAAGGTTACATTCGAGCCGCCAATGCCTATCCGATGCTAACGGCGGAGGAAGAGCGGGCGCTGGCTGAACGGCTGCATTATCAGGGCGATCTGGATGCAGCGAAGCAGCTTATTTTGTCGCATCTGCGTTTTGTTATTCATGTGGCTCGTAATTATTCCGGCTATGGTCTGCCGCAGGCAGACCTGATTCAGGAAGGCAACATCGGCCTGATGAAGGCGGTACGTCGCTTTAATCCTGAAGTGGGAGTGCGTCTGGTTTCTTTCGCCGTACACTGGATCAAAGCTGAAATTCACGAATATGTGCTGCGCAACTGGCGCATTGTGAAAGTCGCTACCACCAAAGCGCAGCGTAAACTGTTCTTTAACCTGCGTAAGTCTAAAACGCGCCTTGGTTGGTTCAATCAGGATGAAGTTGAACTGGTTGCCCGTGAATTAGGCGTGACCAGTAAAGATGTGCGTGAAATGGAATCGCGTATGGCCGCACAGGATATGACCTTTGATCCGACGCCAGATGAAGAAACGCATGATGGCAAGGCCATGTCCCCTATGCTGTATCTTCAGGATAAGTCCTCTGATTTTGCTGACGGCATCGAAGAAAACAATTGGGAAAGCCACGCGGCGGACAAGCTGGCGGATGCGCTGCAAGGTCTGGATGAACGTAGCCAGCATATTATCCGCGCCCGCTGGCTGGATGATGACAACAAGTCAACATTGCAGGAACTGGCTGATAAATATGGTGTATCCGCAGAGCGGGTACGTCAGTTGGAAAAGAACGCCATGAAGAAGCTGCGCGTGGCGATTGAAGCCTAAGCAGTAGCGAAAAATAAATAAGCGCGGCCGGGCATTTGCCCGGTCGTTTTGTTTTTATGACGGTCTATCGCTGTCCGTTCCCCCTTCGGGCCGTCGCAAGCGACGTTGAAAAACGCTTCCGGCGTTTTTTTAACCCTGATTACGGATGTAACGCCAGCCACCGGATACTGGCGAAAAGCCGCAAGAAATCATGAACTTTGCCAGCACGTCCTCTTTGACGGACGCGTGATCGTCAGTCGCCAGCCACCACTCTTTAACATTCGGTAACTGCTTCCGTACTTCGTCTATCAGATATAAACCAACGCCGCGTCGTCGGGTGGTTTCACGCACCAGAAGATCGCTCAATTCGGCGTATTCGCCTTCAATCTCAACAAGAACCGCGGCCAGTAAGCGATCGTTAAAACGCGCGGCAAACAGACGGCGATCCACGTTAAGACTCCCTTCCAGGCGTTCTATATTCTGGTGCGGCCAGATTTTAGACAGATCAATTTTATCCTGTTGGCTGAATTGGGTGAGGCATTCAACGGTTAGTTTCATTGACTAGCACTCCATTAAATGAGTGAAGAATAATGTAATCGTTTTATGGTGAAACCGTGAGGCATTTTTTATGTCGGGCTACCCCCTTCGGGCCGTCACTGCGTGACGTTTAAAAACGCCCCCGGCGTTTTTTCATGACGGGCTGTCCCCGCCTTGCTTCCCCTCGGGCCCTTACTGCGTAAAGAATAAAAATGCTTGAAGTATTTTTATTCTTTACGGTTAACAGGGAAAACGTTTTCCTCTTTGACTATTTATCGAGTATTACATCAATAATTAATGAAAAAAGCAGCATAACTGACTATATATAGGTTAAATATTGGCTTTTAAGACAAGTATTTTATGCTGTTTGCATCGCGTATTTATGATGATGCTAGTTGATTTGCAGCATAATATTCCTGTTTAATAATATGAAAAATAAAGCCTTATTAGAAACTATTACTAATAATAACCCTAACCCATTCTTACTTATAAGAAAAAGGTTAAGTTATGACGCGGGGCGGTCACGTTTTCAGCAATATCCATAATAAAAGATGGGGTAAATCGAATGAAATTCAGTAAAGGCAAAACATTGCTGATGGGCTGTATGGCGGTTGCGTTGAGCCATGCTGTGAGCGCCGCAGATATCAAGGTTGCCGTCGTGGGTGCCATGTCTGGTCCGGTTGCGCAATATGGTGATATGGAGTTTATTGGCGCACGTCAGGCCATTGCGGATATCAACGCCAAAGGCGGCGTTAATGGCAATAAACTGGTTGGCGTCGAATACGATGATGCGTGCGACCCGAAACAGGCCGTTGCCGTAGCGAACAAAGTCATCAACGACGGCATTCGTTATGTTATCGGCCATTTGTGCTCCTCTTCCACACAGCCCGCTTCTGATATTTACGAAGAAGAAGACGTGATCATGATTACGCCCGCGGCAACGAACGCTGATCTGACCACCCGCGGCTACAAAATGGTTCTGCGGACAACCGGTCTGGATTCCGATCAGGGTCCAACGGCGGCAAAATATATCGTTGAAACGATTAAACCTCAGCGCATTGCCGTTGTGCATGATAAACAGCAGTACGGTGAAGGTTTGGCCCGTTCTGTTCAGGATAGTCTGAAAAAAGCCAATGCGAACGTTGTGTTGTTTGAAGGTGTGACCGCGGGTGATAAAGATTTCTCCTCACTGGTTGCGCGTCTGAAGAAAGAAAACGTGGATTTCGTTTATTTTGGCGGTTACTACCCGGAAATGGGGCTGCTCATGCGTCAGGCCCGGCAGACTGGTATGACCACCCAATTCATGGGACCGGAAGGCGTGGGTAATTCCTCTTTGTCCAATATCGCCGGTGAAGCATCTGAAGGCATGCTGGTCACGCTGCCGAAACGCTATGACCAGGTTCCCGCCAACCAACCGATCGTCGATGCGCTGAAAGCCAAAAAACTGGATCCGACCGGTCCGTTTGTCTGGACGACTTATGCCGCATTGCAATCTCTGACTACCGCAATGGAGCGCAGCGGTAGCATGGAGCCGGAAAAACTGGTCAGCGACCTGAAAGCCAATTCCGTGGATACCGTCATGGGGCCACTGAGCTGGGACGAAAAAGGTGACCTGAAAGGGTTTGAGTTTGGTGTATTTGAGTGGCATGCAGACGGTACTTCCAGCGTAGCGAAGTAATGATTGTGCGGTAACGATTTCGGCGCTGGCTCTCCGTGTGTTCTGCATGTGCCTAAGCCGTCATCAACCGCCTCTGTATTAATTCCTCAATACCGATTGCCCCCGTTGCCGTAAGGTGCGGGGGCAGAATTTAAGGTTAGGGTATGTCCGAGCAGTTCCTTTACTTTTTTCAGCAGATGTTCAACGGCCTGACGTTGGGCAGCACTTATGCGCTGATCGCCATTGGTTACACCATGGTTTACGGCATCATCGGCATGATTAACTTCGCACACGGCGAAGTTTACATGATCGGTAGCTATGTCTCTTTTATTGTTATTGCCGCCCTGATGATGATGGGCATTGATGCGAGCTGGCTATTGATCAGCGTCGCCTTTGTTGCCGCCGTCGTGATTTCCAGCGCCTACGGCTGGAGTATTGAACGGGTCGCCTACCGGCCGGTACGAACTTCCAAGCGCCTGATTGCACTGATTTCCGCCATCGGGATGTCTATTTTTCTGCAAAACTACGTCAGCCTGAATCAGGGTTCACGCGATGTCGCGCTCCCCAGCATGATTACCGGACAATGGGTATTGGGCGAGACCAACGGCTTTGCCGCGACAATCAGCACGATGCAGTTGACGATCTGGATCGTGACTTTCCTCGCCATGCTGGCGCTGACGATGTTCATCCGCTACTCGCGAATGGGGCGTGCCTGCCGTGCCTGTGCGGAAGATCTGAAAATGGCCAGCTTACTTGGCATCAGCACTGACCGCGTCATTTCCCTGACGTTTGTGATTGGTGCGCTAATGGCTGCGGTAGCCGGTGTTCTGCTGGGGCAGTTCTATGGCGTGATTAACCCCTATATCGGTTTTATGGCCGGTATGAAAGCCTTTACGGCGGCAGTGCTGGGCGGAATCGGCAGTATCCCCGGCGCGATGATTGGCGGATTGATTCTGGGCGTAGCCGAAGCGCTGACATCCGCATACCTGAGTACGGAGTATAAGGATGCCGTATCGTTCGCGTTGCTGATTGGTGTACTGCTGATTATGCCTACCGGTATTCTTGGTCGTCCGGAGGTTGAGAAAGTATGAAAAAGCTCAATCTTTTCAATGCGATCATCTCCGCATTTATGTTACTGGTGCTTGCCGCATTTTTAATGGGCATGCAGCTCGGGCTTGATGGCACCAAGCTGGTGGTTCGCGGCGCCGATGAGGTTCGCTGGTACTGGATCGGTGCAGGCTGCATCGTGGTGTTCTTCTTCCAGTTGATTCGCCCGTTTTTCCTGGCCGGCATGAAAAAGTTTTCTGGTCCGGCGCTGGTATTGCCAAGTTTTGATGGCAGTACGCCGCGGCAGAAGCTGCTGGCGGCGCTGTTAATCATCGCGGCCGTTACCTGGCCTTTTCTGGTATCTCGCGGTACCGTCGATATTGCCACTCTCACGCTAATTTACGTGATGCTGGGACTGGGCCTGAACGTGGTTGTGGGGCTGTCGGGGTTGCTGGTGCTGGGTTACGGCGGTTTTTATGCCATCGGGGCTTATACCTATGCCTTGCTGAATCACTATTATGGTTTTGGCTTCTGGGAAAGTCTGCCGCTGGCAGGCATGACGGCGGCGCTGTCCGGATTTTTACTCGGCTTCCCGGTGCTGCGTCTGCGTGGGGATTATCTGGCCATCGTGACGCTGGGGTTCGGTGAAATTGTTCGTATTCTGCTGCTGAACAATACCGAAATCACCGGCGGCCCGAACGGTATCAGCCAGATTCCCAAGCCGACCTTCTTTGGTCTGGAGTTCAGCCGCAGCGCCCGCGATGGCTGGGATACCTTCCATAACTTCTTTGGTCTGCAATATGACCCCAGCGATCGCATCATTTTCCTTTATCTGGTTGCGCTGCTGCTGGTGGTGTTAACCCTGTTTGTGATTAATCGCCTGTTGCGTATGCCGCTGGGCCGTGCCTGGGAAGCGCTGCGCGATGACGAAATTGCCTGCCGTTCGCTGGGCCTGAGTCCGACCCGTATCAAGCTGACCGCGTTTACCATTAGCGCTGCGTTTGCAGGGTTCGCCGGTACGCTGTTTGCGGCGCGTCAGGGCTTCGTCAGTCCGGAATCCTTCACCTTCGCCGAATCGGCATTCGTGTTGGCGATTGTTGTGCTGGGGGGAATGGGTTCGCAGTTCGCGGTGATTCTTGCTGCCATTTTGCTGGTGGTTTCCCGTGAGCTAATGCGTGATTTGAATGAGTACAGCATGTTGTTGCTGGGCGCGCTGATGGTGCTGATGATGATTTGGCGTCCTCAGGGCTTACTGCCGATGAAGCGTCCGCAAATGAAGCTGAAAGTCGCTAAGAAGGAAGAGCAGGCATGAATACGCAGCCATTATTATCGGTCAGAGGCCTGATGATGCGTTTTGGCGGCCTGCTGGCGGTCAACAATGTTGAACTGGATATTCATGCGGGTGAAATCGTTTCGTTGATCGGCCCGAACGGGGCAGGCAAAACCACGGTATTCAACTGCCTGACCGGCTTTTATCGCCCGAGCGGCGGTACCATTATGTTGCGCGATCGCCATCTGGAAGGTTTGTCAGGGCAGGCGATTGCCCGGATGGGCGTGGTGCGGACGTTCCAGCACGTGCGTTTATTCCGCGAAATGACCGTGGTGGAAAACCTGCTGGTGGCGCAGCATCAGCATCTGAAAAGCGGCGTGTTTGCCGGACTACTGAAGACGCCGGCATTTCGTCGTGCGGAAGCCGACGCGCAGGATCGTGCCGCAGTCTGGCTGGAGCGTATCGGTTTGCTGGAGCTGGCGAATCGTCAGGCGGGTAACCTGGCTTATGGTCAGCAGCGTCGGTTGGAGATTGCCCGTTGTATGGTGACCCGGCCCGATCTGCTGATGTTGGATGAACCTGCGGCCGGTCTTAATCCGAAAGAAACCGAAGAGTTGAATCAGCTGATCGCGGAGTTACGCGATAGCCATCAGGTGTCAGTCCTGCTGATTGAGCATGACATGAAACTGGTGATGGGGATCTCCGACAGGATTTATGTCGTTAATCAGGGTACGCCGCTGGCTCAGGGCACCCCGGCTGAAATTCGTAATAACCCGGATGTGATCCGCGCTTATCTGGGTGAAGGATAACGTTATGCTGTCATTAAATCAGGTTTCGGCCCACTACGGTAAAATTCAGGCGCTGCATCAGGTTAGCCTGCACATTGAACAGGGCGAAATCGTTACGCTTATCGGCGCCAACGGCGCCGGTAAAACGACGCTGCTGGGGACGCTCTGTGGCGACCCGCGAGCGACGGAAGGAACGATCACGTTTGATGGGAAAGACATTACCTACTGGCAAACGGCGCAGATTATGCGTGAGGCGATTGCTATTGTTCCTGAAGGCCGCCGTGTTTTTTCCCGTATGACCGTTGAAGAAAATCTGGCGATGGGCGGTTTTTTTGCGGATCGCCATCAGTACCAGCAGCGCATTGAACGGGTCTATAACTTGTTTCCGCGGCTGTATGAGCGACGCGCTCAGCGGGCTGGCACCATGTCCGGCGGGGAGCAACAGATGCTGGCGATTGGACGCGCGCTGATGAGTCAGCCGCGTTTGCTGCTGCTGGACGAGCCCTCGCTGGGGCTGGCGCCGATTATTATTCTGCAAATTTTTGATACTATTCAGCAACTGCGTGAAGAAGGCATGACCATCTTCCTGGTGGAACAAAACGCCAATCAGGCACTGCGTCTGGCCGATCGTGGTTATGTGCTGGAAAATGGTCATGTTGTGCTGGAGGATACCGGCGCAGCGTTGCTGGCAAATGAAGCGGTGCGCTCAGCCTATCTGGGCGGGTGATGGATATAATGCCGGTTCTCCGGCCTGTTCTGTAAATGAAGGTATGAGAAAAGATGGCCAATGAAGGGTTACTGGCGCACCGCATTGCTCAGTTGAAAAGTTCCGCGATTCGCGAACTGCTTAAGCATAGCAAGATGGACAATATTATTTCGCTGGCCGGTGGGATCCCCTCTGAGGCACTGTTTGATTTTGAAGGGTTGAATCAGGCGACGCAGTTAGCCATTACCGAGCAGCCGAAAACGGCTTTCCAGTACGGACTGACGGAAGGCAGCGGCGTGTTGCGCGATCGTATCGCCGATCTGTGTGCGTTACGCGGTGTGAAAACGCAGGCGGAAGATATTGTGGTCACGGCGGGCTCACAGCAGGCGCTGGATTTGATCATACGGGCGATGGTCGACCCGGGCGATGTTTTTGTGGTTGAACGTCCGACCTATCTTGCCGCCCTGCAAACGCTTGAACTGGCCCAGACGCAGGTGATGTCCGTTGCGTCCGACGAGCACGGCATGGTCGTGGATGAGCTGGAAGCGCTGCTGCAAAAACAGCGCATCAAAGGCGTGTACATTGTCCCGAACTTTGGTAACCCCAGCGGCGCCACGCTGAGTTATGAACGCCGTAAACAGTTAATTGCACTGGCTGAGCGCTACGGTTTCGTCATCATTGAAGATGATCCCTACGGCGAGTTGCGTTTTACCGAAGAGCGGCATCCGACGTTGTTCCAACTGGCGCAGGAAGAGCTGGGCAGCACGGAACATGTGCTTTACACCTCGACGTTTTCAAAGATTCTGGCGCCGGGATTGCGTCTGGGCTGGGCGATCCTGCCGCACTGGTTGCTGCATAAGGTCGCGATTATCAAACAGGCGGCGGATTTACATGCCAGCGCATTGTCACAAACCGTGGCAGAGTACTATCTGGGGTTGGGGCGTCTGGACGCGCAGATCGAGAAAATTCGTTACGCCTACAAGCACAAAAGCGAGCTGTTGGCGCAGCTGGTGGAACAGGAGTTGGGCAATGTTATTGTCTTTAACCAGCCGAAAGGCGGCATGTTCCTGTGGGCGAAATTCCGTTATGAATTCAATACCACTGACTGGCTGAAGCAGACGCTCAATCAGGGCGTGGTGTTTGTTCCCGGTGAATTTTTCTTCTCTGATTGCCCTGACTACTCGACGCTGCGTTTTTCCTTTGCGACCGCCACGGATGAGCAGATGCACGAGGCGGTTGCCCGCTTGCGCCGCGCGCTGTAGTTGGCATTTTGCCGGGACGAAGACCGACCGGCCCGGCAAAATGTTGGGTATCCCATCGATATTAAAACCAGACGTCTCCCGTACTCTGATGCCGCGCCATCCGGCATTTCCCTTTGAATCAGATCGTCGATGGCTTCTGAGAACGGCGGGACATTAGAGATTACAACGGTTTTAAACCAAACATCTGCCTGGCTTCTGCCGGGCTGGCAACCTCGAAACCGATACTTTTAATGATGGCGCTCATTCGCTCAATCAATACGGCATTGTGTTCGACTTTCTCCTGCCGTGAAAGGTACTGACTGTCTTCAAAGCCGACCCTTACCATACAGGCCCCCAGGCCGAGTGCGGCGGCCAGAATGGAAAAATCATCCCGGCGGCCATAGTGGGTAATGCTCCACAAGGCGCCACGCGGGATATATTGACTAAACAGCGCCAGAGTCGAGGGCGTTGCCGGGCAGCCGCCTTGATGGCCCAACACCATGGCGTAGATGACCGGTTGAGGCAGCGGCATCTGCTGTGCGATGAGTTGCATATTATGAATCATGCCCAGTTCAAAGACTTCGATTTCAGGCACGATCCCCGTCTGGAAACAGCGCTGTGTAACATACTTGATTTCCGGCATGGGGTTACGGTAAACAAGGTCGCCCAGGTTTACCGAACCTGCATTCAGGGACGACATTTCAACCAGCGGACAATCCAGCGGAGAACAACGTTCTTCAATGGTCATATCAGATACGCCGCCGGTAGAACCCTGAATAATCATGTCGGTATGTTGGCGGATCAACTGAATGGTTTGCTGGAACTGGCTGGGATCGCGGGTTAAGCGGCCATCGCGTTCCCGTACGTGAAGGTGCACCATCGCTGCTCCCGCATGATAAGATTCGATCGCCTCTCTGGCGACATCTTCCGGGTTGGCTGATGTCGTATCTCCGGCTACGGGGGCAACGGAAATAACAATTTTTCTCATAATAGCCTCTGAAATGGTTACGCATCATGTGCGTATGCTTATTTCTTGATGACGATTGGACTAGCCGACGCCCTTCGACATTGCCGCATCAGTTCATCTCATCAAGGCGTTGCTTTAACAACCGAATGCCGCGTTCCGGCGACGTGAGTACGGGTACCGGCAAATCGCCCAGCGTTGTCAGCACGCGCGACATGGAGGCCTGTGCCAGAACGATGGCGTCACAATTTTTACTCAGCGCATCGCGAATGCCTGCGGCGACAATGGCATCGTGCTTGTCCAACTCCCCGGCTAAAAACGCGGTAAAGGCTTCCGACATCAATAACGAATGGATTGCAGGCTGTTTACCGCGCTCCGCGGCCTTGCGCTGGATCAGATCTAATGTCGGCGCCAGCGTGGTGCCCACCGTGGCCAGGACGGCAATGTTGTTATAGCGGTCAACGGATTCGACGGCCATGGCCTCATCAATGCGCATGACGGGAATTGGGCTGACAAACTGGCATTGCTCAACGCTGCCGCCGATGGAAGAGCAGGCGGTAAAGAAAATATCGCATTCGGCAAGGTTGGCGCATTCAACATAAGCGGCGATACGTGCGTTGATGGCTGGCGTGACGCCATGATGAGCCATGACGTCGGCAATCATTGAATCTTCTACGATGTGCATGATGGCGACGTCCGGCATGATTTTTTTTGCCAGCTCATCCACCATGGCTAATGTGCCTTTGCTGGTATGAAAAACGGCAGCTTTTTTCATGATGATTTTCTCCGTGAATCGGTATCAGGATGAGAGCGAATCAACGATAGATTCGGCGGCTTCAACGTCTTCGGTAATGCTGATGCCGCCGACCGCGACGGCGCCAATAACGGTGTTCCCGCGAATTACCGGGATACCGCCGGGCAGCGGCGAGAAGCCGTCATCCGCAAAATAGGACAACTCAAGTTGTTCTTTCTGTAGTCGTGCGAGCAACGCCGCCGTCGGTATTCCAAACTGGGCTGCGGTGTAGGCTTTACGCTGAGTTAACGTCACCGTGAATGCCTTGGTGCCGTCCATCCGCGCAAAGGCCAGCAACGTACCGCTGCGATCGCAAACGGCAACCGTTAAGGGACGGCCGTTATAGCGATTTTCAGCAAGCTCCAGCGCATGGTTGACTGCCCGATGAGCTTCTTCAAATGTCAGATTTTCCATATGTTGCCTCAGAGAATTCGGTTATAGGAATCCAATTGAAATCCAAGGGAAGAGGGCCACGATGATAAGCCCGACGGTCGCCGCGCCGAGATAAGCCCAGATATATGGGAGCGGCTCGTTCGGATCGGTTTTGCTCACGGCGCAGCAGCCGTAATAGCCGACGCCGAACGGCGGGGCGAATAGACCAATCCCCATGGCAAGGACGACGACCATGGCGTAATGGACTTCATGTACGCCAAGGTCGCGGGCGATGGGGAATAACAAGGGGCCAAACAATACAATTGACGGGATACCTTCCAGCACGCTGCCTAAAATGATGAATGCAACGACCGATATCGCAACGAACGTCAAGCCACCGCCTAATGACGCCATCAGCGTGGCGAGATCCTTCGAGAAACCCGATTGCGTCAATCCCCAGGCCATTGCGGTTGCCGTACCGATGATGAAAATGATTGCGCCTGACAGTGAGGCGGTATCAATTAACATCGACCAGGCTCTTTTGATATCGAAATGGCGGTAATACACCACGCCGACAAACGCCGTATACGCCACACCGATGGTGGATACTTCGGTTGCGGTGGCGACACCTTCAATAACGGCGGCGCGAATGATAAACGGCAGGATGAGCGCGGGTAATGCAATGAGGAACAGTTTCCCTATCTCTTTCTTGTTGTAGCGTTTGACCAGGCTGAGATCTTCTTTCCTGTTACGCCAGCCAATCACCAGACACAGCATGACGCCGAGTACCGCCGACGGCAGTAATCCGCCGATAAAGAGCGCGGCAATCGAAACGCCGGTAACGGAGCCGATGGTGATCAAGACGATACTCGGCGGGACGGTTTCCGTTTGTGCGCCGGTCACCGACAGTAATGCGACCAGATCGCCGCGTTTAGCGCCGCGGGACGTCATTTCAGGGAGCAATACCGGCGCGATAGCCGCCTGATCCGCCGTTTTTGATCCCGAGATACCGGAAACCAGATACATTGCCCCCACGAGGACATAAGATAACCCTCCGCGTACGTGCCCAAGCAGGCTGGCAAGACATTGCACCATGGCCTTGGCCATGCCGGTCATCTCGATCAGGCCGCCCAGAAAAACGAAAAGAGGAACGGCGAGCAACATCATATGCGACATGCCTTCCTCCAGACGTCCCACCATCGTTGGCATTGGCGTCCGTGTGGTGAGGGCCAGATAACCGAAGGTGGCCAGTGCGAATGAAAACGCGATAGGAACGCCGGAGAGAACGCCAATCGCAACGATCACCACAAAGAAGAGGATCAGGTTCAGCTTACCTAACGGCATCAGGATAGAGCCTGATGCCGAGAACACGACTACCGCCACCGCCACAATGAAAAGCCCAAGGAAGGTTGCTTTTGTTCTTGGCGCAGAAAGCAGAATGCGCAACAACATGGTTATCAGCATTAATGTAATGCCAACGGGGATCGACGCCGCACGCCAGAAAACGCTGATTTCCAGCGCGGGGGTAATGACGATGATTTCCTCAAACGCATATTCCCAGGCCGGCTCAATAATCAGAATCAGGAAAGCCAGTGAGACCCCCATGGCCAGCGCTTCGACGAAAGCGCGTTTTTCCTTGGAAAGGTGCGATACCAGGGCTGTCATACGCATATGTTGACCCCGCCGCAGGGCGATCACTGCGCCCAGCATCGTCAGCCAGACGAAGCCGATGGTCGCCACTTCGTCTGACCAGACGAGCGGGGCATGGAAAACGTAGCGGGAGATCACGCCGGACAGCAACACGATAATTTCTGACAGAACGAGGAGTCCTGCCAGAACCTCTATTCCGCGTCCCATATAGTCGTAAAAACGCTCCAGACTATTGGCGATCTTTCCTGGCGGTAAAAGGGGTTGAACTTGATGTGAAACTTCCATTCGACTTACCCTTGTGAATTTTTTATAAACCTGAAAATTCAGGACAATTTGCCAACTGCGTTTTCCAGCAATGCCCATGCCTCATCGCCGAATTTCTTGTGCCAGGTCGCGTAATAACCGCTTTCCTTGAGTTTTTGGCGAAAGCTTTCCGGAACGGTATTGTTAAATGCCAGACCGGTATTTTTAAGGTCATCGACCAGCACCGTGTTCAACCGATTGATTTCCGCGCGCTGATTCTGCGCGCCTTCTTTAAACGCGGTTGAGACAATTTCCTGAAGATCGGGAGGAAGGCTTTCCCAGGATTTTTTATTCATGATGCACCAGTAGCCATCCCAGATATGGTTGGTTAATGAGCAGTATTTCTGAACTTCATACAGTTTGCCGGTTTTCAGTACGACCAGGGGGTTTTCCTGAGCGTCAATGACCTTGGTTTGCAGGGAGGAATAGACTTCGGAATATTGCATTCCGACTGGCGCGGCCCCCATGCCTTTAAACATGTCGACGATAATCGGGCTGACCGGTACGCGGATTTTGAGCCCCTGCATATCGGCAACGCTGTTAATGGGGCCGGTGTTGCTGGTCATCTGCCGAAAGCCGTTATCCCACATGTTGTCCATGGCATGCAGCCCAACGCGTTCGAACCCTTTACGCACCAGCTCGCCTAAAGGGCCGTCCATGGTTTCCCAGACCTGGTCATAGTCAGCGAAGGCAAACCCCACGGCATTGATCGCCGCCACCGGCACAAGGGTGGCGATCACCAGCGAGGAAGGGTTAAACATATCAATGCCGCCACGCCGGACTTGCGCGAGCATGTCCGTATCGCCCCCTAGCTGGTTGTTGGGAAAGACATCAATGACAACACGTCCCTGAGTCCGTTCTTTGATGGCGTCTGCGGTTTTTTGCGTCCAGATACTGAAGGGGTGTTCTTGCTGTAGATTGGTGCCGTATTTAAAGTGAAATTCAGGCTGCGCCGCTTTGGCGATGAAAGGAAATCCCATGATTGCTGCGGCTGGTGCGGCGACAGCGGCCGCTTTCAGAAATGTGCGTCGTGTGATATTCGACATGATACCCTCTCTAAATATTTCCTGTTGAGTACAGAGAATGTTGACCGGGAGGAACAACTGGATCTGCCGGTTTTCTTTTTTGTTTAAGCGTAAAATTTCTTGTTGTTTTTTGTGAAACTGTTTTTAGACCGAGGTCTGTTAGTTTTCCATGATTAAGTTTTTTATTAATTGTTTTATAAAACATATAATTATATTTTAACCCCGCGACGGCTATATCGGGGGCATCCCTGGTGTTGAATGCATCGTCAGTATGAAACAATCACAGTAAACTACAATAACGGAACATCCATTCTGTGACTTTTGTATAATTTTTGCCTGAAAATAAAAAAAAATCACAAAAATGGACCTTATATATAATATTGTGACATCGATTTAATATTTTTTCACATCAGGACGTGATAATGATGCTCTCCCCTCTGTGACGGATAGGGTTATGTCTATGTCAAACAACCATGAACGGATTAAGCGTGAAATCCCCAGAATCGGCGTTATTGCCGATGATTTTACCGGCGGGACCGACATCGCCAGTTTTCTGGTAAAGGGCGGATGTTCTGCGATTCAAGTGAGCGATGTTGGTGAACAAAAAATAACAACTGACGTGGATGCGATGGTTGTCAGCCTGAAAAGTCGTTCGTGCCCTGCCGATGAGGCCGTTGAAATGAGCCTGTCGGCGTTGCGTTGGCTGCAACAACAGGGATGTGAACGTATTTATTTCAAATATTGTTCAACGTTTGACAGCAGTCCGGCAGGCAATATCGGGCCGGTCACCGATAGCCTGCTCGCCGCGATGGGGGAACGTATGACGTTGCTGTGTCCGGCGCTGCCGGTCAACGGACGAACGGTCTATTCTGGCTATCTGTTTGTGAATGGCGTGCCTTTGAATGAATCCGGAATGCGAAACCATCCGGTGACGCCGATGCGGGATGCCTGCATCATGCGGCTGATGGAGGCTCAGGCGACAGGCCGGGTTGCCAATATTCCTTTTTCGGTGATTGAAAAAGGGGCGCTGGCGGTAGAAAACGCGCTCATGCGGTTGCAACAAGAAGGCTATCGCTATGTCGTACCGGATGCCCTGTCGTCGGCGCATCTCGAGACCATCGCTCAGGCCAGCGCCGGATTACGGCTGATTACAGGGGGCTCGGGGCTGGCTGAACATATTGCCGCTATGTTGACGCAGGGCGGAGCAAAGGACCCGGTGCAGGCCAGTTTGACGGGAATGCCCGCCAAAGGGGGGAAAACAGCCATTCTGTCAGGGTCATGTTCAGTCATGACCAACGCGCAGGTGGCGGCTTATTCCGCCAGGGCGCCGGCCTTACCCGTTGATGTGGTGCGTTGTATGGACGACCCCAGCGGTTATGTCGATGACGTGGCATCGTGGGTCTGTCGGCAGGACGCGGAATGGGCGCCGATCGTTTATTCCACCGTGGGGGCTGAACTGGGTTCGGTTCAGACCCGCTATGGCGCACAGGCCGCGAGCGCCGCTATCGAGTCTTTTTTTGCCCAGCTTGCCGTGCGTCTTAAACAGGCGGGGATTAACCACTTTATTGTTGCGGGCGGAGAAACGTCTGGCGCCGTTATGCAACAGCTCCAGGTGAATGCGATGTATATCGGTCCACAGATTGCGCCTGGCGTTCCGTGGGTCCGCTCGGCCAACGACAACCTCTTTTTCGCGCTGAAATCGGGCAACTTCGGCGATGAACAATTCTTTTTTACCGCACAGAATTTTTATAAGGATAACAAATAATGGAAAGCAAACTGCGTAAACAGATGGTTTCCTGCGGAAAGTCGTACTACCTGCGCGGTTATTCTGTCGGGTCTGCCGGAAATATGTCCGTCAGACTACCGGATGGACATATTCTGGCGACCCCCACGAATTCATGTCTTGGCTATTTGGATGAAGATCGTCTGGCAAAAGTGACCATGCAGGGTGAGCAAATTGATGGCGACAAGATGTCCAAGGAAATTGCCTTTCATTTGGCTATTTATCGGCAACGTCCTGAATGTAACGCTATCGTGCACTTGCATTCGACCTATCTTACCGCGCTGTCTTGTTGTGCGGATATCGATCCCGACAACATCATCAAACCGTTCACGCCTTATTATGTGATGAAAATAGGCAAGATGCCGTTGCTTCCTTATTTTAAACCGGGAAGCGCGATGATTGCGCAGACGCTATCGCAGCGGGCGCACGAAGCGAATGCTTTCTTGTTGGCGAACCACGGGCCCGTGGTTCTGGGAACGTCGCTGACAGAAGCCGTGAATGCGATGGATGAACTGGAAGAAACGGCAAAGCTGATGTTCTTACTGAAAAATGCGAATGTGCGTTATCTTTCCGACGCCGAGATTGATGAACTTCGTTCATAGCTTTGAAAAAGGGAACGTTATGCCTGGATTTGCTGCGAATCTTTCCATGCTGTTTACCGAAGTGCCTTTTCTCGCACGTTTTGAAGCGGCGGCGAAAGCGGGGTTTCATGCGGTAGAGTTTTTATTTCCCTATCATTACAACGTTGATGATATTCGACAGGAACTGCATCGTAATCATCTACAATTGGCGTTGTTTAACGTCAGCCCGGGAGACTATGCCAACGGTGAACGCGGGTTGGCGGTCTTGCCCGGAAGAGAAAAGGCGTTTGAAAACGCGGTCCGCCAGGCGTTGTACTATGCACAACGCCTGGAATGTAAGAAGTTGCATGTCATGTCGGGGATAACGCCGGCTTCGCTGTCTCTGGATGAGGCTACCGCGTTGTGGCTATCGAACATGCGGTTGGCCGCCGACATGATGGCGGAACAGGATACGATGTTGCTCTGTGAAGCGCTCAACCCGCGTGATGTTCCCGGCTATTTTCTGCATGATCAATATCAGACCGATGGTCTGGTCAGGATGATTGGCCGCCCTAATGCGCGCTTACAGTTGGATTTATACCATGCGCAGATTGCTCAGGGAGACTTGAGCATACTGATACGCTCGCTGGCTCAGCGAATCGGTCATGTGCAAATCGCCTCTGTGCCCGATCGGCATGAGCCTGATCAGGGGGAAATCAACTATGCATATATTTTCAATGAGTTGAAGAAAGCGGGCTATGAGGATTGGATCGGTTGTGAGTACCATCCCAGATCGGGAACGCAAGCGGGGTTGTCCTGGCGGAAACTGTTTGACGAGCAGTGAGAGGAATTGAAAAATACGGCGGAGCCATAGACGTTCCCCCCTCAGGCGTTTATTGGCGTTAACCTTGCGAAAAAACAATGAAAAGGCGAGAGATGATCCCGGCAAAAAGACAGCAGTTGATACTCACGTCACTGGTTGAACGTGAATTGATATCCATAGCGGAATTGACGGAGCTGTTGGGTGTTTCTCACATGACGGTGCGCAGAGACATCCAAAAGCTGGAGCAGGAAGGTCGTGTGCTTTCTGTTTCTGGCGGGGTTCAACTGTCGGAGAAAATTACTTCCGAACCTTCTCATCTCACCAAAAGAACGTTGCAATTCGCGGAGAAAACCGCCATTGCCAACGAGGCCGCACAATATGTGCAGCCGGGGATGTCCATTTATCTGGATGCCGGGACGACATCCCTCGCGTTAGCCAAGGCACTGGAAGCGGTAACGGACTTGCTTATTGTCAGCAACGATTTGGCCGTTATCGATTATCTGGTCGAGCACTCCGAGTGTAAGCTCTATCATACCGGCGGATTGGTGTTGAGAGAAAACCGTTCCTGCGTTGGGGACAGCTCCACGCAATTTCTTCGTAATTTGAATGTGGATATCAGTTTTATTTCGTCATCATCGTGGAATGCGCGCTGGATTTCGACGCCGACGGAGGCCAAGGTTGCCATCAAGAAAGCCGCAGTCGCCGCGGCCAATAAACGAATATTGATCTGTGACTCAAGCAAATACGGCAAAGTCGGTACCTTTAACGCGGTGTCATTGGAGGATATGGACGTTGTCATCACCGATGATAAATTGCCTGAAAATGCGAAGAGCGCTTTGCTGCAAACCGGGGTACATCTGATCGTGGCAACAAGTTAGGCGCGCGTCGGCAATCGATCCTGTCTGCCGCAGGGAAGCGCTACGTGCTGTTATTTCGCAAGGGGGAGAAATGCTTCCTCCATTATTCTCTTTATTACCACGCCCGCGCTATTGTGATTGATTAAGATAGCTGTTGCCTGACATCCGGGAAATCGGGCTAATCAATGACATCAAGCCGGGGATATCCCGCCTGTCATCCCTCCGTCATATCTCAGTTATTTTTCTGTCATACGCACATGTCATGTTACCTCCGCATAAAAAACACAGGGAGTGTTTTTCAACGTCGCTTGGCGACGGCCCGAAGGGGGGCGGGCAGGGATAGCCCGCCATAAAAAAGCGCCTCTCTGATGCAGGCGCACCTATCTATTGCAGGAGACAGGCATGTTTAATCCTAACATCCGTAAAGCGACAGCGTGTGTGGTATTGGCGTTGGCTTGCAGCGCAAATGCGCAGGCGGCTACCGAAATTCCTTTCTGGCACTCAATGGAAGGCGAACTCGGGACAGAGGTCAATTCTCTGGTTGATCGTTTTAATCAGTCTCACAGTGATGTGAAAATTGTCCCGGTCTATAAAGGCAACTACGAACAGAATCTGGCCGCAGGGATCGCCGCTTATCGTGCCGGAAACGCCCCCGCAATTTTGCAGGTTTATGAAGTCGGTACGGCCACTATGATGGCCAGTAAGGCGATCAAACCGGTGTATGAAGTATTTAACGATGCCGGTATCAATTTCGATGAGTCGGTTTTTGTGCCGACCGTTTCCGGTTATTACACCGATGCGAAAAGCGGTCATCTGCTGTCGCAGCCGTTCAACAGCTCGACTCCCGTGCTGTACTACAACAAAGATGCCTTTAAAAACGCGGGATTGGATCCGGAACAACCGCCAAAAACCTGGCAGCAAATGGCCGAGTATACCGCGAAGTTACGTGCATCAGGCATGAAATGCGGCTATGCCAGCGGCTGGCAGGGCTGGATTCAGATTGAAAACTTCAGTGCCTGGCATGGTTTGCCGGTCGCCAGTAAAAATAACGGCTTCGACGGCTTCGACGGCGTCGATGCGGTACTGGAATTCAATCAACCTACCCAGGTCAAGCATATCCAACTGTTGCAGGACATGAACAAGAAAGGGGATTTCACCTATTTTGGTCGTAAGGATGAACCGACCGAGAAGTTCTACAACGGCGAATGTGCCATGACTACCGCGTCGTCCGGTTCACTGGCGAATATCCGCCAGAATGCCAAATTCAACTACGGCGTGGGCATGATGCCGTATGACGCCGATGTGCAAGGCGCGCCTCAGAACGCCATCATCGGCGGCGCCAGCCTGTGGGTGATGAACGGCAAAGACGCCGCGACCTATAAAGGCGTAGCCGAGTTTATGCAGTTCCTGGCGCAACCGGAAAACGCCGCCGAATGGCATCAGAAAACCGGTTATCTGCCGATCACCAAAGCCGCGTATGAGTTAACCCAGCAGCAGGGCTTCTATGAGAAGAATCCGGGGGCGGATATCGCCACGCGTCAGATGTTGAACAAGCCGCCGTTGGCGTTCACCAAAGGTTTGCGTCTGGGCAACATGCCGCAGATTCGTACCGTGGTGGATGAAGAGCTGGAGAGCGTCTGGACGGGCAAGAAAACCCCGCAGCAGGCGTTGGATAGCGCGGTAGAACGTGGTAATGCCCTGTTGCGTCGCTTCGAGCAATCAACGAAATAACCATGTAATCAATGTCATATGGAGCCGAATGGCATCGGCTCCTTTCTTTTTTTGATAGCAAGAGTTATCGCATGACATCGTCCCGCCCCGTGTTTGGCCGCAGTTGGCTCCCTTATATACTGGTCTTGCCCCAGTTGCTGATCACCGTCATTTTTTTCATCTGGCCTGCGGGTCAGGCGCTCTGGTATTCGGTGCAAAACCTCGATCCGTTTGGCTTGTCCAGCGAATTCGTGGGTATGGAAAACTTCCGGCAATTGTTCAGCGACGGCTACTATCTGGATTCATTTTACACCACGCTGATCTTCAGTTTTCTGGTGGCGGGTTTCGGCCTGCTGATTTCGTTATTTCTGGCCGCGCTGGTGGACTATGTCATCCGGTGCAGCCGCCTGTATCAGACGTTGATTATCCTGCCCTATGCGGTCGCGCCGGCGGTCGCCGCCGTGCTGTGGATGTTTCTGTTCAACCCCGGGCTGGGGCTGATTACGCATTTTCTGGGGCTGTTGGGCTACTCGTGGAACCACGCGCAGAACAGCGGACAGGCGATGTTTCTGGTGGTGCTGGCCTCGATTTGGAAACAGATTAGCTATAACTTTCTGTTTTTCCTTGCGGCCTTGCAATCCATTCCCCGCTCGCTGACCGAGGCGGCGGCGATCGATGGCGCCGGCCCCGTGCGCCGGTTCTTCAATCTGGTGCTGCCGCTGATTTCGCCAGTGAGCTTTTTCCTGCTGGTGGTTAACCTGGTTTATGCCTTCTTCGATACCTTCCCGATTATTGATGCCGCCACCGCGGGCGGACCGGTGCAATCAACGACCACGCTGATCTACAAAATTTACCGGGAAGGTTTTGCCGGTCTGGATCTGTCCAGTTCGGCGGCGCAGTCGGTGGTGCTGATGCTGTTGGTCATCGGGCTGACGGTGATCCAGTTCCGCTTTGTTGAACGGAAGGTGAACTACCAATGATTGAGAATCGCCGAGGATTGGATATTTTCAGTCACCTGATGCTGATCATCGGGATTGCTGCGGTGCTGTTTCCACTCTATGTCGCCATTGTGGCGGCGACGCTGGATAACAAAGAGGTATTTCAGGCCCCGATGTCGCTGATCCCGGGGACACACCTGTGGGAGAACCTGAGTGGTATCTGGTTACACGGCGCAGGCAATAACAGGACGCCTTTTGGACTGATGCTGCTGAACAGCTTTGTCATGGCGCTGGCGATTACGCTGGGCAAGATCACCGTATCGATTTTATCTGCCTATGCCATTGTCTATTTTCGTTTTCCGCTGCGCAGTCTGTTTTTCTGGATGATTTTCCTGACGCTGATGCTGCCGGTGGAAGTGCGTATCTTCCCCACGGTTGAAGTGATCGCCAGGCTGGACATGATGGATAGCTATGCCGGGCTGACGCTGCCGCTGATGGCTTCGGCCACGGCGACGTTTCTGTTCCGGCAATTCTTTATGACCCTGCCGGTTGAGCTGCTGGAAGCGGCGCGCATTGATGGCGCGAGTCCGATGCGTTTCTTTTTCGACATGGTGCTGCCGCTGTCGAAAACCAATCTGGCGGCGCTGTTTGTCATTACGTTCATCTATGGCTGGAACCAGTATCTGTGGCCGTTGCTGATTATCAGCGATGCCAATCTGGGTACGGCGGTGGCGGGGATCAAAAGCATGATTTCTTCCGGCGATGGCGCGACACAGTGGAATCAGGTGATGGCCGCGATGCTGCTCACCATGCTGCCGCCGCTGCTGGTCGTACTGTTGATGCAGCGCTGGTTTGTGCGTGGTCTGGTGGATAGCGAGAAATAATATGTGATGGCGGGCATTCCGCCCGCCGCGCTTCGGGCCGTCGCAAGCGACGTTGAAAAACACACGGGGTGTTTTTTTATGGCATGTTTAAAACTTCAGGCCGTCACCAAATCCTATGACGGCAAAACGCAGATTATTCACCCCATCGATCTGGATGTCGCCGACGGTGAATTTGTCGTGATGGTCGGGCCATCGGGATGTGGAAAATCGACATTGCTGCGCATGGTGGCGGGGTTGGAACGCACCACCAGCGGGGATATCTATATTGGCGACCAGCGCGTCACCGAGCTGGAACCCAAAGATCGCGGCATTGCGATGGTATTCCAGAACTATGCGCTGTATCCCCACATGAACGTGTATGACAATATGGCCTATGGGCTGAAAATTCGTGGTTTTGGTAAAGTACAGATTCGTCAGCGAGTGGAAGAAGCGGCGCGTATCCTGGAACTGATGCCGCTGTTGCAGCGCAAACCGCGCGAGCTTTCCGGCGGGCAGCGTCAGCGAGTGGCCATGGGCCGCGCGATTGTGCGCGAACCGGCGGTATTTTTGTTTGATGAGCCGCTGTCGAATCTGGATGCCAAGCTGCGGGTGCAGATGCGGCTGGAGTTACAGCAACTGCATCAGCGACTGAAAACCACCAGCCTGTATGTGACGCACGATCAGGTGGAAGCCATGACGCTGGCGCAGCGTGTGATCGTGATGAATAAGGGGATTGCCGAGCAGATTGGCGCGCCGTCGGAGATTTATCGCCGTCCGGCATCGCTGTTTGTGGCCAGTTTTATCGGTTCACCGGCCATGAATTTATGGTCCGGGCGAATCAGCGATGACGGTTGCCGCTTCGAGATTGGCGATGATATCGCACTGGCGCTGCCGACGGCGAAACCACAATGGCGCGGACGTGAATTGACGCTTGGGGTAAGACCGGAGCATATTCAACTGGCAACGCGCGAGACGGGGGGGATTCCGTTGCAGGTTTCCACGCTGGAACTGCTGGGCGCCGACAATTTGGCGCATGGCCGGTGGGGCGGACAGAATGTGATCGCACGTTTGTCTTATGAACATTGCCCGACGATTGGATCGACGCTCTGGCTGCATTTGCCTGAGCAGTCATGGCATTTGTTTGATTCGCAAAACGGATTACGGATGGAATAAAAATAATGGCAACTATCTGGCCTTACCCGGCAATTGTCGCCCATCGCGGCGGTGGTTCATTGGCGCCGGAAAATACGCTGGCGGCCATTGATGTGGGCGCGAGTCTGGGTCACAAAATGATCGAGTTCGATGCCAAGCTATCGCAGGATGGTCAGATCTTTTTATTGCATGATGACACATTGGAGCGAACCAGTAACGGCTGGGGTATCGCGGGGGAACTCCCGTGGGACAAGCTGGTCGAGCTGGATGCCGGCGGCTGGTACGGCAAACAATTCGCGGGTGAACGACTGCCATTGCTGTCAGAGGTGGCAAAACGCTGTGCGCAGCATGGCATGGCGGCCAACATTGAAATCAAGCCAACCACCGGTCAGGAGCCGGAAACCGGCCGTGTTGTCGCGCAAGCGGCGCGTCAGCTGTGGGCCGATCATCCTATCGCGCCATTGCTGTCGTCATTCTCTATTGATGCGCTGGCTGCCGCGCAACGCGCGGTGCCGGAATTGCCCCGCGGCCTGCTGCTGGATGAATGGCATGATGACTGGCAAAACCTGACCCAGCGTCTGGCCTGCGTGTCCCTGCATATGAATCATGAGCTGCTGACAGCGGAACGCGTGGCCTTGATCAAGGCGGCTGGCCTGCGAATTTTGGTCTATACCGTCAACCAACCTGAACGAGCGCAAACTTTACTGGATTGGGGCGTTGACTGTATCTGCACTGACCGGATAGATTTAATCGGGGCGGGTTTTGCTACCGGCTGAAATTTGCCTGTTTTATACCGAATAGCTTTCTCCGTGCGGGATGTGAACGCGCCTGCGGCGTGAAAGATGATGGGTATATCTGCTTTCCTCCATGTGTGCCGGTAATTAAGGAAGTGGCTCGATGCCCGCATTTGTTATTTCTCTCTGGCACCAGATTTTTCTGTCTTTACCGCTGTTTGTGCTGATCGCGCTGGGCTACTGCCTGATCCGTTATGGCAAGTGGCCGACCACCATTACCGATGGCATGAGCCGCTTTGTCTTCTCCGTGGCGATGCCCGCCATGTTATTCCGCCTGATGTGTGATTTTTCCAAGCGCCCGGTGGTGGATGCCCGGCTGTTGATTGCTTTTTTCGGCAGTTGTCTGGTGGTTTTTGTGCTGGGCCGCGTTGTGGCGCGCAGAATCTTTCATCTCGACGGCGTATCCGGCTCCATTTTTGCGCTGAGCGGCATCTTCTCCAACAATGTCATGCTGGGGCTGCCGATCGCTACGCTGATGCTGGGGGAAGAGGCGATACCGTCCGTCGCGCTGGTGGTGGTGTTTAACGGCCTGATCCTGTGGACGCTGGTGACGGTGTCGGTGGAGTGGGCGCGCAACGGGGCGCTATCGCTACAGGGATTTACCAAAACCGCGCTGGGCGTGCTGAAAAACCCGCTGATTATCGGCATCCTGTCCGGGACGGCCTTCAGCCTGACCGGGCTGTCGCTCCCTTCCTACGTCGATCAGCCGCTCAGCATGCTGGGACAGGTTGCGGTGCCGCTGTCGCTGATCGCCTTGGGGATGGGGCTGGCCGAATATCAGATCCGCGATGGCTGGCAGATCAGCAGCGTGATTTGCGTCATCAAACTGCTGGTGCAGCCGTTGGTGATCTGGGGCATTGCGATCGCCCTCGGCCTGCCGGAAATGGAGACGCGGGCAGTGGTGTTGCTGGGGTCGATGGCGGTCGGCGTGAACGTTTATCTGATGTCGCGCCAGTTCAGCGTACTGGGGGGACCGGTGGCCTCCAGCCTGCTGATGTCAACGGCATTGGCCGCGCTGACCACGCCGTTGATACTGACCCTGATGGGGGTGCGGTTGTAAATCGCCGCGTCAGGGCGTTTGCTTGATTGGCGGCGGTGGCGTGGTTTGCTGCGCCCGTTGCCGATCCTGCTGTAACTGCTGCTGCCGTTGTTGCTGTAGCTGAGAATTGCGCTGCTGCAACTGCTGATTCAGCCGCTGCTGCTGCAATTGCTGGCTCTGCTGCATATTCTGCTGTAACTGCTGCTGGCTGCTGATGCCATTTTCAAATTGCTGCTGTGCCGAGGGGATTTTCGCCGTGTTGGCCAGGGTAGTCAGCGGCAGGCTAAACAAGGCGCACAAGGATAGAGATATCAGTCGGATTTTCATTATTGCCTTACCTGCATTAATCATCGTGTTACTAACAGTGTAATCGCTGAGGGCGAAAACGTCGTGCAGAGTAATCCGTATTCGTCGTCCGTTCAGGTTTTGGGTCGCTCTGTGGGAATGATATATACTGCCGTTGAATTTTTCTTTGCGAATGAAGTTATCCATGTTTCATATTGCGCTCTATGAGCCACAAATCGCCCCGAATACCGGAAACATTATCCGTCTGGCCGCCAACAACGGTTGTCGCCTCCACCTGATTGAACCGCTGGGCTTCGATTTTGAAGAGAAGAAGCTGCGCCGGGCAGGGCTGGACTATCATGATCTGGCTAGCGTCAGCCGCCACAAGAACTATCAGGATTTCCTGGCGGCGGTGCCCGGCAAACGTATTTTCGCCTGTACCACCAAAGGCAGCCGTCCATACGATCGGCCCGCTTATCAGCCGGGAGATGTGCTGCTGTTTGGATCGGAAACGGCGGGGTTGCCCGATGCGATCCGTGACGGTTTCCCGCCTGATTTTCGTATTCGTATCCCGATGCAGCCAGATAGCCGCAGTCTGAATCTCTCTAATGCCGTGGCGATTATCAGCTATGAAGCCTGGCGGCAGAATGGTTTTGGCGGGCGCACCTGACGGACAGGGCCGTTCCGCTCTGGCGTTCCCCAACCAATGAAGAGGAATTATCGGTTAGGGGGCGGTTTTCTTGGCGGATTGACCAGAAAAACGACTTCGCCGCGGTAATAGGGCGAGATCGCCAGACGCTGTTGCCACTGTTTGTCCCACTGGCCATGCTGCACCAGTCCCAGACGAAAAGGAATGGTCAGCTTCAGCAGGGCAGGAAGATAGTCGGCATAATTGGTAATCGTACCGTACCCTTGATAGGTCTGAACCACCAGTTCATCTACGCTATCATGCAGGCGGTTAAGTTCTGCTACATCGCCCGTTTTTGACCAGTCGAGCAAACCCGTAATGCTGAGTTGACAATCCGCGGGCAGCCTGTTGCGCAGTTGCTGCAAAAACGCCACATATCCCGCCAGTTGATAACTTTTCGCGTCAAAATCGAGTTGAATTCCTTTAATCTGATTACCGTGGCTGCGCCAATTCTCCTGTAGTTTCAGGATACGGTTGAGATGTTTATCTGAGAGTTCCAGCGTGGTCATCCGGTAAGAGAGCCAGACGTTGGCAACGCGGAGTTTGCTGGGGGGAATTCCCTGACGCAGGAAGACCACTTTTCCCTGCCGGCGGGCGATTTCCCCCTGATGAAGATAAAGCGTCCGCGTCTGATGCAGTACCGGCTGTGGCCGGACGGCCGCCCATAGCCAAAAATCCTGATAGTGCGCCGCGTTGACGGTAAGCGCATTTACCCCGGGGCTGAATGACAGCACCCAGGCCAGCATGAATGTCTGTGTTACCAGTAATATTTGAGCTGGCTTGCCCACACGCTGCCTTTAAATTCGGTTTTCAGCCGGCTAAACCAGGCTTTGCGGGTCGCTTTGCTGATGTCCTGTTGACCGCAATCGTTATAGCCGCTGGGCGCATAACAATAAACCGCGCGGTAAAGGGCATAGCTTTTGTCTTCCGCTGGCGCTTGCGGATCGGCAATCACCCGCATATAACCATCCAGCCGGTTATATTCGGTCCCTTTGAACTGTGTCGGTGAGTGGGTCAGCCCGTCCAGCATGTTGCTTTCGCCCCAGTCGAATCCGACGCTGTTGCCGGTACGCAGGAAAAACTCGCCGAGGCAGTTAATCGCACGGGCATCATTCGGTCGCTGGTTCAGCGTATTCACCACGGTAGCCAGCGTCGGGCACTGATACCCTTCCTCGGTATCGCTGCCATCCCAGTCAAATACCGTCAGATCGTCCTGATCCCAGCTCATATTTTCAGAGCTGGTCAACGGGGCGATCTCCTTTCTGAGTTCGCTGTCTTGCAGATAATTGGCGTAATCACCGTGAGTGAGTGACTTGGTCAGGAGGGTATGCAGGGCGATAGCCCGTTCTTCATGTGTTTGTTGCGAACCGGTTTGCTGACGCAATAAATCGGCACTGGCGCTGACCTTGAGGACCGCCGAACGGAAACGCAGGTTTTTAACCGGGCTATCGGTTGCAAAAATCCGCTCCGGATGACCCGCTTTCACCAGTGTTTCGGCCAGAGCCAGTTGCAGAAATTGCTGCTGGGTATAGTTTGTGTTCAATGTCAGCAGATGACGCCAGTGGGCTTCTGCTTCATCCCGGCGCGACAGTTGCTGGAGCGCCTGACCGCGTAATATTTGCAGACTAAAGCGCGTGGTATCTGTCAGATCGTGCTCGCTGGCAGCAGGGATGAGATTGACCACGGCGGCATAATCTTTCAGGCGATAGAACTGCCAGACTGCCTGTAGATAGCGAAACTCATTTTGCATACCGGCGTTATCAAACAGGGCCTGCTGGGCAGACAACGCTTCTGCGGATAATGCCGGCAGGTTCGTCCAGCCGTTATCGGCACGCAGACGTTTAAGATCCTGCACCAACATCAACATCGGGCTTTCCGTCGAGGTGGTGAATGCGCCGTTTTCCAACAGCTTATTGTCAATTTCGTCGCTTAATGCCTGTAAGCCTGCGGCATTCTCCGTTTTTTCCAGTGCCTGCTGATAGGTTTTCGGCAACGCGTTCAAATCGCCGATGATCCAGTAAGCCCGACGATAAAGCCCTTGCGCCGAATCGGCGTACCTGCCCTGCGGGTATTGCTTCAGATAGTCGTCAATGCGTTGTATCGCCGCCAAAGCGGCAGGCTTATCGGCCTTACCGGCATCGAACATATTGTATTCGTCCAGCGCGTGTTGCATCGACTGGTTGATTTTCACGCGTATCAACATATAACGCGATGTTTCAGCAACCCATGGCTGCGCGGTTTGCGCCAGTGACTGAAAACCTTGTTCCGCCCGATCAAATTCGCCTTGATAAAAAGTCTGCGCATTAACCAGATAATGTTTCAGCGATCCGGCATGGCCTTCATCCGGCACGCTGACGAGCTCAGTGGATAAATCGGATGCCGTATAATCGGACGACAGCATATTCATACGCGCTTGCGCCAGCGGGGTGCGCTGATCATCCGTTATCTGTTGATCTGCCAGCAGCACGTCAAAGAACGCCTCGACGGTGGAAACATCGTTCGATATCTGTCGTCCTTCACCCTCGCCGGAAGTCAGAGCAATCAGTTTTTCCTGTGCGGCTGGCGACAGGTGAAGACGCTGGGCTTTTTGTTGCAATGGGCCGATGTCCGCCGCGGATATGACGGTCTCTGCCGGCGTGATGGGCGCTATGGCGGGTTGGCTGGGACCTTCGGTTGCCGCCAATCCCATCACGCGGTAGGCCGTGAAGGGATCAATGCGCGTATGGGCTTGATCGGGCAGCGGTTGGGGCAACGGTAGCTCGATATGGCTGCGACTGCTCTGCAAGAGCATCAGATTGGTTCGGGTGTCATTATCTGGCAACAGGTAAGGAAACGCAGGTATCCCGCACTCGGCATCGGAAAAACCACAAATACCGTCGCTGGAACTGAAAGCGTGGCTGCTAAACAGAAGCATGGGCACGCCAGCCAGTAATATCATGTTTTTCATCGTCAAATCCCTGCCTTATCAAGCGCCGCATTTGTTGCCAGAGAACAATCGTTCCCAACCATAAGGTTAGAAAATGGCATCAACTTTACGCAAGGATGACGAAAATACCAACCGTTAACGGGTGGAAGGTCGGGAAGCGGCAACAATTCCGTTCCCTGTTTCAGCGGAAGGTCTTCCTCTGGAACGGCGTAGCGTCCGTCAACGAGCAGTGATGACCGCCACTTTGCTGATGCCGGCACGTTCCACGCTTACCAGCGATTTCGCCACCACGCCGTAATTAACCGCTTCGCTGGCCCGTAGCTGTACCTGTAGGCCGGCATCCGCTTCCCTGGCCGAGATCAGGCGTGCTTCAAGCCGTTCTGGTGGTATGTTTTCTTCACCGACGAAGAGATCGCCGCGATCGTTGATGCTGATTACCAGCGGTTTTTCCGCCTCTGGCGACGCGGTGGCGGCGGTCTTTGGTAGATTGATGGGGATGGAATTGGTCAGCAGCGGCGCGGTGACGATAAAAATCACCAGCAGCACCAGCATGACGTCTACCAGGGGTGTGACGTTGATTTCGCTGTGTATCTCATGGTGGCTATGTTGAGAGGCGGAAGTAAAAGCCATGATGATATTCCCGGTTATTAAGCATTGAGTGAGTCAGTGGCGAGTCGGAAGCCATTTTTCTGCACAATGCCGTAAAGGTCGTGTGCAAAATCATCCAGCTCCGCCAGAGTTCTCTTTAAACGGCGCAGAAAGTAGTTGTGCGCCAGCACCGCCGGGATGGCTACGGCAATGCCTACGCCGGTGGCGAGCAGGGCGGAGCCTACGGGCCCCGCTACGACGTCCAGGCTGGCGCTGCCTGAGGCGCTGATACTTTGCAGGGCATCCATGATCCCCCATACCGTGCCGAACAGTCCGACAAACGGGGAAATGGAGCCGATGGATGCGACGAGCGCCAGACCGGACTCCAGCACCCGGCTTTCCCGCTGGATTTGATGGCGCAGCGCGCGCTCGAAGCGATCCTGATAGTCAATCTCCTGGGCCAGACCCTGACTGGTCGCATGATCAATATGAATTGAGGCGATGCCTGCTTTGGCGATATTGGCGATAGGGCCGATATAATGAGCGCTGGCGGTGATGGCGCCACGCAGCGTATTGGCGGACCAGAAGGTTTTCAGAAAGCGGTGGTTGCGCTGCTCCAGACGGTAAAATAGCACCACTTTGAGGATGACCAGCGACCAGGTGATGATCGAAAACGCGATTAGCAGCCATATCGCTAATGTTTCGACGGAAAATGAAGAGGTTGCGAAAATCATAGTCTGCTCCGTTGGTTGAAATCATGCGTTACTGCAATTTGAAACTGAGTGGAAAAGTGGTCCAGCTTTCTTGCGGAACACCGTTTTTTTTTGCCGGTACAAACGTCCATTGGCGTACCGCCGCTACCGCGGCCTGATCGAGAAGATCCCGCCCGCTGCTGCGTGCAATCAGGATTTCATTCGGTCTGCCGTTGGTGAGCACCCGAACCCGTAGTTGTACCGTTCCCTGCCATTTCCTCTTGAGCGCCAGAGCGGGATAGCGCGGTGCAGGGTTATTCAGATGCGCCGCGTTTGCCGAGGCGGGCGTTATGGCGCCGTCTGCCTGCGATGTCACAGTGGTCTGGGCAGTTGCCGGGGGCTGTGTGGGGGCGCTGGCAACCGCTGTCTGCTGAACCGGCGGTGCGGGTTGTTTGGGCCGGGGTTTGATCGTTCGTCCAGGTTCAATATGTTTTTCCACCGGTTTCGGCGGCGCCACCGCGAATTCGTCAACGGGCGGTGTTTCCTGTTGTTGTAAATCACCTTGTTGCGGCTCATTCTCCGCTGGCGGCGCGACTTCGGGAAGCGAGGGCGGCGACGATGTGACGGACGCTGCCGCAGACGGCGCGGTCAGCGACAGCTCAAGCGTGATCGACGGTTGCGGTTGTGGTATGGCAGGCGCCGACGATAAATGCGCTATCTGATAGATCAGCAAGATATGCAACCCGGTTGCCAATATGACGATCAGGAGTTTCTCGATCTTGTCGGTTATTCCGCCGGTCGATGTTGAAAAAACGGCTGCCATTTTAGTGCGCCCTGCTAACAGTGATCGTTTCCGCCGCGTTGCCGGGCAAAGACGAAATAGCGCTTTGCGGCTCATCTGACGTGGCGGCGTTGCTCTCTTCCTTCGCTGGCGTGATGCGCAGGGTATGCGAGTGCCAGTGTGTCAGGTGCGGGTGGTGGGTTACGCTGATCACCGTGGCGTCTGGCAAGGTTTCTCGCAGCAAACGGTACAGATTGTCTTCGTTTTCCCGGTCCAGCGCCGAGGTGGCTTCGTCTAAAAACACGCTGTCCGGGCGTTGCAGCAGCACGCGGGCGAACGCCAGCCGCTGCTGTTCTCCCGGCGACAACCGTTTATCCCACTGCGCCGTCTGCTCCAGACAAGGGATATAGTGTTCCAGCCGTACCTGCGTCAGCGCATCGCGGCAGCGTTCGCTATCCAGCGTCTTGCCGGGATAGCTCAGCGCCTCCCGCAGTGTGCCGGAGGGCAGATAGCTCTTTTGCGGTAGAAACAGGTAAGAACCGGCCGGAAACGCGACACTGCCGCTGCCGTATGGCCATAATCCCGCCAGCGCGCGCAGCAGCGTGCTCTTGCCGCCGCCTGAGCCGCCGCAGATCATCCAACGTTCGCCGGGCCGTATCTCGGTATCGGGAATGGCGGCCAGCGGTGCGCCGTCCGGTAGGCGCAGGCACAGGCCGCGGGTACGCAGGGCGTTGTCAGCGGAAGAGGTGATCACAATATCGCCACGTTCCTGCTGACGTAACAGATCATCGAATTCACACAGCCGCCGCAGTACGGCGCGCAGTAACGCCAGATCTTTGTAATTGAACAGGAACCAGGAAAGCGCGGTGCGCAGGCGGGCGAAACCGATCCCCATCTGCATCACGCCGCCGATGGTGAGTTGTCTGGCAAAATAGCGTGGGATGGTAAACAGATAGGGAACAAAACTGCCTGCTTCGATATACAGGGTTTCTGTAAAGGCGACCCGTTTTGAGTACACCATCAAGCCGCGCCAGTTTTGCTGAACGGCGGAGAAGGCAGTGCGCAGACGCCGGTTTTCTTCGCTTTCCCCACGATAAAAGGCAATTTGCTCGGCGCTTTCCCGAATGCGCATCAGTTGATAGCGGAAGTCCGCCTCGCAGCGCTGTTGTTGATAGCTCAGCCCTACCAGCGGGCGGCCGATCTTTTCCATCAGCCACGATCCCAGCAGCGCGTAGGCGATGCCGACCCACAACATGTAGCCCGGTACCTGAAATTCGTGACCCAGCAGCGTAAGAGAGAGCGTGCCGGATAATCCCCACAGGATCACGGAAAAAGAGACGGCGTTGGCGATGTTGGTGAGAAGTCCTAGCAGCAGCTCCAGGCTCTTTTCCGCCATCTGGCGCAGGTCTTCGGCTATACGCTGGTCCGGGTTGTCGGCTGTCGCATCGTTTTCCAGATGGTAATAGATGCGCTGCCGCAACCATTTTTCCAGAAACACATCAACCAGCCAACTGCGCCAGCGCAGTGTGAGCAACTGGGTGAACCAGATGCTGAACGTTTTGCTCAGCACCGCGATGCCCATCAGCAACGCCAGCGTCAGCAGCAGCGGCGCGATAGCGCTACGCTGATAGTCAGCCAGGGCGTCAAAAAAATTTTTCTGCCAGTTGCTGATCCCCACCGCCGCATACACGGTGCCCATTTCGAGCAGGATCACCAGCGCCAGCAGGCCGCTGGCGCGCCATCGCTCTTCAGACCGCCAGTAAGCGCCCAACAGTGCGCTATGTGACAAAGGTTTCTTCATCATATGCCTGGGTTAAAATTTCGCATGCAGCGAAAGAGTGAAATTACGTGGCGTACCATATACGTTCTGCGTTCCACGGCCACCGATACTGGCGTAGTATTTGCGATCGGTCAGATTCTCCGCATTGAGCGAGACGGTAAAGTTGTCATTGATGGGATAACTGAGTGCCGCGTTCAATAGCGCGTAACCGCCCTGATAGCGTTCTTCGCCATTTCCCCTGGCATCGGCATAATTGCTGACGGCATAAAGCCCACCGCCGAAACCAAGGCCGTCCAGCAGACCACCGGCAATACGATAATGGCTCCACAGTTTGAAACTATGCTTCGGTTCGGCCAGACTGAAGGCGCCGATATTGCTGTCGTCGGACCGATAGCGTGTGCTCAGGTAGGCGTAGCCGGCGGAGATATCCCAACCCGGTAGCGGGCTGCCACTGATTTCTGTTTCCCACCCTTCGCTTCTGACCTTGCCTGCGGCGATGTAGACATCGTCATCAGGGTAGTTCGGATCGCTGAATGCGCGGTTGACGTCATCAATGCGGAATACGGCAACCGAAGCATTCAGTGCGCCATCATAAAAACTGCCTTTAATCCCGGTTTCATATTGTTTACCTTTACGTGGATCCAGCGTTGAACCGTCCGCGCGTTTGTCCGTTTGCGGGACAAAGGTTTCAGAATAGCTACCGTAAAGGGAAAGCTGCGGCGTCAGTTCGTAGATCAGGCCGGTATAAGGGATAAGTTCGCTGCGTGCCGACTGTGTTTGGCTCCATCCTGTGGGTTCTGCGGGGGCGATGCTACGTTCTTTGACGCTGAAATCGCTGATTCGTCCACCAATCACCCAGGTGAGCGGATCGAGCAGGCGTAAGCGGGTCTGCCCATAAATACCGCTCTGGATGGTGCGGGTGCGTAGACCTTGCGTCCAGTCCACATCGTATTCCTGTACCGCGGATGAATCGAACAGATTGATGTCGTTCTGTGAGGCTTGAGAGCCCCACGTCCTTCCGCCCTGATATTGTTCCTGATAATCGTCATAGTTATAGCCGATCAGAGCCTGATGCTCGCGGCCAAACAGCGTAAACGGACCGCCAACGTACAGGTCCAGCGCATAGCGTTGATACTCGTAATCATAATGCCGGTTCCATGAGTAGGGCAGCGTTAAGGTCTGAGGGTCAACACCGATACCGCGTGGGAAGATGTCCTTATACGGATTGTCCTTGTTCAGATAACGGAATTTTCCGGTGGCGGTCCAGCCGTTATCGAAGCGTTGTTCCAGCCCGGCAACATATTCCTGAGTGTGGTTATTGTACCAGGCCCACTCCGGTGTGGTATTTACCGATCGTGAGACATCCAGCAGAGCGCCATTGATATAGGTGGGAAGGCCGTAATACGGCGCCGTGATATTGTTGGTTTGATTGGCGAATGTCAGAGACAGCGTGGTATCTGGCGTCAGGTCATATTCCACCACGCCGTAAAACACTTTTTTTTCCTGATGAGTCTTATCGTAGAAGAAATCGCGATCCTGCCAGATACCCACAGCACGACCGCGCAGGGTTCCGCTGTCGTTCAGCGGTCCGGTGACGTCGAGTTCGCTACGATAATTGTCCCAACTTCCCGCGCTCAGCGTGCCGTTAAGTGTGAAAACGTCCCGCGGTTTTTTGGTGACAACGTTAACAGTGCCGCCGGGGTCACCGCTGCCGCCCAGCAGCGCCGCCGGACCGCGCAATACTTCCACCCGATCGTATATCCCCAGATCGAACTGCTCCGATCCTCCCAATCCATTGTAAACAGGAACGCCGTCAATGGCGGCATTCAGATTGTGTCCGCGCGACCGGATAATGCTGGTGCCGGAGCCGTTGGGAATGATTGTCACGCCGGTGGTTTGCTGCAAAGCGTCTTCCAGCGTAGTGAGGTTCTGATCTTCAATACGCTGACGGGTAATAACCGATACCGATTGAGGGATATCCTTCAGCGCCACCGGCAGTTTGCTGGCAACGGTTACCTCCTGCGCGGTATAGGAGGTGGTGTCTTCCGTAGGCGCCTGTCCCCATACGGTAATACCCTCCAGCGTGGCGGTATTCGTCGTCCCCTCGGTGTAATCGGTGTTATCCGGCGACGCCGTTGCGGAACTCGCCGTTTGCGCGCCGAATAACATACCGGAAATAAAAATCGCCGTAGCGCTGAATTGAAAGGTTTTATGTTGCCTGGTGTGGCGAATAACTGTGCATGTCATCATGTTCCTGTCCCTTATAAATGAATAAATTAAATTTATAACTCAATTGATTAGTGTTTTTTTCTATCTTCAGCGTAATAAACTCTGGAATGTTTTGGTTATGCAATAAACCCCTATGGGGTATATTTTTATTAGCTCGATACTAGGAAGGATGGTAGGGCATTAAAAATGATTTTTTTATATATGCTTTTGTCAAAATATGAATGATTGTTTTTATCTTATTGAAAATAAATTATATCTAAAATTTGCATATACTATTCTGATAATAATACCTATGAGGGGTATTATTATTTATAGGTTGGGGGTATTTTATCGGGCAGCCGACGGGGCTGATTAAAGACGGCTTTTTTATTTATGGAAAGCTTAAGGATAATGATGTCATGACAAACAACAGCGCCTCCCTCTCTTTTCACCTGCCGATTGGCGGTATGTCCTGTGCGGCTTGCGCCGTACGAATAGAGCGCGTCCTGAACCGTCTGGATGGTGTGGAAGCTAACGTCAATTTCGCCAGCGAACGGGCACGCATCCGTTTACAGGCCGAAACCAGTTCGCCGCATGAGGTTGTTGCCGCGATTCAGAAACTCGGATTTGACGTGGTGGAGCAGAACCTGACGGTAGAGATCGTCGGCATGAGCAGCGAACGTTGCGCCGAACGTATCCGCGCCGATCTCAACGCATTGGGAGGCGTGTCGGCGACGGTATGGTTTGCCAGCGGACGGGCCGCCGTACGCTATGTGCCGGGGATAGCCGATCGCGACCGTATTATTGAGCAGATAGAACGCGCTGGCTATCTGGCGCATGTTATTGATGAAGGCGATCGCGATGGCGAGCGTGAACGACGTAAGCGCGCATGGCATCGGGAACGGCGCGAGTTCCTGATCGCCGCCGCCCTCGCTCTGCCACTGATGGTGGAAATGGCGGGCATGTTTTTCGGGCGCGGACATCTGCTGCCTGGCTGGTTGCAATGGCTGCTGGCGACGCCGGTGCAGTTCTGGAGCGGCCGTCATTTCTATCGGCGCGCCTGGAGCGCCCTACGTAATGGCACCTCGAATATGGATGTGCTGGTGACGCTGGGCACCAGCGTGGCTTATGTCTTCAGCGTCTTTACGTTGTTTACCGATCCGCATGGACATCTCTATTTTGAAGCCAGTGCAGCGATTATCACGCTGGTTTTATTGGGAAAATTACTGGAAGGGCGGGCGAAAGCGAAAACCGGCGCCGCGATTGAAGGCTTGTTGAATCTGCAACCGCTCACCGCCCATATCGAGATTGACGGTGAAATACGGGATTGTGATGTCGCCTGTCTGCGCGTTGGCGAGGTGTTTGTGGTTCGCCCCGGCGAGAGCATTCCGGTCGATGGCGTGATTCTGGATGGTATGTCGGACGTGAACGAAGCCATGCTGACGGGAGAAAGTGTTCCGGTTGTCAAAGGCGTGGGCGCTGAGGTGTATGCCGCGACGCTGAACCAGAGCGGGATGTTGCGCGTCAGGGCCTCCGGCGTCGGGAGTAATACGGCGCTTGCGCGCATTATCCGCATGGTGGAAGACGCTCAGGGGTCGAAGGCGGCAGTACAGCGTTTGGCGGACAGGATTTCGGCCGTGTTTGTGCCGGTTGTGGTAAGCCTCGCGTTGCTGACATGGCTAACACACTGGCTGATCACGGGTGAGTTTGCGGCCAGTCTGGTCAGTGCCGTTGCCGTATTGGTGATCGCCTGCCCCTGTGCGCTGGGGCTGGCGACGCCCACCGCGATTATGGTGGGCACCGGACAAGGGGCGCGTTCGGGGATTCTGTTTCGCAATGCCAATGCGCTGGAGCAGGTGCGGCGCTTACAGGTGCTGGTACTGGATAAAACGGGTACGGTAACGGAGGGAAAGCCCTCTGTCAGCGATATTTTTCCGCAGCCGGGGATCACCGCCGGGGAACTACTTCATGTCACATTGTCGCTGGAACAGCATTCGGAGCACCCTTTAGGGCAGGCGCTGGCGCGCTATGCGCGGGAATCAGGCGTGGCAGCGGCAGAGGTGAGTGCGTTTCAGGCCATTATTGGCGGCGGCGTCAGGGCTGAGGTCGATGGTGATGAGTGGTTGCTGGGATCGCCGACCTATCTGGCGGAACGCGGCGTCGTTCTTGATAGCGAGCGGGTCGCCACGTTGGAAGCACAGGGAAAAACGGTGATTGCCGTTGCTATCGGGATGCGGTTGTTGGGGTATGTCAGCCTGCAAGATCGTTTAAGAAGCGACGCGCGTGACGCTGTGCAGGCCTTGCAAAAGCAAGGGATCGAGGTTGTGATGCTTACCGGCGATAACCACCGGGTCGCCTCGGTGATTGCCGCTCAATTGGGTATAGACCGATTTGTGGCGCAGATGTTGCCGGAGCGCAAGGTGGCGGAGATCCAGCGAATACAGGCCAGCGGCCGCTGCGTCGGGATGGTGGGCGATGGCATCAATGATGCGCCGGCGCTGGCGGCCGCCGATATCGGTTTCGCGATTGGCGCCGGTTCGGATATCGCGCTGGATACCGCGGATGTTGTGCTGATGCGTAACCGGTTGGATAGTATTGCCGATGCGATCAGCCTCTCGCGGGCAACGCTCGGCAAAGTGAAACAAAACCTGTTTTTTGCGTTTTTCTACAATGTGCTGGGTATTCCCCTGGCAGCGTTTTCGTTGCTCAATCCGGTGATTGCCGGCACAGCCATGGCGCTCAGTTCGATTTCCGTACTGAGCAATTCACTGTTGTTACGTAATTGGAAACCGACGCGGCGTGACTGAGTCCGGTCTGTTAACCGTCAGAATGGAGAGTATTTTATGTCCTATGCTACAATCAGCGTTCAAGGTATGGCTTGCGGCGGTTGCGCCGGCAAGGTCAAGAATGCGCTAGAGGCGCTTAATGGTGTTCAGGGTGTCGAAGTCACGCTGGAAACCGGTCTGGTCAATGTGGAGTACGATGAGACAGAAAAAGCCAATCCAGCCGTCTTCCGGGACACCGTCGAAGGTCTCGGCTTTGACGTCGTCCCGGAAGTGTGAATATTGCGCCGCCTCAGAGGCGGCGAATAGCGTTGACGCGCATGATGAGCGCAGAGTGGTGCAGCCACGCAAAAAGGCGCTGCTCAATCGGCTGAGTCGTGTTAATGGGCAGGTTAATGGTATTGCGCAGATGATTGAGCAGGATCGCTATTGCGTCGATATCCTCCACCAGATTTCCGCGGCGCGTTCTGCGCTGAACGCAGTAGCAAATCAATTACTTGCCGACCATACCAATGGGTGCGTGCGCAAAGCTGTGCTGGCGGATGGCGGCGAAGCCGAAATAGCGGAATTATTGCAGGTGATCCAGCGCATGCGCTGAGTACGGTAAACTGACGTTGTGGCCGGGAGCCTTTATCGGCGAGATCGCCACAACGTCAGGTTTCATCGCTGGTCCAGAGGAAGCCAGATCACCAATCGCAAGCCGCCTAACGGGCTGTCTTCCGCTTTCACCCAGCCTTTGTGCTGGGTGATGGCGGTCTCGACAATCGCCAACCCTAATCCTGTTCCACCAGATTCGCGATCGCGGGCTTCATCCGTTCGATAAAATGGCCGGAAAATCTGTTCGCGATCTTCCGGGCTGACGCCCGGGCCATCATCGTCAACTTTAATGGTGATACCTTGATTATCAACGGAGAACGCGACCGCAATGTGATGGTGGGAATAACGTAGCGCATTGCGCACGATATTCTCCAGCGCGCTATCGAGGGCGTTCGGGTTGCCGAAGAACGTCCACGGTCCGGGAGGATAAGTGACTTCCAGCGTTTTCCCCATCTGTTCCGCTTCAAACGCGGCGTCGTCCAGCACATTGCCCCATAGTTCATCAGCCCGCAAGAATTCACGGGTCAACTCATTCTTGTGCTGATTGCGCGACAGCACCAGCAGATCGTTGATCATGCTATCGAGCCGCTGGGTTTCCATTTCGATACGGCTCAGTTCGTTCCCCTCTCCCTGCCGTCTGCGCAGGAGCGCGGTGGCAAGCTGCAAGCGCGTAAGCGGAGTACGCAGCTCATGCGAAATGTCTGACAGCAGGCGTTGCTGCGCCGTCACCATTCGTTCAAGCGCGCTGACCATCTGGTTGAAGCTGACGCCCGTTGCCTGAAACTCCTGTGGTCCGGATTCCAGTTCAGGGTGTTGACGTAAATTGCCCCGAGCAACCTCGTCAGCGGCGTTTTTCAGTTTACGAGCCGGTTTGGCGAGACTCCAGGCAAGCCATAACAGCAGGGGAGAACTGATTAACATGGTGAAAATCAACAGCAGTAACGGCCGGTCGAACAACAGACTGATAAAGTCTGACTGGGGGCTGCTGGCCGGACGGATCAGGTAAAGCTGGTAGTTGTCTTCACCATCCCGAATGGAGAATGGCCCCAGTAATTCAACCCGGCCATACTTTTTCTTTTGTGGGTGATCGGCATTATCGGACAGGCCGATAAAGTTACGTACAATCTGCGTTTCATTTTTCTGAGCGCCCAGCACCCGCCCTTCGCTGGTGACCAGCAAAAGACGCTGCCCCGGCGGTGCCCATTTCTCAATGACCCAGAACAACCTTAGCCACCAGCGTAAATCGTTGGCGGGCGTGTTGGCCAGATCGGCTTCAATGTGCTGTTCCAGCATAAGCCCTTGCCGCTGCTCATTTTCCAGCAGCGCCGTCAGCTGACGCGAATCCAGCTTGGGCACCATCAGCACCAGCATGAGAACCAGAGCCAGCGTTAGCCAGAAAATAGCGAAAATACGTGCGGTCAGGCTATTGATCATGCAGCAGATACCATCAGATAGCCTCGTCCGCGCAAGGTTTTAAACCAGGGCAGCCCATCTTTGCGCTCCGGTAACTTGCGACGCAGATTGGAGATATGCATATCAATGGCACGGTCAAATGGCGTCAGACGCTTGCCTAACACTTCCTGGCTCAGATGTTCGCGTGAAACCACCTGACCCAGCCGTTGGGCCAGCAGGTAGAGCAGCGTAAATTCCGTGCCTGTCAGATCCAGCACGGTATCGTCGAAGCTGGCTTCCTGACGCCCCGGGTTGAGCCGCAGGCCGTCAACTTCCAGCGTCGGCGCATTGTTTTCGCCTGCCTGTTGCTGATCTGTCCAGTTTGAACGACGTAAAATGGCCCGGATACGCGCCACCAGTTCACGGTCGTTAAAGGGTTTTGGCAGATAATCATCCGCGCCTAATTCCAGGCCGAGTACCCGATCCAGTTCACTGCCACGTGCGGTCAACATAATTACCGGTGTCTGATGTTGCTGACGTAGTTCTTTTAATGTGTCGATGCCATTCTTTTTCGGCATCATCACATCCAGCAAAAGCAGGTCAATTGTATTATCCAATGCGTTTAATGCCTGCTCGCCATCATAGGCGACCACGACATTAAATCCTTCCATTTCGAGCAACTCTTTCAGTAAAGACGTCAGCTCTTTATCGTCATCAACCAGCAGGATCTTGTTCATGTTTTATCTACCTCCAGGGGCAAAATACGCCATAGATTAGTGGTATTCCATGACTTTACGTAGTTTTACATCCTCTGACGCATGTTTGCAGCAAGACAATTAAACTGATGCTCATTGATTCACAGAACAGCACGCCAAAACGGGGAGTTATTGATGCAACACGCCACAACGTTATCTCTTGCTTCGCTGCTGATGCTGAGCGTTTTCACTGCATTTGCGGCAGATGTTGGGAGTGCGTCTGTGAATAGCTGGCATCAGGACGACTCTGCCATGAAACGCATGCACGATCAGCAGGCGATGTTTGATGGTGTGAAGTTGACCGAGCAACAGCGGCAACAAATGCGCGATCTTATGTATCAGGGGCGCCAGGATGTTCCGGCGTTTAATGCGAAAGATGTTGAAACCATGCATAACCTGGTGACGGCTAATGCGTTTGATGAAGATGCGGTTCGTAAACAGATTACCAAGATGATGGAAGTACAGATTGAACGTCAGGTGCAGATGACGCGTATTCGTAATCAAATGTACAACCTGCTGACATCAGAGCAGAAAAATATTCTGGAACAGAAGCACCAGCAACGAATGCAGCAAATAGAACGGCAGATCTCGATGTTAAATCAGATGCCGTTACCACAGTAGTCAGACACCATGGTAAATCCCGAGTAGTAGTGTGTAGTTCGAGTAGTAACGCAGTAGATACATGTAGTAGATACACCCTTTTCCTTGCCATAGACACCATCCCTGTCTTTTGCCCTCCATGATGGAGGGCTTTTTTTTTACTCAGTACTCATTATTCAACGGTTACTTTTGAGTTAAGTCGGAAGTGATTTTCTCAAACGCGCTGAACGAACAGAATCCGTCGGCATTTATCGGGCAATCTTGCAGGGCCAGCGTAACCCGCTGTGGTGGATTGTTGCGGTTCAGCGGAGCCAGCGTTTTGATTTGATCGGTGGATTGATAAACATATTCCATTTTCAGGAAAGACTCACCGCTGGTTTTATTCTTCCAGCGCTCAAAGACAATTTTGCCGCCGATGGGGGTGGTTTCAAACTGGTTCGGCAATTTATAGGGCTTCACACCCAATGCGGAGAACAGTGAGGCGACGTTTGAGTCATGCCCGACGAGGAAAGTGAATTTGGGTTTATCTTGCCCGAATGAGTTTTTCAGTTCCTTGACCAGATTCCCGGAGACTTCCCTGGCGATGACCGGCGCGCTGAATACGACGCTGTTGTAATACTCTTTTATCGCGACCAGCGACTCGAACTGCTTATCGTCTTTGATTCGTCCCCAGCCAACATTTTCAATCGGCGCGCCTTCATAATATTGCAGAATAAACGCATCTGAAATTGAGGTGCCGGTTCTCAGCGGACCCGAAACGCCGGGTTCCTGATCGGCAACGATGTTCACTGACGTCGGGATGGCGGTGAGATCACACTGTTTGTCTTCTTTGCAGGTTGCCGATTCGGTATAGCGAATGATCTGCGCCATTTGCTGATAGGTCGGTTTCAAACGTTCGTTCAGCCCTTCAAGGCCGTTTTCTCCCGCGGTTTGATTAATGGATTCAATGGCGCGTTGTTTAAACTCCGGGCTGCCGTCGCGGATGATGGGGTTAAAAGTGGCGTCCATGGTGCCCAGTTTTTCTTTATGGGTTACGGGTACGATGCAGCCCGGAAACGCGCCAACAGAGAAATACTGTGCGGTTGCAATCGTGCGTTGCAGGCTGTTGGCGTAGAAATAGACGTCTTTGTCGGTAGGGCAGGTATCAGCGGCAAGTAGATGGTTATCTACCAGCCATTCGCTGAAATAGTGACCAAAATAGGCTTCCAGTACGCCACCCCGGGTGGTCAGCCAACTGCTGGGCGTATCCCATTGTGGCCAGGCATCGGGCGTCAGCTTGCCTAATGCGCTGCTGGGGCTTGCAAGTGGTGCTCTCAATCCATGACGGCTAAATACGACGACTTGCTCCAATGCCAATTCATCATTACTGCTGGCGAAGGTTTCCGTCGAAAACGGCAACAGTAGCGGCAGGCAAAACAGTGCTTTCATTTTCAGGGACATCTGCACTCTCCTCGTTGGTTGGAGTTATTTCTTTCATAAAAAAAAGAAAAAACTGAAAAATTTATCCGATATTTTGGTTGTGAGCATCCGTTATATCTTGTGCTTAATGTTTCATTAATTACAGCTTGATGTAAAAAGAATAGTCAAAATGTGATTCAAACCACGTAACTCCCTACCGGGTGTGGCCTCTATTTTTACGATAGTGGATGGATTTTATGCTTTTAAAATGATGTTATTTTTCTTTAAAAATTATGTTTTTTGTCTTGTTTTCATAAAAAATTAATTTAAATCATAATATGGCGCTTGAATTTTGAGCTAAATAGAGAGGCGATACTTACTACTACAACATCATTTATTCTGGCGGAAAATATGAGCATAAATGTCAAACGTGCGTTGGTATTGGTACTGACTTTGTTCCCTGCGCTGGTGTTCGCACACACCGGCAACGATGGCGGTGCACATCATGTGCTGGGCTTTACAGAAGGATTCACCCATCCCCTTACGGGCCTGGACCACTTGTTTGCAATGACGCTGGTTGGCGTATGGAGTGCAATGAATACCCGCAAGTGGTGGGTAGCTCCGCTGTCGTTTGCGTCCTTGCTGTTAGTGGGCGCGCTGATTGGCATGGCGGGTGTGACCATCCCTGCGACGGAGCATATCGTTGCGGCCTCGTTACTGGGCATTGGTCTGATGGTGGCGATGCAATTGAAGCTGTCTTCGGCGGCGGGCGCATTAAGTATCGGCGCCTTTGCGATATTTCACGGTCTGGCTCATGGGGCGGAACTTTCCCACTCGGTGGGGGCATTATCGGGGATGGTGATCGCGACCGCATTGCTGCACGTATTGGGATTAGGCATTGGATATTTGCTGATCTCTTCAAAAAAATCGACGGTGTGGTGGCCACGTTTGATCGGCGGTTGTTCCTCTGTTCTGGGTCTTGGTTTACTGGGTGGTTTGATTTAGTCCATTCCCGTTGTCTGCGAGACGGTCGGTTTGCCATGAACCCCGTCTGTGCAGGCGAAATTTAAGGTTAGCGATACCTCGGGCGGCGACCGCGGCGCGAGGTATCCCCTGCGGGAACCTCATCGCCGTGTTTTCCCCTTGTAAAACGCGCCCGTTGTTGTTTTATCGTGCCGTCGTCAAGGGCGAAAAAGGCGATACGCAAGTTTGAAATTATTGATAAAATGGCACGAAAAAAAGACAGCGCAGGAGAGCGGTAAAGCGTAGAATGCGATCATCAAAAAATGATGCTCATGAGTGTTCCCTCATCTGCCCTCGGGCTTCTGGCTGACATCCTCATAAAAGCACGTTGAAACACCGTTGACCGCAGGTGTTACACGGTGATGTCATACTTTCTCTGTATCATCGCTCCACCGCGCAGGCCTTGCCAGAACAAGGCGGTGCACTTTTTTATTTTAACTTTTGATATCGATACCATGACCCGTTCTCCCAGATCGACCGCCTGGTTGAGAGTGATTAGTCTCTCTCTCGCTGCTTTTATTTTTAATACCGCTGAATTTGCTCCGGTTGCTTTGCTTTCTGATATCGCAGCCAGTTTTTCAATGAGTGCCGCGCAAGTTGGTCTGATCATTACCATCTATGCCTGGGTGGTCGGGGTGATGTCGTTACCCTGCATGTTGCTGTCCAGTGATATGGAGCGGCGTAGCCTGCTGATCAAAATCTTTATTCTATTCACCGTCAGCAACATATTGTCCGGTCTGGCCTGGAATTATTGGATTCTGGTGCTGGCCCGCATCGGCGTAGCGCTGTCCCACGCGATTTTTTGGTCGATAACCGCGTCTCTGGCGGTGCGTCTGGCGCCGGCGGATAAAAAGGCGCAGGCGTTGAGCCTGCTGGCGACGGGCACGGCGCTGGCGATGGTGCTGGGACTGCCGCTGGGGCGTCTGGTGGGCCAATATCTGGGCTGGCGTGTCACGTTCGTGATTATTGGCATGCTGGCCTCCGCGATTATGCTGGTGATGATGAAGCTGCTGCCGGAATTGCCCAGCAGCAATTCCGGTTCGCTGAAAAGTTTGCCTTTGCTGCTTAAGCGGCCCGCATTGCTGTGTATTTACGGCCTGACCGTGATGATTGTCACCGCGCATTTTACGGCTTACAGTTACATAGAGCCGTTTGTGCAAAAAGTGGCTCTGCTGAGTGAGAATTTCACCACCATGTTGCTGCTGATTTTCGGTGGCGCCGGAATTATCGGCAGCATGCTGTTTAGCCGCTACAGCAACAGGTATCCTTCCCGCTTCCTGGTGACGTCATTTGCTTTCCTGACGATGTGTCTGCTGCTGTTGCTGCCGCTGTCATTCAGCGGCTGGAGCATTTCGCTGTTATGCGTCGCCTGGGGGATCGCCATTATGGCATTGAGCCTGGCGATGCAGGTCAAAGTGCTGTCGCTGGCTTCGGATGCGACGGATGTCGCTATGTCGCTCTATTCCGGCATTTATAATCTTGGTATTGGCGGCGGCGCTTTATTGGGCAATCAGGTGATTACGCACCTGGGGCTGGCTGACGTCGGCTTTATTGGCGCGGCGCTGGGATTGGTGGCGTTGGCATGCTGTATTTTTACACTTATCCGTTATGTCCGCGAGTTAAGTAATGTGTCGATGAACTAATACGGGTATCCACCGAGCGTTTCTGTCCTGAGTGAGGGCGTTATGAATTCACACTATGCTCGTCTGGTTACGCTGGCGGCATTGAGTGCGACTGCCGTTGCAGTAATATTGTTCGTCATGAAGGTCTTCGCCTGGTGGCATACCGGTTCGGTGAGTCTGCTGGCCTCATTGGTGGATTCTCTGGTTGATATCGCCGCCTCGCTGGTTAACCTGCTGGTGGTTCGCTATTCGCTTCAGCCTGCGGATCTTGAGCATACTTTCGGCCATGGCAAAGCCGAATCTCTGGCTGCGCTGGCGCAGAGTATGTTTATTTCCGGTTCTGCGTTGTTTCTGATATTGACAGGGTTGCAGCATACCCTGGAGCCCCAGACGCTGCGCGCCCCGGAGGTGGGAATATGGGTAACGGTGATTGCGTTGCTGTCAACGTTGCTGCTGGTGTCATTCCAGCGCTGGGTGGTCAAGCGCACGCATAGTCAGGCGGTGCGCGCGGATATGCTGCACTATCAGTCTGATGTGCTGATGAACGGCGCGATTCTGGTGGCGCTGGGATTGAGCTGGAAAGGCATCACCCGCGCCGATGCGCTGTTTGCGCTGGGCATCGGTGTCTATATTCTATACAGTGCCCTACGTATGGGTTATGAAGCCGTACAATCGCTATTGGATCGCGCTTTGCCGGACGAAGAACGGAACATGATTGTCGGGATTATCTCCAACTGGCCGGGCATTCGCGGCGCTCACGACTTACGAACCCGGCGTTCCGGGCCGACCCGCTTCATTCAACTGCATCTGGAGATGGATGACGCTTTGCCGCTGCTGCAATCGCATCAAATTGCCGATGACATCGAGCAGGCGTTGCTTAAGCAATTTCCAGACTCCGATATTATTATCCACCAGGATCCGGTTTCGGCTGTGCCGGAAGAACAGAAAGGGCAACTCAAGGAGCTGTAACAGCTTGAGTCCGATGTTGTTTGTTGCCTGTTTATGTTTAAAACGTGATATGCCGTGAAAATTTATGCACAATCTAGCCTGACCTGAATCAATTCAGCTACGGGTATTTGTTATAATATGCTAATAAAAGATGAGAGGTCGCTGTCGTTGTAACAACCGGCAGTGAATTTACGATAGAAGAATCCTGCAAATTTACATCTACAAGTCCAGAGGTTGTCATGATTAAAAGAATCGGAGTATTGACGAGCGGTGGTGATGCGCCCGGAATGAATGCGGCAATTCGTGGCGTGGTGCGTGCCGCACTGACGGAAGGGCTGGAAGTGTTCGGCATTTATGATGGCTATCTGGGCTTGTATGAGAATCGGATGGTTCAATTAGACCGCTACAGCGTGTCAGATATGATCAACCGCGGGGGGACGTTTCTGGGTTCGGCGCGTTTTCCTGAATTCCGTGATGAGAAAGTGCGTGAAGTCGCCATTCAAAACATGAAAGCGCAAGGACTGGATGCGCTGGTGGTGATCGGCGGCGACGGTTCCTACATGGGGGCCAAGCGCCTGACGGAAATGGGTTTCCCCTGTATCGGGCTGCCCGGCACCATCGATAACGACGTTGCGGGTACGGACTATACCATCGGCTATTTTACGGCGTTGGAGACGGTGCTGGAAGCCATTGACCGTCTGCGCGACACATCCTCTTCCCACCAGCGGATCTCCATTGTGGAAGTGATGGGACGTCACTGCGGCGACCTGACGCTGGCGGCGGCGATCGCCGGCGGCTGTGAGTTTATCGTTTTGCCGGAAGTGCCGTTCAGTCCGGAAGATCTGGTGAACGAAATCAAAGGCGGTATCGAAAAAGGCAAAAAACACGCGATTGTGGCGATTACCGAACACATTTGCGACATCAACGAACTGTCGAAATATATCCAGAAAGAAACGGGCCGCGACACGCGCGCCACCGTTCTGGGCCATATTCAGCGCGGCGGTTCTCCGGTGGCCTATGACCGTATTTTGGCTTCTCGTATGGGCGCGTATTCCATTGAACTGTTGCTGCAAGGCTATGGTGGCCGTTGCGTCGGTATCCAGAACGAAAAACTGGTTCATCACGATATCGTTGATGCCATTGAGAACATGAAGCGTCCGTTTAAAGGCGACTGGCTGGAAACGGCGAAAAAATTGTTCTGATCCCGCCATCGCATCGTCAATCCCGCTGTCAAAGCAGGGTTGCCGCTTATTGACCTACCCCCGTTTTTCGGGGGTTTTGTTTTTTAGCGGCCCGGACAGGGAACGCTCATGCCTTTTCTGACACTTACCCTATAGGTATTTACCGCGCGAATGCCGCAACAGCAGGTAATCCCGGTGTGTTTTATCATGTTAAGGAGGAGGAGATGTCTGAGCCGAATTATGCCAAAACGTTATTGCTACGTTGGGTCGAGAAGCAGACGGAGGGAGACGGAGCGCTCAATGTCGAGGCCGGTGTTCAGGTCGTGCTGAACGGACAAGCGCTTTTTTTAAAATTGCCCGAATCACGGGAAACCCTGTTTGTTTTTATGCCGGTTTATACGCTGGATTTTGAGCGGGACGGCGACCTGCTGGCGTTGGGCATGATGCTGAATCTTGAACCTGGCCTGATGTGCGGTGCGGCAATCGGGCTGGAAACACAACAGCGTAATCTGATGCTGACGGCACATCAGAATGTGTTGTCTTTTGATGAGCGTGCGTTGAGCGCGTGGATAGAAAATGTGGTAAGCCTCGGTCTGCGCATACAAGAAGAGTTTGCTTCGGTTGTGGCTGGCCGAAAGACATCGGCCGACGCTAAAACGTTGCCATTATCCGGGCTTAACCGGTATCGGGCACACGCGTTTCATTCTCAACTGTCCCGGTAAACCCCACTCTGTCCAGCATCACGGTGCGTCCATTTAACATCACGAGATCGTTGCTATGCGTATTCATCAAACTGTTTTACCTGAGATGACAACTTCACTGCCGCCCGCCAGAAACGCCATGCCGGAGCCGCCCCGATGGCGTGTCATGCAGGAGCAGGCGGCATTTACGCCACTGAGCCAAAAAGAAGGACATGCCAGTTTTTCGTTGCGCGGGTTGCTGAACACGTTGCCATCCATGCCGTTTTCCATTTTGCCGCCTTCCGTGAGCCATCTTTTCTCAAGCAGGAAAGAGGCGGATATGGATGCGTTGGGCAAGAAACCGCGAGTTTATGAATCGAATCTGGCGATCTCCTGTAATGAGAACGCAGGGCAAACCACGCTAATGGAGCAGAGTGACTATCTGCAAACGTTGAAAACGCAACTGCCCGATATGAAGAAAAAAGTACAAAGCGTGGAAGACGGAGCCTGTCTGGGGTTGTCGACTCTCTGGTTGCTGGGGCGTCACAGTGGTTTGGATGACAAAACGGTGATCGGTAATTTGCTGGGGTACGATGCGGATAAAGACGAGGTGATATCGGGAGTCAGAGCGAAAAGCGGGTTCGAGAAAATCCATGTTGTGCAGGAAAAGTTTCAAAATAGCGCCCGTATTGACGGTCAATTTAAAGACCGGCGATTTGATGGCGCCGCTCCGGTGGTGAAACGTTATGATCTGATGCAGCGTATTGCGAATTTGGCGAAGATGTCCGTTATTCCGGTGAGAGGGGAAACGCCGTTTGTGTTGCTCAATCGCAGAGAGGGGTTTGGTGATGGGCTGGTAAGCGATGTGCTGCGCGAAGGACGAGAGCAACTCCTGGCGGTTCACTCTGACGGTCACGCAATGGCGATCTACAGCAACGGTCACGATCAATATGCGTTTTACGATCCCAATAACGGTATGTTCAGTTTTCAGAATAAAGAAAACCTTGCCTCTTTTATGAACCGGATCGGTAAAATGCTGAACGTTGCATCCGACACGTTGGCGAACGGGGATCCGGATCAGTTGATGATTATGGAGATGAAGGTTCATTGACGCGGTGAGAAAGCCGCTACAGCCGGAGTAAACTTCCTATCCCATCTTCAGGACGATGACCTTTTCATAACCTTTTATCCCTCATAGTGAATTATTGTCATTAGCTGGCATAATAGTCCTGCCATGTTCGGTGAATGTCTGCTTCAGGCATGATGGGTCAGGCAGTGGGAGATTTGTTGACCTAAACTCGATGGGCAAGCCCCGCTGAGCGAACGCGGGCCGTATTGTTCATTGTTGGCATATATAGAAAATATTATTGAGGTTTTCGCATGACAAAAGTTACCGTTGCCGCAACACAAATGGCGTGTTCCTGGGATCTGCCCAGGAACATTGAGAATGCCGAGAAGCTGGTGCGGCAAGCGCATGCAAAAGGGGCGCAGATCATCCTGATTCAGGAGCTGTTTGCCGCGCCTTATTTCTGTATCGATCAGAGCCCGGAACACTATGCCCTGGCACAGGAACTGGAAACCAGCCCGCTGATTAAACATTTTTCTGCGTTGGCGGCCGAGCTGGAAGTGGTGTTGCCGCTGAGCTTTTTTGAGCGGGCCAACAATGCGTACTACAACTCGCTGGTAGTGATTGATGCGGATGGCGCCGTACTCGATCTCTACCGTAAAACCCATATCCCGAATGGCCCGGCGTATCAGGAAAAGCAGTTTTTTATTCCGGGCGATACCGGCTTCAAAGTCTGGCAAACCCGTTACGCAAAAATCGGCGTTGGCATCTGCTGGGATCAATGGTTCCCGGAAACCGCTCGCAGCCTGGCATTGCAGGGCGCGGAACTGATTTTCTACCCGACAGCCATTGGTTCAGAACCGGCTTATCCGGAGATTGACAGCCAGCCGCATTGGACTCGAGTCCAGCAAGGTCATGCCGCCGCGAATCTGGTGCCGGTGATTGCCTCCAACCGCATTGGCACCGAAGCCAGCAAGTATATCGACGGCCTGGAAATGACCTTCTACGGTTCCTCTTTCATTGCCGATCAAACGGGTGAACTGGTGGTGCAGGCCAACAAAACGGATGAAACCGTTCTGGTGCATGAATTTGATTTGGCCGCCATTGCCGCACAGCGTGCATCATGGGGACTGTTCCGCGATCGCCGTCCGGAAATGTATGGTGTGATTGCCAGTTCCGACGGCAAAACCCGGAGATAAGTTGATGTTACAGTTAACCACGCCGCATCAGGACGGCTTTACGATGCCTGCCGAGTGGGCGCCACAGGAAGCCGTGTGGATGATTTGGCCCCATCGACGGGATAACTGGCGTGAAGAGGGCGTTCCTGCCCAGCAAACCTTTGCGCAGGTGGCGAAAACCATTGCGCAGACGACGCCGGTAATCATGGGCGTGCCCGCGCGCTGCATGGCTGACGCGAAGCGTGTAATGCCCGCCGATGTCACACTGGTTGAAATGGAAAGTGACGATGCCTGGATGCGTGATACCGGGCCGACGATGGTACTGAATCAGGCCGGGGAACGCCGTGGTATCGACTGGCGGTTTAACGCCTGGGGCGGTGAACTCGGCGGTCTGTATGACGACTGGCGACAGGATGAAAAGGTCGCGGCGCAGGTGTTGGCTTACCACCAGAATGCGCGCTATGCCGCTCCTCTGATTCTGGAAGGCGGTTCGATTCATACCGATGGTGAAGGGACATTGCTGACCACGGCAGAATGCCTGCTGAATCCCAATCGTAACCCGCATCTGAGCAAAGCGCAGATCGAACAGCTGATGCGCGATTATCTGGGCATATCGACGATTATCTGGTTGGAAGAGGGCGTGTATAACGACGAAACCGACGGACACATCGACAATATGTGTTGCTTTGTGCGTCCCGGTGAAGTGGCGCTGCATTGGACGGATGACGAAAACGATCCGCAATATGCGCGCTCAATGGCGGCATATCGGGTGCTGTCCACTGCTAAAGATGCACAGGGCCGCCAGCTGAAAATCTGGAGGCTGCCCGCACCGGGTCCGCTGTATGCGACGCCGGAAGAAACCGCGGGCGTGGATAGGGGAAATGCGGTGGAGCGTAATGCCGGATCGCGTTTGGCGGGATCGTACGTGAACTTTCTGATCAGCAATCAGCAGATTATTTTTCCGCTGCTGGATGCGCGAACGGATGATATCGCCCGCGAACGGTTACAGCAGATGTTTCCGGACTATCGGGTAAGCGGCGTCCCGGCCCGGGAAATTCTGCTGGGGGGCGGCAATATTCACTGCATTACGCAGCAGATCCCCGTCAAAAGATAAGGCATGGTCTGGAATATTCAGACCGTTGGCAAAATTGAAATGTTCGCTACTATTCCCCGCTCCTGCTAAACACATGGGTTCGCTCCCTCCCCGGTAAAGGGGAGGTTGGCTTGGGGGATGAAAAGGTTGTCATCAAGCTGAACAACGCCGCCATTTCTTTATAAGAAATGGCGGCGTTGTTAATAACGACGTTAAGCGTATCTTAGCCGCGTTTTGCTTCAGCGGCAGCTTTGACGATCACTGCAAAAGCGTCAGCCTTCAGTGAAGCCCCGCCGACCAGCGCGCCATCGATGTCAGGCTGAGTAAACAGCTCTGCGGCGTTGGATGCATTAACGGAACCGCCGTACTGGATGATAACCTGTTCGGCAACCGCGGCGTCCTGTTTGGCGATATGATCGCGAATGAATTTGTGAACGGCCTGAGCCTGTGCCGGGGTTGCTGATTTGCCAGTACCGATAGCCCATACCGGTTCGTAGGCAATGACGGTGTTTTCAAATGCTTTGGCGCCCAGCGTATTCAACACGGCGTCCAATTGACGGGCACATACGGCTTCTGTCTGTCCTGCTTCGTTTTCTGCTTCGGTTTCACCGATACACAGAACCGGAATCAGACCTGCATCTTTCAATACGCCAAATTTTTTGGCAATGAATTCATCGCTTTCTTTGTGGTAGGTACGACGTTCTGAGTGCCCGATGATGATGTATTTCGCACCAATATCTTTCAGCATGTCGGCGGACGTTTCACCGGTAAAAGCACCAGACAGGTTCACGTCAACGTTCTGCGCGCCCAGTGCAATACGGCTACCGGCCAGTTGATGATTAGCCTGATCCAAGTAGATAGCGGGTGGCGCGATAGCAACACCACAACCGTCGACGGTGCTTAATTCTTTACGCAGACCAGCGATCAGTTCGTTGACCATGTGGGTGCTGCCATTCAGCTTCCAGTTACCCATAACTAATGGATGACGCATCTTTTTTCCTCCAGACGGGATCGCAAATAATCAATACATAACTGCCAGTCGGCAGTTTGACCTGCCAACAGTATAAAGACGAAATGATACCGTGGCTCTGTTTTTCGTCATTAATTGTCCTGTTGATCACGGTTCAGATAGCGTTAGCTTAATCGGTTCAACAGCAAAAGTTAGCCCTTTTTCAGCGTTATCTGCAACAACATAGCGCATGGCCCCTTCCGTTTGCTGGTAAAAGCGATGGCCCTTGCCTTTTTCCAGCAGTTCGGTGACTTTTTTAATACTTTGTTCTTCCGTCAATGACGGGGAAAAAGCGCGTGACAGGGCCGCCATATAATTAATGGCCTGTGTACGCCTTGCTTCGGTATCGGTATCTTCCTGTTGTGGTAGCCAGGTAATTTGCAGCGTTTTGATCTTCCCTGTGCCTTTTTCCAACGCGGTTGACGCGTACAGGTGATCGTTGATTTTGCTGGCGGCGCGCGTCAGCAGACTGGACATGTTGCCGGTGTCGATAACCCGGAATTCCCCAATTGGCAGCGCCGGATTACTCAGGTTATAACGTGTACGGAACTGGACGATGGTTTGGTCAAATGTTGGCGCGCCGGCCAGCAGATAAGGGGCCGTTGCTGTCGTTTTTGATGGAGAAACGGGATCGGACCACGCACCGGACTGGTAGAACATCAGGGCGGAAAACGTACAAATTGCAGCGATATATTGTCGTGTCATAAGGATTTTATCAGGCGAGCCATGGTAATCAGTTTAGGCCAAAGGCGGCGATAGCGATGCTATGTTTGATTAAAGCGGCATTCATGAGTGATTGTCAAAAGTCGCGTAAAGATTACGGGCGCGTGGCCCATCCGGTTAATGGTAAACTTGGCGGGAGAAGTTTGCGGGTGAGGGGTTTTTGACGTCGCGCCCGTTTGGTTATTTAACCGATCAATATTTTTCCCGTTGCGCTTGATGGGATGGGCTCTGTAATTCAGGATTCTGTATTTGATGACGCTACAGCAATGGTGTTTCTCGTTTAAAGGGCGTATCGGCCGCCGTGATTTTTGGGTCTGGATCGTCCTCTGGCTGGTGTTGATGGCGCTGCTGTTCACCTTGTCTGGTCAGAACTGGCTGGATGTTCAATCCACGGCATTTATTCTTGTTGCATTGCTGTGGCCAACGGCGGCAATCGTGGTAAAACGCCTGCATGACCGTAATAAAAGCGGCTGGTGGGCGTTACTGATTATCGTTGCCTGGGTATTGGCCGCCGGTCATTGGTTTATGTTGCCCGCGATTTGGCAATGGGGAATTGGCCGGTTTATTCCAACGCTGATTAGCGTCATGGTGATACTCGACTGCGGTGTTTTTTCGGGTACGAAAGGTGAGAACCGATTTGGGCCTGAAGCGGAACCCTTGAAATTCCGCTCCTGAGTCCCTCATTCCAGGCGTCAGGATAATCTGGCGATTACCAATAATGCTCACTGGTCATGTGACCGGGTCTGCGACGCAGATGTTTGGTCATTTGCCGTTCGTCCTTCAGTATCTGCTGCGTATCACGCACCATCTGGGGATTGCCGCACAGCATGACATGGCTGGTTGCCGCATCAATTGGCAAGCCTACTGCTGCTTCCAGCGTACCGTTGCTGATGAGCGCCGGGATCCGACCTGTCAATGAGCCCGTTTCCTCTTCACGACTGACCACCGTCTGAATACGCAGCTTGCCGTTATAGCGTTGCTGTAACTGCTGCATCAGCGGCAGATAGCTTAAATCACGGGCGAAACGGGCAGCGTGAACCAGTACGATGTCCTTGAACCGTTCCAGATCCTTGCCTTCCTGAAGAATGGAAAGATAAGGCCCGATCGCGGTGCCGGTCGCCAGCATCCACAGTGTTTCACAAGGTGGAATTTCTTCCAGTACGAAAAAGCCCGCGGCGTCTTTGGTGATCATGATTTCTGCACCAGGTTGCATCGCGTGTAAATGAGGGCTGAGTTTTCCTTCCGGCACGTTAACCAGATAGAACTCAAGATTGTGGTCGCTGGGGGCATTGACATAGGAATAGGCGCGTTGGACTTTTTCACCATTAAATTCCAGCGCCAGTTTGGCATATTGTCCGGCCGTGAACGGATCGGTGGGGGCATTTACCCGGATGCTGAATAAACTTTCTGTCCAGTGCTCCACCTGAATAACGTTGCCTGTTACCCATTCAGCCATAGTGCTGTGCTCCTGTTTCTGTCAATAGCCGTTGCTTTCATTGTACGACGGCAGGCGGTATCCGCATTGTCTCATGATGGTCAAGTATGCCATGGCGGCCTTCAATGGGCCGCCTTTAAGATACGCTATTTATTAACAACTGTGAAACAATCAGTCAGTAAAACCCGGACGTCGGGCTGCCGGTTACAGCAGGAAATCATGCAGCGTCCGATCTTTGCGGTCGAGGTAATGCGTGGACTTGATCCGCCGGATCGTCCTCGATTTGCCGCGGATCAGCAGAGTTTCGGTAGTCGCGATATTTCCCTTACGTGAAATACCGTCCAGCAGGTCGCCTTTGGTAATACCCGTAGCCGAAAAAATCACGTTATCATTCCGCGCCATATCGTCGAGTTGCAGCACTTTACCGGCTTCAATCCCCATTTGTTGACAGCGGGTCAGCTCATCTTCACCGATACGGCGGTTTTCCGCGCTATCACCTTTCACCTGATGACGCGCCAGCAGCCGGCCCTGCATGTCGCCATCAAGCGCACGAATGACGGCGGCGGAAATAACGCCCTCTGGCGCGCCGCCAATGCCGTATAGCACATCGACTTCGCTGTCTGGCATGCAGGTAAGAATGGAAGCGGCGACATCGCCGTCAGGGATCGCGAACACCTTCACGCCCAACCGCTGCATTTCGGCAATGCAGGCGTCGTGACGCGGTTTAGCCAGCGTAATCACGGTTAGCTGGTCGAGTGACTTATGCAGCGTTCTGGCGATATTGTGTAAGTTGTCCGCCAGCGGAAGCGCCAGATCAATCGCGCCTTTTGCGCCAGGTCCGACAATCAGTTTTTCCATATACATATCGGGCGCGTGCAGAAACGTCCCTTTTTCACCGACGGCCAGTACAGCTAATGCATTGGCCTGACCCATGGCGGTCATCCGTGTGCCTTCAATGGGATCGACGGCGATATCCACGGCGGACCCCTGACCGGTTCCCACTTGCTCTCCGATAAAAAGCATCGGCGCTTCGTCGATTTCTCCTTCACCAATCACAATCTGACCATTGATATTGACCTGATTGAGCATAATGCGCATGGCCTGCACTGCCGCGTTATCGGCGGCATTCTTGTCGCCACGGCCTAACCATTTATAGCCTGCCAGCGCGGCCGCTTCAGTGACGCGCGAGAATTCGATGGCTAATTCACGTTTCATGGATACCTGTCTGTTGTCGATCGAGGGGGGAATAGTCAATAGGCGGGATTTTATCACAACGGATAGCGGGCGGCGTAAATGTGGATGCGAGTGAGTTCCAGCAGGCGAGACTTTATCGTCGCCGCTGATAAACCTGCGTAGAACGGCTTGTGACCGGCGTTGTAGGGAATGTGCCGCCTGAGCGGCGGCACATCATTGGATGATTAACGTTGAGGCAGACTTTTTCCTGGATGAGGGATTGCGGGTTTTTCCTGCTCCGGCGCCCGGACTTTGATCATAATGACGACGGAAAGGAGCAGCGCGATGGCCATAAAACTGTATGACACGCTGGGGTTACCCGTAATGCCGTTCAGATAACCGACCAGCCAGGCGCCGAGGAACGCGCCCAGCGCGCCAAAGCTATTGATTAATCCAATGGATACACCAGAGACATTCTTCGGCAGTAACTCGGGGATCAGGGCAAAGAACGGTCCATAAGGCGCATACATACAGGCGGCAGCAATAACCAGCAGCGCATAGGAAATCCAGAAATGTTGATTACCGATGGTGTAAGACGTAAAGAACGCCGCGGAGGCAATCAGCAGTAATGGCCAGATATAGAGTTTCCGGTTCTGCATTTTATCGGACAGCCAGGAGACGCTGAGCATCGTAACGATAGCAGCAAAATACGGCAGCGCCGACAGCCAGCCAACAGAAACAATGTCCATTGAGGCGGCAGATTTAATAATGGATGGCATCCACATCATGAAACCATAGACGCCGATACTCCATAAAGCATGCACGGCGCAGAGCATAATCACATTGCGAGAGCGCAGTGCTTCGCCATAGTTACGCACGGGTTTGATATTTTTCTGCTCATTGTCCATGACCGCCTGTAAGTCAGCTTTTTCCTGTGCGCTTAACCATGACACTTCAGACGGTTTGTCACGCACCAGAATCCACCAGCAGAACGCCCAGATAATGGCAGGGGCGCCTTCAAAGATGAACATTTCACGCCAGCCGTAAGCATTGATCAGGTAGCCGGAAACAATCGACATCCACAGAACGGTGACCGGGTTTCCCAACACAAGAAAGGTATTGGCACGCGAGCGCTCTTCTTTGGTAAACCAGGTACTGATGTAAATCAGCATGGAAGGCATGACCGCCGCTTCCACAACGCCGAGTATAAAACGGATCACCATAAGCGTGGGGATATTGCTGACCATCCCGGTCGCCGCCGCGCAAAAGCCCCATAAAATAAGGCTGACAAAAATTAATTTACGCACGCTGCGCTTTACCGCATATATTGCGCCGGGTACCTGAAAGAAGAAATAGCCAAGGAAAAAAAGCGCCCCGATTAAAGAAGAAACGCCTTTTGTTATACCTAAATCGACTTCAATACCTGATGCGGCAGCAAATCCATAGTTGGCTCGATCGAGATAAGCCAAACTATAAGTAATAAAGATGATGGGCATTAAATACCACCAACGTTTAACAGCCAGTTTCTTCATCGTCATCATGGTTACCTGTTTTATTTTTTTAAAGTAATATCTTAACGATCCGGTAAATTCAGGAATGTTTTTCCTGTTTTTCGGATGTAAGAAAAGCGATCTTTTTAAATAAAAAAATCGATGGTTTTTTATTTAAAATAAATTTATTTTTGCAGCATTCAGGATGTTGATGTCATCTTCTCTGTCTCACCTGTGCCTGTTTGATTCCCAAGAGTATGCCCTTTATTTTTCAAATTGCCGGTGCGTTGGTTTCCCTCCGCTACCCGAATTATTTTTTTCCTTCGCCTCTTCGGCGTTGCCGCACGTGGCGTTGAAATACGCTTAATGCTTCAATCGTTCACCCGCATAGGCTTCAGGAAATTTATTGGGTATAACGGCATATACAATTTTTATTTGATGCTAGTATGAGACCTGTTTTTAGATTTTATTTTTGTGATGAAAGTCACTGTAAATCATGTTAAAAAAAGATGTTACAGGCAACGTGATCGGCCTGGCATTTAACCCTGACAGCAAGGCTTTCAGGCAGGAAAATACAGGGGAAATGGCATGAAAAGGCGCGGCGATGGTTCGCTATGCCTTCCTGAGATAGAAAAGTGTTACCAAAGGCGCTAAAGGTAACATACACCGCAGGATGAATAATCGCCGCCTTTATTAATCATGTTATTTTTCTTTTCGTTGGAATGATATTGTGAGGAATAATTATGCTTAATCAGGCCGTATCGGCGCGATTCCGATCACGGAAGTGGTAACACCTTATCGTAACATTCTCTTGAGTGATATTTGTCACGGTTTTAACGTGAATAAAACGGTTTGATAATATTACCTTTCAAATAAACATCTCCGGGTGTTTTGGTTTAATGAGTGTTTCACCATCCTCATTTAATAGAAACGTAGCGTAATGTGTGAAGTTTGTATATATGGCCGTCTGAGTTTGAAAATAAAGACGGGTATAAAGTAATTCAGTTCGGCTATCAGGATATTATTATGAAAAATTTATTTTCATTGGAAAAAAGAAAAGTACTTATTACCGGTTCTGCACAAGGAATTGGTTTTTTGCTGGCGAGAGGGCTGGCAGAGTATGGCGCGGAAATTATTATTAATGACATTACTGATGCGCGGGCTGAACATGCCGCCGGCCAACTGCGGGATTTAGGTTATACGGCTCACGCCTGTGCTTTTGATGTGACTAATCATCAGGCTGTCAGTCGCTCGGTTCAGTTTATTGAGGAAAAAATTGGAGAAATTGATGTATTAATTAATAACGCGGGTATTCAGCGTCGTCATCCCTTCAATGATTTTCCGGAAAAGGATTGGGACGATGTGATTAATGTGAATCAAAAATCCGTCTTTCTGGTTTCACAGGCAGTTTCTCGTTATATGGTGGAACGCCAGCGTGGAAAAATTATTAATATCTGTTCTATGCAAAGCGAACTGGGGCGGGACACGATTACGCCTTATGCGGCCTCAAAGGGAGCGGTAAAAATGCTGACGCGCGGGATGTGCGTCGAATTGGCGCGCTATAATATTCAGGTTAATGGCATCGCTCCCGGCTATTTTAAGACGGACATGACCAAGGCGTTGGTCGAGGATGAAGCGTTTACCAATTGGTTGTGCAAGCGTACTCCCGCCGCCCGCTGGGGGGATCCAGAGGAGTTGGTTGGCGCTGCCGTTTATCTGTCGTCAAAAGCGTCTGATTTTGTCAACGGTCATCTGTTGTTTGTGGATGGCGGCATGCTGGTTGCGGTGTAACCTTGCCGCGCTGAAAATGGGCGCGCGACAGGCGCGCCCGGAGAAACATCATGCGTCGTGCTCTTCCCAGTCACGGGCGCGGGCAACGGCTTTCTGCCAACCGCTATAACGGTAGTTACGCTCCACGGTTTCAATACTGGGGCGGAATTCACGCTCAATAGTGGCTTTGCTTTTCACTTCATCCAGATCGTTCCAGAATCCGGTTGCCAGACCAGCCAGGAAGGCGGCGCCCAACGCGGTGACTTCACGCACTTCGGGACGTTCAACGCGGGTGCCGAGAATATCGGACTGGAATTGCATCAGGAAGTTGTTCGCGACGGCCCCACCGTCTACACGCAGTGCTTTCAGGCGGGTATCCGCGTCTGCCTGCATGGCATCCAGTACATCGCGGGTTTGGAACGCGATGGACTCCAGCGTGGCGCGGATAATGTGATTAGCGTTGACGCCACGGGTCAGACCGAAGATCGCGCCGCGTGCATACGGGTCCCAATAAGGGGCGCCCAGGCCAGTGAAGGCGGGAACGACGTAGACGCCGTTGGTGTCCTTCACCTTGGTGGCGAAATATTCTGAGTCCATGGATTCGCCAATCAGCTTCAGCTCATCGCGCAGCCACTGAATTGATGCGCCACCGACGAAAACGGATCCTTCCAGCGCGTAATTGACTTCACCACGTGGGCCACAGGCAATGGTGGTGAGCAGGCCATGTTTGGACAGTACCGCTTCAGTACCGGTATTCATCAGCAGGAAGCAACCCGTGCCGTAGGTGTTTTTCGCCATACCGGGATGGACGCAAAGCTGACCATACAGGGCCGCCTGCTGATCGCCCGCAATACCGGCAATCGGAATACGTGTGCCGCCCTTGCCGCCGATGTTGGTTTGTCCATAAACTTCGGAGGAGGCACGTACTTCCGGCAGCATAGCGCGGGGAATATCCAGTGCCTGCAACATACGTTCATCCCACTCAAGCGTATGGATATTGAACAGCATGGTGCGGGAGGCGTTGGTGTAGTCCGTGACGTGAACGCGCCCTTGCGTCATTTTCCAGATCAACCACGTATCAACCGTACCAAACAGTAGTTCTCCACGCTGGGCGCGTTCACGCGCGCCCTCAACGTGATCCAGAATCCATTTCACCTTGGTACCGGAGAAGTAAGGGTCAACGACCAGTCCGGTGGTGTTACGAACGTACTCTTCCAGACCGCTTTTCTTGAGCTGTTCACAGATCTCCGCCGTTCGGCGACATTGCCAGACGATAGCGTTATAAATTGGCTTGCCGGTCTCTTTTTCCCACACAATGGTGGTTTCGCGCTGGTTGGTGATGCCGATACCCGCCACTTCATCTGCGTTGATATCCGCTTTGGCCAGTACTTCTACCAACGTCGAACTTTGTGATGCCCAAATTTCCATGGGATCGTGTTCTACCCAACCCGCTTTTGGATAAATTTGGCTGAATTCACGCTGTGAGACGCTGATAATGTTGGCATCGTGGTCCAGAACAACGGCACGAGAACTGGTGGTTCCTTGATCGAGCGCGACAATGTATTTTTTTTCCGGGTTCATAAATCCAATCCTGTAATGGTTAACCGCAAAAGGGTAATTGCTGTAGCACTAAATGTTAGTGGGTTTCTGTACCCGCCGTTGTGTCGGCTTCACACACATCGCACGGCAGGTGACGGCCGATCAATGCACGGTAGCCTACCGCACCCAGGCAAGCACCGACCAGTGGACCAAAAATGGGTACCAGGAAGTACGGAATATCACGTCCACCGGTGAGGGCAATCTCTCCCCATCCTGCCAGAGAGGCAAACAGTTTTGGCCCAAAGTCACGCGCCGGGTTCAATGCAAAGCCGGTGAGCGGCCCCATTGAGGCGCCGATGACGGCGATCAAAATACCGATCAGCAACGGCGCCAGTGGCCCGCGAGGGATACCGTTACCGTCGTCAGTCAGCGCCAGAATCAGACACATCAGGATCGCGGTGATCACCGTTTCAATCAGAAACGCCTGTATGACTGAAATATGTACGTTGGGATACGTCGAGAAGACACCGGCGAGGTTCAGGCTCTCCACGCTACCGCGCACCATATTATGTGTTTGTTCAAAATCCACGAACAAATTGTAATACAGACCGTAGACCAGGGCGGCGGAACAGAAGGCTCCCGCGAATTGAGAGAGAATATAGGGAATGACTTTCTTGCCATCGAAACAGGCAAACAGCCATAGGGCGACAGTGACGGCGGGGTTAAGATGCGCACCGGAAATGGCGGCCGTCAGATAGATAGCCATCGCCACTCCCAGGCCCCAGATAACGCTGATTTCCCATTGGCCGAAGCTGGCGCCGGTCAGACTCAGGGCGGCAACACAGCCCACGCCAAAGAAAATCAACAGGCCAGTACCTAGAAACTCGGCGATACACTGGCCTTTTAAGGTTGAACGTTCTGATTTGCTCATATTGTTTTCCTGCTGTTAGGGACAGAATGGTAGGGATCGTAAGGTCACCGTAAACGGCAACTTCTGCTTTAAAAGTTTTTATAATGTGAATTTATCGTTAATGTTCGAAAACGAGAAATATCGAAATCAAAATGTGTGTTGTATGTCAAAAAATGTGCGTATTCGCTTAAAATTTTGTGATTTGACGGTTGGTATCGCCCGTATTATGTTAAATCGTCGATACAATGATTAACATTCGCTACCCGGTGAAAGGTCATTAACGCGTTTTTTCAGTTTGTGCTGATAGTGGTAATAAATAAAAGCTGTCACACTCTGCGTTGTGTGGGATGCCTGCTAGACAGGGATTCATTGGCTACATACAATTCAGCTACGGCCAGTCTCGCCATCAGGTTATGTCCAGAGGCGTATTAAACGGGCATCGTATTAGGGTGTGCTGTCGTGTTGTGGTCATGCGGACGTGATGGCGCAGCGTTAACCGATTTATGCCTTGTGATTAAAAGGGGTTTGAAGAATGTCATTTGAAGTGTTTGAAAAGCTGGAAGCAAAAGTTCAGCAGGCGATTGATACGATCACGCTGTTACAAATGGAAATCGAAGAGCTGAAGGAGCAAAACAGCGCTTTGTCACAAGACGTTCAGGCGGCGGCGGGTTCTCGTGAAGCGCTGGTGCGCGAGAACGAACAGCTGAAAGAAGAGCAGCAGGTATGGCAAGATCGTTTGCGTGCGCTGCTAGGCAAGATGGAAGAAGTTTAATCTTCCGGCAAGGCAGAAGCTCACTTTTTTGAGCTTTTGCCGACGCCATATAGCGCAATCTCTGCCTACGCAGGATTACGTTATATGGCAGCACCGGTTTGCTGATGCCGTGAGGATTATTCAATATCCAGCGGGTCTTCCGCCAGAATAATCCCTGTGTTGTCGGCATACAGATGATCGCCGGAGAAAAAGGTCACCCCGCCAAAATTCACCCGGATATCGCTTTCCCCAATTCCTTCGCTGGCTGCGCCGACCGGAATAGCCGCCATGGCCTGGATGCCAATATCCAGTTCCGCCAGATCGTCCACCTGACGCACGGCGCCATAGATGACAATACCTTCCCATTCATTCTGGGTCGCCAATCTGGCCAGTTCTGCGTTGAGCAAGGCACGACGTACCGAGCCACCGCCATCAATCAGGAGTACGCGCCCAATGCCATTTTCTTCTAACAGATCATAAAGCAGGCCGTTATCCTCAAAACATTTCACCGTGGTGATTTTGCCACCAAATGAAGTACGCCCGCCAAAATTAGAGAACAGAGGCTCAACAACGTTAACCTCTTCGTGATAAATATCGCACAGTTCGGAAGTATCGTATTTCATAGGATTGATGTCAGTTTGCCCGCAGGGATAGTGAGTATATCCCTTTCTGGCGGGTGTTGGCAAAATCATCAAATGTTAACTTGATGCGTATCAGTAAATTGCCGCCGCGCTTTGTCCCGGTTATTCATCAGGTCATCGTCTACTGCCGGGGAGCGATCCGCGAGTCTGGGAATGCGTTCCGTTTAGCGTTAGCTGAGCATAACCCCGACAGCAAACAGAAGATTGGTCAACAGCGCGCCCTTGACGGTTTTTTCCAGCATTGGGCGCATGCTGAACGCGCTGGTTTCGCGCAGAACGTAAATGGCCTGCTTGAGCAGCAGCGGTAGCGTCAGGAGAAAGAGCCAGCCCGCCAGGCTATGCAGGTAAAGCATGGCGAACAGGCCGAGACAGAACGGCGCCAGCATCAACAGCAGGGTGTGATAGCAGCGGGCTTTCTGCGCGCCGAGGCGAACGGCCAGCGTGTTTTTTCCACTGAGACGGTCATTGTCGATATCCCGCAGGTTATTAATGTTCAATACGGCGGTAGCAAGCAAACCGCAAGCGGTGGCCGGCAACATGACGATGCTGTCGAAATGGCCGGTTTGCAGGTAATAAGAGCCTGCAACGCTGAGCCAGCCGAAAAATATCAGTACCGAGATATCACCCAGCCCGATATAGCCGTAAGGGCGATTGCCGACGGTATAGGTGATGGCGGCAAGAATGGCCAGCAATCCCAGAACCAGAAAACCAATGATATCGCTTGGTTTTTCACAGGCGAGAATCACCAGCGATACGCCTGAAATAACGGTGAGGACAACGGTTGCAATTAGCGCATTTCTCAACTGAGACAGCGTAATGGCGCCGGTTTGAATACCCCGTAATGGCCCGATGCGATCTTTGGTGTCGCTGCCTTTGACCGCATCCCCATAGTCATTTGCCAGATTGGAAAGAATCTGTAGTAATCCCGCGGTGAGTAACGCCAGTAATGCGACACCCGGTTTAAAACTGCTATGCCAGCTTGCAATCGCCGAGCCGGTGACGATAGAAGCGAAAGCTAATGGCAGCGTTTTTGGACGCAGACTATCCAGCCAGGCTTTGGTTTTACTGCTATGGGTTGATAAGGTCATGGTGTGCTTCAATTTTTATTGTTTATGAGTAAATAATATCTTTAACGACAGAACCATAAACACAAACGGGAGGCCCAGGCCTCCCGCTTAATAGTTAACAGGACGATCCGTAAAACGGATTATAAGATAAATCGGCTTAGATCTTCATCTGCTACTAATTCATCCAGGTGACCACGTACGTAATCTGCGTCAATAGTAACGTTTTGACCACTCATTTCGCTGGCATCGTAAGAAATATCTTCAATCAGACGCTCCAATACGGTATGCAAACGACGCGCGCCGATGTTTTCGGTACGTTCGTTAACCTGCCATGCGGCTTCTGCTATACGGCGAATACCCTCCGCGGAAAACTCAATGTTGACGCCTTCCGTTGCCATTAGCGCTTTATACTGTTCGGTCAGGGATGCGCTCGGTTCCGTCAGAATACGCTCAAAATCTTCCGTCGTCAGCGCCTGCAATTCAACACGAATCGGCAGACGTCCCTGCAATTCCGGGATCAGATCGGACGGGCTGGCAACCTGGAAAGCGCCCGATGCGATAAACAGGATGTGGTCGGTTTTGACCATGCCATGTTTGGTCGAGACGGTACAACCTTCAACCAGAGGCAGCAGATCGCGCTGAACGCCTTCACGGGATACGTCCGGACCAGAACTTTCGCCGCGTTTACAAATTTTATCGATCTCATCAATAAACACGATGCCATGCTGTTCGACGGCTTCGATAGCCTGCTGCTTCAGTTCTTCCGGATTGACCAGTTTGGCGGCTTCTTCTTCCACCAGCAGCTTAAAGGCTTCCTTGATTTTCACCTTACGGGCTTTCTGTTTCTGACCCGCCAGATTCTGAAACATGGATTGCAGTTGGTTGGTCATCTCTTCCATGCCTGGAGGCGCCATGATTTCAACGCCAACGGGTGTAGCGGCCAGATCGATTTCAATTTCTTTATCGTCCAACTGGCCTTCGCGCAATTTCTTGCGGAACGCCTGACGCGCAGCAGAAGGTTCAGCCGCTTCTTCTGCCTGTCCCCAGTTGTTCTTCGCTGGCGGGATCAGAGCATCCAGAATACGTTCTTCCGCCAGTTCCTCTGCGCGGTAACGGTTTTTCTCAATGGACTGCTGACGCACCATTTTTATCGCTGAATCCGTCAGATCGCGGATAATCGAATCGACTTCTTTACCCACATAGCCGACTTCGGTGAATTTGGTGGCTTCAACCTTGATGAAGGGGGCATTGGCCAGTTTGGCCAGACGACGGGCAATTTCGGTTTTACCGACGCCGGTCGGGCCAATCATCAGAATGTTTTTAGGGGTGACTTCATGGCGCAGCGTTTCTTCCAACTGCATCCGGCGCCAGCGGTTACGCAGGGCAATCGCTACGGCGCGTTTGGCGTTGTGCTGGCCGATAATATAACTATCGAGTTCGCTGACTATTTCGCGCGGGGTCATTTCAGACATAGTTGATCCTTACGCCTTCGAGGCTAATTCTTCAATCGTGTGGAACTGGTTGGTGTAGATACAGATATCGCCAGCAATACTTAACGACTTCTCGACAATATCCCGTGCGCTCAATTCCGTGTTTTCGAGTAAGGCGCGAGCGGCGGCCTGGGCATACGGACCACCGGATCCGATAGCTATCAGATCGTTTTCCGGCTGCACGACATCGCCATTACCGGTAATAATCAGTGAAGCATTTTCATCAGCAACGGCAAGCAAGGCTTCCAGTCGGCGCAACATGCGATCGGTACGCCAGTCTTTCGCCAGTTCTACGGCTGCTTTCACCAGATGTCCCTGATGCATTTCCAGTTTGCGCTCAAAAAGCTCGAACAGGGTGAATGCATCCGCTGTACCACCAGCAAAGCCAGCAATAACGCGATCGTTGTAGAGGCGGCGCACTTTACGCACGTTGCCTTTCATGACGGTGTTGCCCAGCGTGGCTTGCCCATCACCGCCAATGACCACGTGGCCGTTGCGGCGTATACTTACGATAGTTGTCACGAGTAAATCCCCGTTACTGAAGAAAAAGGCCCCCGCCACGACGGCGGGGCATATTGATTTCATAAATGGGGGAAGGCGTGGGGTTTTTCAACCCCCACTGGCGAGAGGGATACAGTTTGATGCGCCCGCGCCTTTGAGACGTTGCAACATGCTGTCCGCTGCGGCGCGGTTATTGTAAGGTCCCAGCATGATGCGGTTCCATCCACCGTTAGAGGTGATTCGGCTTTCGATACCGGCAAACGCCAGTTGCGCTCTCACCGATTCGGCAGGCTCCATGGTTTTGAATGAGCCACATTGAACGATCCAACGCTGTGTTTTCTCTTTTTCTGGCTTTGGCTCTTGCTTAACGACGTCCTGTTTTGGTGCGGCCGGCACCGCCGGCGTCGTGGTAACCGGAGCCCGCGTCACCGGCGGCGGCGTTGTAGCCACCGGGGGTTGCGTCGGTGGTTTGATCGTCACCTGTGAGCGCGGAACCTGAGTCTGATCGTTATACGGCACTTCTGAGAGTTGAGTTGGCTGACGGCGCATATCCGATTGCATTTGTTCCAGCAACTGGCGTTGTTCATCCGTCAGCTGTACCGGTGACTGAATCTCCCCGCCGGCGGAAGGCTCGGTAGGCGATGTGACGCCTAACTGCCGATTTTCCAGTTCCTTAATGTAACGCCAACGCTCCTCTGGCTTGGGCGGTAACCCATTGCCTTTACCCGCTGCGTTTTGATGTGGCAGTACTGGCGACTCTTCCGGTTTATTATGGGCGATAAAATACAGCCCACCCGCAAAAGTGACCAAAACGGCAACAGCCAGAGCCACCATGGTTTTGGACGTTCCTGAAGCGTTGCTTTTCCTTCGGCTGGTTGTCTTTTTCCGGCGCGTATTTGAACGGCCCCGGCTGACATAGTCTCTTTGTGCCACTGTCGTTTCGCTGTGAATTGAATAAAGGTATTAGGGGGCCATGTTACTGAACCCTAAAATATTTGACCAGCACCTGAATTCTTAAAGCCTGTTGCGTGAATAATTCAGGGCTGCCGAGCTTTCCCGTATCACCAGTTCACTGGCCAGCAGTCGCGAGCCGCTGCGTACGGTATTACCATGTAGCTGCTCTAATAGTAGCAGCATTGCCTCGCGGCCGATCCGATAACGCGGCTGTGCCACTGTTGTCAGCGGTGGCCAACAATACTGTGCCTGATCGATGTCGTCAAAGCCGACCACGGAAATATCGCGTGGTATATCCAGCCCCATCTTTTTTGCCTGCGACAGCACGCCCAGCGCGATGATGTCGTTATGACAGAAAATCGCGCTGGGCGGCAGCGGATGTTTCATTAACGCAATCAGACCGTTTACGCCGGTTTCATACGTGAAATCGCCCCGGATAATGTACTGGTTATCGACGGCGATGCCACTGCGGCGTAGCGCTTGTACATAGCCCTGTAGCCGATATTGGCTCAGATGCATGCGTTCGGGGCCGGCAATACAGGCGATCCGTTGATGGCCGAGCTGGTGCAAATAGTGTACGGCATCGAATGCGGCGGTCAGATTATCGATATGGACCGTCGGCAGTTCCAACTCCGGTGCGAATTCATTAGCCATAACCATCGGAGGCAGATTGCGCTGCTCTTCTTTTCCGGCATCGAATGGCAGGTCCGAGCCCAGCAGCAACATGCCATCAATTTGTTTGGTGATAATCAAATCAATAAAGGTTTTTTCTTTCCGGTGTTGATGAGCGCAATCGCCAATCAGGACCAGATAACCATGCTCCGCCGCGGTTTCTTCAATCCCTCTGAATATTTCAGAAAAATAGGGATCGCAGATGTCCGGTACGATGGCCAGAATGGTTCGCGATTCATTACGCTTAAGGTTTCTGGCCAGCGCATGGGGAGAGTATCCTACAGTAATAACCGCCTGCTCTACTTTTTTTCGTGTGGCCGCAGAGACTTTTTCTGGATTCATCAACGTACGGGAAACCGTGGCGGTGGATACACCGGCTTCGTCCGCGACGTCTTTCATTGTCGCCGTAGTCACTTCTTTCTTCTGTTCCAACGCTTTTCTCCTTGCGTCAGCCTGAGCTGGCGCTACCGGCCTGGATGTTATTACTTCCCCCTTCTGACTGTAATGACTGCTCGCCATTGCTCAATGACAGTGCCAGGGTGTTGCCAAATTTCGTGTTGTCATCATTTCCAGAATACTGCCTTCACGAACACACTTAACAGATTGAACGCAATTTTTGTTGCTTAATTTGCATGTAAAACGTGATGAATTTCAGTTTTTCGATGCGATTCGCAAGAATTTGTCATCGGCATGCCGGGTATGAAAATGCTAGCTGTCTATCGGGTCGACATCTAACACCCACTTCACTTTGCGCGCTTGCGGCAGCGTGTTGATCAGCGCCACGGAAGTTTTGACCAACCGTTGCAACAGCGCCCGGGAAGGGTGTTGTAACAACAATTGCCAGCGGAAACGGCCTGCCCGTTTGGGTTGCAGCGCGGGAACGGGGCCCAGCAGCCAGAGCGATTCATCGCGCAGGGGGCTGGCTTCCAACAGATTGCGCAGCTGCTGGAGGAAGAGCGGCGCCTGCTGATTATCATGGTCGTCGGCGCGGAACAGAATATGGTTAGTGAAAGGCGGGAGAAAAACGCTTTTTCGCTCGTTCAGGGTCTGACTGGCAAAGGCGTCGTAGCCCTGTTGCAGCAGAATTTGCAGCAAAGGATGTTTCGGGTGGTGCGTTTGCAGGATGACTTCCCCCGCTTTACCGGCGCGTCCGGCCCGGCCTGATACCTGCGTATAGAGCTGGGCGAAGCGCTCGGCCGCGCGAAAATCGGCAGAGAACAGTGAACTGTCGACGTCCAGCAGGGCAACCAGCGTGACATCGGGAAAATGGTGTCCTTTTGCCAGCATTTGCGTACCGATCAGAATGCGGGCGCCGCCTTGTCTCACCTGTGACAGCTGATGTTCGAGCGTGCCTTTGCGGCTGGTCGTGTCCCGGTCGATACGGGTAATCGGCGTGTCAGGAAATAACGGCGCCAACGCTTGTTCCAACTGTTCTGTCCCGAGGCCGATAGGCACCAGATTGGTGGAACCGCAGCCGGGGCACTGATGCGGCACCGGACGCTGACTGTCGCAGTGGTGGCAGCGCAACATTTGCTGGTGTTGATGCAGGGTATAATAGTGATCGCAGCGCTGGCATTCGGCAATCCAGCCGCATTCATGACACATGACCACCGGAGCGAAACCCCGGCGGTTAAGGAACAGGATCACCTGATTATCCTGCGTCAGATGGTGTCGGATACGGGTAATGAGCGGCTGCGATAATCCGGTTGTGAGAGGGAGCCCCTTTAAATCGAGAATGTGCTGGCGGGCCAGCATCGCGTTGCCGGGGCGCTTGGTGAGCCGCAACTGACGGTATTTGCCGATTTGTACGTTATAGAGCGTTTCCAGCGCGGGCGTCGCGGTGCCCATCACAATGGGGATATCTTCTTCTCTGGCGCGGAATACCGCCAGATCGCGGGCATGATAACGCCAGCCATCCTGCTGTTTGTATGAGCTGTCATGTTCTTCATCAATCACGATCAGTCCCAGCCGGGCAAACGGTGTAAACAGGGCCGAACGCGTACCGATGACAATCGCCGCTTCGCCACTGCGGGCACGTAGCCAGACAGCAAGACGTTCACTGTCATTCAGACCGGAGTGCAGCACATCAACGGGAGCGTTGAAGCGCTCGCGGAAACGGGCGATCGTCTGCGGCGTCAGACCTATCTCCGGCACCAGCACCAGAGCCTGTTTCCCCTGCGCCAGCACATTTTCCAGCACGCTGAGATAGACTTCCGTTTTGCCCGAGCCGGTGATGCCGGCCAGCAACCAGGCGGCAAAATGATTATCTTCACTACGGATGGCGCCGACGGCGGTAGCCTGCTCGGTGTTCAGCCGCAGACGCTCTGTCGCAGTACTGAAATCTTTACGCCAGTCATGCGTGGCTCGTTCGGCAGCTTTCAGATCGCACAATCCTTTACCGCGCAAGGCCTGGAACGCGGTTTCCGTTAGTTCGGTTTCGCTGACCTGGTGGCGGTACACCGGCGCCTGAAGAAGCGCAGCCAGCGCCTGCTGCTGTTTGGGGGCGCGTTTTAGCGAACTCAGGGGGGTAGCCCGTCCTTGTTCGGTGGCGAACCATTGCCAGAGTGGCGCGCGATGGGCCGGTTTCCCCTGACGCAGTAATATCGGCAGAGCATGGAACAGGACTTCGCCGATGGGATAGTGGTAATAATCTACCGCCCACATTAAAATACGCCACAGGCCGGCGGGAAACAGTGGTTGATCATCCAATACGGCATGCACGGGCTTTAACTGATCCAGCGGGAGTTCGCTCGATTCGCTTAATGCGGTAACAATGCCAATTGTTTTGCGGTTACCAAAGGACACGCTGACGCGGACACCGACTTGCGGCTGAACGCCAGCAGCGGGGAACAAATAATCGAATGTACGTGCCAATGGCACGGGCAATGCGACCTGGGCGACAGACATGACATCTCCGGTTGGAACAGGCGTGAAATAATGTAAGCCGCTAGTGTACATGCTGTGAGTGATAATGTGTGGATGCGATTGCATCGGGTTGTCAGTTTCTGTATGATCCGCCGCCATTGTGCTGTTTGCATGATGAACTTACTTACTCAACTTTCGTGTGGTGTCTGGCGGAACAGGGCTGGATAGCGACACGGCCTTAACAGAGGTTTCCCATGAAAAAAGGTATTCACCCGAATTACGTTGAAATTACGGCAACTTGCTCTTGCGGTAATGTTATCAAAACCCATTCTACCGTGGGTCACGACCTGAACCTGGACGTTTGTGGCGCATGCCACCCGTTCTACACGGGTAAACAACGTGTTGTTGATACTGGTGGTCGTGTTGAGCGCTTCAACAAGCGTTTCAGCGTGCCGGGCAGCAAAAAATAAGCTATTCCGGTTAGCTGTAAAAGCAAGGGCGCCTATGGGCGCCCTTCAGATTGATGACAAAGTCCTGGCCTGCCGGCCAGGACTTT